>NZ_JBFRCT010000007.1:0-397314 GCF_052113225.1 Paenibacillus sp. YAF4_2
CGTCGAACCGATAAGGCATGTCCATCTTCACTCTTTAATTGCTCCCGAGCTTGTCGTTTAAGGCGAAGATATTCCATGCTGACCTTTATTTCACGATCTCCTTGTGCCTTCGTGCATCGTTCTTTCAATGGGCAGCCTTCACATGAAAAACTACGATAATGGCGAGTTGTGATTTCATAGCCGCTTTCCGTGGTACTTCTACCCATCGAGGAGGCTGAGAAACAGGAAGACCAAACTCTGAATAACTTGGACCGGAGCCCGGAGAGGCTTCCACCATCACGAGCGAAAAGTTAGAACAGGCTGTTCAGCAGCTTGAAAACAAGCTTCAAGAAAAGCCAAAGAACAGCAAACAAGCCGCTCCTGAGAAGGGAGGACCCTTCAGCAGGAACGGCCTGTTGTTGATAAGACGCTTATTGGCGATAGATTGGAGCGCCGAGTGGTGCTCCATAAGCTCCGCCGTCAACTTGAAGCTCGGCAGCTTGAACAAAGGAGGATTCATCCGAGGCCAAGAATAATACCGCATTCGCAATTTCCTCAGGTTCACCGAGACGGTTAAGCGGAATGGAGCAGGAGAGAGCGGCCTCCAATTTCTCCAGTTGTTCAGGTGCAGAAGCTCCCCAGATTGGGGTTTTGGTCGCACCAGGCACAACCGTATTCACCCGGATACCGCGCGGCGACAGCTCGGAGGCAAATACTTTGGCCATACTGCTGACAGCACCTTTGCTGGCGGCATAAGCTGCTCTGCCGACCCCGCCGGTAGTAGCGAGCACCGAACCGACAAGGATCACAGATGCGCCAGCCTGCAAATAAGGTGCCGCTGCCTGCACGGTGAAGAAGACACCAGTCACGTTAATCTTTAAAATTTGTTCGAAGTCTTCCAGCTTCGTATCACCAAGCGGTGTACTGCCAGCAATACCGGCATTCGCAAAGACGATATCCAATTGGCCGAATTGCTTAATGGCAGCAGCAACCGCTTGCTCTGCATCAGCAGGATCCGTTACATCCGCCTGTACGGCGAAGGCTTTCTCTTGGCCAAGCTCATTAACTGCTGCTGTTAAAGAATCCTGATTGCGGCCTGTAATAACAACCTTTGCGCCTTCCTCTACAAACCTTCTGGCGGTAGCCAGCCCGATTCCGCTGTTACCTCCAGTAATTAATGCTACTTTTCCGTTTAATTTACTCATTATGAACACGACTCCTTATTTCTTAATTTGAGAACGATCATTCTATAATATGCAAAAAAATTTAGTCTAGAATAGACATTGTTGTCGCAATAATCTGTTGTAATCTCTCTCTATTGTACTGTGTCTTCGCAATCACCCGAAGTCCCGTCAGCGCATTGTTGAAGTAAGCAGATAACATCTCCGCATCAAGTGCAGCAGATAGTTCGCCGGCTTGCTGGCCTCTGACGAGCAAATCACGGATCAGCTCCTCGGTATGTTCCAAGCTTTTGCTGACATAAGCTTCAAGCTCGGTATCATGCAAGGCTAACTCCACAGCTGTATTCACCATTAAACAGCCTTGTGGACGTTCTTCATCCTGAGCAATCGTTGTTTCCATGAGAGAGCGGATGGCAGCTTTTGCTGTGAAGGAGGTGTTGGCCCGTTGTTCAATGGACTTCCAGACCGTATCGCTATAGCGCTTCAAAGCTAACAAATATAACGCGTGCTTATCACCGAAGGTATCGTAAATGCTTCTTCTGTGGATGCCCATATGCTCAACAAGATCCTGCATGGAGGTCTTCTCGTAGCCCTGTGCCCAAAACAGCTTCATTGCCTTCAGCAGCACGGCATCTTCATCAAATTCCTTGCTTCTGGCCAAATCGTTTCTGCCTCCTTTCGAGATTAGAATATCATATTGAGAACGATCGGTAAAGAATTATTTTTTACTGGTCGTTCTCAAAATGGGGTGTGGATTCCTAATTTGCTGTACTGGAAAATTTTAATAAAAATTAGTTGCAATAGCATGCTATATGGCATATGATGAGAATAAATTAGTTGCAATAACATCCTATTGTGGAGGAGGGCATAATCTGAGCGGGAATTGGAATAAAGGGCATGAGAATGCTTCGGAATCACATGGGCAATACATCTCGGCGATTTACCGCCATATGCAGATTCTGATCTCAGCTGAGCTGGCACCATACCGGATTGGAAGCGGGCAGTATATTTTTCTGATGGCGATTGCCTCTCAGCAGCCAGTCACACAAAAAGCACTAAGCGAGAAGCTGCTTATTGATAAGACGACAACGGCGAAGGCTATCGCCAAGCTGGAAGCAGAAGGATACGTACGCAGGGAGGCCGATCCGGTCGATAACCGCTACCATCTGCTTTATTTGACAGAAGCTGGTCATGAGGTAGTACCGAAGGTGCAGGAAACGTTGAATCGGATCAAAAGCAAGACCCGAAGAGGAATCAGCGATGAAGAATATGGCTTGTTGTTAACGCTGTTAAAAAATGTGCTTCATAATTTGACGGAGGAGGATGAATAGGATGATTGCACACCCTTTTATCGCAGTGGAGAATTGCAAAGAGGAAATTAAATATTATCAAAGCGTCTTTGGCGGTGAGATCGTGATCCTGCGCCAGCAGGGGGATACGGTTCTAAATGCGGATCTTCATGTAGAGGGAACATCTCTTAAGTTTGCAGATACTCAGGCGGCGAAGCCGGCTGTGAAAGGCGATTATGTTAGAGTGTTTCTGAAGATCGACACGGAAGAAGCCTTCAGAAGGATCTATGAAGAATTTGCAGGAAGTGGTACAGTGCAGACGGCCATGTACGAGGCACCGTTTAATGGCTATTTGGCGATTGTAACGGACCGGAACGGCGTGTGCTGGGTGCTGTCTTTTTATCGGGCAGGATAAAAAAATAAACAACGGTACGGGAAGTTCCCGCACCGTTGTTTTTACCCACCCCAACCAGGAGGGATAATTACCACACAACCATATGCTTGACAACCCCCGGTAGGATCGGTAATTGGCAAATCGTCGCCATTGTCGCCGCCAGGGATTTCGCCGGAGCCGTCGCCAGGTTGCTCGCCGGAGCCGTCGCCAGGTTGCTCGCCGGAGCTGTCGCCAGGTTGCTCGCCGGAGCTGTCGCCAGGTTGCTCGCCGGAGCTGTCGCCAGGTTGCTCGCCAGAGCTGTCGCCAGGTTGCTCGCCGGAGCTGTCACCTGGTTGCTCACCAGAGCCGTCACCAGGTTGCTCGCCGGAGCCGTCGCCAGGTTGCTCGCCAGTATTCACCGGCGGTGAGATATATACTGGAGTTGGAGTTGGAGTTGGAGTAGGTGTTGCTGGTGGTACATATTGCTGCTTGGTTTCGTACGAACCTGTCAGCAGCATGTCGCGTGTTGCATTGGCTTGTCCGCCAAATTTACCGTCCGTGCCATTATTCAGCAGCTTTAATTCAAGGGCCAGCGCGACATAACCTTGCGCCCAATCCGATACGGTTTTATCCATGCCGTCCTTAGCTTTTGCATCAGCATCTTTGCCTAGAACTCTGACCAGGAACGTTGCAAGCTGTTCCTTCGTTACTTTGCCTGCTGGATCGTAAATACCTGCTCCGTAGCCCTCCGTAACTCCTGCGGCTTTAAGCGCTTCAATATACGGAAGGGCGTAGCCGTTAGCCGCATCATCAGCTTTCACATCCTTAAAGCTGGATGTCTTCAAAGAATCATCCGTTTTGAGTCCCATGACTAGTGAAGCGACCTTCGCGAACTGGGCGCGGTTCATCTCTTCCTTCAGACCAAAGCTAGTGTCGGAGACGCCGTCGAAGATTCCTGCGCTGATCATGGCATCAAACTTGGCTTTTGTAGCCGCGTCCAAATCTTTCAAATCAGTGAAATCTGCAGATGTCTTTGTGCTGGCAAAGCTTAATGAGGCGTAAGAACATAGAAGTATAGCTAACGCAATGCCTGCGATTTTCTTTTTCATCATTTTCATTCCTTTCCTATTAATATGCAAAGAATGTCATTCGACAAATAATTGCAAAACCCTACATTGTGGGCTCATAATAAATATTATCGGAAATTATTAGCATTTTTTTAGATATTGAGGAGGTAAAAATGAAGATTTATAGCTCGGAATGCCTGTTGGAAGGGCAAGATCAGTTGGGAGAAGGCCCGGTATGGGATGAACAGCTCCAGGAGCTGTTCCGGGTTGATATCGAAGGCTGCAAGCTTCACCGTTATCGTCCGAGTGATGGCAGACAAATCGCATATCAGCTGGATCTGAAAGTAGGTGCAGCAGTTCCTGCAGAGGATGGAGCATGGGTTCTCGCACTAGCAGACGGGTTCTATCGTTTCGACCTCGAGACAGGAACAACAACATTAATTGCGCACACCAAAGAGGATAGTCCGAATAGACTCAATGATGGCAAATGTGATCCGAACGGACGATTCTGGGCAGGCACAATGAGCAGCATTTGGAACCAGCGAAGCGGACATTTGTACGTTCTTGAGGATGGTAAGCTCTCTACGCGCTTATCCGAGGTTGGCTGTTCGAATGGACTAGCTTGGAATGCGGATGGAACGTTGATGTACTATATCGACACCTTTGAGAATTTTGTTGATGCCTTCGATTATGATCAAGCGACCGGTCAGATCTCAAACAGAAGAACGGTGATTACGATCCCGGAAGGAGAGGGCAGTCCGGACGGCATGTGCATCGACTCAGAGGGAATGCTGTGGGTTGGCCACTGGAATGGCTGGCAGATCTCTCGATGGAATCCATCTACGGGTGAAAAGCTGGCAAGCATTCCGCTTCCCGTCAGTAATGTCACGTCCTGCACTTTTGGCGGCGAGAATCTGGATGAGCTATTTATCACAACAGCAAGAATTGGTCATGATGAAATGCAGCTCAGCAAGCAGCCGCTTGCCGGTGCATTGTTTCGCGTCAAGCTGGATGTTAAAGGATTGCCTGTACAGCGGGCGAAAGGATAAGAATGTAAAGCAACGACACTTCGGAACAGCTCGAGTTCTTCCCTTCGTCAATCGATCCGGGATGAATTGTTAGCGAAAAATATAATCAAAAGACCGGGAGTCTCCTATGCGGAGGATTCCCGGTCTTTGCTTTAATGTAATAAGTTTGCGTGGTTATAGGCTATTCCGCAGGAGCAGCGATGACTGCCAAACATGGCATCGTAGGAGGGAGGGAACTCCCGGTTAACCCGAATAACTTGTTCGGCGAATTCCACGGAGTCCTTAGGTACGGGGCCAAGAGAGTCGGCCTTCTCCTGTGTATCAATATGTGCACCAGGTGGAACAAACCGTTGAGGAGCGATTCGTACCCCGTTTGTCACAATAGCATCCATTGAAACATAAGAACCGCGGCCTACATATGCATTAAATACAATGGCTTTGAAGCTCACGAATACATCATCCTCGATGAGGCAGGGACCGTGGACAATAGCCCCATGAGCAATGGAAACTCTGTCGCCTATAAAGATTGCATAACGTTTACTCCCTACTTGAATACCTTGATTAGCTAAGCCATGCAGGATCACTCCGTCTTGAATATTGGAACTCTTGCCATGAAGAAAGGTGTTCCTTCATCGGCGCGAAGAGTGGCGCTTGGTGCTACAAACACATTGTCGCAGATGATCACATCACCAATAACCGTGGAGAACGGACTCAGAAAGGCGTTAGGATGGATGGAAGGAAAGCGCTGAACCGGATTCACCGATGTTATTGGGTTTGGGCTAATAAACCTTGCGAATAGATTAACAGGGCCTTGCGGAAGAAGCTCAGGGTTTATCGGCAAGTTGCTTCCCCTGATGAAGGGTCTCTCAAGTGCCATGTCATATTCTCCTCGTCATGAATAATGCCTTATAAGTTAGGCTATTCGGCATATAGGTAAATGCCACAAGGAATTCCGAAAAATGAAACAGCAACATTACAAAACTGCTCCTATGATACAACTAATAGTGTAAAAAATTAGAAGGAGTTGAGTGGAGCATGAGTAGATTAAATGGAAAAATTGCTTTGGTTACAGGTGCAAGCAGAGGGATTGGCCGTGCTATTGCGCTGAGACTTGCCCAGGAGGGAGCTATGATAGTTGTTCACTATGGTGCAAATATTGATGCGGCGGCTGATGTTGTACGGCAAATCAAGCAAAACGGAGGGGAAGCTTTTTCAATAGGGCAGGAGCTTGGGACTGCTGCTAGTGCTGCTAAGCTTTATGAACAATTGGACCAGGCTTTGGAGGAGCGCACGGGTGAGAGGTCCTTTGATATTCTCGTCAATAATGCAGGTGTGGGGCTTCCCGCTGCTATTGAGGATACAACAGAGGATGCCTTCGACCACGTTATGAATACCAATGTAAAGGCTCCTTTCTTCCTCATTCAGCAAGCGTTGCCCCGCCTAAGAGATAACGGCAGAATTATTAATTTGTCCTCTGCTACAACGAGGATTTCCCTGCCTGGGGTTACGGCATACAGTATGACCAAAGGGGCTATCAATACGCTTACACTTTCTTTATCTACCCAGCTTGCACATCGCGGGATTACCGTTAATGCCCTCCAGCCCGGTTTTATCGCCACAGATATGAATAATGCTTTGTTGCAGGATGAGTCCGGATATAGATTTGGCGCCGAATATTCGAGCTTCGGCAGATGGGGAGATCCTTCAGATATTGCGGATGTTGCGGCTTTCCTGGCTTCTTCAGATAGCCGCTGGATTACCGGGCAATGCATGGATGTAAGTGGCGGGTCGCATTTATAAAGATGCACAAAAAATACACCGCTTCGTCCCTCAGGGCGCTTCAGCGGTGTATTTTTATCCGGTCATAAACTTAGAATACAATACTTATCTTCCCAAATGCAGAGCCTTGCGCCAAGTAGCGGAGTGCATCAAGGGATTGGGAGAAGGGGAAGGATCGGTCCATGACTGGGCGAAGGGAATGCTGCTCAATGACAGCATTCATTCTTTCGAACATTTCCCGGCTGCCGACATTGATCGCTTGGAGTCTGGCTTTGCGGATAATAGCAGGGACGATGGTGAAGTCCTCAACCGCTGCGCCTGACAAAATGCCTATAATGCTTACTTGTCCTCCTACTTTCAGCGCCGAGATGGAACGATTCAGTGTAGATGCACCACCTAGATCAACGATGTGGTCGGCTCCGCGCCCTTGTGTATAGGCTAGAACAGCTTGATCCCATTCGGGATTTGTTCTGTAGTTGATCCCATAGTCGGCGCCAAGCTCCTTCGCGCGTTCCAGCTTCTCATCACTGCTGGATGTAACGATAACCGTTGCTCCCAGAAGCTTGGCGAACTGCAGAGCGAATAGGGACACACCACCCGTTCCTTGCACAACAACGATGTCACCAGCTTTCACTTGACCTTCCTCCAGAATCGCATGCCAAGCCGTGACACCTGCACAGGCTAAAGTTGCAGCTTCCTCATCAGTGAGATGTTCGGGTACCCTCACTAGTCCTTCTTCTGGCAGTACAACATACTCCGCAAGCATTCCGTTAAGTGGGCTTCCTAGTGTCGATACCCAGTTCTCCTGTGTAGGTTCGCCTGTTGTCCAGCTTTGCGTGAATATCCCGCTGACCCGTTCTCCGATTTGGAGCTTGTCTGCGTGTTCCCCTAAGGCAATGATCCTGCCGACACCATCTGAGACCGGAATAAGAGGCTCCGTCCGATTCGGCTCATAAAATCCGTCAATCACTCCTGTATCACGGGAATTAAGGGACACTGCCTTTATCTGAATCAGAACCTGCCCAGGTCCAGGAGAAGGAATAGGGAGATCTGCCTCCATCACATGATCAAGCCCAAAACCGCCTTGTAACACAAATGCTTTCATCTCAAGCACACTCCTTTGTAAAAGATAGACATAATATAGCGCACGTCATAAAATTTAGTAACACGGCACTTTAAAGTGGGTTACGAACTTAAAGGTGCGTACAAAGGGAGGGAGCAGTCATGAAGAAGCTGCCGGATATCTCTCTGGAGGCATGCAGGTATAGTCATGTGCTGGAGATCATATCTAACAAATGGACGGCGCTGGCTATTTATGCGATGGAGGATGGCACCATTCGTTACGGGGAAATGAAGAGGCGTATTGAAGGCATCTCGCAGAAAATGCTGACTCAAACGCTGAAGCAGCTGGAGCGGGATGGCGTAGTTAACCGCAAGCTTATACCTTCTGTTCCGCCAATAACGGAGTATTCACTTACACCACTTGGGGAGTCGCTTCTTCCCATTATGAATATGCTTAAGATCTGGGCGGTCGATCATTATGACGATGTGAAGCAGGCAAGAGAAGGATACGACAGCGATAAGAGTTAGATAGAGGATGGTTGGAATAGAAATGAAGGGCCGAGAATCTCCGCATGGGAGACTCAAGGCCCTTTATCAATATTCGGTAGTGTTATCTAGCCAATCTGGCTGCGGAAAATACTGTTTCGACCGTTGCGCTTGGCCGTATATAGGGCTTGATCACATCTTGTATACATCGATTCCAGATGAGTGTGCTGATCCGGGACAACAGTGAGTACTCCTATACTAATCGTATAAGTGACAGGCAGGCTGCTTGGAACCGTTTCGAGCAGTTTCTTGATCAGTTCGGCCAATTCGTTTGATTGCGTCTCGTTTAACCCGGGTAACAGGATGCCGAACTCATCTCCTCCATAACGCACGAACAGATCATTCTCCCCTAATTGCTGCTTAATCCGGTTCGTAACATCTTTAAGCACGAGATCTCCTATATGATGGCCGTATGTATCATTAATGTCCTTAAAGCTGTCGATATCAAACAGCAGATACGATACAGCTTCACCTTTTTTCGCATAACGCGTGAGAAAATTCCGGGCATTCTCAGTGAATGCTCTTCGATTGAGAGTTCCGGTCAGATCATCATAACTGGCATAGCGAATCAGATCCTGATTGATTTTCTCCTTCCACATCAGTAAGAATCCCATGATTGAAAGAATCGTAAGAAGATAAATAGTCAGTAGGTAGAATAATTGATAAATACCTGGTGTGTAAAAGCTTGCGGAGATATCCGTAAAGAGGGCCGTTACCCCTCTGAAGAGATTCGCAGCCATCACGAATAGATAGATATAGCCTATGACTTTCATTAATGGGGATGGCCCTTTAGTTAACCGGTACACGGGCGCCAGAAGGAACACAAGGGTGAAGGAGCAGTAGGCGATTCGGATATCCTCATGGTGATGAAGGAGTAGTTGAAAACCAACGATGCTAAGGAAGAGGAATGATAGATATAGATTTCTGAAGGCTGAACGCCATTCGTTCCTTAAGTGTAATAGAGAGATAATCTCCATAGATGCTCCGATAAACATGATTGAATTGGCAACGGTGATGGATAGAAAATCTGAAATATCTCCACGTAATACGGCACAAAACCAGGAGATGGACTGCAAGAGCTTAGCCAAGAAGAATGCTCTGACTGGTAAAGCCATGATCAGATCACGCCAGTAAGCACTCATCACAATAAACGTGAATAGATATCCGATTCCAAGAAAAATAACGATCGTTGTTGAATCGAGCAGTATGCTTATAATAGTCACCAGCCTGACGAGAAGAATGTCCGTTACTGTCGATTATATCAGGATAAAGGAAACACTTGGAAGAGCATGTGTGTAAAAAGTAGGTCTTTTTCACTATGTAATCCTTGCAGGCCATTTCAGATTGATTTAAGGAATGGAGTATACACTGACTGTAGTTACCATAGAAACGATGAAGGAGGCTACATAGATGGCTAATCCAAGGTGGGTAAAATGGGTTGTCGGCATCTCCAGCGTAGCGTTATTTACAGGTATGGTAGGCGTAATTAATCATTCCGAGACAACTTCTGCGGCTAGTCCAGCCAGCAGTGACATCATAAGCAGCAGTCCAACTGACGAGAGTATTCAAGGCGGCAGCAGCTCAGACAGCTTCCAGCAGCGCCCGCTTGGCGGTCGCGGCCGTGGCTCGAGTTCAGAGTCAACAGATGAAGGCATGCGGACCCACGCATCTTAAGGAGGGAGCTGGAAATGAGTTTGCATAGATTTAACGCGATGAATACGCAGTTCTTCACCAAAGGGCTGCCAGTTGGAGCGCAGGAGATGTCTGAGGGCTGGATGGCTACCATAGAGGGAAAGCTCAGCCGATTTAATCCGCACAGCGAGTTGTCATTATTCAATCGTTCGGCGGGACAACCTTTTCTTGCCTCAACTTTGCTGTATGAAGTGATGAATGAAGCGAATCGATACTATGAAGCAACAGAGGGGTTGTTTAATCCATACTTGGGCCATGTGATCCGCCAGCTTGGTTATTCGAAGTCTTATGAGCTTCTTAAGGGAGAGGCTGTTACGCACGACTTAAAGACAAAGCCTTTCGAGTGTGATATTCCCGTCATTTTTGAACCGGATATAGGTGTCATTAGACTAAACCTGAGGCTTGCTGTCGATCTGGGCGGATTTGCAAAAGGATGGAGTGCCCACCAATTATCTCTCATGCTTCAGCAAGCAGGAATCCGTTCCGGAGCAGTTGGAGCGGGGGGCGACATTACTTTGTGGGGGGTACCGGAAGAGGGCTGGACAATCGGCATTGGTGATCCGTGGGAGGCGAGCCGGGATTTGATGACACTTCGCGTGCGCTACCCGGCAGGAATCGCTACGAGCAGTACGGTAAAACGGCAGTGGAAGGATCATTTTGGACAGTTCCATCACCATATTATTCATCCGCATACCGGAGCATCTGCCCGGTCTGATCTCGCCCAGGTTACCCTCTTTGCCCCTCATCTGGTAGACGCTGAAGTGTATGCCAAATGCGTAGTCATTCTTGGTTCGAAGCATGGCTTCGAATGGTTAGCTAGTCATCATCCGTCCTGTGCGGCAATAGGCGTTCTGCATGACGGTTCCATACGGACAGTTGGTAGGATTGGGCAGTATGTGGAGGAAGGGGAGCTTCTTCATGCATGGAGTTATTGAAGCTTTTAGTGTATGGACGACTACGCGTGCGTCAGGCATTACCTCGTATTTATTTCTGTTTCTTTCTACAGTTGCAGGTATTACTATGGGATTGCGTATGATCAAAAATAAAGCTAAACCAATCGTGCTTACCATCCATCAATCAGCGGGTTGGTTTGGATTTCTATTCGGGATGATTCATGGCTCGGTGCTCTGGTTTGATCAATATGTAAATTATTCAATTAGCGAGCTGCTGATCCCTTTCACCTCAGACTCGCATCCTATTCTAACTGGCCTTGGCACATTGTCCTTCTATATCACCTTCCTTGTTATCCTGTCTTCCGATCTGATGAAAAAGCTGGGCAAAAAAGTATGGAAAATGACGCATATGCTGGCTTTTCCCGGTTACTTTCTGTCTCTTGTCCACGGCCTCTTGATCGGTTCAGACTCGCATTATCCATGGGCGCAGGCGATGTATTGGTCGACAGGTATCATCGTAGTTCTGCTTACGTGGTATAGAGTAGCGACGGTTAGAGCTGTGAAGCGTGAGGTTCTGAAGAAATTGCCGAGGGCTATCTAAAATTGTGAAAACGGAGAAATACATCGCCATTCATGTGGCGGTGTATTTTTATTTTTACAGGCTTATGGTGGAGACAACTTGCGAGCTTTCTGCATAAAATGTAAGCGTATCACATTCCTCTAATTCGGAGGTGATGAAAAGTGCTAGGATCATTTACACTTTGGATGGAAGTCGCAATGTGGGTCGTAATGGGCTCAATGGCAGCCAACTTATTAGTTGATTTGTTCAAAATGGTAACAGGAGGAAAATTCTCAACAGACTTCGTGTTAGGCTATTTAAAAGACATGGTTTACTATGTGCTCCCGCTGCTCCTTCTTGCAGGTCTTGCTGCAATGGATGTAACAGGCTGGCTAGTTTTGGTCGGCTACTACGTGGGCGCCCTCGCTGTACTGTTAAAGTATTTGATGGACTTGAAAGGTAAATTATAAGAATCTTAGATGCAGCAGTTCGAGCCGCTAAAGAGGACTGCGTATCTTCGGATATGATAGGCCGGAGCCCCTTTTTAGGGAATGCTTCGGCCTTTGTGTTTTTGCATGAGATTAAGGTAATAAAGCAAGAAAGGATTTCGTTGCTGCAGATATAGGAACTCCTCTCAAAGTTGCAATTCCAATAGGACGAGCAGGTATGGAGGGGGTTAATGGAATTTCAACCAGCTCGCCTCGCTGCAATTCCTCAAGTACAAAGTTACGAATGACAAACGCAAGGCCAAATCCACTTCGGGCAAATTGGACAAGAAGATCTACGCTGCCAAGCTCAAATTCCGGTGTCAGCGTTATTCCATGCGATGCTGCATAGTCGTCCAAGTAACACCTGGTATAGCTTCCTTTCTCGAGTAAAAGCAAGGGATATTCGCTTAATTGTTCAAGAGGCAGTGGAGAGCTTGCTGCTAGTGCTTGGTATCCTGTACCTCCAACGAGACAGTCTTGCAGAGGTGTGCTTTCACGAATATCAACCTTTTTATCGGATACTGGCATACTTACAATACCGAAATCAATCTTCCCTTCTTTCAGCAGCTCGAGTGTTTCTGGTGTTGTTCGGTTCGTTATTCGAATTCGAATGCCGGGATGCTCTTTATGGAATTGCTCCAGATAGGGCAGCAAATAATGCTTACACAACGTGTCGCTGGCTCCTATTGCGATTTCACCGCTATTCAGGTTGTTCATTTCGGCAATAGCTTTTTCGCCAATTTCGACAGAGTGGAACGCCTGCTCGATATATTGCAGCAAAACGGCTCCTTCCGTTGTTAAGGTTACTCCCCTTGGTGTTCGGAAAAAGAGCTGCCCTCCCAAAGTGCTCTCGAGCTGCTTAATCGTATGACTTACTGCAGGCTGCGTAATATGCAGCTGTTCGGCTGCTCGCGATAAACTTCCCGTCTTCGCTATCCAATAAAAGACACGGTACCATTCCAAATTCACTTCCATAGGTATTCCTCACATTTATATCGGATATTAGTTATATGAATTATTCTAATACACTTCTTAGCCTTTATCATTAGCTTTGTAAGTAATAAATGAGCGGAGGTTGAGAAGATGGCGGTTACGGCAATTGTAGGAGCAAATTGGGGAGACGAAGGAAAGGGCAAAATGACGGATGTGCTTGCTGCACAATCTTCCTATGTGGTCCGTTATCAAGGTGGGAGCAATGCGGGGCATACGATTATTAATGACTATGGCAAGTTTGCGCTGCATATCCTTCCCTCGGGCGTTTTTAACCCGAATGTGATGAATATTATTGGACCAGGAGTAGCGTTAGATATCGACGTATTGTCGGAAGAACTCCAGGCTTTATCCTCACGAGGAGTTCCACTTCCACAATTAATGATTTCCGATCGAGCACAGATTGTACTACCTATTCACAAGCTGTTTGATCAACTTGAAGAAGAAAGACTAGGCCAAAACAGCTTTGGTTCGACTAGACGGGGAATTGCTCCTTTTTATGCAGATAAGTATATGAAGCTTGGCATTCAGGCCTCGGATCTGCTGGATCCCACTCGGCTATGCGAACGTATTGAAAGGCTCCTGGAGACTAAAAATGTATTACTCGAGCATTTTTACGGACAACCACCGATAGAAGCTGACGAGTGGATCCCGCAATTGCGTAAACAAGCAGAGTTTCTAGCTCCATATATCGGCGATACTACGGCTTTACTTCAGAAGGCTTATATGAATGGCCAAAATATTTTGCTGGAGGGTCAATTGGGAGCACTTCGAGACCCGGATCATGGTGTTTATCCTTTTACCACATCATCCTCTACACTTGCAGGGTTTGCTTCTGTTGGAGCAGGGCTTCCCCCTTACGCCATTACTGAGGTGATAGCCGTAACGAAAGCCTACTCCAGTTGTGTAGGTGCGGGACCCTTTGTCTCCGAACTGGATGGTGCAGAGGCAGAAGCACTCAGGCAGC
Organism: Paenibacillus sp. YAF4_2; assembly: GCF_052113225.1. NCBI lineage: Bacteria > Bacillati > Bacillota > Bacilli > Caryophanales > Paenibacillaceae > Paenibacillus > Paenibacillus sp. YAF4_2. The sequence continues at coordinate 13,894 of NZ_JBFRCT010000007.1, forward strand.
GAGGCGGGGATGCCGGGGAATATGGCGTAACAACGGGACGGCCAAGACGTGTGGGCTGGTTCGATGCCGTGGCAACCCGTTATGGATGTCGTTTGCAAGGGGCGACCGCGGTGGTGCTAACGAATTTGGATGTATTAGGTTACTTAGACGAAATTCCTTTATGCATTGGTTACGAGATGGAGGACGGCATTACTGATCAGTTTCCGATTACATCGAGACTGGCATCTGCCAAACCGGTGTTCAAGCAGCTGCCCGGCTGGAAATGTGATCTATCGGGGATCAAACATTACGATGAGCTGCCAGCTGAAGCCAGACAATATGTAGAATTTATTGAGTCGGAGATTGGCGTTGTGATCGCAACCGTTTCTGTTGGCCCAAGACGTGATCAGGTCATAACACGATAGACATACGAATAGTTAAGCTGTAATAACATCCATTAAGGTAGTAGATTGGAGGGACTATTTTATGGGGAAGGTTACAGAAGTACTGCTATCCTGGCCAGGAGTAATGTCGGGGCCGCATCGGTTCGGAGGAATTGAGTTCGTTGTTGACGGAAGAGAGATCGGCCATCTTCATGGTGAGCAGCTTGTTGACCTGCTATTGCCAAAGGCAAAACGTGATGATGCTGTGAATGTCGGAAAAGCGAAAGCCCATCATATTCTTCCTGATTCAGGATGGGTGTCGATTTATTTAAATACCGAAGAAGATGTTGCACATGCGTTAGAGCTTCTTAGGTTCAACTATGAACGGTTTGCAAAAGGGAAAGAAGAGATCTAACGCCTAATTGGATGCATATTCCATTCCTCCTCCGCTCATACTGTAATGAGCTTGAAGCAGAGGAGGTTATTGCGATGGATGTTAATCGAGCAACAGAGATTGCGGCATCTCCGATTATGGCAGATGTGAATTATAACGGGCTCCCGGTCTATATTCAGCATGTGGATGAAGAAAAGGGGACAGCAAGGATTTATCCTCTTGCTGAGCCGGATCAAGAGTTAGAAGTACCCGTACGCAGCTTGGCTGAGCCTTCATCTATGATGGCTATGGAAGTCGATCAAGTGGCTTGCAGGGTATCTGACGGTGGAATGGAAGAATAAAGCTTTTCAAAGAACAGAGCATAGCGGATGACCGCTGTGCTTTGTTTTTGTATAATTAACTTCTTAGATCGTGTGAAGCCGGGAGAGATTATGAGACAACAAGCGCAATTAAAATCCAGTTTATTTCTATTGATCGCAGCATTTATATGGGGATTCGCTTTTGTGGCACAGCGCGAAGGGATGGAGCATACAGGGCCATTTACTTTTAATGCGGTTAGATTTGCACTAGGGGCACTGTCGTTGGTTCCGCTTATTTGGGTGATGGATCGAAAAGCTGGTCAGACGCATGTAGAGCTTCGCTCATCATTTAAGAGTGCCTCGTTGTACGGGCTCTGTTCGGGACTTATTTTGTTCGCTGGCGCGTCTTTGCAGCAAATTGGACTGATGTACACGACTGCGGGAAAAGCAGCTTTTGTTACGGGGCTGTACATTGTTATCGTACCTTTCTTTGGTTTGTTCCTGAAGCAGCGGCTTGGGATAAACAGTGCTGTAGGTGCGATACTGGCGGTCATTGGCCTTTATTTATTATGTATGACGGATAAACTAACGCTTGGCAAAGGCGATCTATATGAGCTAGTTGGTGCGCTATTCTGGTCCGTACATATTTTGATGATCGACAGCTTTTCCAGAAAGACGGATGTGTTGAAGTTATCGCTGGTGCAGATTTTGACCTGTTCGCTGTTAAGCTTCATTGCGGCTTTCTCTACTGAAAAGGTTGAGTTAGCTGGATTGTCCGATGCGATAATTCCTCTCTTGTACGGCGGGATCTGTTCAGTTGGTATCGCGTATACGCTGCAGATCGTCGGTCAGAAGAATGCTCATCCCACACAAGCGGCGATTATTCTGAGCTTGGAAACGGTATTTGCCGCGATTGGGGGCTATCTGCTGCTCGATGAGATACTTGGTGTCCGCGCGGGAATCGGCTGTTTGTTTATGCTGGTAGGTATGATTGTGCCGCAGCTTCCGCCGCTTTGGCGGGTCGGTTTAAAGGCAGGCGTTAACGTTAGAAAATAATGATATTTTGAAATGAGGTTTATGATTAATTGAAGAAATCATTTACTTCATAAATAAACTGGGAGAATAGCGGATGCTGTTGGCTATCTTCAGCTTTAACGAATGCATCAGAAAGACTTTTGTAGTACCAGGCTTGTTCTTTCTCGCCTCTTTTAAATCGTGCCCAGAAATTCGGACCAAATGCTTCATAATCACGTTTCATGCTTCGCAGGTTATGAAGTTTGTCTGCGCAGGCAACTAAGCGTACTTCGAGCGGATCAGTGGGGATATTCTCAATCGTATGGGTTTTCCGTTCTTCCCAGCTGAGCGATTTATCCGGTTCGGAACAAGCCTTCACGATGGAAGTGACTTCATGGCCAAACTTTTCAACTAGCTGCTGTTCCGTAACATCGGTATCCTCCAGAAGATCATGAAGCAGAGCGGCAATAATAACCTTCTCGTTGCAAAGATATGACGATAAGATCATGGCCACACCAAACGGATGGGAAATATACGGCGTATTTGTTCCTTTACGGTATTGGGATTGATGGGCGGTAGCGGCAAACTCGATAGCAATGTCTACTAAGCTCATTCGATCAGCTCCTTTAGGATTGGATATAAAGAAAGTTTACGGGCAGCTGACTTTGATGTCGAGAAGGCGAAGGACATATTTTCTTTGCACACGCCTTAACGATGTCCGACATCGTTAAGGCGGTAGAAAAGTAACATTAGTGTGTCTTAACGATGCGGCGCAGCGCTGAGCAGCAGTCTAGCACGTCCGCAACGAGAAAAAAGAGGCCCCCTCATCGTCATCCTGGATGACAGATGGGAGGGCCTCTTTATTTATTGCCTACCAGTTGTTCCCTGACACTCTCGTTACCGTAAAGTTCGGGCTTGCAGCTTCGCCGTAGATCGCGGAGATACCTGGGTTGTTGACCTTCACGTTCGTGAAGCTTGCACCGCCGTAAGCAGGGCCTTGGCCTTGCTCGGCACGTAAGACAAGCTTGATCCCGTATCGGGTCGGGTTGTTGATGTTGACGTTCTCGACGCGGATATTTTGCATCACCATATTGTTAGGCGTCATGGACTGGAACATAAGGCCGAAGTAGACCGGATTGTTGATGTCTACATTTTTGATCAGAATGTTCTTGATTGCCCGGTCTCCGCCGTAGATCCAGATCGCGCCAAAGTTCTGATAATCGTTAATTTTGTCATCAGCACCAACGCTGGTCCAGAAGTCTCCACCGGTGCGGTCCAGAGTTGCTCCGTCAATAACGGTGTCCTGATCACCAAAGCCAAGCGTGTTGTAGCCGAAGCTATAGCTGCTGATCGTGATGCCCGGATAAGTCAGAGTATCAGCACCATAAAGGTTCTGGAACAGGTTGTTCGAGCCGCCGTATACCGCAAAAGCAGCCGCACGTCTGACGTTAGTAGCTGTCAGGTTCGTGTATTTGTTGCCTACATTGTAGGAACCTCCTGCATCGGCAGCACTGAACAAGGCGAAGGAGTCATCCCCCGTGCCACGAGCATAGTTGTTGTCGATGACATTGTTAGAGGAGCCGTTGGTCATGTTGATGCCATCTGCGAATGTGTTCTTGATCCGGTTGTTCTTGAACGTATTGTTGGAGGAGTTCACGCCCCAGTACAAGCAGATAAAATGCTCGACCCAAATGTTCTGAACCGTTACGTTCTGCATGCCGTTACCGTCAATGAATTTGCCCGGTCCGTCAGTCCGATAAATGTAGTTGCCCCATGCGGAGAGGTCACGGATGGTCGAGCCGTTTGCCGCTGAGCCGATGTTGAAGCCCACATCTGTATTCGATTGGTCCTGAGGAGCGACCAGCTTCGTATACCAAGGACCAGCGCCTACAATTTCCGTTGCACGCCCGTAGAGGAAGATTTTACTATTAATCGTCCAATTGCCGGCAGGGATGTAAATGCCTTTTTTCGTAGTATCTTGTCTAAATTCGTTCAAAGCCTGCTCGATCGATTTGGAAGAGGATACTTCGACGTATTTGCTAGGGTCCGGGTTCGCTTGCGCCGGTGCGACATTTTCCGTCTCGATCATGTCAACATAGATCCAAGGTACATCTCCTGCATCCTTCTGAATCTTAATCTTTGTTCCAACGGGATACACTTGATCCAGCATAAGCTGCGAATCTTCGTAGAGCCAGTAAGCAGTGAGGCCAGCACCAGGTGCATTGTCATAGCCAAGACGGCCAAGCGTACTTGGTGTTGCGTACAGGTAAGAGAACTTGGAAGAGACGTTGAACTTGCCTTTGCTTACCCCATTTGCATAGACGCTTACTGTACCCGTTGTATTCTCGGCAACAGCGTTGCGGAGGACAAACGCATTGGCCGGGGACGTGAGTGTAAACTCAACATATTCGCCCGTTGCATCGAGCTGAACAGCGGAACGTCCGGAAGCTTCACCGGCAAAATCACCTGGCTTGAAGTTAGGAGCTAATTTCGTACCGTTGGTTGTATTCGAAGTCGACTCGGCTTCCATAATCGTAAACGGCATATTTGCGCCGCGGCCCGAGTACAAGCTTACTGCGTTGGTGTTATTCGTCTGCTTCGTGCTGACTTCGCTGCCGTCAGCGGCAACCGTAGTCGTTACCGAATAGCTGCCGTTAACAGCTGTCCAAGAACCCATTGTAACGTTGACTGACTGGCCTGCAGCAAGGGAGCCGTTATAAGTGCCGTTCCACGACTGAACCGTTGCTCCAGCTGCATTTTTCAGTGTAACGGTAATCGCATGAGCACCGCCGGCAGAAGCGATGTTGCCTTGGTTTTTCAGATTCGTTGTAAAGGTAACCGAATTGCCCGCGCTTGGATTGCTTGGATTCCAGGTCGTCGAGACGATCAGGTCCGAGCTTTGTACAGCCGCTACCGTAATACCAGCTGAGTTGCTGTAGCTGTTGTTGTTATTGTTTTGCTCAATTACCGTGTTGCTCTCGTCGACTTTGGCGCTGACCGGATAGCTGCCTGCATTTCTTGCTCCAGCATTCACCGACACAGTAGCTGTTGCATTAGCCGCTAATGCAGCAACAGGAGCCGATCCAACAAGCTCGCTGCCCAGATAGAAGTTAACCGAAGAGGCTGGGGAGCCGGCGTTGCCGATATTTTTCACCGTTGCGCTAAGGGTAATCGCATCTGTCTCAACTGGAGCCGAAGGCGTCCAGGTCATGCCTGTAATCGTTAGATCCGGGTTAGCAGCCGGTGTACCGTAAATCTCAAACTCCGCCACTTGACCAGCGGGTGCTCCGGAGTTAGCCGAAATGTTAAGTTGAACCTTACTAGCAGTAGCAGTGACCGGAATGGTTATCGAGTTGCCGGAAGCTGGGTTAAAGGTATACGACTGTGCGGACACCAGATTGCTCAAGGTTGTTGTGCTTTGGTTAGCACCCAGCACTTGAATCGTTTGGGTACGCGTGCTCCATTCGGTCGCAGGATTAAGCTTCACAACGATGGAAGTAATGTCATGATTGGCACCTAGATCAACGGTTAATTGGCTAGGGTTACTGCCACCTTCCCAATAAGTAGCTGTGCTGCCGTCATTGCCGTTAGCTGCTACAAAAGTAAAGGTAGAGGATGATGCGGTAATGGTCTTGCCTAATGCTACATTCGATGAGCCGGCAGGAGGAGTTGGTGTCGGTGTTGGAGTAGGCGTCGCTGTAGGAGTAGGCGTTGGTGTAGGAGTAGGTGTAGGTGTAGGTGTAGGTGTAGGTGTCGGTGTAGGTGTTGGAGTAGGCGTAGGTGTTGGCGTTGGGGTCGGGGTTGCCGAAGCAGCTACTGAAATTTGGTCCAGGTTAATGTTGCCGGAGTCCGTTGCGTCGTATTTGTAGGCAATGGTGTTATTGCCGGCATTCAGCGTCAGCGCTTCTGTCTTGGTTCCCCAAGTATCCCAGTTGGCCAGATTGCTCAATGTCGTTTGGCGGATCTTAGTACCGTTGACATATATGCTTAACGTGCGTGAAGCCCCTTGTGAGTTTGCATATTTGAGCGAGACATCATAGCTGCCTGCAGAAGCTACATTTGCGGTGAAGGTCGTTGCTGCACCTTGCGTCCAGTAGCCGTCAACAAAGCCTGTACCGGAGTAACCGGTGTGGTCTGTGTTCACTTTGGCGCCGCCCGACAGTGCTGCACTTTCAGCTTGGTAAGTACCGGATGGCGGTGGAGTAACGGCTGCTCCATAGATTTCGAATTCAGAAATTTGTCCAGCCTGCCAGCCAGTATTAGCGGTGATATTCAGGCGAACATAACGTGTGCTGGCTGCCGAGAAGTTGATCGTAACCGAATTGTTATTCACCGTAGGATTAAAGACATAGCTGGCTGAGCCAACGATATTAGTAAATGTCGAGCCGTTGGTGCTGCCTTGTACAGAGAGGGTTTGCGTGCGAGTCTCCCAGCCAGCAGGGATTTTAAGTACAACCTGATCAATGCTGGTACTGGCACCTAGATCGACTTGAACCCATTGCGGGAAGGCGTTGTTCGCACTCTCCCAATACGTAGCTTGATTGCCGTCAGCCACATTGCCGGATACGTATATATCGGCGTAGCCGCTCGCTGTTATGGTTTTGCCTATAGCGAGGTTAGAACCGCCTGCCGCCGAAGAGATAGAAGGGTAGAGCGTAAGCTGGGATAACAGGATGGCGAATGCTAAAGAGAACATGACAAACGGATTGCGGTTTAACCTTTTACTTATTGCGAACATAATAAACCTCCTAAAAAGAATGATCACACAAACAGCTAGGATTATGCCGTTTGTGATGATTCTTGCTTTGAAAGCATTAGCTAGTCGAATATGTTGCGAGCTTAAAAATTAATGCGCTTACATTTTGGCGCAAAGCTGCATCCAACCACCTCCTAAAAAGCATTATTACACCGATAACGAAGTTCTTGTTATTGGTGATGATTCTTATTTCGTACGTTCATGGGGAAACAAAAAACCAATACCGAAAGTTCCTATTGGTTCGCGGTACTGGCCATATCGAGGTCTGTTCATGAGGTTATTGTCCGAACTATGAGCATAGCATAATGCACTTGCCGATTAAGCTGAAGATGTATTCCTACGATGAACATGTGTGATTCTATGTATCCATTTATAACCAAAAAACCGGCAGCCACTTAGAGTGGCCGCCGGTCTTCTTGGATCATTTATTACATATCCTGTTCCTTCAAATAACTGAGCGCAGAGCGCATCTTCTCAATATAAGCTTCTTCGCCGCCGGTACACATGAACCGTACATGGCCGCTTCCGCGTCCGATTCCGATACCGTAACGGTTCAGCATGGCGGATAAACGACGGATCGTTCCCATATTGCCGTTTACAATCTGAATATGCGGCGGCAAGACCTCTTGCAGAATAGACGTATAGAACGGGAAATGCGTGCAGCCAAGCACCACAATACCGTAATCCTTCAGATCGTAAGGAGCCAGCTTTGCTAGAAAATAATCCCGCAGCACATTCGTATCGAATTGAAGCGACTCGCAATATTGGACAAGCTCAGGCATCGGCAAGGAGTCGACGATACCCTCTTCATCGACACGGGAGACCAGCGCGTAATATTTTGGCATCCGAAGTGTAAGGGGAGTTGCCCAGACAAGAACCTTTTTCCCTGTTGTCCGGTTCATCTCTACAGCTGGTTTAACAGCTGGCTCCATCCCTATAATCGGAAAAGAATACCGCTCACGCAGCTCATTAATCGCAATGCTGGTCGCTGTATTACAGGCTACAACAAGCGCATCAATGCCTTGCTCTACCATCTGTTCTACGGTTTGAAGCACGAAGGCACGTACTTCCTCTTCTGACTTCGTGCCATATGGGACATGCTTCGTGTCGGCCATATAGAGATAATTCTCGGCGGGAAGGCGCTTCAGCGCTTCCGCCAGTACTGTAAGTCCTCCGAGTCCGGAGTCGAAAATACCGATCATCATAGATTATGAGTTCCTATCGTATGGTATAGATTACACCCAGCATAACGCGAGAAAGGCGTTAGGGCAAGACTACGATAGGATTATTTGGCGACTGATTACCCCGTGATCACTCTCTCAACCGGATAGCGGTACTTCGACATCGTTTGCTGTCCGCCGATGATATAGAGGAATGAGGTTAATCCGATTCTTCCGATAAACATCAGCAGCATGAGAATACATTTGGCAAATATGCTTAAGTCCGGCGTAATGCCTGTCGACAGGCCCACTGTACCAAATGCAGAGCATACTTCCAGAATGATCGCAGCGAGCTGATGCTGCTTGTCGGAGAAGCTGATGGCGATGACGGATAAGCTGCACATGACAATGGCCAGCATCGATATCGCGAGCGATTTCAGAACATCGTCCGGATGAAGCTCCCGCTTGAATACTTTGTAATCCCGCCGACCTCTGGCAAAGTGGTACACAAACAGCATGTTCAGTACAAAGGTCGTTGTCCGGATCCCTCCGCCAACCGAGTTGGGAGAACCCCCGATAAACATATACGCGCACATGAGCAGAAGAGTTGGCATCGTTAAGTGGGTAATATCCATCGTCGTAAGTCCTGCGCTTCGGGTAGTAGCGGCCTGGAAAAAGGCATAAAAGAAGCTTTCATGCCAGGACAAGCCCTTGAAATAATGCTGCGATTCGAACAGCAGGATCAGAATGGTTCCGATCGCGAGCAATATGAAGTAAGTGGACGTCGCCAGCTTTGTAAATAAGGAGAAACGGAAGGGATAGTTCAAATCGAGTTTTTTCCGGGACAGGAACGCCTTCACTTCAATTAACACTGGAAATCCGATCGCGCCAAAAACAATAAGTAATATCGTGACCAGCTGCACGAAATAATCATCCTTGAACGGAATCAGTGACTGGCCGGTAATGTCCATCCCGGCATTGGTCGTTGCACTAACGGATGCAAACAGGCCTTGCAGAAAAGCCTCCTGCCACGTGGGAAAGTAGCGAAGGAAGCGCAGGCCAAATATAATGGCCCCTATCAGTTCGGTCAGCAGGGTAATCTGCAGGATCTCCTTGACCAATTGGACAAGCCCAGACAACGCAAATTGATTATTGTCAACCATGATGAGGCGGCGTTCGCGCAGGCCGATTTTGCGTCCGATGAGCAGCCAGAAGAACGTACTCATCGCCATAATGCCGATGCCGCCGAATTGTAGGACGATCATAATGACGAAATATCCGAACACACTATACGTTTCTGCGACGTTAAATACGCTTAGTCCAGTATCGCTTACGACACTGACAGCCGTGAAGACGGTGTCAAAAAACGATACTTTCATTCCGGGCTTCCGTACGGCAGGAAGGCTGAATAGCAGGATAGATAATAGTACGGCCGCAATGTAATAGCCAGAAATGACTTGTGCGGGAGAGCGTTTGCTCACCCAGTTCCGAAATGTTCTCCACATGAATGATTGATCCTCTCCGATGCTCTCTCCAGATAGCCATAATATGGTTAGATCGGAGCGGAAATATGCGGAAGGCTGCATTTACAAACTCTTCACCAAATTTTAAAATTCCCTTTATAAAGACCCCCTACAATAAAAAACATGAATACAAGTCGTATACGAGCAACACACATCCAGTACACAACCAATTTGTAGGGGGAAACAATAACAATGAAATTATCCAAAGCTTACGCAGCAACAGCAATCGCAGCATCTCTCGTACTTGGTGCAGTAGCTGCACCAGCAGCAAGCTTCGCAGCACCTGTTGCCGCAACCCAGAAGAAAGTTCAAGGCGTATTCACACAAGCAAGTGTTGAGCGTACAGCAGACGGCAAATTGAAAATTCACTGGAACTCGAATGTGGATCTAGGCGCAGCGAAAATCCTGTACAGCACTTCCCCCGACAATATCGCGAAAAACGGCAAGCAACTGAAACGTATCAATGCCAGCTATAACGGTTATGTAACATCGGATCCGAAGCCAGGAGCTCGCTTATATTTCTACATTAAGACAAGCAGCGGCGCGACAATTACGGTTGCAGAACGTAAAGTAAACCTGCAAGGCGCATTCAACTTCCGTGACCTGGGCGGTTACAAAACAACGGATGGAAAAACCGTAAAATGGGGCAAGCTGTTCCGCGGCGAAGAGCTTGGACATTTGACGGAAGCTGATATTAAGATTGTTCAATCAATGGGGATCAAATCAAACGTTGACTACCGTACCGATGCAGAAGTTAACGCTATGCCAGATCCGGTTATCCCAGGCATCACAAATATCCGTACCGATGCAGGTAATGCCGGTTCTACAGCAGATTTGATGAGTATGATCGCCTCCGGTCAAATGAAGGACTCAGCTACTGCAGTTCAAATGATGGCTGGCTTCAATAAGCAAATGGTTGATAGCCCGAAATTCTATATTCAACTGATGGAATTGCTTAACGACCCGAATAACATCGGCTTGCTGCAACACTGTACAGCTGGTAAAGACCGTACAGGTCTTGGTTCCGCAATCATTCTTCTGGCACTTGGTGTAGACGAGAAAACGGTGATGGACGACTACCTTCTGAGCAACGTTTACCGTGCAGAAGCCAATAAAAAAGCGGTTGACGCTGTCAGAGCTCAAGTAAAAGATGAGAATGTTGTTGCTGCTATCTCGACAATGATGGGTGTTCAGAAGGAATTCCTGCAAGCGGCAATTGATGAAATGAAAAATAAATACGGCTCGATCGACGCTTTCCTTGAAAAAGGTCTTGGCATCACGAAGCAAGAGCGCGCGAAGCTGAAAGCCATGTACACAGAGTAGGAATGAATCCAGAGCCCGTTGACCATTTGGTCGACGGGCTCTTTTTTATTTGGCCATTTCTTCATGGTGAATAGAAGGAAGGTTATAATAAGGTTAAATATGAAAATGGATTGGAGACCAAGATGACGGATAACAAATCGCAAATCGGCTGGAACTTTGAGAACAGCTACGCTGGCCTGCCGGACTTATTGTTTACCAAGCAAAATCCTATTCCTGTACGTGCTCCACAATTAATCAAGTTAAATGAATCGCTTGCTGCTGCACTTGGACTACATGCTGATGCGCTGCGCGGCAGTGATGGTGTAGATGTGTTTGCAGGTAATCATATTCCAGAGGGTGCGGAGCCTCTTGCACAGGCGTATGCCGGACATCAATTCTCTTATTTCAACAAGCTGGGTGATGGCCGGGCAGTGCTGCTTGGCGAGCAGATCACCCCGCAGGGAGAGAGATTTGATGTACAGCTGAAGGGCTCAGGCCGGACGCCTTATTCCCGCGGTGGAGACGGCCGGGCGGCGCTAGGGCCAATGCTGCGTGAATATATCATCAGCGAGGCGATGCATGCGCTTGGCATCCCGACCACACGCAGCCTTGCTGTGGTGACAACAGGTGAAGAGATTGTGCGGGAAAGTTTGCTGCCGGGTGCTATTCTAACTCGTATCGCTGCAAGTCATATCCGTGTCGGAACCTTCCAATATGCCGCTCAATGGGGAACGATCGAGGAGCTTCGTGCACTGGCGGATTATACGATCGAGAGGCACTATCCGAATATGGAGGATGGGGATAACCGTTATGTCAGCTTCCTGAGGGAAGTGATCAAACGGCAAGCCTCGCTTATTGCGAAGTGGCAGCTCGTTGGGTTTATTCACGGCGTTATGAATACCGACAATATGGCGATCAGTGGAGAATCGATTGATTATGGACCATGTGCGTTTATGGATACGTATGATCCGGCTACGGTTTTCAGTTCGATCGACAGGGAAGGCCGTTATGCTTACGGCAACCAGCCGTATATCGGTTCGTGGAACTTAGCTAGATTAGCTGAAGCTTTGTTACCGCTGTTTGATGAAGACGAGGAAGGGGCAATTGAGCTTGCCCAAGATGCGCTATCTGATTTTAGTGAACTATTTCATGAGCATTGGCTGCAAGGGATGAGAGCGAAGCTTGGGATTTTCAATGATGAGCCTGAGGATGAAGCTCTGATTGAAGCTTTTCTACTGCTTATGCAGAGCAACAAGGTCGATTACACAAATACGTTTCGTGCTTTATCGCTGAATAAGCCGGAAGATACGGCACTACATGGGATAACGGAGTTTGCTGAGTGGCAGGAGAAGTGGAAGGCAAGGCTGGAAAGACAAGAGGAGTCGAAAGAGGATTCTTTGAGACTGATGAGAAGCAGCAATCCGGCTGTTATTCCGCGTAATCACAGGGTAGAAGCAGCGCTGGAAGCGGCAGAGCAAGGTGATTTATGTGTCATGAACAGTCTGCTGGAGGCACTTAGCAACCCGTATGCTTACTCGGAAGAACAGGCGGAATATGCTCTGCTGCCGGATGAATCCCCACGCCCTTATCGGACGTTCTGTGGAACATAACTTGAGGGAGATTAACGCCATGAAATATGATCTTGGTCGATGCTTGCTGCAGGAGCAATTAGAGGAGCGGGGAATAAGCAGAGAGGCGCTGGCAGGGGCTTTGTTTTATAAGCCGGAGCGGCTTGCGGATTATATCGATAATAAGCGGTTAATGCCGTTAAAGACGGCAATCTCGATCGCTGATACCGTAGGTTGTACAGTGAATGATTTATATGAGCTTATTCCCGTAGAGAGAGGTAACTAAAAATGTCGAATACGAATGTTGCCATCGCTTTGTACCGGCCCCATGAATGATGGCAGTGGCGGAAATGACGAGCCTTGGTTTACTGAAGGAAGCGGGCAAGCCTAGGAGTAACAGCAAAAGGACGGGGAAGCCCGTCCTTTTGCTGTTAATTAAAGAGGTCCCAGCTGCTGCAAAGCGTCCTGATATTTCGGATACCAGTGTTCCCAATGCTCGCGGCGTGCGGCAAGAGGTTGTCCATTGTCCAGCAAGGATTGAATGACATCGAGGCAGACATGCCAGCCAGCGAGATCCTTTGGCGTATGCTCGGAAGGCTTAAGGATGCTTTCGATTAATTGAAGCATACAGCCGCCTTCTTCCTCATGCAGCTCGAACCTTACGGCCATGTCTTCACCCCAAGTGAAGGCGAGTACGGATAATGGTTCATAGGCTGTAATCCTCATCGTCTCATAAGAGCCGTCCCCCATGTTGAAGCTCAGGTGTCCGCCCTCCTGCAGATCCTCTACCCGAAGCTCGGAGAACCATTTCGGCAGCTTTTCGTTATCGGTAAAATAAGACCATACCTCTTCCTTCGGATGTCTAAGCTTGCGCTCGAACACCACTGTATAACCGGAGCCTGTTCTTTGAATGGTTGCCAGCATACTGCTTAATCCCCCTTGTAAGGAAGTAACATCAAGGAAAGTGTATCAAATGGCGGCATGGGAATAAAGAGAACGGTTGATTGACAGGGCAATTCGCTTGGCGTATAAGGAGAGTACATCGGACAATGAATTAGAGGAGGCACATAAAAGATGCTGATCGACCTTACTCATACGATTGTAAACGGGCTGCCGCCATTCCCGGGAGATGCCGAGACGGAGCTCGTGCAATCTAGATTTTTCCAGGAGGATGGTTACAACAATCACCAGTTGAATATTAACATGCATGCGGGAACCCATATAGACGGGCCTATGCATTTAACGGACTGTTATGAGTATTTGAATAAGGTACCTATAGAGTCCTTAATTGGCCAAGGGTGCCTGTTAGATGTAAGAGGACAGGAAGTCATTGATTATAAAGAAGAATATGAGCAGCGAATCGGAGAGTATCAGATTATCGTGGTGTATACGGGGCATAGTCACAGATTTGGTGGACCCGGCTATTTTACGGATTATCCGGTTCTTACACCAGCGTTTGCCGATTTGCTCGTTCGGAAAAAATCGAAGATGGTTGCTCTGGATACACCTTCACCGGATCGGGACCCCTATGAAGTACATACTCGTTTATTCGAAAATCGTATTCTTATTGCTGAGAATTTGACGAATGTAGATAAGCTTTTGGACGTACAAGCATTCGAAATCATTGCACTGCCCCTGAAAATCCGAGCCGATTCATCGATTGCACGTATCGTTGCGCGAGTCCTGTAGCGGAAATCATTGTTGGACAATTGTTCGGCGTACAAATGACCGATGCCATATACCCAAGCCATCCGTGTCCCAGCTTCTTATAATAAATAAGTGGTTATGCAGGGTTGGGAAAGGAGATCGGTATGAAATTATATGGCCGGAGCAAGAGAGAGTCGGTTCCACTGCTGCTGTATATGTCTCAGAAGCAGTCAGGTTTTTTGTCCCCCCCAATTAACAATATAGACCCGCCAAGGAAGAAACGGAAGAAACCATACACTAGCGAGAAAAAGCAAAAACCGATCGTTACCAACACCAACACCAACACCAACACCAATACCAATACCAATATCAATATCAATAGTCGAGTCAGACAGGAATACCGAACAAAGCTAAAGCCTCGTAAACGCGATAGTGTGGCAGAGCTGGAGGATTTCATAGAAGAGCCTGAGCCTGAGCCTGAGCTTGAGCTTAATCAGCTGGATGTTAATCTGATCTATGTCAGTTCGCAAGAGAAAAGTCTGATTACCGTCATTGACGGAGAGACGGAAGCTGTTATTCGGACGATCCCTTTATCTCCAGCTGGTTCCTCTACACGAGGAATTACCCATAATCCGATAACGAATCGTATTTATGCTATTAACAGCGTCACACATAATGTCTCAGTTATTGATGGCGCGACAGGAAACATACTTGCAGTCGTCCCGGTCAACCCTTTTCCATGCCATGCGGCGGTGAATATGGTTACTAATCATGTCTATATCACCAGTCTTCTGCTGAATACAGTAGATGTCTTGGATGGGAATACGAACACCATCATCAGGTCGGTAGGGGTGGGTAATATTCCTTCGGGTATTTCCGTCAATCCAGTTACGAATCGTATATATGTCGCGAATGGCGATCCAGATAACGACGTATCGATTATTGATGGTTTGACTCATACAAGGATATTTCCAGATATTCCGGCGGGCCAAGATCCCGGCTTGCTCGCTATTCATACGGCTGCAAATCTGATTTATGTTCCGAACTTCAAGAGTAATAGTGTCTCTGTGATGAATGGAGCAACCCATTCCTTGCTTACGACTATTACGGAAGGCATCGGGGTTAATCCTTATGCAGCAGCGGTTAATCCGTTGACGAATCTCGTCTATGTATCGAACTTCGGCAGCGATTCCATATCTGTTATTGATGCCGCTGCGAATACAGTGGTAGCGACGATCCCAGTTGGCAGCCATCCAAGAGCGGTTGCGGTTCATGCAAGAACAAACCGGATTTACACTGCGCTGGGCAGCGAAGTTGTCATTATTGACGGAGAGACAAACCAAGTAGTGAACCGCTTAGAGGTGGCTGTTAACCCGAGTGGGATTACGATTCAGGATTAGCATATTGAATTAAAAAGTACAACGACATAATAATCCCGATTAGAACCTTGATAAATCAAGGTTCTTTTTCATTTGTACGTATTTTCTTGTCGTTTATTTTTTGATGTGAAAATCCCTTAATCTAGCGCTAGCGACAAGAAAATCACATTATTAAGTGTTGTATGAGCAATATTTGAGCGAGTTAAGCTGAGAAAATAAAGTTCGGTGGAATAAAAAACAAATACTATAATGTAGTCAAGGGAGGATATGAAAGGCATTGGATTTATTTTCATGGGTTCAAAACTGGTATGAAAAAAATTGCAATGGCGATTGGGAGCACTCATATGGCATCAAAATTGAGACAGTTGATAATCCTGGTTGGTATGTCGAAATCGATTTAACTGAGACCTATTTAGAAGATAAACATTTTAATTCAATCAAAATCGAAAGAAATGAGGATGACTGGTTTTACTGTGCTGTTAGAGAAAGGCAGTTTGTATGTGCTGGAGGAGCCAAAAATCTAATTGAGATATTGAGCATTTTTTAGAGAATGGGCAACTCTTGAAGAAGAGTAGCCCATTTAATTAATGGGAGACGATAGTTCAAGACAGCACTACGGCAACTTATCACATGATGAGCTGCCGTTTTTTCAACTAAAGGGCAGTAATCTTCTAAACTATATACATTTTTTGTCTTTATTATAGTTTAGGGAGGGATTTCTACCAGTTGCAAAGGGTGTTGTTCAGTGGCAAACATTGGATTTTAAAAAAATCGTCGGATATGCGGCTTGAAGATTGAATTTAGAATCCAGAATAAGCCAGACTCCTCTAGGGAGCTCCGGCTCTTTACATGCTCAGGTGACCTGGCTGTCGATTAACACTCGAGCAGCGATAGAGAGCAGTTCCGGCTTGAAGTCCTCCTTGTTGATATAGGCCACCATAGAGGCTCCGCTATACAAGAGGCGCAACAGTTCGGATAATTCGCGCGGATTCCGTATGCCCGCTTCTTCCGCCATGTCCGCGACTCGGTCGAACACCTCGTTGCGGCTCGCCAGTGCCTTAACATGACAGGGATGGCTGGTGTCAGGGAATTCCACGATCGTATTCATGAGCGCGTCCCCCCGATAGGATGGGTGTTTCATCAACTCCGCGAGGTAATCGATCAAATAGCGGAGCTGCTCCAGAGCAGATTCCGGCCGTTCCTTCCGTGCATATTCGATATGAGCTATTTTTCGCTGGCGGCGTAGCTCCAGATAGGTGACGACTAGATCGTCCTTGGTCGGGAAGCTGCGGTAGAAGCTCGCTTTGGCCACGCCCGATTCCGCAATGATCCGGTCAATGCCGACCGCGCGTATGCCCTCCTGATAGAACAGCTGATCCGCCACCCGCAATATACGCTCCTTCGCTGATTCCTTCTTCTCCACAATCATCTCTCCTGCAACTAAAAATAATTATCTAATACTTTTACGAAATCAAATTGACATGAGACAGATCTGTCTGTATCATTCTTCATGGGAAGAGACAGAACCGTCTACCTCATTTTAACGCTGGTAATGTCCTTTACGCAAGTCTATTCCGTGAAAGAGGTGCAAAAAAATGAGTCACGTTCAACTGGAAGTTCCACCGTTAAATCCTAGAAGATGGCTGTCGCTCTCCGTCGTCATTCTGGCTGCGTTTATGGTCGTATTGGATACGTTCATCGTAAACGTCGCGCTGCCGTCCATCGCGCAGGAACTGCATGCCGGATTTGGCGAGCTGCAGCTCGTCGTAGCTACCTATGTGCTAGGCTATGCTGTTCTGCTGGTGACTGGCGGCAGGCTCGGCGATCTCTTCGGACGTAAGACCATGTTCCTGATCGGCGTTGCGGGCTTCGTCGCCACCTCAGCCTGGTGCGGCTTCTCCGGCTCGGCGCATATGCTTATCACCGCACGGATTGCTCAAGGCATCTCTGCCGCCGCGATGGTGCCACAGGTACTCTCGCTCATTCAAGTGATGTTTCCAGCAGAGGAGAGAGGCAAGGCTCTCGGAATTTACGGAGGGGTGTTGGGACTTGGAGCCATCGTTGGCCAGATCGCTGGCGGTTTATTGCTTAAGGCGGATTGGTGGGGTATGGGTTGGCGTCTGGTGTTCCTCGTCAACCTTCCGGTCGGTCTGTTCACCTTCCTGTTCGCGCTGGCGATGCTGCGAGAATCCCGCGCTCCCGAACGCAAGAGGCTGGATATCGCTGGCGTCGGGCTGCTGGCTATCGGCCTAGGCCTGTTCATCTACCCGTTGGTCGTCGGCCGAGAAGAAGGGTGGCCAGCCTGGACGTTGATCTCGCTTTTCGGCTCCCTGCCCGTACTGGCCGCTTTCGTTCGCTACGAGAACGGTGTTCTTCGTCGGGGAGCTTCGCCGCTGCTACCGATGACGCTGTTCCGGGATCGATCGTTCCGCCTCGGCATGGTGATCGCGTTGGCCTTCTATAGTGGCAATGCTGCTATCTATCTGCTCTTGTCGGTATTCATGCAAGACGGGAGAGGGGCAGAGCCGCTGCAATCCGCTTACGCCTTCATCCCGATGGCGATCGGGTTCTTCGCAGCATCCCTGCTGGCCTCTCCTCTGACGAAACGCTGGGGCAGCCGCGTGCTGATGACAGGGGCGCTGTTCATGGCGATTGGCTACGTCCTGTTCATCGCGGTCGTAAGCCATCTCTCCGGGCTAGGCATCAGCGAGATGTTCGTTCCGCTCCTCATTGCCGGCCTCGGGCAAGGAGCCGTTGCAACACCGCTCATTCAGACAGTCCTGAGCGGTGTGCGAGGTCCGCAGGCCGGTGCGGCGTCAGGTGTGCTAAGCACGTTCATGTCGGTCGCGCAAGCGATCGGAGTCGCGGTCATCGGTACGATGTATCAAGGGCTGCTTGATCGATTCGGCGGCGATACGCACGGCATCGCGGGCGTTCGTACGATGCAGTGGGCGTTGGCGGCGATTACGGCGCTGGCGTTGTTGACCTTGCTGCTATTGGCGGCGCTTGGCCGCAAGCGCAGGGAGGGAGCAAGGGTAGTTGGACATGCAGAGGTAACACAGATTTTTAATGAGATATTGAAAAAGTCAGATTAAACTAACGGGAAACGATAGCTCCATATACACCTACGACGAAGCTGCCGGCATTATCGGCAGCTTTCACGTTAATGGGCAGGATAACACAATACCTATATGAATATATTTGAAACATCAATTACTAAGAGGAGTGAACATTTTGCAGTATAGGGCTTGTTCTCTGTGTATTATCAAAAGAGGAGAATCAATTTTACTTGAACAATTCCCCGAAGAAGAGGGTATCATTACGTTTCGCCCAGTTGGTGGCACGATTGAGTATGGGGAAGATAGCAAATCAGCTGTAATACGAGAAGTAAAAGAGGAGATTAACATTAATATTATTAAACCAAAATTGATAGGGATTATCGAACACATCTTCTCTTGGTACGGAGAAATTAGTCATGAATATGATTTTATTTATGAAGCGAGTTTTAGCCAAATGGATGACTATAATAAGAATAAATTTGAAGGAATTGAGGGGGATAAAAAGTTTATAGCTGTTTGAATGAACTTAGATGATTTTAAAGAAAATATTCAGTATAAACTTGTTCCTGACGGTCTTTATGAGATGCTTACAAGTGGGCAAATTTCTGATATTAAGCATATAGCACAACAGATTTATCAGCTTTTAAAGGGACTTCATTAACCTAACAGGGAACGTTGGTTGAATGACAACAGCGGCAGTCTAAGAGTGACTTTATTTTTCAATCTTGGTCCGCCGCTGTTTTATTTTTTATGTTAGTCAAATACTAAATTTTGAAAGCTAACTATTTTTGACCTTATAAGCCCCTTTAAATAAAGTCGTTCAGTCTAAAACTTTATTTTCACTGGACACCTGTCTTTGTTCTTTCCGCCAACTTAGTGATCGACTCCACGTCTTGAGCGGTTAATTGATCAAGGAAATATTTGCGTATTGCCTTAGCCACGATAGGACGGGCTTCATCCAATGCGGATTTTCCTTTAGAAGTAATTATGACCTGAACACCGCGATCTGTTTCTAATGGTTTTCTTGTTACAAGCCCACGTTTCTCCATCCGCGTCAGATGATGTGACAAACGGCTCTTATCCCAGTCCATCGAGTCAGCTAACTCCTGTTGACGAAGGTTGCCATTCCCAAAAATGACTAACCGATCCAATACTCCATAATCACCTTCGGATAATCCTGTGTGCTCGGACATCTCTTTAACTACGCGACCGAAAATGCTCTGAAAGGAGCCTTTCCACAAATGCCATATTTGCATTTCCTCTTCGTTTAACTCGTTCTTGTCCATAGGAACATAATAGCATGGTTGACGCGTCAACCACAATATGTTAAAGTCACTAAAGGTTGACACGTCAACCATAACTGTTTGACAAATGTCGTACATCGATGCGAAAAGGAGAGTGTCACTATGCATGACAAACCAGTCGCCTTGGTCACCGGGGCCAACAAAGGAATCGGTCTTCAAATCGCGAAGGATCTCGCGGCCAATGGCCTTACTGTACTCGTTGGATCACGCAACCTCGAGCATGGGGAGACGGCCGCAAAGAGCATCGGAGCGAATGCCCAAGCCCTCCAACTTGACGTTACGAATCAGGTCTCTATCGTCGCCGCGGCAGAACGTATCCGGAGCGAGCTCGGCCGTCTCGACGTGCTTGTAAACAACGCGGGCATCTCGCACGCCGGAAAGCCGGGCAGGCCACTAGAGGAGGTTGCGAATTCGGGCCGCCCGAGCGTTGCGTCTCTCGACGAAGCGCGTGCTGTGTTCGAGACGAACGTGTTCGGCGTTATCGCCGTCACACAAGCAATGCTGCCGCTCCTTCGTGAAGCGCCGGCGGGACGCATTGTCAACTTATCGAGCTCTTCCGGATCGCTAACGATCAACTCGGACCCGAACTTTCCGCATCGGTCGGTTTTCGGTGCCGTTTACAGCCCGTCGAAAACCGCCCTTAACGCGATTACGCTTGCCTTCGCCATCGAACTCGAGTCGACAGGCATTAAGGTTAACGCTGCGTGCCCGGGCTTCACAGGGACGGACCTTAACAACTTCGCGGGGACTCGAACCGTCCAACAAGCTGCACGCGAGCCTGTGCGCCTGGCGCTCCTTGACGCAAACGGTCCGACGGGCACATTCTCGAACGAGGATGGTCCGCTCCCGTGGTGATGATTCTGGAGGCATGATCGAAGGGATTCGCCAGGCAGTGAGTTGAGGAGCGAATGCTAGCCAGACTCTCTAAGGTCGAATGGACTTCATAATCCAGTGAAGGAAAAATACACAGCTGCTTTGTTGGCAATGAAGCGGATGCCCCCCTATCCTTCGAGAAGTTTGCTCAGGATGGTACAGTAAAGTATCCTTTTGAATTACAGCCGTGAGGAGCCTATTACGGTGAGATCTAAGATAAGTTCGGAGTCAATTAGATGATAGTGAAGTAGTGATTAGATGCTGGTGCATTTTAATTTCGCTTTAAAGATGCTACGGAGAGCTTTATCAGTATTAAGGGCAAGTTTTTGCTTTGTCGAAGGAGTAGAAAATGGTACACGGAAACCTGCAATACTCATAAATAAGAAACCATATCGTTGCGAGGGAATAGGAACATTAGATCAAGAAAGACACTACGGCAGCCCATCATACATGAGCTGCCGTTTTCTTAACTAAGGGCAGGATACTCCTACTATCTTTTAAAATTGTATTACGAACGTAAGTTCTGATATAATGTAACGATAAATTGAAGTCGAAAGGAAGCAGCTATGAACGCTATAGAAGCTATCGTTCAGAATTTAAATGAGATTCGACGCAGAAGCATGATTATTTGGGGAAGTATTCCGCATGAGTTTTTGGACTGGAGACCGGATTCAGAAGCAATGAGTATAAAAGAGATGATCCGCCATGTCCTGGATAGTGAACATTATTACCATCTTGCCTTGTTGAATGAAGGAAGTCTAACCGCTTATGAATCCCCTTATGAGGCTCGTACTTTTACAACAATCCAAGAGGAACTCAACTTTTCAGAATCCTATCGGAATCAATTTATGGATACAGTAAAATCCTATACACAAGAGGATTTAACAAGAATCCAGATTGATAGAAAAGACGTAGGTTACATTCGATCATTAGGCGACATGCTTTTGAGAATTGCTTACCATGAAGCAGTCCATTCAGGTCAACTTTTAGATTATTTAAGATTAGCCGGATTAAAGCGGCCAAAGGTATGGGATTGAAGTTTAAGAAAGATAGATTAAGCTAACTGAGAGCGATAGTTAGGGAGTTTGCTCCATGGACGCTCTTTTTTTGTTCATTCTAATAATGGTCAAGACCCCATATGGTGGAAAATGAAAAAGACCTAGGCAACGAGCGGGCGCGATACTCAAAGCTGATCCGGATAAAGCCTGCTGCAATGTGATCGGCGGGAAAATCCAATTCAGCGATATCGTAGTGAAAGCGTTGATGCTAATAGGAGACTTCAACCCGGCTCCGAAGTCGGAGTTGAAGCGCAGGATATTCTAATACATGTTAAAGGCCATCCCGCCAAGGATGGCCAAAAGTTTGCCGTTTCAAACAACGCGGAGATCCGAACGGTAAGTATCGAGTCGCTCGCCTTTATTTGCCGAGACTAATGATATACTCTACGGTTTGCGGATCAGAGTGGGAGAAAAATAAACTTTCTCCTGTATCGAGTGCAGCTATTTTCTCCATTTCTTCCGCTGTCAGAGTAAAGTCAAATACATTATAGTTTTCTTCCATTCTATTCTTATTTACTGTTTTGGGAATAACTACTACGCCTCTCTGAATCAAGAAGCGCAAAGCAACCTGGGCTGTTGATTTGTTATATTTATCGCYGATTTTTTGTAAGGTTGAGTTCGTGAATAAATTGTTTTTTCCTTCTGCAAAAGGACCCCAGGATTCAATCTGCGTATTGTATTTTTTCATAAGCTCATGTGCTGCTGTCTGCTGGTTAAAGACATGAGTTTCCACCTGATTCACAGCGGGCACCACTTCGCTGAACTCAACTAGATCTACATATCTGTCCGGATAGAAGTTGCTAATCCCAATTGCTCTGATTTTACCCTCTTTATAGAGTTCCTCCATCGCACGGTAGGTTCCATAGTAATCATTAAATGGTTGATGGACCAAGACTAGGTCTAGATATTCAAGCTGGAGTTTGTCCATGGATGTTTGGATGGATGCTTTTGCTTTGTCATAACCAGCATTGGAAATCCAAACTTTAGTGGTGATGAAGAACTCTTCTCTTGGCACTCCACTTTTTTTCATTGCGCGGCCTACTGCTTCTTCATTCTGGTAGACCTGTGCGGTATCAATGGAACGATAACCTACGCTAATCGCATCGAGTACGCATCTTTCACATTCCTCTGGATCTTGAATCTGATAAACCCCAAAGCCTAAGATTGGCATGCTTACTCCATTGTTTAAAGTAACAAATTCCATTTCAATTCCTCCAATTTTTTTGATTTATTGGTCTTTCAACTGCTACAATTAGCATATTACACCCTTCGTGTTACACGAAGGCAAGAGATCTGATTATTTTTTTATTAGGAGGAATTTCATGTACACGGTAAAAGAAGTAGCGAAAATGCTTGACTTAAGCGAGCATGCGATTCGGTTCTACACGGATAAGGGATTGATACCTAGCCTACTGCGAGATAAAAATAACAACCGCCTATTCAATGAGGAATCCATCAATTGGCTTATTGGAGTAAAGATATTAAAACAATGCGGAATGTCTATTGAAGATATTAAAACCTATGCAGATCTTTGCATAAAAGGCGATTCTACCATTCAGGAACGCTACGAGATCATTTTAAGGCAAAAAGAACATGCCCACTTTCAATTGCAGGCAGCGAGAAAAACAGTTGATTATTTGGAAGCGAAATCCAACTATTACCTTAACATTATAGAGGGTGTAATTGCGGATAGCTCCAACCCCGCTAAATGGCCACTTAAGTATGAATTAAATGAAGTTTGGGACACGATCAAACAAGTTGGAGCCAAATGACGTTGCTCACGCAATTGTAAAGCAGGGCAGAAGGTAGTCAATAGTCACTGCTAGCTCAAAACAGCGAGTTCTCAATTTTTTCCATGGTATTTACCGTGTTTATCACGTGTTGCGACAACCTCAGCAAAATCAACTAAATTGGTTCCACACTTTTTATCACAAGCGGTCGTTAATAGTACCTAACGCGTTGATTTGTTTTGCGCAGTTAATAAAGTGATGTTCTACGAAAAATGGGTTTTTAAAAAAGTTCCAATAACCACAAATTATATGAGTTTAATTAAGTGAGTACGTTGTTCAACTACCGGGGAACTATAGTTGAAGCCATATTTAACAAAGCTGCCGGTACACGATCGGCAGCTTTGTTATGTTAATGGGCAGGATAGAGCAATACCTACCCTAGCAGTTCTTTGGATCCATTCATCAATAAGGGCGTAGTCTGTTTAACGAATGATTCCGCACTTATTAGACACCCCTCAATGTTCCAAACGTAAGCCGCACCATACATCCCCCAACTTAACATGATAGAAGCTGTATTTATTAAGAATTGCGCGTTTGGACTCGATAGCATCTTGTCTTTGTCTATAAAGGAAAGAAGTATCTTTTGAATTTTTTCCTTTATTTGAATTTCGAATACTGGTCCAAGCGATTCATACCTTCTTTTGCACATAGTGTCTAGACCCTTGTGAAAATCGCATACACCCAGAAAAATACTCTGAATTGTTTCTTCATTTAATGCTTCGTGATCGCTTATTCTACGATTTATAATTGTCATAAATGATTCCATTAGTTTGGCCTCAAGAATTTCGAATTTATCTACAAAATGCGCATAAAAAGTCGCTCTGTTAACAGTAGCTCGTTCTGCAATATCCCTAACGGTTATCGATTCAAAGTCTTTTTCTTGAGTTAATGAAGCAAAAGCGTCTTGAAGGAGTCGCCGTGTACGTATCACACGAGGATCAGCTTCATTCTTTTTAATTGTCATGATTAAGATCTCCTCATAAAACGACATTATAGAAATGGTGTTGTCTACACAACGATTCATGGTTATTGATGATTGCGTACCATTCGAATGTCATTATAACATGTAACTACAACAAACGTTGTTAAAACAACTAGTGTTGTATTGAAACAAAATGCTGAATGCCGCTTTTCCCAAAGGAGGAGAGAACCATGTCGGTTTCACAACCGTCTCAAACGATGGAGCACCAACTTTTTTTTGATGTTATTCGAGAACGCAGGTCGGTTCGTAGCTATGATCCCGAGATCAAGATATCGCGGGAGGAATTGACCGAAACATTGCGGCAAGCCACGCTGGCTCCTTCAGCCGCTAACCTTCAGCCGTGGCGGTTTCTCGTTATCGACTCGCCGGAACTGAAGCAGAAGCTGCTTCCGATCGCATTCAATCAACAGCAAGTGGTCGAGGCTTCGGCTGTCATTGCGGTACTCGGTGATTTGGAGTGTTATAAAATGGCCGAAAAAATTTACGGAATGGCGGTCGATGCGGGCTTCATGCCTGCGGATACGGCAAAATCGATGGTTGAACGTTATACCGGCATGTATTCGAGCATGCCGCCCGAGGCCATCCGCCAAAAAATTTATACCGACGGTGGTCTAGTATCGATGCAACTCATGCTTGTCGCCCGCGCTAAAGGCTACGATACCGTACCGATGGGAGGCTACGACAAACAAAGGCTAATGGAAGCTTTCCGCATATCAGAACGCTACGTTCCGATTATGTTGATCGCCATCGGCAAGGTGGCGAAGCCCGGTCATCGGACGGTGAGGCTGGCAGTCGATGATGTAGCTTTCTTTAACGAAATGCCTAAGGAATAACAAAATGTTCTACGCATCAGATTAAAGCCCCGATCCAGGTATGTTTTGATTTGTCTCGCAGCATAACTTTCCACACGAACATCTTTTATCGAGTGGATGATGAATCAAGGAATTAACCTAACGGGTACCGTTAGTTGAACAGATAGCTCAAAAAACAGCGTCAGTCTAGGACTTTATTTTCTCGTCCACGGCTACCGCTGTTTTTATAGTTGGGGCAAGTCTAATACTTATTTTACGTTATCTGAAGGTTTTATTATTCGAAAAGCCGCGTGGGACCAACATACCCAGTCTAAAACTTTATTTTCTTTCAACACTAGGTCATGGTGTATGTTGGTCAGTCGAATGCATTCGTGGGCATCCTGAGCAGTCTCTTTGGCCTTGTATCTTTCTGCATTACTTCGCACGTAGTTTGACCGTACTTCTCTTTAATCCAGACTGCAGCGCTATCTGCAGCCTCTGGATCTACTCTAGGCGAGTCAGTCCGCATGTAGGTGATTAATCCCTCTTGGAAACTTCCACCGGCACCCTCAAATAAAGCCTGCGCCACTTCCATCGTCTTCTTTGGACTAAACCCCAATTGTGAGGAAGCAGCCTTTAAGAAGGTTGTCGTGATGAACGTAGCTGGAGGTCCGTATGACACATTAACTCGGTCAATCGTCAATACTTTAAACAGTGATCTCCTCAGAAGATCTAGGACCCCGTCTACTTGGCTTCTCGTACGTATCGGAACCTGGTGAGTGATAATTGAGGTTAGTTCACCATAAAAACTAGCTTCTGAGGACACAAAGAACAATCCCTTAATGCTCCAATATTCTTCAACCTGAAATCTGGATATAACCTGGTCTCGGTCATGGATTAACTTGAATGCTGCAGATTGTATCCTGCCTGCAGATAGCCCTGTTTGCCCTTTAATCAGTTTCCAGAGCATAGGCGAAACCAGGTAACCTGTTAGGCGATCCCCTCCCCTTCCCGGTCAGGGTCTGTTGCTAAAATAATAATGGCTTTTCACCGTTTTCCTTTATTCGTTTTATTATTTCTCCCTTGCCTCGATTTCTGAAGCGTGGTATCAACGTTAGCCATGAACTATAGCGAGGAAGCGTTTTAGAGCGGGGTGGCTTTCTTTATATCGTAAGCAATATGGACTCGTTCGCAGTTAGCTTTGTCAATTCAACGCTCACATCCCATAAGTTTTTTCTATTTTCAACATTATAAGAAAGGACAGAAGATTGAATTTCCTTTGAACCTTCGTAATACTTTGCTGTGGCATTTTTAAGCATCGGATTTGTCACCAGAGAGGCTAACGCTCTGCCAGATTTGGCCGTCGTATTAACTTTGGGATGAACAAGTATTAGCAATCCAAGGATATACCTCGAAATAAACCGCAGGAATGGACTGTAGCTTCTGGCAAGACCTGTCTCCGGCATCAAGCCCGGATCAAACGCACTGACGGTGATCTGCTTGTCCGTACACCGTTGAATCCTGTCCGCAAGCTCGTAAGTACAGTAGATGTTGCATAGCTTGGAGGTCGTATACAGCCGGCGCCCATTAAACGGCACATCTATTGGAGCAACATTGTTCGAATAGGCCAGTAGTCTGGCATCCTCATAAATCGGTTCCGGCATACCCGATCGCTGTAAGGGATCATGGGTTCCACTGCTAACAAAGACGATTCTGCCGTGATCCGTCATTTTATCCACAAGCAGATTAACAAGGAGGAAATGGCCAAGATGATTGACGGCAAAGGTCTTTTCAAATCCGTCTTTCGATACATGTGCCTTGTCGACAAACTGGACGCCTGCATTGCAAACAAGGGCATCTAGCGGAGGCAGGCTGGATGCTGCGAATTTCCTGGCGAAGGCTCTGACCGAAGCCAAAGATGAAAGATCAAGCTCCATAGCGATAATGTTCTTATGTCCCGTTTCTTTCTTCATCGCATTTACAGCTTCATTGGCTTTTGTTGGATTACGGCAGGCGAGAACAATATGAGCCTCTTTCTCCGTTTTGGCAAGTGTACTGGCACAAGCATAGCCCAACCCTGCATTTCCGCCTGTTACAATAATTGATTTCATTGCCCACACTCCTTCAGTCTTTATTGTTATGTTGACAATGTCAACAAAGCGAGTATATCCCCTTTTGTTGACATTGTCAACGTGCTATGATGAAGTTATACCATTCGTTTAGAGATTGAGAGGGCGCTATGAAAAGTAATGCTACAAGGAAAAAGCTACTTGAGGTTACTAGGCACATGATTGATGAAGGCGGCGTAGATAGCGTTAATATGCGTGACTTGGGGAAGGGAATGAATTTATCCAGAAGTGCTGTTTACAGACATTTTAAGAATAAAGAAGATTTACTTGCGGTAATTGTTTCTGAAAACTTTGAGGTGCTGAATCAAATAATTGCAGCATTGATGCTGAATGCCAAAGACATTAGAGGGCAGATTGTCTCCATTTTAGAAGCCTTTTATCGTTATGGCATTCAAAATCAAGAACATTACCAGCTTATGTTCCGGAAGCAATGGGACAAAGAGTTGTATCCGGAGCTATATCTGCTGGCGTTCCAGTCTTTTGGGGCCATTGAGCAGCATTTGGGCCAAGCTCGTGGTCAAACCTACAAAATAAAGAAGTCCCCCAAAGAAACAACCGCATTAATGTTCGCCTTTATTCATGGCTTGGTTGAATTAAATGCTTATGGACATCATGAAGAAAAAAAGGGGATGGATGATGCAGATCGATTAATTCACTCTTTTGTGGATTTAATTTTTGAATAGATAGGATTAGAAACCCAGCATTCCAGCCCGCTCAAAATGAGGCGGGAAAGTATCGATATTATCCATTGCCGATTGCTGTCGCACTCGATCCGATCGGCTTTCGTCGTAAGGAAGTGTTGGTACGCTTTAACCCAACGCTGTACCATTGGAATGCCGGATCTCAAGCTCTTTGGCAACAGTCTTGAAGCCCAAGCCCTTTTCAAATACATAACTACAGCTTTAATGTCGGTTGAATATGTCTTACGTTCGTTCCCCAAGAAAAATCCCCTCAAGGTAAACATTAGTGCTCTTATTAAGCACTTGTCTACTTAAAGGGGATAATATCAGCGGGTGTCTTTTGATTTCGCTTTATAGATGATACGGTGAACCGTACCACAAGTACCGGCGAAAAATTGGGGTGTGGTATGATGGATAAGAGCATGTGACATAAAAGACGGTTGGGGTCACGATGGACCAACTGGCCGACCGGTTTTGCCTATCAAGAGATAGTATTAAGAAGATTGTATATGCAAAAAAGTAATTCGAATTAGCCGCATTGGATCTTATTCTGATGTGGCTTTTTGCTGTGTAAAATACAGTTATTAATCATTTATTGTATATTTCCCGGTGGCCTGTCATTGCTATAATGACCCGTAGAACAGGGATGGTGTTAACGATCCCCGGCACAACACACCGGGAGGATATGTATATAAACTTTTTCAAGTATGACACAGCGCAACGGGAGACTATGTCCGGGAACTGGAATGCTTTTTCATCATGGTTATGATCGGAAAATATAAACTGAATGCGGTTTGATCTTATTAGCTGAACCGTTTGATATCACTCACCGGAGAGAAGCCGAACAGGCGCGCATATTCCCGGCTGAATTGGGAAGGGCTCTCATACCCTACCTCGAACGCGATATCTGCCACATGGGTAGATTCGGTTAACAGGCGACGGCGTGCTTCCTGCAGTCGAATTTGCTTCTGATACTGTACCGGAGTCATGGCGGTCACTTCTTTGAAGTGACGATATAACGAGGAGGAGCTCATGTTTGCCAGCTCAGCTAATTCTTCGATGCGCAGCGGCTGGTTGTAATCCCTCTTGATTCGCTCGACCACCTCTGCAATGAAGGCGTAATCGCTTCCAGCCATGGCAATCTGCTTGAACACATCCCCTTGATCATCGCTAAGGAGTCTGTAAATAATCTCACGTATGATGAGGGGCGCCAGTGCCGGAATGTCCTTCGGCGCCTCTAACAGGCCTACCAGTCTGACGGCTGCATCGAGGAGAGCATTATTCATTTTGCCTACGAATAGCCCTCTGTGATATCTATTGGTGCTGTCGGGAAGTAAATCCGTCTCCTTCATGATCTGAAAGATTTGGCTGGCCTCTAAATCTAGACGAATCGCTAAGTAGGGGGATTCAGGAGAGGGCTGAGTGGCCCGGCCGGTTATCGGTACATCCAGAGACACCGCGAGGTAATCGGATACCCCGTATCGGTAGCGCTCATCGGCGAGCATGATAACCTTCTCGCCTTGGGCAACAATGCATAGCGAAGGCTTTTGAATTCTGCATATCGGAACCTCGGAGTGGGAATCACGAACCAGATGCAAAGAGGGGATCGGGGTAGCGTGGTCGCCATCTGCACCAGTGAACTTCTCGACGAGTTGCGCAAGCTCCAACTGTTTATAGTATGTTTTTTGAGCGTCATCTAGCATGTGCACCCCTCCATTACTGTGTTCTATTATAAATTCTTGAACTGAGTCTGTTAAGCGGGGTGAGAATAATAGGCAAGAATGTGAGAATAATATTCTATCATAATTTAGCATGGCAGGAGCATAATAAGGTTGTTCCAACAGACCGGCGGCAATCGCCTATTACTACAGTAGTGATTATCCATTGGAGGGGAAAATATGCAACATGATAAGGTATGGTACGTGACCGGTGCTTCGAAAGGACTGGGACTATCCTTGGTGAGAAAATTAATTGAGTGCGGATATAGAGTCGCTGCAACGTCACGTAATATAGAAGATTTAAAGCAAGCCGTGGGTGAGGTGCCAGAAGGACAATTCCTGCCATTGGCGGTTGATCTGACCCAAGCGGATTCGATTCAGGCTTCCGTGAACAAAACGTATGAGCAGTTCGGGCAAATAGATGTGGCCGTTAACAATGCAGGCTATGGCATCGGTGGAGCGACCGAGGAGCTGTCGCAGAAGGAAATCATGGCGAACTTTGAAGTCAACGTATTTGGTCCGATTAATGTCATTCAAAGTGTACTGCCCTATATGCGGAAGCAGCGATCAGGGCACATTTTTAATATCGCGTCTATCGCTGGCTTCGCTCCGCATATGKGCTGGAGTGTGTATGCAGCGACGAAGTTCTCGCTAATGGGATTGACGGAAGTGCTTGCCCAGGATGTGCAATCTCTGGGGATCAAAGTGACGGCTGTAGCACCCGGAGGCTTCAGAACGGAGTTCAATAAGGCGAATTCCCTGGTTCTGTCTGCCAATAAAATTGATGATTACAGCGAGCTCCATGCTGGGCACAACCAGTTCGTAGCGACAGATGGCAAGCAGCTTGGTGATCCTGAAAAAGCGGCAGAGGTGTTCATTGATCTGGCGGAAACGCCGAACCCTCCGGCTCAATTGTTCCTGGGCAGTGATGCTTACCGGAGAGCGTCCGAGAAGCTGGATCAATTGCGTGAAGAACTGGAAGCGAACAAGGACATCAGCTTCCGAACTGATTTTGAATAAGCGGTGATCACTATCCTGTGAAGAAGGATAGGAGTCGGTGTTCTAAATATGTTAGCTTATGATTTGGCTAAAGACCAGTTCAATTTATAATCCTGCTCCTAGATTTTAGGGCGGCGGAGTGAATCAGTCATCTCCTTAATCAACTGCTCCATTCGCTGCTTATGCTCATAGATCTCCGTTCTCTAGCATATCAAGCAGCAGGCTGGCAAATGATATTTGAACTACGAAGAGAAAAAGTAGCCAGCATAAAGCTTGGCAAGCTTGCCCCACATCTACATATTGAGTTTGAGTCGGGAAAAATGCTTTTTGTAAATGGACATCATCTGAAATATGAGTGTTGGCAAATTGGAGATGGGTTAGGATATACTGGCGATAAATGGCTTGTAGTGGCAACTCCTGGAGATGGTATTTCTACATGGGCACCTGAATCATTCAACTAACAAGAGAACGATAGCTCGAATACAACCGAAATATGGGAGAACTGTTTATCAACTTTTCGAAGCGCTATGTATGGATAGAAGCAGAGATGTGGGCAGTAGACGAAGTGGGATTGTAGGGATGATAATTCCGATGTTATTGTTGTTTTCCGAATCGGTCCAAATGGATTTCCAGCTTTTTTACTTACCCCAATATCGATACGTTGAGACAAAAAAATAAACAAACCGGTGAATGTATGAACGGCACATATTTTTGGTCCAGCGACATGGTGTTGATTGATATTATAAGCAGGGAAAGAATCGAGCAATTAATCGACCATTTGATCGAACACGATAATTTTCAATCAGTCTTTAATCGATACCCAAATGTCGATGCAGAGGACGACGAGAACTATCCTGATGGATTTTTTATATCCGAAGGATAGTTGCGCTAACGGGGAATATAGCATTATAAGAGTAGGACATTTTGTTAAGGAGGAGGTTTGTAGGTTGGAGGGCAGAATTGAGATCTTAAAAGATTTTCGAGCTACTTACTTAAAGAACAATTCAGAACATTATCCAGGATTAATAAAGGTTTTGGAAGATAAAATAACCTTCACTACGAATAAGAATTACATTATTCAAGAGCACTTTGAGATTGTTAGATCTGAGATAACTGGAATAGAAAAGAATAACTCATTTCTACTAATACCTAATATCATCAAAATAACCACAATCAAGATGCAGTCGTTTAGATTTTCTATAGTAGAACAAGATCGGTTTCAAGAATTTATTGCAAACAACACTGACATCTTAAGCTAACGGGAAACGATAGCTCAATAAAAACAGTGCAGTAGCCGGTCAGTATTGACCAGCTGCTGACGTTTCTCAACTGTGGGCATTTGAATGCCTGGTTCAAAATATAATTGGGACTTTCTTGTCGTTGTAAAAACATTTCTACGTAAAGCGGCTGTGTGGGGTTAAACCCTGCACAGCCGTTTTTTACTTGTTTTTTACCATTTAAGAATACGGGTGAAACCTCAAACGGAGCATTTCGAATGATTCTGGAGAAGCAGAGTTAATTCCCGAGCAATGGCGATCGGAAGAACATTCGAATGCGCAGTTTGCTGTTTTAACCCTACATCGAAGCCGTAGTCTTATACACTTCCCTAATCGCGTCTTCGACGTTTGGTTCTTTTACGCTAATATCTTGAATCGGTAGCTTTTGCGATAAGGCGGCGATCAGCTCGGAGGCGGAGATGGCTTCCTTCTCGAATTGGTACCAGATCTTGAGCCCCTCTTGTTTGATCACGATGGCGTTAGGGGTGGACAGGTCAGCGCAAGGCTTCTGAAGCTCGACAACAAGCATGCGGTGAGGGGTTAACTTATGAATGATGGACTCGATGGGGCCGTCCTCTACGATTTTTCCGTTATTCACGACGATAATTCGGCTGCAGAGCTGCTCAACATCATCGAGATCATGGGTAGTTAGAATAACGGTTACCCCACGTGTACGATTAATCTCCTTAATAAAATTACGAATAGCCAACTTTGCATCCGCATCTAGTCCAATCGTAGGTTCATCTAGGAACAGTACGGATGGAGAGTGGAGCATGGCAGCCGCAATATCACCACGCATACGTTGACCAAGGGAAAGCTGGCGCACCGGTGTATTGATAAAATCCTGCAGCTTCAGCACATCCGTCAATATCGCGAGATTCTGCTCATATTCCGCCTGATTGATCTGGTAGATTCTCCGCAGCAGCTCAAACGATTCGCCAAGCCGCAAATCCCAATAAAGCTGAGTCCGCTGTCCGAATACTACGCCAAGTTTGCGGACAACGGCTTTTCGGTCGGCCTGCGGGGAAATGCCGCATACCTTTATGGAGCCAGCGCTTGGATGGAGAATGCCGGTCAACATCTTAATCGTGGTGCTTTTGCCAGCGCCGTTTGGACCAATGTAGCCAACGATTTCGCCAGGAGCGATAGAGAAGCTTATCCCATTTACGCCGTTAAATTTCGTTTTCTTAGGGAAGAGAAGACTCTTGAGTGAGCCGCGCAGCCCGCTTTCTTTCTTCACGATGATATATTCTTTTACGAGATCATTTACCTCAATAACAGCATCCATTCTCGTCATTGCCCCCAAGTCTTAAGAGCCTGCGCTCTCGTAATTTTTCATTCCGAATCTGAAAATACCACTCGCAATTAAGAAGCAGATGATCCCGACTAACGGCGTCCAAAGAGCAAAGCTCAGCGGGAGCTCAAGCCCGCCATTATATGTACCAAGAAACTCGGCAGCAGGATAGAAGCTGATGAACCCGATGGGGATGATGAACGTAAACAGAGCTTGCAGGAAAAAAGGGTACATGCTGAGCGGATACATTGTGGCACGCTCCAGCATGGTGAGGGCGAAGCCAACCATTGAGCCGTTTCGTTTCGTCCAGAAAGCAATTGTACCAAGGCTGGTGAACAAGGCAGCACGGATTAGAATACCACCGATCAATACAAGGATGAGCTTGCCTATATTGACGAGAGACCATTCAAAGCCGGCAATTTCACAGCCATAGAGGAAAATAATAACGCCAGGAATGCAGTCAATAAGACCAATAAAGTTCACATAGCTGGCTACCAGCTGGAAGAAGACGTTCATCGGGCGAAGCAGGAGACGGTCGAAACCGCCGTTAATGACCATATGGTCCATACTCCAAGTATTAATGAAGAAGACGACGAAAATGCCGTGGCTGATCAGCCCAAGTCCATAAAGGAAGGTAAGCTGTGGAAAATCCCAGCCGTTCAGCGCATGGAAGCGGTCGACGATGATTTTGAGCATCCAGATACCGGAGAAGTATTGAATAGGAATCATCAGAAGCCAGCTGAACAGGAAGAGCGGGTATTCCAATTGGCGTTGGATGGCCAGCCGTGCCCAGCAGGAAGCGACGGAGACATAATGTTTGAATGAGGTCACCATATGGGCTTCATCATCCTCCTTGGATTAAGGTTTTTTTCTTCGTGYGGGACCATCCGGCTGCAAGGACGAGGAAGAGCAGTCCAACCCATACCGCTTGTACAGCCATGGCGGTGAAGGCAGCATTGGTGCTGGTATTGCCGATATAAATGCCAAGTGGAGTCTGGTAGGTATATTGAAAAGGC
This sequence comes from Paenibacillus sp. YAF4_2, assembly GCF_052113225.1. Taxonomy (NCBI): domain Bacteria; kingdom Bacillati; phylum Bacillota; class Bacilli; order Caryophanales; family Paenibacillaceae; genus Paenibacillus; species Paenibacillus sp. YAF4_2. Next base: position 48,268 of record NZ_JBFRCT010000007.1, read on the forward strand.
AGGAACTTCGAGATTGTCTGAACGGTGTCCGGGAAAAACCATAACGGAACGATACTGCCGGATAATACGCGGACGATGCTGTCTTTCACATTCCCCATGTTGCCAAGCTCCATGACCCAGAATGCGATCAGTCCAACGAGTGCACTGAGAAGCCAAAGTATGGCGTAGCTTAGAAGGCAGCTTGGGAGGAAGAGGAGAAAGTCTTGGATGGAAGCAGGCCAAGGGATGCCAAAGAAGATGGAAGCGAATACAATTAGCGGAAGGGCTCGGTTTAATAAAGAGCTGAACATCTCTCCGATATCCTCAGCCAGGTAACAGGCAAGAAGGGGGATCGGGCGGTAGAAGTCAGTGACGATCTGTCCTTCCCGTATTTTGTAATAGATGGTGTTCTGTACATCACAAACGAAGATGGTGGAGATGGTGATAGAGAGAATGGTGTAGGTGGTTATATCCTGCAGGCTAAGCGACTGGACAGTTCCGGAGCCGCCTTTGTAGGCGGTCTGCCATAAGAAGACGGATGCCAGCGTAAGAATGAGGTTTGTCGCCACGGAAGTGAATACTTCGAATCGGTAAGTCAGATTGGTAAGGAGCTTCATTTTCGTTATATACCAATAAGCTTGAAGCATATTAACCCCCTTGAAAGTGACTTCATATGAAAAATCTTACATTTATAACGATAATATATTAATCTAATTAATAGAAATAGGCTATGGATATTTTAATTATAGATATTTATGGGGGAGCGGGATTCCAGTGACAGAATACGCGGATCTATTTGCACGCTGTGAGAAGCAGTTTGATTTTCAAATTCATGCGTCTGAGCCTATTACATTAGGATGGTTAAATAAAAAGTGGATCCTGCATACGAGTAAAGGAAAATATGTACTTAAGAAGTATCACACCAACCGATTTAAGAGTGTGGACACTTTACATATAGCTTTGACTCAGCAGCACAGACTGTCACAGCTGATGTTTCCTTCGCCTATGCTTCTTGAATGGGAGGGAAAAATTCTACATACCGATGAATCCGGCGAGCGTTATATTCTGATGCAATATTGCGATGGCAGCGGAATTGCGCCAGGTATGGCGGATCGTTCTCATATGTATAGTCTGGGGCGAATTATCGGTCAGCTGCATCACCACCTCAACGATGGCACACTGCCAGGTAAGAGTGAACCAGATTTCATGCCGCATACTGTGGAGGCAAGACTTGCGCATTGGGATGATGTAATTGAGCAAGCTGTTCAGATGAATACACCACACCTCGTTCCGATAATGGAGCAGCAGAAAAAGATGACTCAATCGCTGGATCTCCCTGCGCTTCAACAAGCCTGCCGGCAAGGTTGGGCACATCGCGATTTGTGGATGGATAATCTGCTGTTCCGTGAGGAAGCCGTATCGGCTGTCCTTGATTTTGATCGGCTGAACTTTGATTATCTGGATTTTGACATAGCCCGTGCCATTCTATCCGGGGCATTTCTGGAAGGGCAGCTGGATTTGGGTAAGACCAAAGCTTTCCTGGAAGGTTATCAGGAGACTGCAGGTTTTGAGGTGAATTATTTATCGGATATCATCCGGTTACTCTGGTATTTGGAAAGCAAATGGTGGATTACCGCGGAGATGGATAATCATCATCGGATTCCGGCACGTTTTGCTGAGGAGATGGTCTGGATTGCGAAGCATCACGAGCAGTTGGATCAGATGCTGATGGGAATGTAAGAGGAGAGTGTCCTCTCTAGTTTGAAACAGGAGTTGTATTTTATACAGTGAAAATTAGATGCGGATGTGGAATCTGAGGCTAGAGTGTATTTCATACAGTAAAAATAGGCTCTAGGGGTAAATTGCAGTCAATATGGCTGAAGTTCATTGTACTAAATACAGTATAGAGGTGCATACCGAACGTTATTTCTCCAAATGATTGTACATAATCCAACATGGTTAGAGATTCATGGCCAATAGAAACTAACCTACTAAATTAATATAAAGGAGATAGACAATGACGTTAAATCTTAGATTAACCGACAGTGATATTTTGGGAGGAGCTCCAGCGTATATCGATACGGTATCCCGATACGCTTCGCGAGGGGTGCTCGTTGATCATAATGGACAAGTTGCCATGATGTATATGGCTGAATTGGACCTCTATAAACTTCCGGGTGGCGGTATAGAGGAAGGTGAGTCACCAGAGGAAGCTTTTTTGCGCGAGACTATTGAGGAGACTGGTTATGAGGCAAAGGTGGTTCACGAACTAGGAGTTGTTGAGGAGCACAAGAACAGAAATCGCTTCCTGCAATAYTCCTATTGTTACTTGGCGAAAGCACAAAGAAGCACAGAACAGACATCCCTAACGGAAGCTGAAGAGCAGCTCGGAATGTCCGTTCAATGGATGACGATCAGGCAGGCAATTGAAGTTATGGAAAAGGATACAAACAGCAGTGCTGATGATTATGGCAATCTTTTTATGCTAATGCGTGATCGAATGATACTGAAAGAGGCTGCAGGACTGCTGGAGAAAATAGACTTATTTTAAGTCTTTTTTCCAGTATATACATTATTGGAAATGCCTATTAAGGTTATTGTTTTTATATATTATTCAAATAGGATTCTGGGTTATATGATGGATTAAATAAAAACAGGGGAGTGGAATAAGGATGAACAAGTCCATCTATGACTTTCAAGTAAATGAGATTACTGGGGAGTCTATTCATCTGTCTGCTTTCAGTGGCAGGGTTCTTCTAATCGTTAATACAGCAAGTCAATGCGGATATGCCAAGCAGTTCGACGGTCTTCAGCAGCTATATGAAAAATATTGGATGCATGGCTTAGAAATACTGGGCTTCCCATGCAATCAGTTCAATGACAAAGAGCCCGGCAGCAATACGGAAGTTGAGGAGCATTGCCGACGCAATGTTGGGGTAACCTTTTCGTTATTTGAAAAGGTAGAGCTAAGGGGACAAAATGTCCATCCGCTTTTTCAATATCTTACGGAGCAGGCACCTTTCCAAGGTTATGATCCGGACAATGCTGCTGAGATGTGGATGAAGGATTTTCTCCAGCAGAATCATCCGGACTTGTACGACGGCGATGGCGTAAAGTGGAACTTCTCCAAGTTTCTCATTAACCGAGAGGGACAAGTGGTCGGCCGATTCGAGCCAACGACACAGCCGACCGATTTGGAGCTGGCTATTGAGGAAGCATTGTCGGCCGACTAGCTTAACAAATCGTGATTATCGATCTTCACATGGATATGGGGCTGAATGTCGATCTTCGGATATTCTGCCACCCTGCCATCCACTTCGAAATCCCGGATAATAAAATCCTCGGTATGAAATAATTGCGCTTTAATCTGCTCCAGTATCGACTGCATGCCTGCCCCTCCTTATCGGGTGAGTGTAAATGAAGGAGGGGTAATCGAGTGCTCCAGCGAAGTAAGTAACCCTTAGATAGAAAAATAGTTTGAGGGAGGCACTCTCAATGTACAAGTATTTGAAGTTAGCTATGGCTGTTATTTTCGTTTCTACGCTGCTTATGCAACCCGTCTATGCAGCGAGTAAGACGACAAAATTTAAGGTCACTCTGGTTAGTGTGGAGCTGGTTGAGAATAATCATGTCGGTAATGAGTGGTTCACAACGGCGTATATTAACGATAAAGAAGTGAAGGAGGGCGGCAGTGTTACCTTAAATCTGAAATCAACAGATAGTGTAAAGCTTAAGGCTTATGCTGAGGAACAGGATAAAATTCCGGATAGCAGCTCATCCAATACTGCCATTAAAGCTTCCTCCATAACCAAAACGATAAATAAAAATTTGAAAGTAGTCGTTACAGAAAATCGCGGCAGGTATTCCGGGAACACCGCCGAGTGGAAGTTTACTTTTAAAATTCAAAAGTAAATATAAAAAACGGTTGTCTTAATGGGGACTATCCTGTAAGACTAGCTGCGGTCCAATTAGACCCTACGGGGGTCTTATTGGGTGATTGCTGTGTGAAATTAGTAACGATAAGACCCTGAGAGGGTCTTATTTGCTAAATATGGGGAGGGAACTAAGCTTCTTTGAGCGTTCGGAGATGCAATAAGACCCTACGAGGGTCTTATTGGGTGATTGCTGCCTGAAATTAGTAACGATAAGACCCTGAGAGGGTCTTATTTGCTAAATATGTGAAGGGAACTAAGCTTTCATGAGCGTTCGGAGATGCGATAAGACCCTACGGGGGTCTTATTGGATGATTGCTGCCTGAAATTAGTAACGATAAGACCCTGCGAGGGTCTTATCGTTTTAGAGAGGGCCAGTTGGGACAGCCTTCTTATCTTATTTCTTGAACTTCGCAGCAAAAGCCCTTTCATCCCCATGGAATACGTTAATATCCACATAGGCATCGATACCGGAGATTCTGCCACGATTATTAAATTGCCAGAAGATCCAAGCCCGGTCGTCCTTCAGGGATGGATGCTTCACAATATCTCTGATCCAGATCTCATAGCCGTCGAAGCTTCCTGCTATGTAGGTGTTAAAAGTATCGTAGGTGACATACAGAATGGGCTTTTGCTTGTAATGCTGCTCCAGTTGATCCGCTAGGGTGGTTAGCTCACCTTGAATGAGTGGAACATCTTTATCCAGACTGATCTCAATATCGATGACTGGGGGAAGGTTGGCGGCCTCATTAGGAACCTCTTCAATAAAATGTGCAGCTTGCTGAGAACCGGTACTTTGAGTGGTGAAAAAATGATAGGCACCAATGAGCATGCCATTGCTCTTAGCCTGCTCCCAATTAGCAATGAAATGGCTATCGGTCATATCTTTTCCTTCGGTTGCTTTGATATAGATAAATTGCCACTTTCCGCTGTCAGCGACCTTCTTCCAATTAATTTCCCCCTGATAGTGAGAGACATCGATTCCTCTTACATCATATTTGGCCGCGAACAAGCTGTTATGCCAGATGATCCCCTTGTATTCTAGTACCACGGCAATAAGGAGTAACAGCAGCAGCCCAGCGATTATTTTATGCCATCTCTTTAGCTTCATGGCTACACTTCCTTCAATGAATACTAGACTTACAAAACATCCCGGATTAATAGACGATATCCTGCCTTTAATTGTTTCAAATTCACTCTTGCTTCCGGCCGATGTTCGGAATAGTATAATAAGTAAATATCTGGTATGTGCGACTGGCGTAAACGTGGATAACCACGAGGGAGCACATATGTCATCAGCCGTACGCCTGGGCAAAGTATTTGTTCTCGTTACTTTTACGAGAATGAGTACTTTTTTATTTTTAGGAGGATGAGGATATGGAACAGGTGCAGAAGAAGAGGAATGTAGCGATTCTGATCTACGACAATGTAGAGATATTGGATTTTACCGGACCGTACGAAGTGTTTATTACGGGCAGTAATTTCGGACAGGATTTCCATGTCTATACGGTAGCCGAGCATAACCATCCTATCACAGCATTAGGTAATCTCAGCGTGAATCCAGCGTACACCATCCATGATTGCCCGAAGCCAGATATTATGCTCATCCCCGGCGGCCGTGGTGTTCGGCAAGAATTGAACAACAGAGTACTAACGGACTGGATCCACAGCTGTGCGGATGAAGCTGAGCTCATATTGTCTGTATGTACGGGAGCGCTGCTTTTAGCTAAAGCTGTTGAATTGGAAGGGCTAAAGCTGACCACCTATCATCTTGCTATTGAGGAATTAAGACAGATTGCGCCTGAATCGGCGGAAATTATTGACAACGTTAAGTATGTAGATAACGGCAAGATTATTATGTCTGCGGGTGTATCTGCCGGTATAGATATGTCCTTATATGTAATCAGCAAGCTTCATAGCGAAGAGCGGGCCCTAAAGACAGCGAGGTTGATGGAATATGATTGGACGCCAAGAAAGCATTCCTGATCAAATATAGCGAGCTACCTCAATGATAAGATAACTGCAAATGTAAACGAAGGAGCTGGGTAACTGAATTCAAATGGAACATTATACGAGAGTCCAACAAGCCATCATTTTTATGGAAGAACAGCTGCAGGAGCCTCTTAGCTTAGAGGCCATTGCCAAGGAAGCGGGGTTTTCGGTCTATCATTTTCAAAGGATCTTTCACGCTATTTCTGGATTTACGGTTCAGGAATACATTCGGAAGAGAAGATTAAGCGTCGCTGCTGCGGAGCTTCTGGTTACCAGAAAAACGGTACTAGACATCGCTGTGTCTTATCAATACGGCTCGCAGGAGGCATTCACCCGTGCTTTCAGTAGTTATTTCGGCGTAACTCCAGCTAAGTATCGTAAACAGCAGCAACCACTTGCTTCCCAGCATCCAATCGACTTCATTGCTCTAACAGCCAATATTCGAGGAGGGCTGAATATGTACAAACCGGACATAGTCGAGCTTCCTACCATTCGTATTATCGGGTATAACTACGCAACGAATTTGAATAACGAATTATATTTTGAGGAGATTCCGAGGTTTTACGGGCATTTTGGCAGCAATGAATATTTTATGCGTATCCCAAACAAAGCCCGGCCGGCCTTTGCCTATGGTATTTCCCACTCCTTCCGTGAGGATGGTGCTTTTTCCTTCCTTATTGGCGAGGAGGTCACAGCATTTGCAGAAGTGGAGGAGGGCTTTGACTGCCTGGAGCTTCCAGCAGGGAAATACGCAGCATTCCGTAACAGCAGCATGCCTGAACTTGGGCAAAATACTTGGAAGTATATTTACGGTACATGGCTGCCTAACAGCAATTATGAGCGTGGAGAAGGGCCGGACTTTGAGGTAACAGATGTGATGTATTCTACACCTGAGAATATTAGTATGACAGTCTATATTCCCATTCATTAAAACGTCAATTCACAGGGCATGTTGGATATTCCAACATGCCCTGTTTTGCATATAAAAAGAAAAATGTTCCAAAACTATATTGACACCCGATATATCGAGTTGTAATATATAGCCATAAGATGTATCGCGTGTCGATATATTAGAGGGGAGAGAAAAAGACTGAACGATGTGAAAGAGATGCTGCCGCTGACGGAAGCTTTTTATTATATCTTAATTGTTCTATATACGGAGCCTTCGCATGGATATGGGATTATGCAGGATACCGAGAAAATGAGTAACGGACGGGTCAAGATTGGTGCCGGCACTTTATACACGGCGCTCAATACCTTGCTCAATAAAGGGTTAATTGAACTTTATCCTGTGCCTGAGGGAACGGATACCCGGCGTAAGATGTATGCCATTACGGAGAATGGCAGGCAGGTTGTGTCTGCGGAAGTCGCAAGGCTGGAAGAGCTTCTGGACGTAGGGCGTCAGGCTCTGATTACGAAGAAGGGGTGAGGCTGTTGAGTGAAAAGCTGGAAAAGCGTCATCGGCTGATTATGGCCTGGAATTATGAGAAGGGAGAGCAATGGATGAATGAGTTGTCGAGCCAAGGATTACATTTTAAAAAAGGCGGACTCATAAGCAGCTCTTTCGTGCGTGATGAATCGGTTCGGTATACGTATAGGATGGATTATCAGACCGGACAGTCTCGGGAAAACGGGAAATTTCAGGAGTATCTTGATTTATATCAAGATGCGGGCTGGGAATATGTCAGTTCATTCGGATTGACCTGGCATTACTTCCGAAGGGAGTGGCAGCCGGGTGAAGAGCCTCAGCTATATACAGACCGTGAATCTTTAATTATGCTCTATAAAAGGCTGCTGGGAGTTATAAGCGCTATGTTGTTCGTTAATCTCTTTATCATGATTTTGAACATGGTTAATCTGAATACTTTCTTTACAGAGGGGCTCTGGACGATAGGTATTCCGCTGATGATCCTCTATCTTGGACTGTTTACCTTGTTAGGATATGGCTGCTGGAAGATAAAGAAGAAAGTAAATAATCTTAAGCTGCAAGTATAGTCTTGAAGGCTGCACACCTTAGGGTTTGCAGCTTTACAATAAAGGAGTGAGATCAGAATGAAACAAAATCAGTTAGGCAGCTCAAAGCTGCTCGTTGGAGAAATTGGTCTAGGATGCATGTCGCTTGGAACCGATGAACAGAAGGCAACAGCTCTTATTCATGAAGCATTGGAGCGGGGTGTTAACCTGCTGGATACCTCAGATCTGTATGACAGCGGGCTTAATGAAGAGCTGGTAGGCAAAGCGATCCGTGGACGGCGTGATCAGGTTGTGCTAGCGACGAAGGTTGGCAACCGGAGAATTCCTGGTCAAGAAGGATGGGCATGGGATCCGTCGAAACAATATATTTTATCGGCCGTAAAAGAAAGCCTTCGCAGACTAGGCACAGACTATATTGATCTGTACCAGCTGCATGGCGGAACGATTGAGGATCCGATCGAGGAGACGATCGAAGCGTTCGAGCAGTTAAAACAGGAGGGCATTATTCGGGAATATGGCATATCGTCGATTCGTCCAAATGTGATTCGGGAATATGCTGCTCGCTCCTCTATGGTCAGCGTGATGAATCCTTATAGTATCGTAGACCGACGTGCAGAAGAGTCGGTTCTACCGCTCTTGGAGGAGAAGGGGATTAGTGTCATTGCGCGAGGGCCAGTTGCGAGTGGTGCTCTAGCGGCGAATAGACAGCCGTCCAAAGCTGTGCCAGATTATGAGCTGGACGAGCTGCTTCATCTCCGTGAGCAGCTGCAGCAGTTGACGAGCACAGAGAGAAGTCTTTCGCAGCTTGCAATCCGCTACTCGCTTAGCCATCCGGCTGTAGCGGTGGCGATTCCGGGAGCCAGCTCCCGTGAACAGCTTCTTCAAAATATTGCGGCCGCCGATATTCCAGCATTAACAGGGGAAGAAGTGCAATTGATTCGCCGCTTGAGCAAAGCGGGCGTATACAAGGTTCACCGGTAATACCAATTCCATGGACCGGAGGCAGTTGTGCAGATATGGAAAATGCGAATAAGTACAGGCTTAGCAACCAAGAGATCGGAAAGATGGTACATGAGACATTTGGACAGGGCTTTCGCTCGGCAAGTGAGCTTACGGACGGCTGGGCTAATATGGCTTACTCCATCATGCTGGAGGATGGCCGGAAGACCGTTCTGAAGATTGCCCCTTCCAAGGATAAACTAATGATGCGCTATGAGAAAAACATTATGAAGACAGAGGTAGAGTCGATGAGGCTTGTCGCTGCCAATCCAGCTCTGCCGATCCCTCGAATTTATACGTATGATTCAACTTGTGAGCTGATCCAGGCGGAGTATTTCTTTATGGAATTTGTAGAAGGAACCGCATTAAATCAAATAAGAGACTCCCTTACACCGGAAGAGCGGGAGGTTATCATACGCCAGCTTGGCGGCTATAGCCGGACGATCAATGACTATAGGAACAGCTTTTTTGGCTCGCTTCAACCTGATGGGCGGAGAAGTGATAGTTGGGCGGAAGTGTTCGGTGGCATGCTGGAGGATGTGTTAGCTGATGGGAAGGACGCCAATGTCGCTTTACCTGTATCGTATGAGGAGATCGAGAAGGAGATCGCTCGGGCAAGTGGACTTCTTACGGATGTAAAGGAAGCCTGCTTAGTCCATTGGGATTTGTGGGATGGTAATATATTTGTGAAGGATGGAGCTATCTCCGGCCTTATCGATTTCGAGCGGGCATTCTGGGGCGATCCGTTATGTGAATATTATTTTGGCCGGCTTACGCAGGAGTGGTCGAACGCTTTTTACGCTGGATACGGGTTCAATGGTCTAACCGAGGTCGAGCAGAGAAGACGGATGCTGTACGATTTCTATATGGATCTCATATTCGTGATTGAATGCACGTACCGCAAATACGAGAATCAGGATCATATCAAGTGGACGCATGAGAATTTCAAAGAGGGCTTCAAGCGATTGCAGGCCTTATAAAATAACAGAAGCTGATGACGGTTTATGGACCGTTATCAGCTTTTTTAGTTATAGCTTCTTCATCACCTCGAATATACGAAGGTCGTTAATCGTTTGGATGACCATCGCCGAATCGGGCATTTGGAATTTTCTCAGAATGGAATTGATTTGCTTCTTGATTGTTTCGTATTCGACACAGCGCTCCTCGGCAATTTGCTTCCGCTTCTTGCCTTCGCACAGCAGACGAAGCACCTGCAATTCGCTTGGTGTCAGCTCGGAAATGATCTGGATAATATTAATCAGGCTGTTCTCCGCTCGTTTCACACGTGCAAATTCTTCCCGTATTTTCTCGGCAATCATCGGGCGGATGGGGGAGGCATTTATGTAGGCGGAGCGTACAGCTTCCATAACTTCGATGTCAGAAGCGTTTTTTAACAAATAGTCGATAATGCCGGTCTGGAAGGCTGCAAAGATGAAATTCTCATCCTTGTGAACCGTGAGGACGATAATTTTCATGAGTGGATATTTGTCGTTAATCACTTTCGCAGCTTGAATACCCGCAAATTGGGACTCCATCTCGATATCCATGAGAATCACATCAGGTTGATGCAGCGCTGCTTGAATTACCGCATCATGACCGGAGGAAGCGCGCGCCACACAAGAGAAATCAGCATGTCCAGCGAATGTTCGTTCCAGCCTTCGAAGATGGGCTTCCATGTCATCGGCGATGAGAATACGAATCGGTTGTTGTGTCATTGTACGGGCCCCTTTCGTCTATGGCTTTAAATCATCGGCAAGAACACCGTAAAGGTCGTTCCAACGTGTTGTTTGCTGTCTACTACAATCTTGCCATCATGCCCAAGGACGATCTTATGACAGTAGGACAAGCCAATTCCCCAGTTATTAACCGAAGCTTTGGTGGTGAAAAAAGGATCAAAGATCGCCTCCAAATGCTCCTCGGCGACGCCGGGGCCGTTATCGGAAATCCGGATGACCGCCCATCCGTTTTGCTGGCTGCGTTCAACAACAATTCTTCCGTCATCCCGGAATTGTAAGGATTCGCTGGCATTAAGAAGCAGGTTATAGATCGCTTCGTTCAAATGACTGGAATCGATATAGCCATTAGCAGAGGATGGGCTTGAAATAACGTCGACTTGGCAGCGGACATTCAGCTCGGTAAGCCGGGCAACCGCCTGCTGGACAGGAAGGTCGATCGACAGGGGCTGCAGATTCAGGTTGATATTTTTTAATTTATCAGCGGCCTCGTTAATACTATTGAGCGCTGACTCTGACGACTTCAAGATAAGGTCAAGACTATATATGGATTCGTTGTCAGCCTGATGACGTTCTTTGAGATAGGCTGCCTCAGATTGAATACCAATGAGATGATTCTTGAGGGCATGTGTAAATGCACGTGTACCAAGAGTGGCTGTATCAATACTTTTATTGATTTGAATATCGCGGTTTTTACGGTAATTCTCAATCGAGTTAAACTTGTAAACCAGGTAAATCATCAGAAACAGGGTCAGATAAATGGCGTATGGAAACACAGGAAGAAGAATGGATTGATAGCCAAGAGGAGGCTGCAAATAGTTGAAATATCCTTTCAAATAGGTTTCTCTCACCAATACTTTCGGAGCCCATGAGAATATAAAGAGATGGATAACGACGAGTGGAATAAAGAGAAGTACATGATAGAGTGTTAAGTTTTTGATGAACCTAATTTTCGGATAATTCAAATAATAATTGAGCAACAGGCCAAAAGCAACAAAAAGAATGAGATATCGAATGCTTTTTAATAGGAATCCCATAGCATGAAAGAATAGCTGGCTATCAATCTGGTTACTTAGCGCGATATGAAAAGTAGGATCATAGTAGATCGTCTCGATGATAAAAAAGAGCAGGATACACCCATAGCCAAATCTCCTCCAAGTGTTGCGGCTTTGGGTAAAGGCGATGGCGAAGCCAAGCAGAGAGCAGTAGAAAAGTCCAACACCAGCATTCAGCATACGAATAAGCCAATCCGGATTAAATTTGGTCAATACGAGATAATTCCAGGTGCCGGGACTGAAATCAAAGAAGCCATGAATGACATTGAAATAGTAATTGAACTTACTGAGGTACAAGGTGAACGCTACGAAAGAAAGCACCCAGCCGATAATGATCCCGTACATGAAGCGGGTTGAGGCATTATTCAGCTTCCGATACGTGAACAAAATAGTGAAAATGAGCAGCACTAATATAACGAATAGCATAGGGTCACTTCCTCATCCTGAAGCAAAATGGGGGTATAAAACATTCATCTATCGGCATGCCCTGCATTTACGTAATATTCAAATTAAGAAAACGCACACAAATCATATCAAAAAAAGGGTGAGTGTCAATGAAAAAAAGTTTAAAGCTTGCGGTGACAGGCTCATTGCTGGTGGGATTGCTGGCTGGATGCGGCACTAATGGGGAAACGGCAGGAGAGAAAAACACGACGTCTTCAGGCGAGGAAGCGGCTCCGGTTCACTTGAAAGCAACCGTACTTCCTGATGATTTGGAAACGTTCAAAATGGCCTATGCTGAGTTTAGTAAAGAAAACCCGAATATCGAAGTAGAATTCGAGACGATTCCACAGAAACAGTATTACGAAAAGCTTCGCATGCAGCTCTCATCCGGAAATGATATTGATTTGTTTGGCGGTAACATGGATGTATTCTTGGACACAGGTATCTTGGAACCATTGGACGATTCGATTAAGAATGCTGGCGTGGACGTCTCTGGCTACGGTCCTTTGTACGATTCGCTGAAAGTGAATGGCAAGGTATATGGACTTCCCTACCGGAAATCCAATTGGATGCTGTACTACAACAAAAATTTGTTCGATCAGGCTGGCGTCCCATATCCAAGTGATGATATGACCTGGAATGAATTCCGTGATTTGGCCAAGAAAATGACCAAAGGCGAAGGTGCCGATAAAATTTATGGTGCGTTCCTGCAGCCATGGGCACAAACCTGGTATATGCAAGGTGTTCAGACCGGCGCTTCGATTATTGATAAAGACCTAAGCACGTTTAAGGCGGGTCTTCAGTTCCGATTGGATATGGAGAAGGATGGTTCCATGATGGGTTGGGCAGAGCAAATCACGACCTCAGCTCATTACAATTCCGCTTTCCAAAAGGGGAATGTGGCGATGAATCTGATCGGGGACTGGCATGTAGCGCAGCTAAGACAAGCAGAAGCTGAGAAGAAAATAGATTTTGATTGGGATGTTGTACCGGTTCCGCATCCTGATGGCGTAGCTGCCAATACAAGCTTGGCCACTCCAGTATCTCTCATGGTGAACAGCAAGTCCAAGCATAAAGAAGAAGCTTTCAAAGTGATTGAATTCATGAGTGGTGCAAAAGGTGCCAAGCAGTTTGCGGCAAAAGGCTTCCTCACAGGTTATATGAACGATGATATTCGCAAGACTTACATTGGCGATGGCAGCTTGAAGCCTAAAAATATTCACTATTTCGTGGAACAAAAAGAGTATCCGGAATATCCGCTTTTGCCGGGCGTGAAAAACATTCTGGTGCAAAGCGTTTATATGCAAGAGGGAGAATTGGCCTTAACCGGCGCTGAAACGGTTGATCAAGCGATTGATAAGATCGGTGAGCGCGTAGCCTCCGAATGGGCAGATAAATACGCCAACGATTACAAAGCAGGCAAATAGAGTAAGGACAGAACAGAGGGGCCTTGGGCTTCACGGAATAGAACTGAAGCCCGGCTGCTTCGAAAGAGGTGAAGCATATGAAGAGTAAAGCGTTACGTCGTAATCGTTTGACAGGGTATACATTCTTGCTTCCCAATATTCTTGGTTTTCTGATTTTCATTTGCTTTCCGGTCTGTGCATCCTTCTTGATCAGCTTTACGGAATGGAACGGGTTTGGTGAGATTAAATTTGCCGGATTATCGAATTACACCCGTTTATGGAGCGATGAAACATTTCGGATCTCTTTGCTCAACAGTTTGATTATGACGGCCGTGTCCGTACCGGCTACGTTAATCCTTGCAATCTTGGCAGCAGTCGCCCTCAATAAAGGACTGAAGGGCGTTAAGATATTTCGAACGGCGATTTTCTTGCCGCATATTACAGCCACTATTGCTGTAGCCGTCGTATGGCAGCTCATTTATAACCCAACAATGGGACCGCTCAACGGATTTCTAAGAAGCCTGGGGATTGATAATCCGCCAACCTGGCTTGCATCTACAGAGTGGGCGCTATTCTCCGTCATTGTCGTTAGTATCTGGCACTCAATCGGTTATTACATGGTGCTGTATTTGGCGGGCCTTCAGGGAATTCCAAAGGATCTTTATGAAGCGGCTGAAATCGATGGCGCAGGCAAGGTTTCACAGTTCCGCAACATTACATTGCCGATGCTGTCGCCTGTTATTTTCTTCACGGTTATTATGGGTATTATTAATTCGTTTAAGGTATTTGATCTGGTGTTTGTTCTGACCAGAGGAGGACCCGGCCGTTCAACGCATATGCTTGTGTACGATATTTATGAAACGGCCTTTCAGCGCTACGAATATGGCTATGCTTCTGCAATGGCCTACGTCCTGTTCGCGATCATCCTTGTCATAACATTGATTCAATTTAGAGGACAAAAACGTTGGGTGAACTATTCCTAACGGGTTGTGAGAGAGGAGAAGCCAGCATGAGTACGCGAATAGAAGCAAGCCAGATGATGACGATAAAAAGAAGTCCACAGCTTGGAGTATGGGTTAGAAAAACGGTGTTATATGTGGTCGTGTCCGTTGTCGCCTTGTCCATGGTTCTTCCTTTCCTCTGGATGGTATCCGCTTCGGTGAAGTCGGAGGCGGAAATATTCAGCTTCCCGATTCAGTGGATCCCAAGCCATTTCTTCTGGTCGAATTACAGTAAGGTATGGACGGAGCTTCCCTTTTTCACCTATTACCTGAATACGATCAAGATTGCTGTATTTACCACATTGCTGCAAATCATTACTTGCTCGACGGCAGCCTATGCATTTGCGAAAGTGAAGTTTCCAGAACGGGATAAGCTGTTCTTCTTATATGTAGCAACGATGATGGTACCCTATCAGGTCATGATGATTCCGCAGTTCGTCTTAATTGACAAAATCGGTTTAATTGATTCACATTGGGCGTTGATTTTACTAGGGGCTTTTAATCCATTTGGCGTATTCCTGTTCAGACAGTTTTTTATGTCTATTCCGGAAGAACTATCGGAGGCTGCTAGAATTGACGGTCTGAGTGAGTTTGGGGTTTATATGCGTATCATCATGCCGCTCATTCGTCCAGCGATTGCGAGTCTTACGATTTTCACCTTTATGCACTCCTGGAACGATTTCCTTGGTCCGTTAATCTACTTGAATTCGGATGTTTTATTTACGCTCCAGCTTGGCATGCAGCATTTCCAATCCGAGCATGCGACGGAGTATGGACCGTTGATGGCTGCAGCGGTTTGTGCGATTATTCCTACCATTCTCATTTACTTTTTGGCCCAGGATCATTTTGTAGAAGGTATTTCCGCAGGGGCGGTTAAAGGGTGAGTATAGGATGAGGCCAAATATCATTTATATATTTGCGGATCAATGGAGGAAGCAGGCTGCCGGTTTTATGGGTGAGGATCCTGTCATCACTCCCAATATTGATCGATTCGCACAAGAGAGTCTGGTGTTTCAACATGCACTCTCTTGTACGCCGCTATGCTCGCCGCATCGTGCGGCGCTTATGACTGGCAGGTATCCGCAATCGACTGGTGTCTATACGAACTGTAAGAATGGGGCAGATGTTATGCTCAGCCCAGATGAAGTGTGTATTGGCGATGTTCTGAAGGGGGCCGGCTATCAAACCGGATATATCGGCAAATGGCATTTAGACTTACCTGAGCAGAACAAGTGTCCGGAGCCGGAATCTGGTGCACGGGATTGGGATGCCTATACACCGCCAGGGCCCAAAAGGCACGGCTTTGATTACTGGTATTCCTACGGGGCTTATGATCATCACTTAAAGCCTCATTATTGGAGAGACACACCGGACATGATAAAGGTTGACCAGTGGTCCTTGGAGCATGAGACCGATATGGCGCTGGATTTTATCCGGACAAAAGGAAGCGATGGCAGCAAGGATCCGTTTGCTTTATTTGTCTCTTGGAATCCGCCTCACAGTCCTTTCGAGCTTGTACCTGATCGGTACAAGGAGATGTACAGTGGGCGAGAGCTGAGCCTGCGTCCCAATGTCAGCTCGGAGCAGCTTACAGCGCACACGGGCGAACCGTTTGAAAGTGGAGATGAGGCACTGCTTCGGTATACACGGGATTACTTTGCAGCGGTATCGGGCATGGATGAGCAGTTCGGCCGTATTTGGCAGGAGGTTCAGAAGCTGGGGCTGTCGGAGAATACATTAATTGTCCTTTCTTCCGATCACGGTGAGCTGATGGGCTCACACGGCTTAATGGCGAAGCACTCCTGGCATGAGGAATCTATTGGCATCCCATGTTTGATGAACTGGAAAGGTATGATCAGGCAGGGTGGTACGGAGCTTCTATTTAATAGTGTAGATATTATGCCTACCTTGCTAGGACTTGCAGGGCTTCCTGTACCTTCTGCCGTTGAGGGACTGGATTTATCCGGAGATATTCTCGGAAGGAGTCATACGAAAATTTCCTCTGCCTTCCTTAGTGCTTTTCCAGGAAGAAAAGAAGCGATTGAGAGCTATGCCGCCGAGGGCTTGGACAATCGGAGATTTGGATGGCGTGGAATTCGAACAAGGCAATATACCTATGTCGTTCATCAAGGGTACGCACCAGGCGATGATGTGCAGCGCGTCTTGTATGACCATGAGAGAGATCCGTATCAGCTCGATCCTCTTATCATAAAAGGACTTCCGCAAACGGAGCTGCTAATGGCGTTAGAAGAAGAACTGCAAAGCTGGTTAGAACGCACACAGGATAAGTTTGATCTCAGCAGGTAGGAGAGGATGGCAGCAATGTGGCGTGATGCAATCGAAGACGCAATCGGCAAAATCCGCCGGAATTTGGAGCAGCATCAAGGTGCTTTTCCGCATATTACGAATGAGAAGCGCTACTCGTGGTCCGAAAATGAAGACTGGATTGAAGGGTTTCATACCGGGCTTACGTGGCTCAGCTATGAATATAGTCGAGATGCCTTTTTCCAAGTACAGGCTAAGCAGCAGATTGCAGATTTTAAACGGCGTCTGGAAGAGAAAGCATGCTTGGAGCATCACGATATCGGTTTTTTGTACGGGCTGTCTGCATTAGCAGGATGGATTGTGGAGAAGGACGACAGTGCTCGTGACCTTGCTCTGCAAGCAGCCGATCATTTGCTTGGCAGATGGCGTGAGCAAGGCGGCTACTTGCAAGCTTGGGGACCAGAGAATGATGAGACAAATGGCGGCCGAATCATTATTGACTGTTTATTGAACCTGCCTTTGTTATATTGGGCTTCCGAAGTGACAGGGCAGCCGAGATATGCGGAAATAGCCTTTAAGCAGGCTGAGCTATCCAGACGTTATCTAGTGCGTGGCGATGATTCTTCTTATCATACTTTTTATTTCAATCCAGAGACAGGTGTGCCGCTTGGTGGGGGCACCCATCAAGGCTATACGGATGGCTCGACTTGGACACGCGGACAGGCATGGGGCATATATGGCTTTGCGCTCTCTTACCGTTACACAAAGGAGCCTGCCTTTCTGCGAACGTCCAAACGGCTGCTTAAATATTTCCTTGAACATCTACCGGAAGACCATATCGCTTATTGGGACTTCAATGTGCCAATTGAAGCGAATACGAGTCGTGACAGTTCGGCATCGGCGATCACAGCCTGCGGGATGCTGGAGCTGATTGACCTTCTACCAGAAGACGATGCCGATCGCAGCTGGATTAAGCAGGGGCTGGATCAAACGATGCACTCACTTGTGAGCAAGTACGCAACGATTGGCGAAGAAGCAGAAGGCTTGCTTAAGCACGGATCTTATCATGTCAGAGGGAATAATGGTCTGGATGACTATATGATCTGGGGAGATTATTACTATTTGGAAGCATTAATGCGCCTAGAACGCGGCATACCGGGTTACTGGTATGAGCGGAATACGAAGTAACTTTAACTTACATGACATACAGCTTCAATATCATCGACTGCCCCATTAACTGGGGCAGCTTTTTTGTGTTTTCCCACAGAATGACCTTAACGATGTGCGACATCGTTAAGAAGGTGAAATTTTGTATGGGAAGAGGTCTTAACGATGCGCGACATCGTTAAGACGGCAGAAAACGTAGGGAAAAGAGGTGAAAGCAACCAAATCGATGAGCTTAACGATGTGCCGCATCGTTAGGAAGGTGAAATCGTGTGTGGGAAGAGGTCTTAACGATGTGCGACATCATTAAGGTGTACAGAGAAGGGAGAGATGGTTGGAAAAGTAACCTATTCAGGATTGGACGGAAACAGCCTTACAGAAAGTAATGGAGATTAACTAAAGTTACTTGTAAAATATGGATAACAATCTATGATGATAGCAATTCCCTATTAGGAGGAAATCCTGTGCTTATCCGACGCTTGCAGCAAAACGATCAGCAAGATGTGATCCATATTTTCGAGGAATATCCCCTGCAGTTCCCATCATTTGTTGTTGCTAAATATCCTGAAAGGTGGAGGGAATACTTCACAAGTTCCTCATGCAAAAGTGAGTATTATATTGCGGAGGAGGATGGCATAGTCTGTGGGCATACAGGTTTTATCTACAATGATGAAGCTGGCCTCTACGAGATTGTTGGTGTCGTCGTCAAGAAAAGTGCTGCCCGAAAGGGGATAGGCAGAGTTTTGCTCAGCTCAGTTTGTAATAGATTGAGAGAGCTAAACGAGGAGAAAGTGATTTTGTACACGCTGGGTCATCCGGGGAATGAGGGCACGATTGATTTTTACCGGAACATAGGCTTTGATTTGATCAAAAAGGAACAAGACTTTTTTACAGAAGGCTATCATCGGGTTACCTTTATGAAAATATTAAATGGGGGCTGAAGTATGGAGCATTTGTATAAGAATTATAGAATTAGCGATGACAAGTCACTATTCAACATAGAAACAATTGGTGCATTCTTAGCCAGAAGCTACTGGGCGAATCAAAGGCCGATAGAGATGATCGAAAAGTCCATTCAAAACTCGGTTTGTTACGGTGTTTATCAGGAGGACAAGCAGGTTGGCTTTGCTCGTGTTGTTACGGATTGGGCGACAGTTTATTATCTGGCTGATGTGTTTATCGACGAGGAACATAGAGGACATGGGCTGGGCAAGGAATTGGTTGGACTTATTGTTGGACAGTACGAGGGGATAATGGGACTGCTTGGTACCTTAGATGCTCATGGGCTGTATGAGCAATTTGGGTTCAGGAGAAATGCAGATAGATTTATGAATAAAAGGCCTTAGAAATGTGAAAGACGATGCAGAGAACTTCCTGCATCGTCTTTTTTGATATAAACCGTTATTTCTTATCCGAACTCAAATCCAGCCAATCCATTTCTTCGCGGGTCAGCTTGATGCGCGAACCTTCGTCGCAGGAGCGGAGCTCCTCGAGCGATTGGGCGCCGATGAGGGCGCAGGTTGGGAAGGCTTGGTTAAGTACGTAAGCCAGCGCGATCTGAATCTGCGTGACATTCTTTTGCTCCGCAAGCTGCTTCGCACGTTCATATCGCTCCCAGTTGTCGTCGCTGTAGAAGACGCGGACCAGATCGGCATTGCTGCGATCCTCTGGAGTGAAGCGGCCTGTGAAGAAGCCGCGCGCCTGGGAAGACCAGGAGAACAGAGGCATTTGGTTCGCTTCATGCCATGCGATGGTCTCTGCATCAGCAGATACGCAGCCTGCCCAGAACGGCTCGTTTGCTTTGGCGAGGCTTAGGTTAGGGCTGCTGAACGAGAAGCCAACGAGACCTTTTGCCGCGGCATAATCATTCGCCTCTTGAATACGCTGCCAAGTCCAGTTGGACACACCAATGGTTTGCACAGCACCGGATTTAATATGCTCATTCAGGATTTCAATGACTTCACCAGCAGGCACGTTTGGATCATCGCGGTGAAGGCCGTACATATCGATCGTATCAATCTGCAGACGCTCGAGGCTTGTCATCAGGTCGCTGCGAATCGCTTCACGGCTGACACGAGGGCCATTCTGATCGTGATGGGCGCCTTTGGTCAGAATGACCCACTGATCGCGGTTGCCGCGTTCCTTCAGATATCGTCCCATTACGACCTCGCTTTGCCCGCCGCAATAAATATGGGCAGAGTCCATGCAGTTGCCGCCGATGGCGAAGTAAGCGTCCAGGTTGGCAGCAGCTTTCTCATAAGAGTCATTGTAGAAATAGTCCGTGCCTTTCATTAAGCGGGATACCGGTTTGTCCAATCCTTTTAAGTTCAAGAATTCCATATCAGTCAGCCTCCTTAGATTATAAAGTTACTCTTGTCCGTTCACGGGCAGATAACAAGCAAGCGTCAATCACTTTCATATTGCTGATCGCATCGGATGTCGGGAACGTTAGTGGAGTTCCGTTTGTGATGGATTGATACAAAGAATCTGCTTGTGCCGTATATGAGTTGACATACGGTACTTCAATTTGACGGCGCTCACCGTTAGCAGTCAGGTAAATCTGGCTGCTCTCCGGCGTAGGTGTTACAAAGGCAGAAGGAACCTCAATGATTCCGTCCGTACCAAGAACCTCCAGCGGGTTACGGAAGGCAGCCCACATGCCGCAGTCGAACGTAAGTGATACATCTCCCTCAAACTCGACAAGTCCAGAAGCCATCATATCTACATCATCGTGCTCAGGGGAGAAGAAGGCATTAACGGTAACCGCTTGTGGTTCTTTACCCAGCAGCAGTCGAGCTGCGTTTAGCGGATAACAGCCTACATCATAAATGGAGCCGCCGCCCCACTCTTTACGGAAGCGAACATTTTTAGAATCATTCGGGTTGTTAAAAGTAAACGCACTGCGGATCCCGCGAACCTCACCAATGGCACCGGATGCGATTAAATCCTTTATCGTTTTGTAACGAGGATGATAGCGGTACATAAAAGCTTCGGACAGAAGAACGCCTGCCTTATCTGCTGCTTCGGACATTTCTGCTGCTTCGTGTGCGTTTAAGGCGAGTGGCTTTTCGCATAAAATATGCTTGCCAGCTTCGGCAGCGCGAATCGCCCACTCCTTATGGAGATGATTCGGCAGCGGTATATAAATAACGTCAATGGAGCTGTCGGCCAGAAGCGCCTCATAGCTGTCATAGGCAGTTGGAATATTAAGCTCTTCAGCTGTTTGTTTCGCTTTTTCTCCATCACGGCTCGCGATTGCGGCCGCTTCATTCAACTCAGATAAATGAAGACCTGGAATTACTGCGCGCTTTGCAATTCCGGCGCATCCCAAGATGCCCCATTTTAACTTTTTGCTCATGCTTCACCCTCGCTTCGTCTAAATGATTTATGACTATATTGCGATTATAGGAGAAGATAATTAAAATTAAAATGATATTATTTTGTGTTCCGTTAAAACAATATTGTCATAAGAGGTGCGCGATATGAAACGCCAAAGCCTGCTGCTTACTCTTCCGAATATGCCTTACTTTTGCTTGCCGGAATCGGTCGGTAATTATCGTAATGACCCGGAGCATAGTGCAGAACGGGAAGCGGGAGCACTTAACAATTTCAATATCCATTACTGTGTTTCGGGCAAGGGTTATGCCGAAATTGACGGAGTTGTCCATGAGCTTCGCGCAGGGGAGGCTGTCCTTTATTTCCCATTACAAAAGCAACGTTATTACAGCAGCCAAGATGAGCCGTGGGACGTACGTTGGTTTCATTTTTACGGGGGGACGGGCCTAAGGGATTATCTCATCGAGCAGGGATTTCACAAAAGCCCATTGTGGCAAATTCGCCAGCCTGTTGTCTGGGAGCAGGCTCATGAAGAGCTTCTAAACGAAGCGGTGACGTACCGAATGCTGCGGCCTGCACATTTGTCGATGCTGACTTATATGCTGCTGACGATTTTCGTCGAACAGGCGGTTGCCCTGCAAGGGAGCAAGACAGGTACATCGAGCGAGCGGATTATGGAGTTGCTCCCGCTGATGCAGCAGGAGGCGGTGAAGCCTTTTATTCTCGAGGAATGGGCGGATAAGGTAGGTGTTACGCCTTATTACTTCTGCAAGCTGTTCAAGAATGCTGCGCGAATGACGCCGATGGACTTCATTACTCGCTGTCGCCTGCAGGCGGCAAAGCAGTGGCTGCTCGAGAGAAAGGACGATAATATCGGTCAAATTGCAGAGGAAGCGGGGTATCCCAGCGTCAGCTATTTCAACAAGCGGTTTATGGAGCATGAAGGGATGACGCCTACGGCTTACAGGAGATTGTACGGGGTATGAAAAAACGCCGGTGACCTTAATAAGGTTACCGGCGTTTCCTATTAGCCTCGCGGCATTTTACTCTCATCCATGTACAGCAAATTCCAACGGTGCCCATCCAGGTCGGCAAAGCCTGCGCCATACATCCAGCCTTGGCTTTCTTGCGGCTTGCCAAAGATGGTTCCGCCAGCAAGCTCTACCTTTCGGACAATTTCATCCACTTCTTCTTTGCTGTTAGCCCCAAGGGAAAATATAACTTCTGCACATTGAGAGGTATCCGCTATTTTTGCACCTGTGAATTTCTCAAACGTTTCGTTCGGGAACAGCAATATCGTTGTACTCCCTATGGAAAGCTTTGCTCTTTCGTTGCCTACGCTGTCGGCTTGAAATCCAATCTGATTGAAAAAGGCAGTCGAACTCTGAACATCCTTGACCGGCAAGTTAATCCAAATCTCCTGTGGCATGAATGAAATTCCTCCTCTTGAAAATGGCATTTCCTTACTCCACTATACTCCAAATGGACAAGTATTAAATAGAGGTATGATAGCACTATATATTTCTTAAGTGGTATGACATTTTATAGTGGTATGACATTTTATGTCATACCACTTGTTCTATAATGGGCACATCACATAGAAATGAGGTCATGAATAATGGCGAAAACAAAAAGGGGCCGTGCACTCTGGAATCTTCCATCCCGCGGCAGAGGGACTTGTCCCGTATGCAACAGAACGAGAATTAAACTGCTGTACACCCAGACGACGTCGGAAGGTAAAGCTTTGAAAGTATGCAAGCGATGCATCCCTGCATCACAAGAGAGAGTAGACGCAGCCGTGAAGTAATACAATACATTCTGGTTGCAGTCTATCTCCAGAAAATGCTGTAATAGAAAGAAAAAGACAAGGGAGGCTGTGAAAGGATGAGCAATATGCATCGCATCGGGTGGTTTGACCAGCAAGTACGTGCAGGTTTTTATCCAAACGGCAGCCTTCTAGCAAAACAATTTGAAATCTCGAAGCGTCAGGCTGCGCGGGACATTGAATATATGGAAATGTCACTTCGGGCGCCGCTTAAATATGTGGCCAAACATCGCGGCTATTGCTATGAGGATGAGGCCTTTGTGCTTCCCCATCTGTATCTGTCGGAAGAAGAGCAGAAGATCCTGAAGTACCTCGCGCTTCGGTACCGTCACTATAACTATGACAATGCCGAGTCAGTTAGGCGTGTAGCGGATTTGCTTAGCCGTTTCGAAGCCTCGGAGAATCTCGAAGAGAAAGGCTTGTCCAAGCTGCCGATCTTTGACGCCAGCCCTCGGGCTATTCAGCATATGGAACTGCTCTCAGAGGCCATTACGGACAAAAAGTCGGTCTATATGCTCTATAAAGATGAAGAGGGAGAGCGCCAGCTGCATGTCAGTCCGATTCGGTTCGTATCCCGTTATCATGCGGATTATGTGGCGGTACACAGTGAGGCGGGTGAACGTCCGATTCTGCTAAGGCTGGATGGCATTATTCATCTCTCTATTGCAGGGACGGCGTTTGGCTTCGAGGATCGTGAGTTGCTCTCTGCGTTTGAACAAGGCAGCAAGCCAGCTCGTTCTTCTTATCTGGCGAAGATCAGATTAAGCGCTCCGCTTGGGGGAAACAGCTGGAGAGGCTTTGCTATTCAATCTCGGAATGAGCTTGTCTATACGGTAGCTTTTTATGATACGGACAGCTTTCTGCAGCATCTGCTTGTGACCGAGTGGGAGGAGCTGATCGCTCCGAAATGGCTCAAGCAAAATCTTCAAATCAAGTGCGAACAGATCACGAATCGATTAAGAGGGATAGAATAATTTGGTCAGGAGGATGGACCTTGCCTAACGTACGATTACAACTCGATATGAAGCGGGAAGCCAAATCCTACATTGATAGTTTGTATGCCATACTCACCGCAGCCGGACTGTTCGAGGGGCCGAAATACCGACTGTCCGGACTTACAGGGATGGCTTTTAAATTCACCGTTCATGAACGACTGCTGCCATTATCGGTCTCGGCTTATGGAGAGTGGATTAACGAGCATAGACCCGGCATAGATAATCTTGGGATATATACGGTGCTTGATGCCGGAAGAACGAGACATCCAACCTTCCGCCATTACCAGCAGGATGCGGTTCAATGGGTGAAGGAAAGTCTTGACCGGGGTGTTGGCGTTATTTATTGGATACCGGAGTTTGGCGTTATTGACGGTTATGATGAAGAGGATCAGGTGTTTTTCGTACAGGATGGCTGGTCGGGCGAGTCGCAGATTGTCCTGTACGATAACCTCGGCCTTAACTTTACGGAATTCTGGTATTGTCAGGCGTTTGGCGGCAAGGTGGACATTCCTCTCGAAGCGATGATTCTGGAATCACTGAGGCTTGCCATCTATGACTGGGATACTCCTCATAAAACATTGCCTAATACCGATATTGGGTCTGGCCAGCTTGCGTATGACTTTCTGATTAGAGCGCTCAAGCAGGGAGATTATGATGAGGGTGGAGCGGTGTATATTCTGGATTCCTACTGTTATTCGCGGGAAGAGATTTGTGCGTATTTACAAGAAGCACGAGCAGTCTATCCTGAGCTGGATGAAGCTTCACGGCTGTATGAGGAGCTTGCTTGTATTCTTCCGTTAATCCGTGCTGTCATTATCGAAACGGGTGGTTCTCGGCAGGTTGACCGTAATGAAGTCGAATGGTTAACCGGGCAATTAGCCGCAGCGCAGCAACTCGAGGATCTGGCGGTAGATGTATTTCGCAAGCTATCCGGGCGACAACCTGACCCACGAAGATCTATTATTCCTAGATGGGGAATTCATACACCCAAATGATTTTACAAGATGAGAGGTGAACCCATGGCGGTTATCCTTACGAATTTAAAAATGACGATTGAATCGGAATCCTATATCGATGCTATGCATGCGGTTTTAACTCATAAGGGATGGGCGACTTACTCTAAGCCTATGCTGGCCGGTATGACATCAGCGGCTTTCCGGTTTACCGTCAACCGGAGGTTAACGGCTGAGGGTCCTACGGCTTATAACTGGATAGCGGAAAATTTTCTCGCCGCCGATTTTATTGGCATTGCCGCTTCGTCGAATGCGGGTTTTACCTTTGATGCGACCTTTCCTCTTTATAGAGATGCGGCCATTCTTCAGATTAAGAAGGCCATAGATGACGGAACTGGCGCGGTCATATGGAAGGATCAATTTGTAGTCGCTGCGGGCTACGATGACGAGCGGCAGATCCTCCTTCTTTCGAATGGCAAGGATGAGGAGCTGGAGCAGCTCCCCTATCATTCTTTCGGCTGTAATCAATCGCCGTATTGGTACTATCAGGTGCTCGAGAATCGGATCCCATTAGACCATATGGAAGTATGCCGGGAATCGCTGATGCAGGCGGTGTATCGGTGGGAAACGCATGATCCTATGCTTCCTGAGAGTGGGTATGCTTGCGGGAGGTCAGCGTATGCTGTGATTACTTCTGCCCTTCAAAATGGCGAATATGACCGTGAAGGATGGCCGACAGTGCTTCGAAGCTACGCGGCTTCGAAGCGGGATATTCGGAGCTATTTCACCGTATTGGAGACGTATTGGCCATCCCTGCGGGAGGCAGCCTTGCAGTATGCGTGCGTTGCAGAATCCTTTGAAGAAGCGAAACGTCTTGTGCAGAGCGACCACATGCCGACGATTGAGCGGCTAATCCCGCTGCTCAATGAGGCCTGTCAGGCAGAAGAGAAGGCCATAATGGCCATTAAATCATTTATGCGGGAAACGATAGATATCCGCAAGGGCGATATCGCTCTGAGGTAAGAAGATAAGGGCTGTCTACAGAAGTCATCTATGATGACAGGCTGAGACAGTCCTTATTTTATATAAGACCCTGCCAGGGTCTTATGTTCACGCCTACTGCCTAACTGCCCGCTGATAAGACCCTGCGAGGGTCTTATTGCGCCATCAAGCCCCTCGAACCCCGCTGTTTTCCCGCTGTTCCGAGAGCATAAGACCCTGCCAGGGTCTTATCTTCACGCCTGCAACCTAACTGCCCCCTGATAAGACCCTGAGAGGGTCTTATTGCCCCGACAATCCCCTCGAAACCCTCCGTTTTCCCACTGTTCCGAGTGAATAAGACCCTCGCAGGGTCTTATCTTCACGCCTGCAACCTAACTGCCCGACGATAAGACCCTGCGAGGGTCTTATCGCCCCATCAAGTCCCTCGAACCCCGCTGTTTTCCCACTGTTCCGAGTGCATAAGACCCTGATAGGGTCTTAAGTTCACGCCTACAGCCTAACTGCCCGCTGATAAGACCCTGCGAGGGTCTTATTGCCCCGACAATCCCCTCGAAACCCTCCGTTTTCCCACTGTTCCGAGTGAATAAGACCCTGACAGGGTCTTATGATTACGCCTGCAGCCTGCCTCCCCCCTCATAAGACCCTGCGAGGGTTTTATTGCAACTTTAGTGCTGCGATGACCTGAACGGAAGTATTCATTTCTTCCTCTTTTTGTTTGTTTTTTTATAAAAACCAGTAAACGAAGTGCAAAGATAATGTTCTTCCGCCCCTGTATGATTTGTCTATCAACAATTCATTTCCACAAATCGAGAGGGGATAGACAGAAATGAAAAAAATGTTATCGATCTTGATGTTAACGACACTAATCGTTGTGCTTGCGGCTTGCGGGGCGAACAGCAACGGCAATAGCAAGAACACTAACGACAAAGCAGCTAACAACACAGGCAGTGCGAACACCGCAAACAGCACAGAAAGCACGAATGCAGGCACAACGACCGAGATGGGCAAAATCGGAATCTCGATGCCAACGAAGTCATCGGAGCGTTGGGTGGGCGACGGCGCCAACATGAAGAAAGAATTCGAAGCGCTTGGTTACACAGTAGATCTTCAGTATGCAGAGGACGTTATTGAGAACCAAGTATCGCAAATCGAGAACATGATTACGAAGGGCGTTAAAGTACTCGTGATCGCAGCTATCGACGGCGAGTCCTTGACGGATGTTCTGCAAAAAGCAGCAGACGCAGACATTAAAGTAATCGCTTATGACCGCCTAATCAAAAATACCGAGCACGTCAGCTACTATGCAACCTTTGATAACTTTAAAGTAGGCGTGCTGCAGGCTTCTTACCTGGAAGAAAAGCTTGGTCTAAAAGATGGAAAAGGACCGTTCAATATTGAGCTGTTCGCCGGTTCCCCGGACGATAACAATGCTTACTTCTTCTTCGACGGTGCGATGTCTGTTCTGCAACCGTACATCGATAACGGCAAGCTGGTTGTGAAAAGCGGTCAAACCAAAATGGAACAGGTTGCTACTCTCCGTTGGGATGGCGCAACAGCACAATCCCGTATGGATAACCTGCTCAGCGCAAACTATGCAAGCGACACGGTAAGCGCTGTATTGTCCCCTTATGACGGTATCAGTATCGGTATTATCTCTTCCCTGAAAGGTGTCGGCTACGGCACAGCTGATAAGCCAATGCCAATTATTACAGGCCAAGACGCTGAGCTTGCATCGGTAAAATCGATCATTGCAGGCGAGCAAACGTCCACGATCTTCAAAGATACTCGTGAGCTTGCGAAGGTAGCGGTTGGTATGGCTCAAGCTGTTATCGAAGGAAAAGATGCTGAAGTGAACGACACGAAAACCTATGACAACGGCGTGAAAGTAGTTCCGTCCTTCCTGCTTGAACCGGTATCGGTAGACAGCACCAATTACAAACAAACACTCGTTGACTCGGGCTACTACAGCGAAGACGAACTGAAATAAGCAATTCTCTTACATTTGCGGCAGCCAAATGGTTTAGCGACGGCCACAAAACCGTCGCTAAATCATTTTCCATTTATCTAATTGAAGGCGTGGTGATAGCTTTGACTGATATCCTACTAGAAATGCGGGGAATCACCAAAACCTTTCCGGGCGTTAAGGCGCTGGAGAATGTTAATTTACAAGTAAAAGCAGGCGAGATTCATGCGCTTATGGGAGAAAACGGAGCGGGCAAATCGACGCTGATGAAGGTGCTTTCCGGCGTATATCCACATGGTACTTATGAGGGCGACATTTTATTCAAAGGCAATGCCTGCGAATTTAAAGATATCCGTAACAGTGAAGAGTTAGGCATTGTTATTATTCATCAGGAGCTTGCTCTCATCCCGCAGCTATCGGTAGCGGAAAATATTTTTCTCGGGAACGAGCAGGCAAGCCGCGGCATTATTAACTGGAACGAGACGGTTGTAAAAACACGAGAGCTGCTTAAAACAGTGGGCTTGTCCGAATCACCGAATATCCATGCAGGGACACTTGGCGTCGGCAAGCAGCAGCTTGTTGAAATCGCTAAAGCGTTATCGAAGGAAGTAAAGCTGCTGATCCTGGATGAACCAACAGCCGCCCTTAATGAAGAGGACAGCGAGAATCTGCTGAATCTGATGCTGGCGTTCAAGGAGCAGGGCCTTACCTCGATTATTATTTCGCATAAGCTTAACGAAATTATGAAGGTAGCCGATTCGATTACGATTTTGCGTGATGGCAAGACGATCGAAACGTTAAATGTCCGGGAGGACCAGATTACGGAAGACCGGATTATTAAGGGCATGGTAGGCCGCGATCTGACGCATCGTTATCCGGAGCGCGAGCCGAACATCGGGGACATCTTATTCGAAGTGAAGAACTGGAACGTCTATCATCCCCAGCAATCGGAACGAAGGGTTATCGATGAGGTCAGCTTCCATATTAACCGCGGTGAGATTGTGGGTATAGCCGGGCTGATGGGGGCAGGTCGTACGGAGCTTGCGATGAGCATCTTCGGTCAGTCCTACGGCAAGAAAATCAGCGGACAACTGTTCAAGGACGGCAAGGAAACAAAGCTGCCTGATATCAGCAAAGCGATTGATGAAGGCATTGCCTATGTAACCGAAGACCGGAAGGAATATGGTCTTATTCTGATGGATGATATCAAGCGGAATACAACCCTTGCTAATTTGCACGGCATTTCCAAGTGGTTTGTGGTGGATGACTACAAAGAGATTAACGAGGCTGAAGGCTTCCGCAAGAAGCTTAATATTAAGACGCCAAGCATCCATCAGAAAACCGGGAATTTGAGTGGAGGAAATCAGCAAAAGGTCGTGCTCAGCAAATGGATTTTTACCGGTCCGGATGTCCTTATTCTGGATGAACCAACGCGGGGTATCGATGTCGGGGCCAAGTATGAAATCTATACGATTATTAATCAATTGGCTGCACAAGGAAAAGGCATCCTGATGATCTCCTCGGAGCTGCCTGAGCTGCTTGGTATGTGTGACCGCATTTACGTGATGAGTGAAGGGCGGTTTACAGGAGAGGTGCCAAGAGCAGAGGCCAGCCAAGAAACATTGATGAAGTTTATGACCAAAAGCAGGAGGTAGAACAGCATGGAAACCGCGCTGAAATTGATCCGCAGCAATATCCGGCAGTATGGCATGTTCATTGCACTAATCTTAATCATGCTGCTCTTTCAGTTTCTTTCCGACGGCATTCTTTTGAAGCCACTTAATATTACGAATCTTATTCTTCAAAATAGCTATATTCTTATTCTCGCTATTGGGATGCTGCTTGTTATTATTACGGGACATATCGACCTTTCGGTTGGTTCGGTTGCCGCTTTTGTTGGTGCCGTCTCTGCGATTATGATGGTCAAACACGGGATGTCGTTCCCGGTTGCGATGGTCTTGTCGCTGGTGTTTGGTGCACTCGTTGGAGCTTGGCAAGGCTTCTGGGTTGCGTATGTTCGGATACCATCCTTTATCGTAACCCTTGCCGGAATGCTCTTATTCCGGGGCTTAACGATGCTCGTGCTGGACGGCAAATCGGTTGCACCATTCCCGAACGCCTTCCGCTCCATTAGTACAGGATTTCTGCCTGACATTCCCGGGAACTGGGATATCCACCTCCTTACGGTATTGATTGGTATTGCCTTGTCCGTTGTGTATATCTTCATGGAATGGCGTACACGCATCATCCAGAAGCAATACAAGCTTGAGCTTCTGCCGTTTCCGTTCTTCCTGATCAAGCTGGCAGCGGTTGTGCTCATTACGAACTTATTCACTTATGTGCTTGCTTCGTACAAAGGTCTGCCGAACATTCTGATTATGTTGTTCATTCTAGTTGCCCTGTACACGTTCGTGATGCGCAAGACCGTTATGGGTCGTCATATTTACGCACTTGGCGGCAACGAGAAGGCAGCTAAATTATCCGGGGTTAAGACTAAGAAAATGACCTTCTGGGTATTCGTCAATATGGGCGTTCTTGCAGCACTTGCTGGCCTCGTCTTTGCAGCCAGGCTGAATGCAGCAACTCCAAAAGCAGGCGTTAACTTCGAGCTGGATGCGATCGCGGCGGTATTTATCGGCGGGGCATCAGCTACAGGTGGCGTTGGTACCGTTATCGGAGCGATTGTGGGTGGTCTTGTGATGGGCGTTATGAATAACGGTATGTCACTGATTGGTCTCGGGATCGATTATCAGCAAGGCATCAAAGGTTTGGTGCTTCTGCTGGCGGTTGCTTTTGACCTCTATAATAAAAATAAATCAGCTTAATTAACTCGGCGCGTATAGACACAAGCTTGTGTCTATACGCGCTTAACTGCTATGTTAATGAAAGCGGTTTTTTTTCATTTCTTGGCATTGTTACTGGGGGGATCAGTTTGAAAAAGCTTCTGCTCGTATACATCGTGCTGATTGGCACGCTAATGGCTTATTTATACATGGTTTTTGTCAAAGAAGACAACAGCGAGCTGTTAAATGAAACAGAAGGTTTGCATGGTACGCTGGACGAGAAGTATGTCATGGTCAATTTCCTGGCGGGTATTGATTATTGGAAAAACGGGCTGAAAGGCTTCGAGGACGCAGCAGAGGCACTTGGTGTATCGGTCGAGTACCGCGGCTCTACACAATATGATGTGCAGGAGGAAGTGATGGTGCTCGAGCAGGTTATTGCACGTAAACCGGCAGGAATAGCCGTAAGTGCGATTGATTCGGAATCACTTAATTCAGCGATTAATAAAGCGGTAGAAGCGGGTATTCCAGTTGTCATGTTTGACGCAGATGCTCCTAACAGCAAGGCTTATTCGTACATCGGAACCAACAATTATAATGCGGGAGTTACGGCCGCACGTAAGATGGCCGAGCTGACAGGAGGGAGTGGCAAGGTTGGCGTTGTTACACTCCCAAAGCAATTGAACCATCAGGAGAGGACAAGAGGCTTCGAGGAGACTCTCCAGAAGGAATTCCCCGATGTTCAGCTGATTGGAGTGGAGGATGGCAAAGGAGATCAAATGGTATCCGAGCAGAAGGTTCGTGAGCTGTTGGAGAAATATCCGGACTTGAAGGGCATCTTCGTAACGGAAGCGAACGGCGGCGTAGGTGCGGGGAATGCAATCCTTCGTCTGGGTAAGCTTGATCAAGTACGGATCATCAGCTTTGACACCGATAAAGGAACACTTGATATGGTCAAGAGCGGCACCATCTCGGCAACACTTGCGCAAGGAACATGGAATATGGGGTATTGGTCGCTCATGCAGCTGTTCCATCTTCATAATCATATCGTTAATCCGATGTCGGATAACGGGGATTCAAGCATTCCTCCGCTGCCGACCAATATCGATACGGGGATTACGGTGGTGACCCCTGCTGATGTCGATCAGTTTTATGCGAAATAAGGGTTGTTGTTAAACGAAAAGGGGAGCTTTAAAGATGGAATTCAAACAACTTCAGAAGAGCTTCCAGCTGAACAACTGGTCGATTCGTTACAAGCTCATTTTGCATTTTCTGCTCATTAGTATTCTTCCGTCGCTGGTCATTGGATTGTTAATGGGGTGGATCGTTAACGGCATTGTGGAGAAGCAGGTGAATGGCCACACGATGCAGCTGATCGACAACGTCAATAAGTCTTTGGACTATTACGCAGGTAATATCCAGAACATCTCCTACTTCATAGCGATGAATCCTGAAATTCAGGCTTTCTTGAATGAAGGCGAGGCAGCCATTGATGATGATCGTGAAGAATATCGCATGTCCAAATTTCTGCAAAGCTTTACAACGTTATACTCGGAGGTTGCAGGCATTATTGTCGTGCGGCCAAACGGGGATTATTTCAGCAACGAGATGTATGCGCGGACAAATGAGAGCTTGACTAAAGAGACCTGGTATCAGGAAGCGGTTGGAGCGAAGGGGATATTCAAAATTATCGGTCATCCATCTAATCGCAATGTCACAACACATTCTAATTATAAAGACAGTGAGGTCGTCTCTGTCGTTCGGGCCATTCAGGATCCCGATACGCAAAAGACGTTAGGGGTTGTGCTGATTGATCTTAAGCTGAGGGTGATTGCGGAAACAGTCCGTGATGTGAGGCTTGGGAAATCTGGTTATCTGATGGTCATTAATGATAAAGGCGAAAGTATCTACGCCCCCCGAAACTCCAAGATCGGGAGCCTTGATGTTGCGCTGCTCGATCAACAGCCTTCGGGGATGTTCGCTCAGACGGTAGGGAACCAGAAGCTGCAATTTATATATCAGAAATCCTCATTCACGAACTGGACAACGGTAGGTGTCTTCGCGGTACAGGACAGCGTCCAGGAGATTAAGGACATTAATTTATATTTGGTCACGTTTGTGTTTATTGTGTGCATGCTGGGGATTGCGGCGTCGTACTATCTGTCCCATTCGATTTCCCGGCCAATCTCGCAGCTTGCCTCCTTCATGCGCAAAGTAGAAGAGGGCAATATGAGCATTCGGATTCCAGAGGAACGGGAGGATGAGATTGGTTTACTAGGCCGCAGCTTTAATAAAATGCTGTCGCAGATGACTCGTCTCATCTCGCAGGTATGGTCGGAGCAGCGCCTCAAACGGGAGGCGGAGTTGCGCAGCCT
Organism: Paenibacillus sp. YAF4_2; assembly: GCF_052113225.1. Classification (NCBI taxonomy): domain Bacteria; kingdom Bacillati; phylum Bacillota; class Bacilli; order Caryophanales; family Paenibacillaceae; genus Paenibacillus; species Paenibacillus sp. YAF4_2. The sequence continues at coordinate 81,444 of NZ_JBFRCT010000007.1, forward strand.
TCAAGCCCATATTCAGCCGCATTTTTTATATAACACGCTTGATACCATTCAATGGCTTGCCCGTAAAGATGGTGCGAAGGAAGCAACGGAGATGGTGGAGGCTTTGTCCAAGCTGTTCCGCATCGGGCTCAGCAAAGGGCAGGAAATCATCCCGCTCACGGATGAAATCGAGCATATACAGAGCTACCTCAAAATTCAGCAGACAAGATATAAAGATAAGCTGAACTACCAGATCGAAGTGGATGGAAGCTGTGATGATCTGTTTGTACTCAAGCTGATCCTTCAGCCGCTTGTCGAGAATGCCATTTATCATGGCATTAAGGAACGCCGTGGCCCGGGGATGATTGCAATAAAGGCTGTTATTAGTGAAGAGATGCTGGAATTAATCATTCAAGATGACGGGGTTGGTATGACAGAGACACGTCTTTCGGCGTTACGTGACGTTCTTGAAGCGGTGCCGGATATATCCGATACGAATGTCACTCAGCGTGCGGCAGCCGATCGTTCTCCTAACCAAGCAACCAGTTATGGGCTCAGAAACGTTCAGGAACGGATCCGGTTAAGCTATGGCGAGACGTATGGCATCACGATTGGCAGTGTAGAGAAAAGCGGAACAACTGTGACGATCAAGCATCCTATTATTCGGAAGGGGCAAAGCGCACATGACACGCAAATGGAAGGTACTAATCGCGGATGATGAGTCGATTATCCGGGAAGGAATTCGAAGCTCTATCTCTTGGGAGGACCTTCATCTGGAGGTTGTTGGCGAAGCAGAAGACGGTGAGGAAGCGTTGGAGCTTGCTGTGGAGAAGCAAGCACAGATTCTGTTAGTAGATTTAAGCATGCCGATTATGAACGGGCTGACTTTAATCAGTCATCTCCGCGAGCAGCTTCCAAAGTGTAAGATTATTATCATTACCGGCCATGATGAATTCAGCTATGCTTATGAGGCGATTAAGCTGGAGGTCGATGACTATATCCTAAAGCCGGTTAATCCGGAGATGCTGACTGAAGTTCTCGCGAAGGTCGTTCAGAAGCTGGAGGAGACAACGGTTAATGCAGAGCTTCTGCAGATGGCTTCCAAGCAGATAGATAAGAACTTTTCACTGCTAAGAGAAAGATTTTGCCTGGAATGGATTAAGGGTGAGCTTGGAGCTGAGGAAATTGTGGAGCAGCTATCCTTCCTGCGGATGCCTGCCGAAGCACCGGATTATGTGGGGGTTCTCAGGTGGCCTGAGCAGTCGAAAGGGAAAGCTTTTTTCTCCGAGAAGGATCGGCAGCTGCTGCTGTTTGCCATCGAGAATATAATGGAGGAGCATCTCCAACCGTTTACTTTCGTCCATTTCCGAGATAAAGTAGGGTTAATTGTTGTTCTTATCTGGGGCAAACCGCAGGACGCCGTCTTCAAGCAGATTGAAGCAGATGTTGCGGCTTATTTGAAGATTGAGATTGTAGCTAGTTATCAGCCAAATGCAGCAGGAGATGTGCCAACGCTGTATACGGAAGCGAGAGCCTGCGTCAATCGGGAAACCCGTCTGAGTCCGTTCGTTCGTCGGACGAAGGAGATTATCGCTGATCGTTATGAGGATCAGAATCTTTCCCTTGAAGGCATCGCCAATGAGCTGAATGTGTCATCCGTTTACTTGAGCCGGATCTTTAAACAGGAGATGGGAGCTTCCTTCATCAGTATGCTGACAACCGCTCGAATGAAAGAGGCCATTCGATTGCTTAATGAAACAGAGCTTGCTATTCATGAAATTGCTGAGAAGACAGGATATGAATCGCAGCATTATTTCAGCACAGCGTTTAAGAAAGTAACGGGGCTGCCCCCGAACCAATATCGCAAGCATGTGCTATAAGCTATAAGAGACTAGGAATATCAGAAGAAGAGGTGCCGGAGATGGAGCTTACCTATTTGAGAACCTTCTGTGAAGTTGCCAAATGGGGGAGCTTCACTCGTGCTGCCGAGAATCTCGGTTATGCGCAGTCCAGTATTACTACCCAGATTCAGCGTCTTGAGGAATCGTATGGGGCTGTGCTCTTCGAGCGGTTTGGCAGAAGTATGAGACTGACAATCGCCGGCGAAGCACTGCTTCCTTATGCGAAGGAAGTCATTCGGCTGCATGAAGAGTCCAAGGAAGTTGTCTCCAAGCAGTCTAAAGGGACACTCTCGATCGGTACGATTGAGACGCTGGCTGCTTATTATTTACCACCGTACTTACAGACTTACCGCCAGCAATATCCGGACATCAGCATCATGATCCAGCCGGCTAATGAGCCGTTTATTATTGAGTCAGTGAAAGAAGGAACGCTGGACGTGGGGATTATTTTGGACCCGCCATTTGCAGATCCTGAGCTTCATACGCAGGTTTTGCGGGAAGAAGAGCTTGTCATTATTGCGAATACAGAGCATAAGTTCTCACAGCTAAGTGAGATTCAAGTGGAGGATTTGGCAGGTGAACCCCTTATTCTGACCGAGGATGGCTGCTCGTACCGGGCAATGCTGCTCAAAGTACTGCGACATAGCGAGATCGATTTTAAACCCTCTTATGAGTTCGGCAATCTGGAAGCGATCAAGCAATGTGTGGTGTATGGACTTGGCGTTGCTTTGCTGCCCCGTATTGCTGTAGCTGATGATATTCAGAAGCAGAAATTGATTGCGGTACCTTTTAACCACCCGGAATGCCATTTTTATACGCAGCTTGTTTATTCGAAGAAGAAATGGCAGTCGAAAGCATTCATAGGTTTCGTTGATTTGATTGGCGAGGGCAATCATCAAAATAATTGAAGTATCGCATCAATAATGATCGATAACTCCGTTAGAAGGGATCATGTTATATTGTTTTCAACAAGCCAAGGAATTGGCTGAATCCCCTAACTGGAGGCAATGATTATGACAAACAGACCTTATTCTCTCGTTCTTGAAACTCCTGCGGCATCACCGGAAGCTGCACACCGCCATTACATGAACAAGCTCTCGGTAGAGACCGATGTAGCGGATGTTTATTATGATATGAAGCATGGTCTGAACGATTTCCTGCTGATTGATGTACGTAGTGCAAAAGCTTATGCGGAATGCCATGTTCCTGGAGCGATCAACCTTCCATCGAACCAGATCAGCGCGGATACAACGACAGCCTTCTCGAAGGATCAGCTCATCGTTGTTTACTGCTGGAGTCCTGCCTGCAACGGCGGTACCAAAGGCGCAGCTCGCCTCTCCGGCTTAGGCTTTAAAGTAAAAGAGATGCTTGGAGGCATCGAGTACTGGCGCAAAGAGGGCAATGAAGTCGAAGGTACACATGTCGAGACCGCACCGATGGTCGGGTAAAAATAGATGAGACGAGAGGTCAGATTCCTTAATAGGGGATCTGGCCCTTTTTTCGTTAGTCTTCCAGAAGAGTTAGTAATCATATAATATAGAATAAAATGGAACGTGGTGGTGATAGAATGCAGGGAAGTCCATTTCGAGCGAACAAGACTAACGATAAATCGATTGTTGCCCTAGTACTTGGTATTTTGGCTCTTGTAGTGCCGTATTTGGGATTTATTCTAGGGATCATTGCGATTGTGTTCGCTAGGAAAGCAAAGAATGAAATAAATCAAACAGGAGAACAAGGGCGCGGCTTTGCCACCGCAGGTTTAGTCTGTGGAATTGTAGGAACGATTGGCTACGGAATACTTCTATTGTTCCTTTTAGTAATCATAACTTTTACTTTTTCTTAAAAGTAAGTTCCGGGTTTACGTCAGGGACTGACTGTACAAAAAAATGTCCTCTCTTACGGCAAGCGCCGTCAGGAGAGGACGTTTTTTTTAATCATAAACATCAAGCTCTATGTTGCATTTTATCCAGCGAAATTAGTGGATCAAGCGGCAATCTGAAGCTAGAGTGGATTCTATCCAGTAAAATTTCGCAAACTTGGCTGTTTTCGCCGAAAAGAATAGATTTTACTGTAAGTAATCCAATGTAGACCAAGCTGTCCGGCATTAAAGTTAGATTATGTTGTACGAAATCCAGTCTGGTGTTGAGGTGTGCAGCAACTGGTAACCGGGAAAGCGGAGGCAGCTGGAGTTATAACTCCTAATTAATATTATCTATAGCCGGTGCACGGCCAATCAGATCATCATAGAAGTGAGCTTGCGTTACGCTAATGTATGGAGCCAGCCACAGATAGCCGATGCCGCAAGTGATGGAAGCTAGGATGGCCCAGCCGATAAACGTGAGCTGAAGCACGAAGTACCGCCATTTATGACCGATCATCAGCCGTTTGCTTTCGGTAATGGCCTCCATGATGCCGATGTCTGGATTGTCTCGAAGAAGAAAATAAGCCTGGGAGTAACGGAAAGCCGCAATGATACCTGGGATGATGAACAGTAACGTCCATAAGAAAGTGAATAAACCAATCATAAAGTACAGACAGAACGCTTTGATAATAAGGGAGAAGCCGCTAAATACTTCCGATACAGGCGGGTTTTCTTTTCTCGCAATGCCTAAGAAGAAGCTGATCATTCCTAAAGAGATGGAGCCGCTGACTAGGATGCCAATCAGATTACCGACAATCGGGATCAAGTAGTTGAGCAGGCCAACGACAGCAGCGAGCAGCAGGGACAGCACAAAGCCTCCGATTGCTTTTCCCCAATTGCCCCTCAAGCTGTCTCGAGCTCTGGCCCTTAGTTCCGAGTAAGATGCATTCATGGATATGTACCTCCTAAACAGAATGTTCACACAAAGATTGTTGTTCGTTAGCATCTAAATATACGAGGGTACCGGAATGAACATTCCTGCTGTACAAGCTAAAGGATATTTATTCATTTCCTCGAATAATTAATGTCATATAGATAACAGGGGGAAAAGAATGAAGAAGTATTTAGTCATCAGTCAGATCATTTATGTACTTGCGCTAATTCCATGGTTGTTCACGTTTGGGGTATCGTTTTTTGCATTTGACAGTGGTTTTAGTGTAGGGAGTGTCTTATTTGTACTCGCAATTGGAGTCTATCCCATCTTCATGATTGCTAGCTCGATCGTCGCCTGGTGCATTCATAAACGCCATAAGAGAGCGGCTATTATAACGAACTGCGTACCTGGGTTATGGATAGGCAGCATCGGGACGCTGGTTCTATACGCGTACTTGTCCTAGTAGTTAGAAAAGAGAAAAGCCCCTTCAAATCGGTGCCTAGCCGACTTGAGGGGGCTTTTGCTATTAAATAGGCTTAATACGTTTTTACCGCATCAATATTAATCGTACTGCTGCCCGTGCTGCCTGATCCCTGATTCACATAGAAGTTGATCTCTGCAATGGAACCAAGATCCCGTATGCTGTTGCCGCCGCTGTACCAGCTTGGACGGGCGAAGCTGTTGAAAGGAACCTGGATCGTTGTTGCCGTTGTGCCGGACAACACATAAGTGGTCTCCCACGGTTCGCCGCTGGCTTCTTTGAACTGTACAGTAAGCGTACGGTTCGAGCCGTCAGGCTTCACCCATAGCGAGATCCCGGTTTTACCCGTCCAATTCGCGGAGAGTGAATGAATCACACCGGCATAATTGGCTGCGGTAGTGATGCTGTAGCTCAGCTTCATGCTGTTTGTACCATCACTTTTCACCGTTGTATCAAGTGTTGGCGTAATTGCACTGCCTGAAGAGTTGAATGGGTAGGCAGACTGCAGTGCACTATTAGAGGCATAGCTGTCAAAGCTGTCAATTGCATCGCTTGGAGGCTGTGTGCCGCCGCCTACTTGTCCCGCTGTCACGGAGTCGAAGTAGATGCTGCTGCTGCCGGTCGCACCGGAGCCTTGATTGACGTAGATGCTATATTCCTTAATCGTATTCAGGTCCTTCACACCGTTGCCGCCGCTGTACCAGCTCGGATGGTTAAAGGAGGTGAACGGTAGATCTATGACACTTGCTGTTGTTCCGGAGAGGGTGTAATAGGTTTCCCACAACTCGCCGCTTGTTTCTTTGAACTGAATAGTGAGGGTACGGTTCGAGCCGTCCGGCTTCAGCCAGAGCGATAAGCCTGTCGTACCGGACCAGTCCGTTGTGCCAAGCTGTTTGGTTGCACCTGCAAAGTTGGCAGGGGAAGCCGCAATTGTATAGTTGAACTTCATACCGTAGGTGCCGCCATTTTTATTCGTGGTATCCCGAGTGACCGTTAATGCTCCGCCGTCCGTGTTGCGGACATAGGCACTTTGCAGCGCGCTGTCCGAAGCATAAGATTCGAACGAGTCAACTGTAAGAGAGGTTACTTGGGCCGCAGTTGTGAAGGTAAGTCCGGCATTTGATGCCGTCGTAGAACCGGTTCCGTTCACCGCGGTTACTTTCCAATAATACGTCTTGTTATAGGCCAAGGAAGATCCTGGTGTGTAGGAGGTAGAGGTCAGTCCGCTGGCGTTAATAATCGGGCTCGTATAAGAGCTGTTATCGGCTACTACAAGGGTATAGCTTGTTGCATTGCTTGAAGCATTCCATGCAAAAGTCGGCAGCACACTTTGATTGGCAGCTCCACTTGCAGGAGTAGTCAGTGTAAAAGCACCCGGAGCAGGCAGTGCCGTTCCGCCGGTTGCATAGACAGGAGAGTATGCTCCGGCAACTCCAGCAAGATTATGGGCTTTAACTCTATACCAGTAGGCTGTACCGGTGACAGAAGTTGAATCGGTCCATGGTGTGTCATTATCTGTTGCACATTGATTACATACGACGGTCCATGGTCCGCTTGCACCAGCCGTTGCACGCTCAACCGTATATTTGTCTGCTGCAGCTACACCTCTCCATTTGAGCTGCACCTTGCCGCCATTTGCCTGATGTCCGGTAATAAGTGGATCGCCTGGCACGCCTGCGGCAGGAACGGCTATTCCGCGCATTGCATAAGCGTGATTGCGAAGCTGTTGGGCTTTTGCGCGCATATCGGTTGTTGTGCCTGGATAGTAGATCGTGAAGCCGTCGTTATGCACTTTGTAGCCGTAATCATCATTTTGTCCAAAAAGAGCCCAGTAAGCGCTGCCGGCAATCGCCGGATGTGCTTCGATTGCAGACAGGAAGTTAGCAAGGGAGCCGTAAGTCTCGAGATTCCAGGCGAATTCGCCAACAATCATCGCTTTGCCTGCGGCCTGCACTTTGTCTGCTTGCGTGTTGAGCTGCGTAACAGACAAGCCTTTGCAGCATGCGCCTACAGCTGGCCATTGGTAGAAGTGGTCGCTGTAAATATCCACGCTGTTAATGGAGAGATGAGCATCCTTCACGCCATAAGTCCCGTCTACGACGAGATGGTTGCTGTCGATGCTTTTCAGATAGTCGGCTATATCCTGCGTCCAGTTCTTCATGGCCGTCGGGTTATCGTACCAGCCCAGCTCGTTGCCGGTCTCCCAAGCCATAATCGTCGGATCGTCTTTGTACTTAATGCCTGTGAGGGTATTCGTGCGGTTAAGCAGGACGTTCAGATGCTGTTTGAAGGCACTGATAATTTCCGGCTTGTAATAGAACTCGTAGCCCGTATAGCTGATGCCGTCATCCGGATAACCAAACCAGCGGGTCCATGATTTTTTGCCGCCGTGGTAGTAATCGTATTGGTCAACAAGCGGCAGGACGAGGCGCAGCCCGTTATCTCCAGCTGCCTTAATCGCATAATCAAGCTTCTGGAACGCTTCCTCGTTGTATGTATTAAGCGTTGGCATAATACATTTGGCGCAACCAAAGGAATTGGCGGCATGGGAGCGAACGACAGTTGCGCCCATTTCTTTTGCCGTTTGGAACGCATTATTTACACGGAATGGAGTCGGGAAATCGGTAGGGTTCTCATCAAGTCCGATCCAATAGAGGTTAGGTCCGCTGTAGCGGAAGGGCTGGCCGTTCAGCATAAGCTGGCTGCCGGAACGGGTAACAAAACCGGATACGGCTGCAGAAGCTTTTTTGGCCGGAGGGCCAACAACGGCTAGTAAAGACATAAAAGTGAGCAGTATAGCAAGTGAGTAAGAGAGCGTACGGAATTTGGTTGTGATCACATTATTACCTCCTAAAAAGAATTGTCACCCAATTGGCCTAGTCGGGCCAATTGTGATGATTCTTACTTCGAAAGCATGGACTTAGAATTGTGATTCTTAACGGCATGCTATATGCCGTTTCTAGCAATTCTTACTTCGTAAACAGTACCGGCACACGCCATCTCCTAGAAAATGTAAGCGCTTTACCTCCTCTCCATCACAAATACGCATGCCGCGTGCTATTAATCTAACGCCATATTTGTCTCCTGACTATTGGCTAATTTTTAGGTTTCTTGCATTCTGTTTAGGCCTATGCGACTTACAGGAAGAAAAGGTTGCCAGGTTGTTCAGCTCTATGTCAGAATCACAGTAAACGCTTACATATTAGAAATGAATAGGGGCCGGCACAAATGAAAAAGAGACGAGGCTTTTTCCATTTTACTGGGATCAGCAGTATGACGATGCAGAAGAAGCTGATTATCGTATTTGTGGTGCTTATCATCATTCCGATCTCGGCAACGGGATTTATTTCCTATCAGAACTATATTCAATCTATTAATAAGAACACAAAAAACTACGTCACCGAGTTAATCAGCAATATGCAGACCAATCTCGATAACCATCTGGAAGATATGATGACCGTCAGCAAAATCCCTCTCTATTCGGTCTCGATGCAGCAATATCTGAGCCATCAGGAAATGACGCTTGAGAAGCAGCGCCAGATGGACTTCTATATTGGATTACTAGATAGCATGAGGAAGGATCTGTATTCGGCCTATATCTACGATAATTTTAGCAATGTGTTTTATCGGATCAAGAGCGATGCCATTCGAGAGGATATGATGAGTCAGTATGAGAAATGGAAGGAGCTGGCCATTGAAGGAAACGGTGATCCGGTCATCATTCCAACGCAGCGGGTTGTACGTGCGAATGGTTCTCCCCAATATTTGTTCACGGTGCTGCGCAGTATCCGGGATATCGGCACGCTGGAGAATATCGGATTTGTGGCGGTTGATGCAGATATTAGCATTATTGAAAATGTTGTACAGGAGCTTAACACGGTAACGAATGGGAAGACGCTCATTATCGACGGCGAGAATAATGTTGCTTATGACAGCGACCACATTTTGACGGCCAGCAATATTATGGGTAATGAGGTTGTAGAGAAGGCTGTTGGCGATCAAGGCAGCTTTAATATTGTGGTCGACCATATTTCCTATATTTGCAGCTACTCCGTCTCGAAGGATACCGGATGGAAAATATTTGCGTTTATCCCCGTTAATTATCTGCATCATGATGCCCAGCTGACGCGGAATGTGACGCTTACGACAACGATTGGGATTATTGGCTTCGCCCTGCTTGTCTCGGTTGTGTTGTCGTTTATGATGACGAGAAATCTCCGCCAAATGACGGATTTGATGCGCAGTGTGCGCGGCGGCAACATGGACGTCAGTTTTGATGTGAAGCAAAAGGATGAGGTCGGTATTCTTGGCATGGAGTTTAACCGCATGCTGAGGCGGATGAAGGAGCTCATCTCGGAAATCTACGTGATTCAGTCACGTAAGAAGGAAGCAGATCTGGAGGCGCTGCAAAGCCAGATCAATCCTCATTTTATATACAATACGCTCGAAACGATCCGCATGACGGCTGAGATCAATGATGATGAGGAAGTAGCCGAGATGACCTTTACGCTTGGCAAGCTGCTCCGTTACAGCATTAATCGCGGGCGTGAGACGGTGGAGCTGAAGGAGGAAATGCAGCATCTCGAGCGTTATCTTCAACTATTGCGCTACCGGTTCAACAACCGTTTCAATATGACTTTCGAAATTCCGCAGGAGCTGCTGAATTTCCCTGTTATGAAGCTGACTTTCCAGCCGATTGTAGAGAATGCAATTATCCACGGCGTGGAGGGTAAGCCAAATGAGGTATCGATCCGCTTATCAGCTGAGATGAAGGAACAGCTTATTATCTTTTCTATTAAGGATGAAGGAGCAGGCATGGACGGCGTGACATTAGATTTGCTTCGTCAATCGATGAACGGCACTCGGGATTCAGGAGGCTCGAAGACAGGGGTAGGGCTGCGCAATGTGAATGAACGAATCAAGCTGCATTATGGGGAAATGTATGGCCTTGAGATTGAGAGCAAGTGGGGAGATGGCACAACCGTCTATTTAAAACTACCTAGAAGGCAAGGTGACTAGCGATGCTTAGCATTATGATTATTGATGACGAAGATTTGATTCGCCGTGGACTGGAGAAGATTATTTCCAAGTTAAATGATGATTACCTTGTCGTGGGCAGCTTCTCGAATGGTTTCGAGGCTTCTCAGGAGCTGGATCGTCTGGCGCCGGATGTGGTGATTACCGATATTAAAATGCCCTATATGGATGGGCTGCAGTTTATAGAGGAGCTTAGACGCCGTCTGCCGGATACAAGATGTCTGATCTTAAGCGGCTACAATGATTTCGATTATGCGCGGACAGCTTTGCAATATGGAGTGAAGGATTATTTGATCAAGCCAGTCGATAAGGAAGAACTGCTCGCCAACTTGTCGCACATTCATGAGGAGCTGAAGGCTGCCAAGCAGGAAAAAGAGAAGGAAGAGCTGCTGAGCAAAAAGGCTCAAATTAGCGATCTGTTGTTAAAAGAGCAGCAGCTGCGCAAGCTGCTTGGCGGTGATTTTGAAGCCCTGCTTGCTAATCAGGCAGGTGGCTTTTCCATGTCCACTGTGCTGGAACAGTCTTATGCGGTGCTGATCATCCGTGCATCCAGTCAAGGGATGAAGGAGCAGCTGCTGGAATGGGGAAGAACGATGGCAGCTGCTGGTCTAGAGTGTGCAGTAATGGAAGCGCAGATTGTTGCTTTGCTAATTCCCTGCCAGAAGGAAGAGGATACCGGAAGATTAGCCCATAAAACAGCACTTCGCCTTATTAATGAACTGCAGTTTGCTGCCAAAGGGAAGTTTGTGATTGGAATTAGCAGCAGTTATAAGGGGAGCGCAGCGGCAGCAACAGCCTATAACGAAGCACTGGCATTATCCTATGCGGGTATTTACAAGCGTGAGCCATTTGCAATTGTGACGGTAAAAGAGGGGGCGAATGCTTCGGTAGACCCTGCCTTTTTCACAGGACTAATGGAAGGGGAATTTACGAAGGCCTTAGAACGGCTGGATGTCGACGGGATCGGAGTGGCTGTTCATGATCTGTTCGTGGAGATTGAACGGGTAAAACCACCATATGCAGATATTGTTCAATTCATGGCTAATTTGCTCTATACGGCTGTGCAGAAGGTTGATGGACTGCTGGATGAGCTTGTGAAGCTGACTCCGCCGGGTATTGGAGTGTACCAGTCGGTTGCGGACTTTTTCAGCTTTGCCGAGCTGAAGGAGCGGATTCTGCATCTGCTTGAGCTGTCGTTGTACCGGCTGGCATCTGTACGCAAAGAGGGCGGGAACCGAGTCATAGAGACAGTTAAGCAGCTTATTCAGCAGGACTATGATAAGGATGTGGAGCTGACCGAGCTGTCGGAGAAGGTATTCCTTAATCCAAGCTATCTCAGTACGTTATTCAAACAGGAGATGGGGCAGACCATTACGCAATACGTGCTGCAGCTTCGGATGATGAAGGCGAAGGAGCTTCTGAAGAAGCGGCTGGACCTGAAGGTGTATGAGGTAGGCGAGCAGGTCGGTTATCCGGACTCTATTTATTTCAATAAGGTGTTTAAGAAGATGGTAGGCGTAACGCCGAAGGAGTATCGGAATAAATAAGCTTATGCTTCCGAAGTACTTTTTGCAGAAAAAATTAGTCTATTCATCCGATGTATCTGCAAAAAGTTTAAGCTTATGCTTCCGAAGTACTTTTTGCAGAAAGGCGGCCAATGCTGCCAAAGTCTGCAAAAAGTTTAAGTTTATGCTTCCGAAGTAACTTTTCGTAGAAAAGTTTAACCTTATGCTTCCGAAGTACTTTTTGCAGAAAAAATTAGTCTATTCATCCGATGTATCTGCAAAAAGTTTAAGACCCAAAAAAAAGACCATAAATATAAGCTCACGACATTAAATTATGAAAGCGCATTCCCTATAATTGCTCTTGTAGGTAAGCGCATTCAACACATATTCGAGGGGGCGTCGAGTTTGAAGAAAAAGCAATTACTTTCCACAGTGGCAGTACTAGGCCTTGCAATGTCAATGGCAGCAGGGTGCGGTTCGAACAATGGCAATAAAGAGGGTACGCCAGCAAGCAACAACAAGGCAGACAATGCTGCCGCAACAAACACAGCAGACAACGCAGTCGCAACGAACACAGCTACGGAAGAGCCAGCTGCACCGAAGATTGCCGGCAAGGTTGTATTCACAACAAACCGGACGGACCTCGTAGATACAGAGCTTAAAACTTACGCAGATAAATTCCACGAGAAATATCCGGATGCAACGGTTGAGATTGAAGCGATCAAAGATTATGACCAAACGACAAAAATTCGTATGGCGTCCAACGAGCTGGCCGATATCAGCTTGATCCCGGGCACGGTGAAAAACTCGGATCTGCCGAACTTCTACCTGCCGGTTGATGATCTGGGACTGAACGACCGCATTTACTTCAAAGACAACCGCAGCCAATACGGCAAACTATACGGTATTTCCTCCGGCAGCGCAGCGATGGGCGTAACGTACAACAAAAAAGCATTTGCTGCAGCCGGCATTACAGCTGTACCAAAAACGCTTGATGAGTTTTATGCTGATGCAGAAAAGCTGAAAGCAGCTGGCATTACACCACTCGCGACAAACTTTAAAGACAAATGGCCGCTGTACGGCTGGGACCAAGAGGCGTTTATTTTCGCAAATGACCCATCCCTGCATAACACAATGGCTACACAGGACGAACCATTCGCCGTTGACGGTCCTCACTGGCAGGCGTTCTCGATCCTGAAGAAAATGGTAGACAGCGGTTATGTGGAGAAGGACCTGATGTCGACGAACTGGGAAGGTTCGAAGAAAGACGTTGCTTCCGGTAAAATCGCGATGTTCCTGCTTGGCAACTGGGTAGTACCTCAAGTCGTGGATAACGGCGCTGCTGCTGAAGATGTAGGCTTCTTCCCATTGCCGCTCGACAACAGCGGTGAAGCGAAGGTTATCCTGGCTTCCGACTACTACTACGGTATTGATAAGAACAGCGAAAATCCGGATACAGCAAAAGCATTCCTCAAGTTCCTAATCGAAGAATCCGGTTATGACGACTATGCTGGCTTTATTCCAGTATTGAAAGACAAGCAGCCTAAGCTTGCTCAACTGAACGAGTTTATGGCGACTAATCCAAAAGTAATTGAGATGGCTGCTGAGAACGATGACTACCTAGCAATCGCGAACAAAATGCAATTCGACACAAGCGCATTTGCACAAGACGCTATTATGGGCAAAGACATGAAAGAAGTGTTTGCTTCTTACAACAAGAAGTGGAAAGATGCTAAGTCTGCATTAGGAAAATAGTAAGTCGCTGGAAGAGAAGATGATTATCGGTATTCTTCGATAACGTTTTCTCTTCCTCCTTATCACGAAGTAAAGAAGGGCTGCCGATGTTTGCAATGAGTTACAAGGTACAGCGTTATGTCATCTTATTTTCATTCCTGACGGTTCCGCTGCTGCTGCTTGCGGTATTTTCCTTCTATCCAGCGATTTATCTGGCTTGGCTGAGCTTTACCTCATGGGATGGCTACAGCCCGGAAAAGGCTTGGGTAGGCATCAGTAACTACAAGGAAATTTTCACGAATGCGGATATTTTCAAAGTGTTTTCCCATAATGTTGTCTATTTCATGGGCGGGATCGTCCAAAACATTCTAGCTTTGTTTTTCGCGGTACTGCTTAATTCGAAATTAAGAGGACGCAATACGTTTCGGGTGCTGCTCTTCCTGCCATACATTCTGAACAGTGTTGCGATTGCTTATATGTTCACATATGTCTACGACGCACAGAACGGCTCGCTTAATGCGCTGCTTACTTCCATGGGGCTGGAGTCCTGGATTAAGAGCTGGCTAGGAGACGCAGGTATCGTCAACTATTCGCTCGCTTTCATCTCGATGTGGAAGTTCATGGGCTTTAATATGGTTATTTATTTAGGAGCTTTACAATCTATACCAGGTGATCTCTATGAGGCGGCAAAGATTGATGGAGCAGGGCCGTTTAAATCCTTCCTCTACATTACTTGGCCGAGCATGATCAAGATTGTCGAGCTGAGTATGCTGCTTACAGTCAGCGGAGCATTAGAAGTATTTGACCTGCCGTTTGTCATGACCAAGGGCGGTCCAGCCGGTGCAAGCCAGACCTTCGTGACGAAGAGTGTGGAGACAGCCTTCAACTTCAGCAATTATGGCCTCGCCTCAGCGATGGGGATGGTGCTGCTCTTTATCGTTGTGCTGGTTATCGTTGTACAGCGAAAGCTGATCTTACGGGGGGAGGAATAAAAAAATGTCCCGTACGATTGCTAATGTACTAAAGTACGCGGTGCTGCTTGTAGCTGTATTCGTTATTTTGTTCCCTCCTTATGTCGTCATCTTGAATGCGTTCAAGGGCAATGAGGAGTATGCCAAATCGAAGGTTTTTGATTTTCCTAACTCGTTTGCCTATCTCGAAAACTTTACGACGGTGTTTCACCGCGGGGATATGCTTCAGGCTTTTTCGAACACAGGTATTATTCTCGTGCTGTCTGTTATTGGCAATGTGCTGATGGGCACGATGGTGGCGTTTGCGCTGGGCAGGTTTAATTTCAAGCTGAAGTCCTGGATCCTTGGCGCTTATGTAGTGGCTACGCTTATCCCTTCCGTTACGACACAGGTGGCCACCTTCGGCATTATTAAAGAGCTAGGTTTGTTCAACTCCTTGTACGGTCCGGTTCTGCTCTATCTGGGTACGGACGTGGTTCAGATCTACTTGTATCTGCAATTTATTCGCCATGTCCCTTACGATCTTGATGAGAATGCGATGATTGAGGGAGCGTCCTTATTCCGCATCTATCGCTCAATTATCTTCCCGCTGCTTGCACCGGCGACAGCGACTGCGATTATTCTGAAAAGCATCTCGATCTACAACGATATGTATATCCCTTATCTGTACATGCCATCGCAAAAGCTGCGTGTTGTCTCCACAGGGCTTATGAACTTTGTTGGCGTCAACAGCGCGCAGTGGAACGTGGTGTGTGCGGCATTGCTTATCATTCTTATTCCGACGACTATTCTATATCTCATCATGCAGCGTTTCATCTTCTCGGGAATCGTCAGCGGTTCGGTCAAATAATCTAAAGTCACCATTTCATATGAAGGAGTGGACTTATGTTTATACGCAAGAAGATGCTCTCGTTAAGCCTTGCGGTGCTTGTAGCCGCATCCATTTGTATGCCTGGTCTCCAAGGGACGAAGGTGTACGCCGAGGAAGACGCAGCTCCACAAGCCCCGGCAACATTTATTACGCGCAGCGGCGATAAGCTGATGGACGGTGATCAGGAGTTCCGGTTCATTTCCGCTAACGTTCCAACCTTGTCTATGGTAGAGGATATTTATTGGCGGACGCCAACCGAATGGGAGCAGGCGGACGCATTCCAGACGCTTGTCCAGATGGGTGGTACTGTAACGAGGCCTTATGTTCTGTCTGTGAAGAAAGCGGATGATGCGGCAGATACGGTTCGCCACATTATGGGCGTTGGTTCGGACGGCAAGCTGATCTTTAATGAAGAAGCGTTTGTTGCCTACGATAAAATGATCCAGCTCGCTGGCGAATATGGTATACACCTCATTCTGCCGTTTGTTGACCAATATCAATGGCAGGGCGGGATTAACGAGTATGCCGCCTTCCGCGGTAAAAGCAAAGACGCTTTCTGGACCGACCCGCAGCTGATCGCAGACTTCAAATCGGTCATTAGCTACACGCTTAACCGCGTGAATACGTTCACCCATGTTGCCTATAAGGATGACCCGACGATTCTCGCCTGGGAGACTGGCAATGAGCTGGTGCCGGCGACGACAACATGGACGCATGATATCGCCACTTATATTAAAAGCCTGGACAGCAACCATCTCGTTCTTGACGGTAAATACGGGATCGACGATGCTTCTCTTACCGATAATGCGATCGATATCGTATCCAATCACTACTACCCGGATCATTACCCAAGCTATGCTTCCCAGGTGAATGTTGATAAGAATAAAGCGGCAGGCAAAAAGCCGTTTATCGTTGGGGAGTTTGGGTTCAAGCCAACGAATGAGGTCACTTCCTTCCTAGATAATGCGATCGAAAATGGTACATCCGGCGCCATGATCTGGAGCCTGCGTTATCATAGCCGGGACGGCGGCTTCTATCCGCATACGGAATCAACGTATAACGGTGTATTTTATGGAGCATATCGCTATCCGGGCTTCCCATCTGGCGATGGCTTTGATGAGACAAATATGCTGGAAACGTTGAGGGACAAAGCGTTCGAGATCCGCGGAATTAGTGATCCGCCTGCGATAGAGAAGCCAGCACCTGCAGTTATGCTACCTGTTGATTCCGTATCGACAATCAGCTGGCTCGGGTCTGCTGGAGCTTCATCTTACCGGCTCGAGCGTTCCGAGCAGCAGGATAGCGGCTGGACAACGATTGGCGAGGACGTCTATGATGCCGTTCCAACGGAATCACAGCTATTCGACGATATGACCGCTGTTACAGGACAGTCTTATTACTATCGTGTCACAGCAAAGAACAGCGCAGGGGAATCCGCTCCTTCGGCAGCGGTAGGGCCTGTTGTTGCAAAGCATGTGATTTTGGATGAAATACGCAATTTCAGCAAGATGTACAGCTATACATCGGATCTGGAATATGAAAGCCATGACCCAAGCTCGTTTGGCGGGGATGTATCCCGCATGAAAGCACTGGCATCAGACAATCAAAGCGTGCAATATGCGATTCCGCTTCGCGGGGATGGCACACCAGTGAAGGTGCTGTCGGTGAAGGTGGAAGGTTATGTTGCAGCGGGCCAAAGCGATCAGAACTTCAGCTTGTCGGCTTCCACCGATGGAGCCGAATTTACACCGGTTGAAGCTGATGTGACGGAGTCGGGCAGTGCTTGGAAGAAGCGTGTCTATACAACCGGAGAAATCGCAGATGGTGTGAAGCTGCTAGAGATTGACTATCCGGCCACCTCTACGGCAGGACAACTCGGCAAGGTCACCATCGAGTACGAGCATGACGGAACTGCTCTGACATTCCCGGATTCTGTTCAGCAGGGCAGTATTAAGAACGGGATTTTAACAGATGACCTGAACAACTTCCTCAAGATGGACTCGAAGTCAGCGAATCTTACTATTTCATCGGATTCGACGGAATTCTACGATGGGGATACGAAGCGTCTGGTTCGTACGTCTAATGAGCATGAGTGGTTCGCTTATAAGGCAGACGGAGATATGAACTATTTCAAATTCATAGAATATGCTCGTCAGAATCCAGCCGATTTTGTCTTGCCAGACTTCAAGTTCTATACGTCGGCGAATGGTACCGATTATACCGAGTTCACGAATGTTGTGAAGTCGAGCAAGATGGGAGAAGGCTATTGGGCGAAGACTGAATATATCGCTTATCAGCTTCCTTCTGGTACACGTTATGTGAAGTTTGAATTCCCGGTTGTGCCGAAGGATTTTGAAGGCCAGACCTGGAATCCGCAGGTGAGCAGTCTGCAGATTGGTGTGGGCAATGCGAAGCTGGATCCTCCAGCGGAGATAACTAAATCAGCGGTTATCGATGATTTTGAAGGCTACACAGGATCAAACAATGCGCTGCGAGCAGCGTACAAAGTGAACCAAGATGGTGGTTCGCCAGTGACATTGACGCTTGATGCAGCAGGCAAGGTTAGCGGCTCATACGCGATGAAGCTGTCGACTGATCTCAGCAAAGGCTGGGGCGGTATGGAGAAGGATCTGGCAGGAGCTGATTGGTCGGGCAACAGTGGTATTCAGCTGTGGGTGAACCCAGGCGGCAGGGATGTTGGACTGACCTTGCAATTGACCGAAGGGATGACTACGCAGAGCGAAGTGTGGAAATCGGATACCCGCATCAGCGGTAACGAGCCGGTACTTGTGCAGCTCCCATTCCGCAACTTCTATATACCGGATTGGTGGAAGAACAGCCATGTTGGTCAGGGCAATGGTGTCGTTGATTTAAGCGATGCCGCTTCGTTTGGCTTATATTTCGACGGGACGGCTGGCGATACGAACTTAATAATTGATGATATTAAGCTTTATCGTGTGCCAACGATCGATACCTTCGAAAGCTACGGAGGCGATAATGCCAAGCTGGCAGGAAGCTACACCGTGCACCCGGACGGCGGCCCAGTGACGATTTCGCTGGACGCTGGGCATAAGAGCGAAGGCGAGCAGGGAATGAAGCTGGCCTATGATTTGACGAGCAAAGGATTTGCTGGTGTAACCAAATCACTTGGCGGGATCGACTGGACTGGTAATAACGGTCTTCAGCTATGGCTGGAGCCGGACGGTCAGAACAGAGGAGTTACCGTGCAGGTGAGGGAAACTAGCGGCGAGTATTGGGAAGCCAAGGTGGCGACTTCAGGAACAGCACCGCAGACCGTCAGCCTACCTTTCCATTTGTTCACTATGCCAAGCTGGAGCAGTAAGGATAACGAGAAGCTCGATATTAACTCGATTGCAGAGTTTTCGGTGTATGTAGACCGCGGAGCAGGAGAAGCGGGTACCGGTGCTATTTATCTGGATGATATGAAGGTAGCTAAGCTGAAGGATGTTGATACATTTGAGTATTATCAAGGCTCCTCCTCGCTTGCAGGTGCAGCTTATACACGTAATACAAGCGGTGATGCGATTGCGGCTTCTCTTGATTCCACTTGGAAGAAGGGTGGCAAGTACGCACTGAAGCTGGATTACACGTTAACCGATGCTCTTGGTTATGCTGGTGTGAATAAGGCGCTTGGTATGATGGACTGGTCAGAAGGCGGTAATGCGGTTCAGTTCTGGATGCTGCCTAATGGAGCGAATCATGGACTGACGTTCCAGTTCAAAGAGACAGACGGCGATATTTGGGAAGCACAGATTATGATGGCAGGCACAGAAGAGCAGCTTGTTACCATTCCTCTTGCAGGCTTTAGCCGTACCCGTTGGTCTACGGGGGATGGCGTTCTGGATGTGTCGAGTGTTGCTGAGTATTCGATTTATGTGAATAAGGGCAGCGGCTCAGCAGGTACGTATTCGGTAAGTCTGGACGATGTTGGGCTGACGACAATTCCGGTCATCGACAACTTCGATTTCTATGACGGCTCAGAGCTTATCGGGCAGAAGGCTTATACTCGTAACTCTTGGGGCGGCGAACTTACGATGACGCCTGATGCGGATCATAAGGAAAGTGGCCGCTACGGAGTGAAATATGCCTACAAGTATCCAGATGCGGCAACAACCTTTGCCGGAGCTACCAAGCTGCTGGGATCAGCAGATTGGACCGGTCAGGACGGTATCCAATTCTGGTATACGCCGGACGGTACGGGCAACAAACTGGTTGTGCAGTTCATAGAATCCGACGGCGAGGCCTGGGAGTATTACGTGTCCCTCACCGGTACAGAGCCTAAAGTATTGAAAATGCCGTTTGACCAGTTCGTTCATGCACCTTGGAATACGGCAGGCAACGGGAAGATCGATCTGGACGCAATCTCGCAGTTTTCCTTGTATGTCAATCAAGGAGAAAGTAAGTCAAATGAAGGTGTCTTGTACTTTGACTCCATTGGTCTTTATCAAGAAGAGACGGGGCCAATTGGACCATCTCATCCAGGTACGCCTCAAGATAAGACGATCCTTGAGGTAACGGCTGGGCAGCTTAAGCCAACTGGCCAAGGTCCGGTTGAACTAAAGGCACCAGCAGGCGTAACCACACTCAAGCTGCCTTTGCAGGCAGGAGAGCTGCTTGGACAAAGTGATCTTCACATTTCGTTTGGTGATGTAGTCCTTACGGTTGACGCAGAAGCGCTGAAGGCCGCGTCTCAACTGATCGCTCTAAGCGGACAAAGCGGGGCAGCAAGCTTGTATATTTCCTTAACTTCTTCGAATGGAACGGTAACCGTTCCTCAAGCAGCAGGTGAGGAATGGCAGGCAGCAGGAACAATATACGATATCCAGGTCGGCGTCTGGCCGGCAGCTGGCAGCAAGCAAGCCTTGAAAAATTGGACGTATCCGATTTCTCTGCAGCTCCCAGTAGGCGGAAGCGTTAATCCGAAGCTCGCTGGCATCTATATGAGCGGTGCTAATGGCGGGTGGACTTATGCTGGCGGCCGTACCGATGCGAAGGGAGCCGTAATCCGTACGTTCATCACACAATCCGGAAGCTACACGGTACTCACAAGAGCGAAGCATTTTGCAGATATTCCGGCAGATTCATGGGCGAGTGACGCGGTTCAACAGCTTTCAGCCCTGCAAATTATTAACGGCATTGATGCGGAGCATTTTGCACCAAACCGGTCTATTACACGGGGAGAATTCGCCGTTATTCTGGCGAAAGTGCTGGAGCTGCCTGCGGCTGAGAAGCTGACGTTCACGGATGTGAAGGCAGATGCTTATTATGCAGCTTCGATTGCGGCAGCTGCACAGGCCGGTTTAATTAATGGCCGCGATGCAGATACTTTTGCGCCAAATGATAATATCAGCCGGGAAGAAATGGCTGCTCTTATCATCCGTGCCTATGAGTTGAAGCGCGGGGTAGTTATCGCTGGTGAACATCAATATCACGACATCGCTAATATTTCGAACTGGGCACTCGAAGCGATTAACAAGGCTTTTTCCTCCGGTCTGATGAATGGTGTCGGTGGCGACAACTTCGCGCCAGGCCAAGAGGTTACCCGTGCGGAAGCAGCGGTTGGTCTAGCACGTCTGCTCGACAGACTGCTGTCATAAAGCATTATAAAAAGGCGCCGAGTTATGGCGCCTTTTTATAATAGAGACAGGAGGATGTCTCTTGTATAATGAATCTAGTAACTAACTGGAACTTATAGGATGGAGCTGATTTATTTGCTGAAAGGGTTAACTCGTGCAGGACTTGGAGCAATCGGCGATGACAAAGCTTTTATAGAATTAGCGGCACAGTATGGTTTTCAATCGGTCGATTTAGATCCAGTAAGCTTGATTCAAACGTACGGAGTAGATGGGGCAAAGGAATTGCTTGCTGCAAACAATATATCTATTGGTTCCTTTGGACTTCCAGTAGAATGGCGCGGCTCGGATGAGGCATTCCGGGATGGTCTGCCGCAGCTTGAGGAGCTTGCTAAGGCAGCTTCTGTACTGGGCTGCACAGCATGCTGTACTTATATTTTGCCCGCTACCGATCTATCACCTGGAACGTTCACGATTAAAGCTGTTCTGCGCTTAAGAGAATGTGCAAACGTGTTAAATACTTACGGCATTAAGCTTGGACTTGAATTTGTTGGTCCGCATCATTTGCGTACGGCATGGAAATATCCGTTTATTTATTCTATGGAGGATACGCTGGCCTTTGCTGATGCAATCGGCACTCCAAACGTTGGCCTTCTGTTGGATGCTTATCACTGGTATACGAATGGGCTTACAACAGAGGATCTCGATCAGCTCACTCCAGAGCAGATTGTCCATGTCCATATTAACGACGCGAAGGATATTCCAGTAGAAGAAGTGCTGGATAACGATCGCTTGTATCCGGGCGAAGGCGTCATCGATCTGGCAGGCTTCTTAACCAGCTTGAAACGTATCGGCTATACAGGTGCAGTCACACAGGAAATTCTGACCCCAGGCGACAGCGTTACGCCATCTGTGGAAGAGGCGCTCCAGCGCTCGAAAGCCGGCTTCGATAAGGTGTTTGCTAATATTTAATAGTGTTTCATCGTAAAAAAGGCTCTCCCGATAGATAGGGAGGGCCTTTTGCGTTTGGTTAAAAGCGGATTACGATGCTTCGTGAGCAGCAGCGTGACGTAACTTAGCACTCCGTGTGCTGGACCAAGCGCCGCACGCCGCACGCCGCACGAAAAAGTAACTAATCGACTGATCTCTTCTGCCTTAGGCAGCTCAATATGAGCCGCAGCAGCTCCTAGTCGTCCAACGTAATGCAAATGTGCAGGTTATTGTGAACGTAACTCATAAACTAGCACATCCTGCTGTAAAAGTGCAGGTCAATTGAGTAAATCATAAATGACCTGCATATTTGCATGATGATGGTCCGTCGTGCCGCTGTGGATCAAATTTACCTGTACTTTAGCAGGTTATTGCAGACTGTTTGCCAATAGAGCTCATTCCTGCCACCTTCAAGCTAACTACTTAACGTCTCATCAGAGGCTTAACGATGCGCCGCATCGTTAAGCCTCTCAAAAAGCAACTCTACCAGCTCCTTAACGATGTCGGGCATCGTTAAGCTACTCGAAGACGCCAATAATCGGCCCGAAATGGGCGGAATCAGCATCCTTAACGATGCGCCGTATCGTTAAGCCTCCTAAAAAGTAACTCTACCAGCAGCTTAACGATGTCGGACATCGTTAAGCTATCCTTTTCCCGGACGCCCGCTCCGCACACTATGGAAACACCAACTCCACAGGCACTACGATATGCTGCGGATCGTAGGTGTGCTTGATCTGATCAGACATCAGCATAACAGCGGAACGGGCAAGCGTCTGCTCGTCCTGCTGGACGTAAGGGATATGCGGGATGTCGGGATTATCGAAGGAGAAGAGCTCGACTTCCGTACGGCGCTCAACTAATTGAAGAGCCTGCCAGGTTAAACCGGCGATCTCCTCCGTTAGGGTGAAGGCAGCTGTAACCGTCGGGTGCGTTTGCAGAAAATCGGTTATATAGTCCAGCGCCCGCTCGCTCCGCAGTACTTCAAGCGGAACATGGCACCAGAGGCTTTTATCGATGGATTCTCCTTGATCGATATAGGCTTTCTCAAAGCCTATTGTCCGGTCTTCAACAGCAGTATTAGAATTCTCCGGCGAGATGAGTGCGATCTGGCGATGTCCCTTGGAGAGGAGATAGGTCACAGTCCGGTAAGCCCCGCCGTCGTTATCCGATGTAATCGTATAAGTCTCAATATTACGTAAGAAACGGTCTATGAATACAAAAGGGAACTTGTCGAGCGATAAACGGAGCAGGGACTCGTTATATTTCTCATCCTCAGTAGGAAATACAATAAGCCCTTGAACACCCGCGTCTACCAACGTGCTGATTGCACGTGATTCTTCGGCGGCATGCTCACGGGTGATGCTGAGAATCATCTGGTAACCGGCTTCTTTTAAGTAGAATTCGATATAATCGACGAGCTTCTGAATGACGGTCGTCTTCATAGTAGGGATAATGAAGCCGATGATGGGTACTTTTGGCGGCTCGGGAGCAGGTGGTTTGACCTCAACAGGCTTGAGATCCGCTGCGACAAAAGTTCCTTTGCCTTGAATACGAGTAACCAGTCCCTCGTCAGCCAGCTCGGTCAGTGCATTCTTGACGGTAATCTTACTTACCTTGAATTCATCCATCAATTCCTGTTCAGAAGGGATACGATCGAGCGGCCGAAGCTGCCCCGAAGCAATCCTTTCTTTAATCTCAAGTTGGATCTGTTTGTACAAAGCTGTCTTTTTCACTATTACACCTACTCTCAATAAATAAATATGCTTTTATAACCAATTGGGTATATAAATAATACTTTACGCCTATTATAATCTAATTGTGAAGCGCTTACAATGACTCAAGCAAGAAAAAAGCTTAACCAATATGTGAGGGGGAATCGTCAAATGAAAAAAGGTATTACGTTAACAGCAACCTTGGCATTGGCACTCATGTTGGTCTTATCCGCTTGCAGCTCCGATAATTCTTCGGGGAAAGCAACAAAGGTAGTCTTCTGGACCTTTAATGAACTGCATCAGAAATTCTTCGAAAGTATGGCGGACAAATGGAATGAAGCTAACCCAGATGAAAAAATCAAACTGGTAGCGACAACATTCCCTTACGATGACAATCACAACAAGCTGCAGGTTGCGCTGCAATCCGGCAAAGGCGCTCCTGACATGGCAGACATTGAGATCAGTAAGATCGGTAACTTCCTGAAAGGCGAGCCGCAGCTCGTACCGCTCAACGATATCGTAGAGCCGAATAAAGATAATCTGGTTATGTCCCGCCTCGACAACTATGCGAAAGATGGCCAATACTACGGCATCGACTACCATGTAGGCGCACAAGTTATTTACTACAATAAAGAAATTCTTGATCAAGCTGGCGTAGATGCCGACAAAATCATCACTTGGGATGACTTCGAAGCAGCCGGCAAGCAAGTACTTGAGAAAACAGGCAAGCCAATGACAACAGTTGAGACTACTGACCAATGGTCGTACTGGCCGCTCGTTGTTGAGCATGGTTCCGACTTCTTGGATAAAGACGGCAATGTTACGTTAAACGATCAAGTGAATGTTGACGTATTGACGTTCCTGCAAAAGCTCGTTAAAGAAAAAGTGGCGGTCGTAGCTCCAGGCGGCTTCCATCACTCAGAAGAATACTACGGGTTTATGAACGGCGGCGGCGCAGCTTCGGTCTGGATGCCTATGTGGTACATGGGCCGCTTCACGGATTATATGGCTGATCTGAAAGGCAAGATGATCATCAAGCCACTGCCAGTATTCAAACAAGGCGAGATGCGTTCCTCCGGTATGGGCGGTACAGGTACCGTTATTACGAACCAGTCCAAGAACCAAGAGCTTGTGAAGAAATTCCTTGAGTTCGCTAAAGTATCAAAAGAAGGCACAATCGAGATCTGGAAACAGCTCGGATTTGACCCAATTCGTACAGATGCTTGGACGGATCCAGCTATGAACGAGTCGAACAAATACACCGACTACTTCGGCAAAGATATCTTTACATTCCTGAGCAGCTTGAAAGACGAAATCGCTCCTACAAACATTAAAGAGAAAACACCTGCGGTATCCGATGTGCTCAAAACAAAAACCATGTTCCAGGCGCTTAATGATCTGAAAGATCCGAAGCAAGTATTGGATGATTCAGCTGCAAGTATCAAGTGATGACTTCATTTAGCCAAGTTAAAGAGTAAAAAGGAAGTTCACCGCTTTGCTGGAGGGTTGGTTAGCCAGCTCTTCAGCAAAGCTATCCTTATCCGGAGAGGAGCGAGCAAGCGCATATGAAGAAAATTTTATACAATCAGCGAATCGCCCCTTATGTCTTCGTGCTGCCGTTCGTGCTTTCATTAGCTATCTTTTTCGTATATCCAGTCATTTCGACCTTTATTATGAGTTTTCAGGAAGTGCTGCCCGGACAGACCCATTTCATCGGCTTAGACAATTACAGGAATCTATGGGACGATTCCTTTTATACCGCGCTTTGGAACAGCTCGAAATATACGTTCTGGACCATTCTTGTTCTTATTCCGCTGCCGCTAGTGCTGGCGGTGTTCCTTAACTCCAAGCTAATGAGATGGAGCGCGTTCTTCCGTTCGACCCTGTTCCTGCCGGCTTTGACCTCGGTTGTTGTGGCGGGGATTGTCTTCCGGCTCGTGTTTGGCTCACTTGATAATTCCGTCATGAACACATTCCGTCATGCATTTGGTCTTGAGACGATCAATTGGCTTGGCAGCAGTACGACAGGCATGCTTGTACTGGTCATCTTAGCTACATGGCGTTATGCAGGCATTAACATCATTTACTTTATGTCAGCGCTGCAAGCTATTCCAAGTGAGCTTTATGAGTCGGCGAGTATTGACGGAGCGAATACCTGGAACAAGTTCTGGCGTATTACGCTTCCGCTGCTCAAGCCGATCGCAATCTATGTCATTACAATCAGCATTTATGGCGGCTACTCGATGTTCACGGAAAGCTTCATTCTATGGAGCGGCAACCATTCGCCAAATGACATTGGTCTGACGATGATCGGATTGTTATACCGTAATGGGATTGAGAAAAATGAGCTTGGACTTGGTTCGGCAATCGGTATGATCCTGCTGATGCTCACAATGATTCTCAATGTTGTACAACTTCGTTTATTCGGTTTGTTTAAGAAGGAGGATTAAACATGAGCGCCAAATGGAATCGTCCTCAAACGTGGCTATTACTCGCCTTATTCGTTCTATTTGCGGCCTTGTCGGTCTTTCCTTTCTACAGCTTGCTGTTAGCATCATTTAAGCCGTCAAAGGAACTGTTGCGCTTCGGGCTAAACATTAGTCTGCAGCCGGACTTATTATCCTTCCATAACTATTCGTTCATTTTTTCAAGTGGAGCAGAGAAATACCTGATCTGGTATAAGAACAGCTTAGTCATCACCGTTGTCTATACCATCTTCTGTATGCTGCTTTCCTCGATGGTTGGTTATGGATTAGCGATGTACCGCTTCAAAGGCCGTAATATTATCTTCTTGTTCGTTCTTCTGGTTATGATGGTGCCGGTAGAGATCATCATGCTGCCGTTGTATAAGCAGATGATTGCTATGAACCTGATTAATACGTTCAGCGGTGTCATCTTACCGTTTGTCGTATCGCCGCTGCCGATCTTCTTCTTCAGGCAGTACGCAGCAGGTCTGCCGAAAGACTTCCTCGATGCAGGAAGAATCGATGGCTGCTCGGAGTACGGGATTTTCTTCCGAATCTTCGTGCCGCTCATGACACCGGCCTTCGGGGCGATGATTATCGTACAAGCGCTCGCCAGCTGGAACAGCTTCGTATGGCCGTTAATCGTCCTGAACTCCGGAGAAAAATTAACACTGCCAATTGGTCTATCGAGTCTCGTGACCCCGTACGGTAACAACTACGATATTCTCATTGCTGGTTCCGTGCTCGCAATTGTACCAATTATGATCGTCTTTATCTTTTTCCAACGCTATTTCGTCTCCGGCCTAACCGTGGGTGGCGTTAAAGGCTAAAAGACCAATACTAAAGAAGCAGGTGACAGGATGGGAGTCCACCAATCAGAAATTAACGGAGTTAAACCACTAATTGAGCAAAGAGCGGATCCTTTCATCTATAGACATACGGATGGCTGCTACTACTTTGTTGCTTCTGTTCCAGAGTATGACCGTATTGAGATTCGCAAGGCGAGTACGATACAAGGGCTTTCAGAGGCAGTGCCTGCAGTTGTATGGCGAAAGCATGAAACGGGAATGCTCAGCGCGAACATTTGGGCGCCGGAGCTGCATTTTATCGATGAAAAATGGTACCTTTACTTCGCAGCGGCACATACCTCAGAAACGAATGAAGGCTTGTTTGATCATCGGATGTACGTATTGGAATGCGGAGATGCTAACCCGCTGGAAGGCGAGTGGATAGAGAAGGGGCAGGTCCGTACAGCATGGGAGAGCTTCGCACTGGATGCGACAACCTTTGAACATAATGGCGATCGATATTATGTCTGGGCACAGAAGGATCCTAACATCGAAGGAAACTCCAATCTCTATATCTCGAAAATGAGTAATCCGTGGACGCTGACCGGCAAACAAACGATGATCGCCATGCCAGATCTGGACTGGGAGAGAATCGGCTTCAAGGTTAATGAAGGTGCAGCGTTTATCCGCAGAGGAGATCGCGTCTTTATTGCCTACTCGGCGAGTGCAACCGACTTCAACTACTGTATGGGACTGCTCGAAGCATCGGCCGATGCGGATCTGCTTGATGCAGCGTCATGGGACAAATCACCGGTGCCGGTACTGACGACCGATGAGCTTCTTGGCATGTATGGTCCTGGCCATAATAACTTTACCGTAGCGGAAGATGGGGAGACAGCATTGTTCGTTTTCCATGCTAGAACCTACAAAGAGATTGTTGGAGATCCGCTGTACGATCCTAACCGTCATACCTTTGTGACGGAGCTGCAGTGGACCGAAGACGGAAGACCGGATTTCCGGGCATCCGTAGCAGCGCTGCCATGTCATCATGGAGACACATCGTTGTAGACCGAGGAACTTAACAAACAAAACGGCTGTCCCAAAAGTCATTTATAAGACTTTTGGGACAGCCGTTTCACGTAAAAACTCACTTCTCATTGTAGCAAGCTGCACTGGATTTGTTGCAGCATAACGGAGTGTTTTTAACAGACAGCTTACTCTACATTGGAGTCTGTGCAGCATAATCAGTCCAATTTGGACGATAGTGGCTCATTCTGGACCTTTGTATTGGAGTGAATCCAACGTAGCTTAGTAATCCATCGGTTCACCCTGATTTTTGTTGGACTAAATCCAATGTGCGCTGAGAAGGGAACGAGGCTGTTCCAAAAGTCGTTTGAAATTGACTTTTGGGACAGCCTCATTCTTATGCCTATCAGGATTGCGTTTGTGATACCGACTTGAACCAGTCGTTAACTTCCTGCGTGATTTGATCGCCACCGTTGGCTTTCCAACTGGAGATGAAGGTATCAAACGCGTCGATTGGAAGCTTGTTGTAAATGATCTTGTTGAACGTCTCCAGCTCGGACTGACGGAGGAGGTTCCACTTGGAGATCATTGTTGGTGTTGCTGCACCTGTGAAGTAGTTCTGTTTGCGGATGTCGATCTGTGACATGACGACCTTCGCAGCGTACCAGTTCTCGGGCTTACGGAATTCAAACAGCTGTTTCTCATACGGTGTTTCCGGCTGATTGCCTTCGGCCAGCTTGACAAGCGACTTCATGTACAAGTCCGGGATACGGGCAGGGCCAGTGATGAACTGGAAGTCGTTGTTGAATTCCTTGATTTTCGACTCGTCGCTCGTCGGCTCGCCATCGACGATATCCCAGTCGTAACCTTTAGCGAAGCCGTACTCATACTCGCTGCCAACGGCCGGGTTCGCGAGGTTATCCAGTAAGTAGTTGTAGTAGAGAATGATAGCTTCTGGATGCTCGGCGTTTTTGTTGATCATGAAGCTGCTGTTGACACCAGAGTTTTGCCATTTCGTGCCGATCTTGCCGTCTGGACCTGCTGGAACCGGATAGGCTTTATATTTTGCACCTTTGACGTTCTTAAGCAGGTCAGGTGCTGGCCAGTCTGGAACCCAGTTCGCGCCAGGCAAGACGCCTGCGTTGCCCTTGGTCCAGATTTCGGCAGACTTGCCTTCATCCCAAAGGGCAGCGTCTGGATGAATGTAGCCTTTCTGCATCCATTCCTGCAGCTTCGCGAGCGCCTGTTTTGCGCCAGGATTCACGGAACCGTATTCCAGGTTGCCGCTTTCATCCTTGTTCCATTGCTCCTCGATCGTGCCGAAGGCGCCGAACAGCCAATCAAGACCGCCCATCCAGGTGTTCGTGTTGCTCTTGAGCGAGACGGCGAGTGGATAGACATCCTTAGCAGCCAAGCCGTCCGGGTTCTCGTTCTTGAACTTATCCATAATGTTCTCTAGATCTGCGATTGTTTTTGGAGCTTCCAGGTTAAGCTTCTCCATCCAATCCTCGCGCAGCCAGAGCAAGGTATCATCATTATCGGTGTATTCCAGGATAGGCAGGTTCCACTTCTTGCCGTCCTTCGTGAACGGGTACCATAGCTCCGGATGCTTGGCAGCGTGGTCCTTCCAGGTTTGATTGGCGTACTTGTCGAACAGCTCGTCGATCGGCATGAATTCGCCGGAATCAATCAGTTGATCGGTCAGGACCGCATCGGTTGGAACCATAATGAAGTCTGGCAGCTTCTCGCCGGAAGTAAGGGCGAGCTGGAGCTGCTGCTTATATTGGTCGCTTCCGGCAGGGAACCACGTGTCCTTGCTCAGCTTAATGCCAAGCTTCTCCTCCATGAAGCGGGTATGGACGTTGTTCTCCTTTGTTTCTCCCTTGCTATAAGTCTTTGGCATGAGAATCGTACTGATCTCGACCGGTGGGTCATATTTGCCTGCCGTAAAAGCCTTGTCGGCAGCGGATTGCTCCACGGGCGCCGAAGAGGAAGGGCTTGCTTCGGAGTTCGCGGAAGGGCTTGTGTTGTTACCTCCGTTATTATTCGAGCAGCCAGCCAGGACGACAAGTGACATAGCTGCAGGTACGAGCCAGTTCTTTTTAAATGTGCTCATTCATCTATCCCCCAACATTGTTTGGTGTCTTCATGTGTAACTCTATCAAGAGTTCGGGGACGGCATCTATATGACGATATTAGTTTTCGTAGGACTCTCTTAGGCTGCTCGCGCAAAATCATCGTCCGTCTCGATATTCCTGCGGAGTGACATCGAATTGCCGCTTGAACACCTTGATGAAGTAAGCGGGATCCAGATAGCCGACATCGGCGCTGACTTCGTAAATCTTCTTATCGGTCGTCTTGAGCAGGTGGCAGGCACGCTCCATACGCACGGAGAAGATGTAGTCACTGATTCCTTCTCCAGTCTCCAGCTTATAGATCTTCGACAGGTGCGTAGGGTGCAGGTTGACGTAATCCGCAAGCGTACGCAGCGAGACATCAAGATGGAGGTGCTCGTCCACATAATCCTTGACCTTCTGTATGTACAGGGAGCGGGCATCCCTCGCATCATGTGCCGTTCCCTCGCGCAGCTTCGCTAAGGCGTTAAGCGACCACTTTCGCAGCTTGCCGATCGAGGTGAAGGCTTCCCCGTTCTGCAGCAGCTCCATCTCCGCCCCGATCAAATCCGCCAAGGTATGACCGTTGCGATGAGCAAGGTGCATAAAGGCGGAGCTAATCGTAAACCCCACCTCGAGGCAGTGCTCCCATGACTCGGAGCCCTTGTCCTCCAGCTCAGCGAATGCTGCGGCGAGCTTTTCCTCTGCCGCCTCCCAGCGGCCAGCCTCCGCTAGGTTTAGGAGGCCAGGATGTCCGTGAATGACGTCGAGTGCGCCGTAAGCGGCTGCTCGCTGCGTACCGTCCACCTTCATGACAAATTCCTGTTCATCCCCAACGATTTGCCGGAAATAGGAGGTAGCCTGCCGGTACTGCTCCGGCAGCTCCTCAGGGAAGCGGAACGGCTCTGTCACAACGATGGAGACAGCTCCTTTTAGGAACTGCTTCACCTTGGCCTGTATCTGCATCGCGAGTTTCTCGAGGAGAATGTCAGGTCGTTCCACCGCCAATCCCTGCTTTAATTGCAGCAGGAAGGCGAGATAGCCATGCTCCTCCTTGACGCTCCACACTCCCATGAATTCTTGGAAAATTTCTTCTGCGATATTGATAATTGCGTATTCCATTAGGTGATGCCCGTTGCCTCGGTATTGGCCGAATTCGTCCTCCAGGCGAACGAGGGCCAGTGCACAATCTCCGTTCTTGAACGGCAAGTCGTACATGTCCAGCTTCCGCATCCATTCTTCCTCAGACATCAGTTCTCCCCGGAAGGTGCTGAGAAGCAGCTGCCCTCGCAGGAGCGGGAGGTTCTCCCGCAGGGCAAACTGCGTTCGCTCGTTGGAGCTGACACTTTCCCATTCCGCCTTGAGTTGATCGATCGCGGCTTGCGCTGCTCCAAGCAGCTCCTCGTTGGTCGGCGGCTTCAGCAGATAGTCAACGGCGTGGTGCCGAAGCGCTTCTTTGGCGTATTCGAAGTCGGCATGGCCAGACAGGATGATGCACTTGATTCGCTTGTCCTGCTCCCGAATCCGTTCAATCAGCTCGATCCCGGTCATCTCCGGCATGAGCACGTCCGAAATCACGATATCAATCGGATTCGTGCTGATCAACTGAAGAGCTTCGCGGGCGGAGTATGCCCGGTGAACATGCTCGATCCCGAGTGTGTGCCAAGGCTTGTGCATGGACAGATTATCGACCCAGTGGGCTTCGTCGTCTACGATTAGTAATTGCATGGAAGGTCCTCCTTGTATGTGTGCAATGGGAATAGGGTCACTTTGGAATCTCCCAGACGATCTCGGTTCGGAAGCCTCCGAGCGCCGAAGAGGAGAAGGTAAGGGAGGAACGAGGGCCAAAGCCATGAATAATTCGTTGATTGGTGTTCCAGAGACCATACCCCATGTCCTCCTGCATAGGGCC
The DNA here is from genome assembly GCF_052113225.1 of Paenibacillus sp. YAF4_2. Taxonomy (NCBI): domain Bacteria; kingdom Bacillati; phylum Bacillota; class Bacilli; order Caryophanales; family Paenibacillaceae; genus Paenibacillus; species Paenibacillus sp. YAF4_2. The sequence goes on from NZ_JBFRCT010000007.1 coordinate 113,319, forward strand.
TTTCATTTTCAGATTCAATAGCTCCAGCTTCTCTTCATTTAAGCTTGGTCCGTCGTCGTCAACATAAATTCGACAGAAGCCCTCGGCCATCTCTCCGGTGATGCGGATCTCTCCGGAGGAATAGGATTTACCCACTCCGTGAATAACGGCATTCTCCACAAGGGGCTGCAGGATAAGCCGTGGTACCTGCTGTGCCTGCATCTCTTCCTGAATGTCGATGGAATAGTGAATACGGCCGTTTCGCAATTTTTGAATATCCAGGTAGTTCACGATAAGCTGGATTTCGTCCTTAAGACTGGCCACCGGCTTTTCCATCCGGGTAATGTAGCGATAATAAGCGCTAAGACTGTATCCCATCTTCACGACGGCTTCTTCGTCCTTCATCTGCGCCATATTGATCATATACCCGAGACAGTTGTATAGAAAATGAGGGTTAATCTGCGCTTGCAGCTGCTTCATCGTCGCTTCCTGCGCCCTTAACCGCTCTTTCAGGACATTGTCAATCAGTGTCTCGATCTGTGCAGACATATCGTTGAAACGATAGAACAGGAAGGTGAATTCACTGTTCGCCTTAGCATTGATGCGAGCCGAGAAATCGCCGAGCTGAACCTTTTTGAGCCCACGAATCAACTTCAGAATCGGACGCTGCACGTCGCGGTAGAGCACGATGGAGAAGAAGGACCCAATAACGAGCAAGAGAGCCATAGACATATAAACAAGATTGCGGCTGTTCGAGATTGGGCCGAGAATTTGGTCTAGTGGCACCGGATCGACAAGATACCAATCCAGCTGCGGTGACTTCACTAGGCTGACGAGATAGCTTTGTCCATTCAGCTCGATGGTCTTCTGCATCGAATCCTTCAGCGTCTGGCCGTCCAAGTAACGAGTCAGTTCATCCGTAAGCTCCGGGGAGGCACTCCTGTTCAGAATTGGCTGCTGACCCGGGGAATAGAAGAGGGGATCGCCCTGTCCGCCTTCCTTGTACGTATCCAGCATATTCTGTATGTTCGAGGCGCCAAAGCTGGCTCCAACGACCAGGTTGCTGCCTGTCAGCTTCTGCTGGCCAAGCGAGTCCGCATAGAACCAGCGGAAAGCCATTCCTTCCTGGCCTTGCACTCCCTCGCTATAGGTCCAGCTCTTCGATATATTGCGTTCGAGATAATCCTCGTCGTATAAGGTGCTCGTACTGGAATTTGAGAGCGCTTCCTTATGAAGCTGCGAATATACCGTGAATTCAACCGGCCAGATGTTGACGACGCCGGACTGAAGCGCCATTTTCTCCAGCACCATATACCTGGTCTGCATCCAATCATAGTTATCATCCCAGATGTTGAGCCCGTTGTACTTCTGCACGTTGGGGTCCTTCGAAAAGGTGAATACGAAGTCCATCGTCTGGTTGATCCGGGATTCGATCTGACTGGATAGGAAGCTGAGCTGCTTAATATTCGAGTTGCGAATCTCCTTGCCGATGACGCCGGTGGCGACATTGTTGGAATAGGCGAACAAAATTCCGATCGGTATAAACAACAGGATAATGAGCCCCATGTACTTATTGAATAGGCTAATCTGCAATGGCTGTCTATTTTTTTTCATATGTACCGTTCCCCCCGGAGATATGCCTAACAAAACCCTATCGATCCTAACAATGTCCTATAGTGGGACGATGCGCTTGATTGCTACGATAGCTAAGCAAGGATTTGCTCCATTATACCAGTTAACGATTTTTAGAAAATAGAAAATAGATAGGAGAGTGCGCTATGGAAAATACGACCCAGAAACTTGAAATATCAACAAAACTGCGAAGCGGCAGAAGCCGTTACAAGCAGCCATGGATTCTCCACTTCATGGTGCTGCCTGCTGTCCTGCTGTCGTTTGTCTTCTCCTATATCCCGATGTCGGGCATCGTGATGGCTTTCCAGGATTATAAGGCGCGGCTTGGCTTCCTTCATTCACCTTGGGTTGGATTCAAGCATTTCAATTACATGTTCGCAAACGACTACTTTATTAAGATTATCGGGAACACCTTGCTTTTCGCCAGTTCAAAAATCGTCCTGAACCTCATCATCCCATTCGCCTTCGCGCTTCTGCTCAACGAGGTCCGAAACATGGGGCTCAAGCGTTCCATTCAGACGCTGGTGTACCTGCCTCACTTCCTGTCCTGGGTTACACTATCCGGCATATTGATTGACGTGCTTGGCCAGACCGGTATCGTCAACCAGTTTCTGACCTATGCGTTTGGCATTCAGCCCATCTTCTTTCTGGGGGATGGCACATGGTTCCGAATGACGATTGTCGTAAGTGACGTCTGGAAGGAATTCGGCTTCAACACTATCGTCTTTCTAGCGGCGCTCGCAGGAATCAATCCATCCTTGTACGAGGCGGCGGAGGTGGACGGAGCAACCCGCTGGAAACAGACACTGCACATCACGCTTCCGTCGCTCCTGCCGATGCTGATCGTGGTCGCGACCCTTGCGATGGGCAATGTACTGAACGCCAACTTCGACCAAGTATTCAACCTGTACAGCCCGATGATCTACCAGCAAGGTGACATCATCGACACGTTCGTCTATCGTGAGGGCCTGTTAAGCGGACAGTTCAGCTTCGCAACGGCGGTCGGCCTGTTCAAGTCAATCATCAGTCTGATTCTGATCGTAATCTCGTACAGGATTGCCTATAAATTCGCTGGTTACCGGATTTTCTAGGAAAGGGAAGGGGAAGCCTCATGTATCACAAAACATTATCCTACCGCGTGTTCAGCGGATTTAATAACATACTACTGCTCGTCATCGGAATTCTCTGCTTGCTTCCAATGTTCCATTTACTAATGGTGTCGTTGAGCTCCAGCGCCGCAGCTAACGGAGGCTTGGTTACGTTTTGGCCGAAGGGCTTTACCTTCGAGGCTTACGCCAAGACGTTCGAAAACAAAAATTTTCTCACCTCGCTGTGGGTGGCCATCGAGCGTACCTTTCTCGGAACGGCGCTTGGACTGTTCGTGAATGGGATCGCGGCTTATGCGCTGTCCAAGGACACTCGAGTGTTCCGTGCAAGAAACATCTATCTTTGGTACTTTGTCATTACGATGCTGTTCAGCGGCGGCTTGATCCCGAGCTACATTCTTATCCTGAGGCTGCATCTGATCGACAACATCATGGCGCTTATCCTGCCGGGGCTCGTGGCGACCTACAACATGATTCTGCTCCTGAACTTCTTTCGCACGGTGCCTAAGGAACTGGAGGAAGCGGCGTTCATGGACGGTGCGGGCCACCTTCGCAGCTTCTTCTCCATCTATCTGCCGATCTCGCTGCCTTCGCTTGCGACGGTAGGCTTGTTCACAATGGTTGGCCACTGGAACGCATACTTCGATGGCTTGATCTACATGAAGGATTCGGCCAAGCTTCCGCTCGCGAGCTTCATGCAGACGCTCATCGTGCAGTCGAATATGACGTCGTTCGACGCGGCAGCGATCGCGAACATGTCGCAGCGGACACTCCGCGCATCGCAGATTTTTATCGGTGCTCTGCCGATTCTGATTGTATATCCGTTTCTTCAGCGCTTTTTTGTGAAAGGTGTCGTCATTGGTGCTGTAAAGGAATAATCATTTTTTATCATCATGCGATTTAGCTATAAAACCCAAATGCCTCTAACGAGGTCGCTCATCTTTGAGAGACCTCGATAGAGGTTTTTTATAAATATCAGAAAGTAAATGTTTTTCCTATACTGGCATATATTTCACTCGCGAAACGTAAGCTTCTCCTCCTAAGGACAGCGCTGCCGTTTTCACTTGTTCATAGGAATAGGGTATAATTAATTGTTGACTTTGATAATGAGAATTGTTATCATCACCTTAGTTAAAAAACGAGATTACAACATAATAGTTTGTAGGGGGATGTTTTCGTGTTCGGTAAGAGTAAAAAACTAATTGTAGTTCTTATAAGTGTAATGGTCCTTTCCCTTGTCCTTGCAGCATGCGGAGGGAATAAAGAGAATAACGCAAATAATACCAATAAAACGGAAAGTGCATCGCCTTCGGCAGATGCGACGGAGACTGCAGCAGCACCAACGGAACAAAAGCTGACTGACGGTCTTGGTAACGAAGTTACGATTCCGGCTAATCCGCAAAAAATTATTGCTTCCTACCTGGAAGATTACCTGGTTGCTCTTGGCGTGAAGCCAGTTGCACAATGGAGCGTTCCAAACGGAATTCAAGACTACCTGCAAACGGATTTGAAAGATATCCCAACAATTTCGTATGATCTGCCATTTGAAGCTGTAACAAGCTTTGCTCCTGATCTTCTGATCCTTGGTTCAAGCAGCACAGTTGATGGCGGCAAATATGATCAATATAATAAAATCGCTCCAACCTTCGTACTTGGTGATGAAGTGAACAGCGACTGGCGCAAAGCCCTGCTGAAGATCGGTGAGGTTCTGCAGAAGAAAGACCAAGCTCAAAAGGTGCTTGACGACTACGAGGCAAAAGCGGCAGATGCGAAGACGAAACTGCAAGCAGCTATTCCAGACCAATCGGTTGCAGCAATCTGGCTTGTAGCAAACAAATTTTATGTTGTTAGTGATAAGCTTTCAAGCGGCGCGGTTCTCTATAATGACCTGGGTCTGAAAGTTCCTGCTGTCGTGAAAGAGATCTCTGCTTCTGGAGCAGGCAGCTGGAATGAAATTTCTCTTGAGAAGCTTGCTGATCTGGATGCTGACCATCTAATTCTGATCAACAGCGACAAAGCTACTGGCTCTGAAGCGTTGAAGGATCCGATCTGGCAATCCATCCCGGCTGTTAAGAATGGTCATGTGTATGAGTATGAAGGAACATCCAGCTGGTTGTACTATGGACCAGTAGCTAGCTCCCAAATGATCGATAACGTATTAAAAGATATTGCGAAACAATAATAAGTAGAAAGGAAGGGAGGGAGCTGCTGCTCCCTTTTTTTTCCGTTGAATATACCAATCAGGTGGAGTGGAGTTATGGCAGATCATTCTCATGTTCAATCTCAATCCGCATCGGCTGGCTCAGAGGTTGAACAGATTTATTCACGGCCAGTTACAGCGATCTTTATCATCCTTGGCGGTCTTGTTGCGTTAGTGCTCAGTTTGGCATTATCCGTATCGTTTGGTGCAATGGATATAAAATTTACGATGGTGTGGGAAGCTGTTTTTCATTTCAATTCCGGACTGAAAGAGCACCAGGTTATTCGGGAGCTTCGTTTGCCTAGGGTACTCGGCTGTATGCTCGTCGGCAGTGCTTTTGCCGTTGCAGGTGCGGTTATGCAGGGGATGACACGTAACCCGCTTGCAGATTCAGGGCTGCTTGGTCTCAATTCCGGTGCAGGATTGGCACTTGCTTTATGTTTTGCTTTTGCACCGGGACTTTCTTACCCTTATATCATTTTATTTTCTTTCATTGGTGCTGCAGTCAGCACCATTGTTGTTGTTGGCTTAAGTGCATCGGTTCGAGGCGGGCTTACCCCAACCCGAATGGTTCTGGCCGGGGTTACTTTATCCGCATTGCTAACTGCACTTAGTGAAGGGATCGCGCTTTACTTCCGAATTGGTCAACAGTTGGCTTTCTGGTACGCGGGTGGTGTGGCTGGCATTCGGTGGGAGCAGCTAAAAATCATGTTCCCTTTGGTGGCAATTACTCTTATTGGGGCGATGGTATTATCACGTTCGATTACGATGCTTAGTCTTGGTGAAGAGGTTTCAAAGGGTCTGGGCCTTCGAACCGGACCGGTTAAGCTGGCTGGTGTCATAATTGTTATTATGCTGGCAGGGGCGGCCGTGTCTGTAGCGGGTGCGGTATCCTTCATTGGACTGCTTGTCCCGCATTTTGCCCGTAAGCTTGTTGGTGTCGATTACAAATGGATTATTCCAACTTCGGCAGTACTTGGTGCTCTGCTTGTTGTATTAGCCGATCTGGCTGCTAGAATGGTCAATCCTCCTTTCGAGACGCCGATTGGGACAATGATAGCTGTTATTGGCGTTCCGTTCTTCCTCTATCTTGCAAACAAGGAAAAGAGGGAGCTGTAGCCGATGAATAATAGTCTAATTTCCTCCGTGGAGCAGAAGAGACGCCGTCGCGCCATTCTCGTAATGTCCATATTGATCGTTGGTATTCTTATCGCTTTCCTGATTAGTATGAACACTGGTGTTATCCGGCTTACTCCTCTTGATGTACTAAAAACTTTGTTTGGCTTTGGAACGGCTCAACAGCATTTAGTGTTATACGATTTCCGATTACCGCGTATTATCATTTCCATTCTGATTGGGATGGGACTTGCCATATCCGGTGCTGTACTTCAAGCCTTGTCCCGTAATGCACTGGCTGATCCGGGCATTATTGGGATTAACTCCGGGGCGGGAATGGTTATCCTTCTGTATGTTGCGTTCTATACAACACCTGCTGCGGCTCCGGTATATTTACTTCCCATTCTTGCTTGGTTAGGTGGAGGTATTGCGGCATTTCTTGTCTTTGTTATTTCTTATCGCAGACATAGAGGGTTATCACCTAATCGACTGATCTTGAATGGGGTAGCAATCAGCTCAGGTTTCTCAGCGGTTACGATTCTGGTCTCTTTGCGGATTAATCCGGAGCAGTATCAATTCGTAGCAACATGGATAGCGGGAAGCATTTGGAGTAAGGATTGGAATTACGTATACGCCTTGCTGCCGTTTATTATCATTCTGATGCCTTATGTGTTCTTCAAAGCGCAGACCATTAATGTGTTAAACCTTGGTGCGCCAATGGCAACCGGACTTGGAGCGGCTGTTGCTAGACAGCAGATTTGGCTCTTGGCGGCTGCGGTTGGTCTAGCCAGCTCCTGTGTTGCCGTCAGCGGCAGTATCGGGTTTGTTGGACTTATAGCGCCTCACTTGGCCCGCCGGTTAGTTGGTAATCGTTATCAAGTCGTGTTGCCTGCAACGGCGCTTGCCGGAGGATTCCTTGTGCTCGTAGCGGATACCCTTGGCAGATGGGTGCTGCAGCCTGTGGAGATACCAACCGGTATTGTTGTCGCTGTGATCGGTGCACCTTATTTCTTATACTTAATGTTCCGGACAAAAGGTTAACCTTATGAACATTGCAGGCCGGCTCGTGAGAATGAATTTTACCTGCAAGGAACATTCTTGATTTGTTTCAAAGTAATAAACGGAGAAAAAGAATAGGGCAGTTTCAAAAACCTTTTGGTTTTTGGAACTGCCCTATTCGCGTCTAAGCTAACGAACCGTCATATTCTTATTTGGCCAATTTTGGCCGTTATTCATATCTAATGAATCCTGGTATTGTTTCGTTAGAAGGAGTCTGGATGTGGTGGAGGCGTTGTTCTGCCAGTAATCTCATCGTAGAAATGGGCTTGTGTTACAAAGAAATACGGGTAGAGCCAAAGGAATCCGATGCCAATGGTAAGGAGACAAAGTAATACCCAGCCGATAAACGAAAGATGCAGAACAAACAGTTTGAATTTGCGGCCTTTCATTAATTCCTTACTTTGGCGAATCGCTTCAAGAGATCCGATGTCTGGATTATCCTGAAGAATGTAGTATGCTTGCGAGTAGCGATAATAAGCAATGATGCCTGGAATAATGAACAGAAGTGACCAAAGTAATGTAAAGATAGTCATGAAAAAATAAACACCAAGGGCTTTTAAAAAATGTGAAAAACCGCTGAATACTTCGCTTATTGGTGGCCCTTCTTTTCTGGCGATGCCAACAAAGAAGATGATAAAGCCAAGCGTAAGTGCCCCTGTAGTGATGAATTGTACAATATAGCCTAAGAACGGAATAAGGGTAAACAAGCCGATTACTCCGGCAACAATCGCGTAGACAACGAGGGCTAGGATCGATTTGCCCCAATTGCCTTGCAGGCTCTCTCTTGCTCTTGCGCGTAGTTCTGAGTACGTTGCGTTCATAATAAAATTGACACTCTCCTATTTTTTTGTATAACTTCCATTTCGGTATAAACCATCAGTAAGTTTAGACTAAATACCTAATTAACGTCAATAATTATTCGTAAAAGAAAGGCCGGCAGCCCAGATGGGTGGGAATGCCGGCCTAATCTGTTATTACTTCACATTGTCATCCAAGCTTTTGCAAAATGCTCGTTGCCGTCCGAAGTGCGAGTTGCCTCGTGGATTCTTATTTTTTAATTGGATGTATTTACAATTTCAGGATATCGGCATATTATATAAATAAACGTTTATATATTTAATGGCAGGGAGGCTGCTCTACGAATGGCTAGAACCATCAATGCTCAGGCAAGACAAGAGAAAAGGGATCTGATCATACAAACAGCTGTCACTGTATTCCCGGAGCATGGCTTTTCTGGAACGACATTTGCTTTGTTAGCGAAAAAGATAGGGATCAGTCCGGCAACCATTCTGCTCTACTTCGAGAGCAAAGAGGAGTTGTTCCGATGTACCGTCATCGAGCCGCTGGAACGATTCAGGGAGCCATTCCTTGCTTTCTCCACTTATGAAGGGACGCCTCTGGAGAAAATTTTAGCGATGATCGATTGGCATGTTCAGATGGTGGCGAACACCTCATCTTATTTGCGCTTGGTTCAGTATGTATTAGGTCAGCATCAACGTTTTCCACAAGAAGCTGAAGCGCTATACCATTTCGCTGAAGAAAGCATGAATAAACTGACTGCTGTCATTGAAGAAGGTCAGGCTGCTGGGCAGCTTCAGAAGCTGGATGCAAGAGAGGCGGCATGGGGCTACATCTGCTTTATTCAAGGTGTGGGGTTAGTGAACACCGATGAGTCTTCCTCACCAATCTGGGACTCCATGCGCCGCGTAGGCATCCATATGTTTGCACCTGTACCTGTAACGAATCCATAATCTTGAGAGCCATGAGGTGAGGTTTCAGTGGAATTGATTGAGATTGATCAGGTGAACAAGGTGTATAAGAAAGGGAAAAAGCAGGCGAATATTAATATCAGCTTTTCGATTAGAGAAGGCGAAATTCTAGGTCTGCTTGGTCCTAATGGCGCGGGTAAAAGCACGTTGATAAAGCAGATCGTTGGGCTGCTTGCTCCAACCTCCGGTGAAGTTCGGTACAACGGGACTAACGTACTGAAGCAGGCGAAGAAGGTGGCCTCCGAGTTTGGCTACTATGCGCAGGAGCCTCATGCTCTAGGTGCACTCACAGCCAAAGAGGCTCTGCTATTCACAGGGATACTGCGTGGGCTTGCTAAGAAGGAAGCAGAGAAGCAAACGATGGAGCTGCTCGAGCGGTTCAGTATGGCTGATCTGGCAGGACGGCCACTGAAGAAGCTTTCCGGCGGGCAAAAACGGATGATTGGCATTGGAACAACGATTATTGGCGATTCTCGAGTGCTTGTCCTTGACGAGCCTACGAATGAACTGGACCCCCTAAACCGGCGGCTGGTATGGGATATTATCGTGGAGCAGAACAGAAAAGGCGCGACGATTATTCTAGTTACACATAATGTGCTGGAAGCGGAGCGGGTTGTCGACCGTGTTGCTTTTATTAATCACGCCCGGCTGCTGGAAATAGACAGTGTCCCTCACCTGAAGCAGCGGGTGGATGGCCGGCTGAAGCTGGAATTGACAGCTGCTGAAGGAGAAGCGGGTTATTTAATGAGGCGATTTGAAGAATGGGGCGATATCCAGCAGACAGGGGAGAACCGACTACGGCTGCTTATAGACAAGAACAGGGCGAGCAGTCTACTTGACTGGATGGTGCATGCCAGTGATCTGCCTATTGATGAGTATGCCATGCTTCCTCCAAATCTCGAGGATGTCTATCTCTATATTGATGGCCAGAAAGAGAAGTTTACGGAAGAGCGAGCGGTGAATGCAATAGAAGATGCCGAGAAGGTGGGGAGCTACGTTGGATAATGCGCTGGCTTTTGTAAAAGGCAGGATGTGGACGGAGCTGTACATTCTATTCCGGATTCAAGTCGCCATAGTACGCGAGCAGTGGATGTGGATCTTTGTTATGGCGACGATCTTCCCGCTGACAACGCTCTTGTCGATGAAGTTTATGTATGGCGTTACATCCGAACAGATTATGGTGAATGTCATTGTCGGCAATATTGTTTTCGCAATCATTATGATGGGATTTAATGCACTAGGCACGGAAATTTCGTGGCAGAAGCATGCCGGCTATTTTACTTTCTACTCGTCACTTCCAATCTCGAAAGCGATCTTTGTTGTTACGCAGCTTGCACGCGGACTTATGACCACGTTGCCTTCGGTGATCATCATGGCGTTTATCGGACAGTTTGCGTATGGCATTCATCTTCATTATGAATGGGGACTTATTCCGGTCTTCCTGCTGGCCGTTCTTAGTATGGTTGGCGTAGGAGCGGGGATTGGCTTCTGGTCGCCGGATCATCAAATGACCAATATGCTCGTGCAAGGGCTGATGATGTTCGTAGGGTTTCTGTCGCCAGTAATGATGGAAGCGAGCCAGCTTCCGCCGGTTCTAAGATATATTGGATTTATATTCCCAACGACTTACTCAGCCTCTGCCTTAAGAGAAATCTTGACTAAAGGTTGGACAACGGCGGTAACGATGGATGTGATGATACTTATCGCTTTTCTCATTTTATCGTTTGCTGTCATCTCCAGAATGATCAGCTGGCGGGCGGCGGAGTAATAATGAAAGCCGGATCTTGCGCTAGGAATGCAGGATTCGGCTTTTGCATGCCGGAATGTTACAATAGGCTATCGAAAAGGGAAGTAGGAGGTCTCAGAAGCATGTCAACGATTGTAATACGTGAAGCAGAGTTAAGGGATATAGATGATTTGTCCACACTCTTCGAGGAACTGATGGAGGTTCCTTCTAATAAGGAAGCTATGAGTCGGCAGCTTGTGAAAATCACAAGCGACAGTCATTATTTTCTTGCCGCGGCATGTGATGGGGATAAGGTGATTGGAACGGCAATGGGCATTGAGTGCTATGACCTCGTAGGAAACTGTTATCCATTCCTTGTCATCGAGAATGTTATTGTCAGCTCAGACTATAGAGGACAAGGCGTAGGCAAACAGTTGATGCTCCACCTTGAGCAAGTTGCGAGGGAACGCGGCTGCAGCTATATTATCTTCGTATCGAGCGGGTATCGGGAGAAAGCTCATCAGTTTTATCGTACGCTTGGCTATTCAAGTGATAATCAAGGCTTTAAGAAGCAGCTGCGGGAATTGTCGTAAGGCCAATTCACAAAGTGGATGTCGATTTAATTTGACAGTGACTTTCATTTTATATAGACTCTCACTATGAACATTATTCAAGGGAGGGTCATCTTTGACACGCACTAATAACAAAGCGTTAATTGTCACAGGCCTTATTATCGGACTTGTATTTTCTGAGCTCGATGAAACGGTAGTCAACACGGCTTTGCCGACCATTATCCGGGATTTGAACGGATTGTCCTTATACGGCTGGGTAGCCGGTATCTATATGCTGACGATGACGGCCTTCATGCCGATTCTCGGCAAGCTGGCCGATCTGTACGGACGCAAGAAAATTTATATTCTCAGCATGAGCTTGTTTGTTGCTGGGTCAATTATCAGCGGCTTTGCCGATACTATGCCGATACTGCTTCTCGGACGAGGTATTCAAGGAGTTGGCGCCGGCGGATTAATGCCGCTTGCCATGGTCATCTTCGGGGATATCTTCACCGTAGAGCAGCGCGCCAAGACGCAAGGTATCTTCGGAGCTATTATGTTTGTTCCGCAGCTGCTTGGACCACTGATCGGAGGATATTTTACACAGCATGTTTCGTGGCACTGGATCTTCTGGGTGAACATTCCTGTTGGTGTCTTAGCGGCTATCGTCTTGTCTGCAGGATTGCAGGAATCGAAGGGCGACAAGAACGTAAGTATCGACTGGGCCGGAGCATTACTGCTTGTAGGTGCGATTATTTCGCTGCTCATCACACCGGTGCTTCACGAAACGGAAAGCTATGCCTGGAGCTCGCCGATATTAATCAGCTTGTGGGTGCTTGGTGCCGTGCTTCTTGTAGCCTTCGTGCTTGTAGAACGTAAGGTGAGAGAACCGATTCTGCCGATGCATTTATTCAAAAATCGTACGTTTGTCGTCATCTCGTTAATCATCTTTGTTATGGGGATTGGTCTGATGGGCTCATTCTCATCCTTCCCATTCTTCGCTCAAAATGTACTTGGCATGACACCAATCGCATCCGGCTACATCACCTTGCCACTAATGGTCGGAGCTATTCTGTCCAGCATTATATCTGGTAGAATGATGACAAAGCTTCCTTACCGGAATATTTTTATCGTATCGATGGTGCTGCCTGCGATCGCGTTCTACCTGATGACAAGTCTAACGATGCATTCCAGCCTGATTGAGATCATTGTCTTCTTCCTTATTCTTGGTCTTGGCTTCGGGGTTATATTCAATAACAATCTAATTGTGCAGGAGTCTGTTGACAAGGAAAATAGTGGGATTGCGATTACGTCCGTCAGCTTGTTCCAATCCTTTGGATTTACCATTGGCGTCAGTGTATTTGGCAGCTTGCTTGCTTCCAGCATTACTTCGGGAATGGGCAAGCTTGCTGGCACGGTGCCGGCTGACAGTATTGAAGAGCTGAGTCATGCCGCTCAAGGCGGTATTCCGAAGGGTCTCGATGCCGGTCTTATTGAGCAGATTAAAGGGGTCTTCTCAGAGGCCTTCCAGCATCTTTACTGGATATCCTTCTTCTTCATACTTATCGTTCTTGTCATCTGCTTCTTTTTGAAGAAAGAAATACTGACAATATCTGAGAATAAAGAAAGCAACCTTCCTGAAGAGGGTGGAGCAACAATTGAAGCTTAATTTTGATAGAGATAAGGAGTTTCTGCCATGCACCCGGGTCATTCAGAGCCAGAATCGGTTAAAATCGGACTTCGCGAGAAGAAAAAACAAAAGACGCGTTTGACGCTGCAGCAGCAGGCTTTGCGCCTGTTCCGCGAGCAGGGCTATCAGGCGACGACAATTGAGCAGATCGCGGAGGCGAGCGAGATTTCGCCAAGTACTTTCTTCAGGTATTTCCCGACGAAAGAAGCACTTGTACTGGAGGATGATTATGATCCGATCCTTATTCGTGCTTTTCAGAATCAGCCTCCTGATCTGAGCCTGATTCAAGCGTTCCGTGCGGCTTTACGTGCTGGGTTTGAAGAGATTCCTGAAGATGACAAAGAGGCCATGCAGGGACGGATGAGGCTGATGGTATCCGTTCCTGAGCTGCGTGCGGCATCACTGCTCCAAATGAATGATACGCTGCTGATGTTTGCAACGATTGTGTCTGAACGAACGGGACGTTCTAAAGATGATTTCGAGGTGCTTACATTCTGCGGCGCAATAATAGGGGCGGTAATGTCTGTACAAATGTATTGCCTCGAACATGAGGAAGCCGATTTTATGGTCAAGGTCGACGAGGCATTGGCTCATCTGGAATCGGGATTATCGCTGGGGAATAAATAATATTGGATACAAAAAGAAGAACCGGCTGCTGCTGCAGCCGGTTCTTCTTTTTTCATAGTGAAAAATGTATGATTTTTACCAAATTCGGCATTCTAGATGAATCACGGATAACAGAGCTTTTTTATAATGAGAAGATGGCTTAATCCCGCTGGGAGGTGTTAATGGTTGCCTGCGTACCGCAAGCTGGTGCCTACGGTGCTTAAGATCGCTGTACTCGCCGTTGTTGTTGTATTTATCGTCCGCAACATTCCGCTTAAGCTGGAGGACATTACTTCGTTTATGGTGAATGCGAACGGCCGATTCTATCTGTCTCTGCTCTTATTTGCGATTTTTCTAATGCTTCAAGCTGGAATCTGGGTGCTTATCGTTAATGCCTCCTTATCCGATTCCGGCAGGCTGGCAGGTGGAACAAAAGGGCTTCCTATGCTGCAAGGGCTTCGTATATTTATTGAGACCCAATTCGGCAAATACATACCCGGAGGCTTCTGGAACGTCGCAGGCCGTATCGTTATGGCGACCAAAGCAGGGATTCCACTTGATGCACAATTTGCGGCTATCATATACGAGAATATTTTGCTTATTGCTGCGGCACTTGTGTATGCGATGATGCTGATTGTCAGTCTGCATATCGTACCGCTATGGGTAGGGCTGCTGCTAGCTGCTGTATTTGTGGTCATTTACTTGTTTTATACCCCGCTGACAGCGCTCTTCAAAAACTTGTTTGTCCGTGCTTCACGCTGGAGATTTCTGCAGCGGATGATCGGGAAGATGACGAAGTCATTCGGCGGTGTAGAGATGACTGGTTCGGAGGTAAGCCTCACCCGCAATCAGTTTTTCGTCTACTTGAGCTGCTTTCTTGGCAGCCATTTCATTATGGGGATTGCTTTCTGGATGCTGACAAACAGCTTTGATAAAGGGAAAGTAGGCTTGTTTTATGCCGCAGGGACGTTCGCAACCTCTTGGCTTCTTGGTCTTGTTAGTCCACTGCCGGGCGGGCTTGGTGTACGCGAAGGCTTTCTCGTCTATTTCTTGTCGCTCAAGCTGGGAACGGAAACGGCACTTCAAATTTCAGTGATTGCAAGGCTGTGGAACATTATGGCTGAGGTGTTGTTCTGGGCGATTATTCGGGCTGTCAGCATGCTGGCTAGGAGGGAGAAGGTTTATGAAACGTAGGAAAATCGTGCTTGTTGCGGGGGTATTTCCGCCAGGTATCGGAGGTATGCAGAATTACTATTATAATCTGTCCAAACATACGAAGCATGATATGACCGTTATCGCTCCGGATTATCCAGGCAGTGATGTATTCGACGAGGGGCAGCCATACCGGATTGTTAGAGGGTCCTTCATGCGTAGGGAAAAAGTAGATGTAACAAGCTGGGGGCAGCTGTTCCGGCAGGTAAAGAAGACACTTCGCAAGGAAGAACCGGATGTAACCGTATATGGTTATGTCCTCATTGGCTTTATAGGTTTGTTATTTAAAATAGTTGGCCGGCGTCGTTATATGATCTCGGTTCATGGTATGGATATGCTCATGTTCCGAAGATTCATAGGCCTTAATCAACTTGTGAAGTTAATTCTGCGTAAGGCGGATGGCGTGCTGGCGAACAGCGAGTTTACACGAAGATTGGTAGAGGAATATGGCGTTGATGCTGGGAGGATCGGGATTGTTCACCCTGGCGTAGAAAGCTTATTCGAGCAAAGGCCAATGGATGAAGAGTTAAGAAGACAGCATGATCTGGAGGGGAAGTATGTTCTGTTATCCGTAGGGCGGCTTGTTACCCGAAAGGGACATGATCGGGTTATTGAAGCGCTGCCGGCAATCATTCGTCATATTCCTAATGCAGTCTATATGATCGTTGGAGATGGACCGGAGCTTGGCCGGCTGGAGAAGCTGGCGGAGACGGTTGGTGTTGCGGGCAAGGTTCGTTTTGTCGGGGGAGTCAGCGGCTCGGAACGGCTGAATGATTATTATAATCTGGCGAATCAGTTCATCATGGTTAGCCGACAGCTTGAAAAAGGGGATGCGGAAGGATTCGGTATCGTCTATCTGGAGGCGGCCTCCGCCCGTGTGCCTGTCATTGCAGGTCGTTCCGGAGGAGCTTCGGAGGCGGTACTGGACGGCGTGACGGGACTGCTCGTAGAACCCCAATCGCTCCTCGGAATTACGGATGCCGTTGTACGTCTTGCCAGCGATACTCCGCTGAGAGAAAGGCTCGTACGCGAAGGCTATAAACGCACCAAGCTGCAATTTCAGCACGAGGTGCTGGCCGAGGTGTTTGATCAATACGCCGGGCGGATATGCTCCCGTCCGTCCGCGAATTATAAGCGGGCTGAGAAAAGCGCATTCGAGCGGATGCGCTCGTAAATATGGAGAAGCGCTGAATAGCCGGAAGGGCTGTTCAGCGCTTTTTGTTTTGTAATACGGCAGTTATTTTTTCATTCGATGAATTAACCATACGGAGAAACTGAGAAGTCCAACGATTCCACCCGCGACGCATACTCCTGTCCAGCCTGCTATATGCCAGGCGTAACTTCCGACGGAGGAGCCGATCGCTCCACCAAGGAAGGTGGTTACCATCTGGACTGTATTCAGACGGCTTCGAGCTGGAGGTTCAAGCGCATATATGCGGGTTTGGTTGGCGACTTGTGTACCTTGCACGCCAAGGTCTAATAATATGACGCCTAGAATGAGCGCCCATAACATGCTTCCAAATAAGCCAAACAGCAGATAGGCGAAGATGTTGAGCGAGATTAAAGCGCCGATCATCCACTTGGTAGGGATACGGTCAGCCATTCTTCCGACGAATGGTGCTCCTAATGCTCCGGCTGCGCCAATCAGGCCGAATAAACCGGCGATTTGGCTGCTGTAATGATAAGGTTCACCTTCTACGTAGAACGATAAAGCAGTCCAAAAGATGCTGAAAGCCGCAAAATTTGCAGCTCCAATCAATGCGGATTCCCGCAAAGTCGCATAGCGTTTCACAAGCTGTCCCATGGAGGAGAGCAGCTGTCCATAATTGAGGTTAGCAGCTGCCCGGCTGACAGGCAGCTTCATTCGGAGCAAAATAAGCAGGGCCAGCATCGCTGCTGCGGCAAGTCCATACATAAAGCGCCAGCCCCAGGTTCCACCGATTAGACCGGATACCGTTCTTGTGAGCAGGATGCCAAGCAGCAGTCCGCTTGTGACAGTACCGACGGCTTTTCCTTGCTGGCCTGGGGAGGCTAGTGTCGCCGCGAGCGGGATAAGAATCTGCGGGACAATTGTCGTTATACCAATTGCGAAGCTGGCGATATACAGCCAGGCAAGATTTTGTGCGGCAGCTGCCCCAACAAGGGAGAGACAGACAAGAGATAGCAGGACAGTAATGAGTCCTTTGCGTTCCTTAATGTCGCCAAGTGGAACGAAGAGGAACATCCCAAGCGCGTAACCAATCTGGGTGCAGGTTGAGACAAGACCAATCTCATCGGGCTGCACCCCGAATGAGCGCCCGATATCTGCAAGCAGCGGTTGGTTGTAATACAAGTTAGCGACGGTCATGCCAGCGGTAAAAGCCATAAGGAGCAGCAGACCCTTGGATAAAGAGCTATTTGCCGCTGGTGCCGCCGGGGTGTGAAGGGTATGAGTAGATGACATGGAGACGAGTTCCTTTCACTGCTTCGGTTGTTTCGATCGAGTGTCACACTCGACTCGAAACAACCTTCGCTTACATTAAATTATATAAGACAGCTCCTATTATATCATGGTACTATTTGGGTACAACTGGAAAATGTAATGAGTGATAGGAGGCTGTAAATATGATGTATTTTGGCTTAACCGCAATGGCTTTCATTTTTCTTCTGCTTATCTTCCGGCTCATCAAGTATAAGCTAACCAAGTACAATAGAGAGCATTTTGGATTAAGTGCTATTTTTATCTGGCTAAATGTATCTTTTCACAGAGAGTTTGATTATCCTAATCTTTTCTTCGGCTTCATTCTAGCCATCGGTCTGATCCTTCTGCTCCTATTTATATACGGTTTGTACTTAAACAAAAGCTATTCAAATAATAGACCAAGTCGTCATTAGTAGTCCTGCACAGCCCAAGTTACGAATCCTTAACGATGTGGCACATCGTATAGAAGCCTCTAGCGCGACTTTTTAACGACCTAAACGATGCCGCACATCGTTAAGGTCGTTCCTTTTGCTCGAAATCGGCCGAAAATGGGAGTTTGCAGGTGTCTTAACGATGTGGCACATCGTATAGAGGCCTCTAGTGCGACTTTTTAACGACCTTAACGATGTCGCACATCGTTAAGGTTGTTCTTTTTACGTAAATTAGCCCAAAATTGGGAGCTTGGAGGTGTCTTAACGATGCGGCGCATCGTTAAGTATAGGCTGGCAACGAAAATACTGAGCTCCTGCATAACCGAAAAAGGCAGTTCAATGCAATAGCATTGGGACTGCCTTTTTGTTACGCATTGTAGAAGGTAACCCGGTTTCGCCCATTATTTTTCGAGAGATATAGGGCCTGGTCTGCTTGCTGGAGTAAGGATTGATCGGTGTCCTCCGGTAAATAGGTTGCAGCGCCAATGCTGACGGTGATCTGCAATTCACCAAGTGGTGTAGACTCCGTGGCGGAGCGGTACCTTTCTGCTACGAGAAGTGTTTGCTCCTGGTCAAGCCGCGGCAGCAAAATAACGAACTCCTCACCGCCGAACCGGGCAACGACGGAATCCTCCGCCGACTGCTTCTGCAGCAGCTCCGCCAGTTGGGAAAGTACCAGGTCTCCAACAGGGTGACCGTATGTATCGTTAATGGATTTGAATCGGTCGATATCAATGATGCAAAGGGAGAAGACTTCTCCGGTTTCCTGAGACTTAGCTATACATTTCTGTAATTGTTCCTGGAAGAACCTGCGGTTCTTGAGGCCAGTCAAAGGATCTGTTGAGGCTAACATCTCCAGCTTTTCGTTTAATTCCAGCAGCTCCTGCTGTTTTTTCTCGTACTGGACATGCAGCAGTTCGAGTCTTTGATTCGCCTCATTTGTTTCCTGGTACAAGGCTTCGAGCCGCTGCTTAGTCTGCATGATGTCCTTCTCATGCTCGATCCGCTTACGCATTTCGAGAGCGACACAGTCGATTACCGTTACGCCGTCACGCTCTCTGCGAATCCCATTCAGCAGAACGGGCAGCTCCTTACCATCCTTGGTGCGGAACGAAAAGTACATCTCATTGACCTGGCCATAGAGCTGGATATAGGGGTAGAAGCAGGTGTGGAAAAACATTTTATTCGTCACCGACATGGTTAATTCAATATGCCGTTCCAGCAGCTCCTCGCGGTCATATCCAAGCATCGTTAACAGTGTCTGATTGACCGCTTGAACTTGTCCCTTTGCCGTAATGGAGAAATAACCGCAAGGGGCTTCATTTAATAAGGTATCCATTCAAATAACTGCCTTTCATAACAGATTAGGAGATGGCCAAATAATCTTTAATGTACTTCGTTGTCTCTTCCGGATGACTGAGATGCGGGTAATGACCTGTTGCCTGCATTTGCCTTAAGGTGCTGTTCCTCAGATGAGCATGTAAATAATCGCCAACCTCTGGTGGAGAAATGCTGTCATCTGAGCATTGCAGAATAAGCGTAGGGATAGACGAGTGCTCAAGCTCTTCCCGATAATCGGATAAGAAGGTTACTTCGGCAAACTGCCTTGCAATATGCGGGTCTCTGGAGCAGAAGCTTTTCTCAAGCTCGTTAGACAGCTCCTTACGGTTGTCATTCTGCATGACAATTGGAGCAAGATAGCTTGCCCAGCCAATAAAGTTCATTTGCATCATTTGCAGCAATTCATTAATCTCATCGCGATGAAAGCCGCCGTAATAATCGGGTAAATCGTTTACATAGCGTGGGGAAGCCCCAAGCATAATGATTCGCTCAAAATATTTGGATTCCCGGATTGAGGCAAGCATGCCGATCATACCGCTGACGGAATGTCCGACGAAGATCGCATCCTCCATTTGGAGCGTATCCATAATATCAAGGACATCTTCGGCATAGCCCTCCAGACGGTTATATTTATCTGAGTTGTAATAGTTGATTTGTGAGGATCCTGAACCAACGTAATCAAACAAGACGATTCGGTAGTCCTTCTGGAAAAAGGGAACCATGTAACGCCACATATCTTGGTCACAGCCAAATCCATGGGCGAATACGATGGTCTGCTTGCCCTGGCCAAATACTTTAACATTATTGCGGGTGAGTATATCTGTATTCATAGATACCACTCTCCTCTCACAGAGAAGTCAGACGCTATGAACATTATATCGGATATTTATGGATTAGGGATGATTATTTGTAGATATCTGTCGATTTCCCGGGGAATTAGGAGGGCGTTTTTTGATATTTTCTCAATTGAATTGGCGTGATTTGACTGAAGGATTTGAACTCTTTCATGAAATGAGATTGATCGAAGTAGCCGCCTTCCATTGCCACATTGGTAAGGGATGAGTCCCCCCGAACAATAGCTCCAAGCGTACGTTGAAATCGAATGATGCGGCAGTACAGTTTAGGAGAAATACCCAGTGATTGCTCGAATTTGGTACGAATATAACGTTCGGAATAACCGGTATCCTCTGCCAAGTCACGAATGGTGACACTGCCGTTGGTGCGTTGCATGGACGTTAAGCAAAAATCGATCATGCCAATGGAACGGACGTCCCCTCCAAGAATCGGCATGCAATGCTTCTCGAAGCAGGCCATTCGATCAGAGAAGAAGTTGAGCTCTGCAATCATCACACCCATATCTTTATACTTCGTTAGGGAGTCCTCGAACGGAATCTGGACCTCGATGACCTCTTTAAGCGGAAGATTAGGCAATAGCAGACTTAATCTGGCAGACAAACGTACCCCGAAGTAGATGGTATTTGGTTCAAAATAAAGCTCTTTGCCCTGCAGAACGGTGCCGCATACTCTAGCTGAAGGCAGAACAGGATCACAGCAAAAGAGAAGGTCTACACAGCCATCAGGCACAACACGAATCATCTGATTGCCGCTGCCTGTTAGGAATTGATAATAGATAACAGGCTGCCCATCATAATAGACTTTGCGCTCTATGTAATTCGTTGTTTCCCATTCAAAACCGTATTGAATACCACTAATGAGTCCCTCGATTGATCCGCTCATCGTTGTCTTCTTCCTCCCGCATGCCTAATATGCGTACAACAATAGCAAAGGCCCAACACTTCCGTCAATAGATTTAAGTTATATAATCTAACATAAATTACGTTATTGTTCCGTTTTTTACAATTATCCATCTGTTTGTGTGAGGTAAATTAACACCAAGAACAGACACGAAAAAATGGGGAGGCATACACAGATGAAGAAACTAAGAAGCTCTGTCGTAAAAAAATCAGCCGTACTTGGCGCAGCACTTTCGGTTGCTTTGGGGAGTGGAGCGGTTGGTCCAGTCTCGGCACCAACAGCTATGGCACATGGCGGTACGGAGGATTTTGTTCCGCTTCGCACGACCTTGGAGGAGTTTGGAGCAACCATTAAGTGGGACAGCTTTGCAGGCACGATTCAAATCACGAAGAACAGCACAATTGTGAAGGTGAAGCCAAACTCCAATATTGCCTTGGTGAACGGACAGCGTCTTGAGATGGAAGCTCCGGTTATTATGAAGAAAAATCTGGCTTATGTCTCCCATCATTTTATAAGTGAAGTGTTCCAATCCGGTCTTGACCAGACGTTCCAGGTGGAGACAAAACCTAACCCGCTGAACCCGCTTACGTCCTCTGAGATTGCGGCGACCGTGAATGTGTTAAAGGCAGAAGGAAAATTCCAGGACAATTACCGCTTCACTGAAATTACGCTGAAGGCACCGCCAAAGGATCAAGTATGGAACTTTGCGCTTAACGGCACGAATGTGACTGCCAATCGTTCTGCTGCTTTTGTTATTCTGGACGGCAAGCATGTGATCGAAGGAACAGTTGACCTGGTAACGAAAAAAGTGACGGCATGGCAGCCGGTTGAAGGCGCTCATGGTATGGTGCTGCTTGATGATTTTGGTACCGTGCAATCCGCCATTGAGGAAAGCACAGAATATGCAGCGGCCTTGAAGAAGCGCGGCATTAATGATGTAAAGCAGGTCGTATCAACGCCGCTTACGGTTGGTTATTTCGATGGGAAGGACGAGCTCCAGCAGGATAAGCGTCTGCTTAAAGTAGTCGCCTATTTGAATACAGGGGACGGCAACTACTGGGCGCATCCTATTGAAGACTTGGTCGCTGTGGTCGATCTGGAACAGAAGAAGGTTATTAAGGTCGAGGATGCCGGTGTTGTACCGATTCCGATGAAGGCAACCCCGTATGACGGCAGCAACATGACTGCTGCAACTCCTTCCAAGCCCCTTGAGATTACCGAGCCGGAAGGCAAGAACTATACCATTACCGGCAATACGATTCATTGGCAGAATTGGGACTTCCATCTTCGTTTGGATTCCCGCGTAGGTCCAATCCTATCGACGGTTACTTATAATGATCAAGGCAAGAAACGCAAAATAATGTACGAGGGCTCGCTTGGCGGCATGATTGTTCCTTATGGCGATCCGGATGTGGGCTGGTACTTCAAAGCTTATCTGGATTCTGGTGAATATGGCATGGGAACCTTGACGTCATCGCTAGCACGCGGCAAAGATGTACCGGATAATGCTGTTCTGCTGGATGCGACCATTGCGGACTATACAGGCTCCGCGATGAACATTCCGAATGCAATGGCGATCTTCGAGCGTTATGCAGGGCCGGAATACAAGCATCAAGAGATGGGACAAGACAATGTCAGCGCGGAACGTCGTGAGCTTGTTGTTCGATGGATTAGTACGGTTGGCAACTACGATTATATTTTCGACTGGGTATTTGCACAAAATGGCACCATCGGCATCAATGCAGGAGCTACAGGAATCGAGGCTGTAAAAGGCGTTGTGTCCAGCACAATGCATGACGGTACCGCTGCAGAAGACACGAAATATGGTACTTTGATCGACCATAATATTGTTGGCACAACTCATCAGCATATTTATAACTTCCGTCTGGATATGGACGTAGATGGGGAAGAAAATTCCCTGATGGAGATTAATCCGGTCGTAGCAGAGAATACAGCTGGCGGCCCGCGCGAGAGCACGATGCAGACCGAGTCGCGTATTGTGGCGACCGAGCAGGACGCCGCTCAGAAGTTCGATCCTTCGACCATTCGTCTTGTGACAAACACAAATAAAGAAAATAAAGTAGGTAATCCGGTCTCTTATCAAATTATTCCGTATGCAGGAGGCACCCATCCGATTGCAAAAGGGGCAAACTTCAGCAAGGACGAGTGGTTGTTTAACCGCGTAAACTTTATGGATAAGCAGCTTTGGGTGACGCGTTACTACGAGAATGAGCGATATCCGGAAGGCAAGTATCCAAACCGCGCGAAGACAGATACGGGGCTTGGGGAATTTGTGTCGGATGATGAGCCTATCGTTAATACAGACAATGTGGTCTGGATGACGACAGGTACTACCCATGTGGCACGTGCGGAAGAATGGCCGATTATGCCAACGGAGTGGGTGTACGCGATGCTCAAGCCGTGGAACTTCTTTGACCAGACACCTACGCTTAATTTGAACGGCAAGGAATAATACGATTAATAACGGCGGACTCCACTCTATGAGAGTGGGGTTTGCTGTGTTTCTATATCATTGGCTAAAATAAGAGAAAAGACAGCATAAGCTGGGATGGAGAGAGAAATATGATACGGACAATTGAGCAAGTACAGCATGATAATGTACATCTGCATGAACTAATCCGCAAGCTGGATGAGGACTTGGGGCAGCGGTATTCGTCGCCGGACGAGATTTTTACAGTCGACTTTAGCGATCCAGCTGTGAAGGCGATGACTTTTGTCGTGGCCTATGTGGATGGTAAGCCAGCAGGGTGTGGTGGAATTAAGCGAGGCAGGCGCTCCTCAGCCGGAGGCTCTTGCTTTTTATAGGAAACATGGCTATTACGCGATCGATCGTTTTGGTGAGTATGTGGATTGTGAGTCTAGTCTTTGCTATGAGAAGCAGCTATAAGGAAAGATAAAGGGAAAGGCCGGAGCTCCGAATGAGGGGCATCGGCCTTTCTTGCGTTTTATTCAAATGAGAGCTGCCGAATGACCTCGTATTCCGTCTGGTTGATCTCCATAAAGCCTAATGAGGCATATAAATGCGCTGCCCGCTCATTATTTGGGCGATGTCCTAATCGAATAACCTCGCATTGATGGTTGTTATGGATATGCTTGACCAGCTCCTGCATGCCAAGACGTCCATATCCTTTGGTCTGATATCTCCGGTCTATCATAAAAGCCATAATCCAATAGTGCCCGTCCTCGGGATCAATGGCGTAGACAGCAAATCCTACGATATTCTTCTCCGCATATAGGGCTAGCGCATTCATCCCGCAATAAGCGGCTTCTGCCAGCCAGAATACAGCAGGAGCGGGAAACAGCTCTCTTTGCTCTTCGGTTGGTTCAAGCAATGTACAGGCGTACCAGTTGTCTGCCGTTATTTTTTTTATAGTAATCAAGCTGCCGTCACCTCCACTATCATCATCTCGAATTCCATCATGGTCTACAAGGGAAGAGACGGGTATAATCATTTTAGGTGGTATACAAATATTTACAGTAGGAGGGGGCGTTAGGATAAATGTTAGATTATCTATTTGAGAAAGTTAATCCTTTTTATCATGTAGGTGGAATTGTTGGGTGTGTCGTCGGATATGCGATTGCAAAGATCTATCAGATTTGGGCTATAGCCTATAGGAAGAGCGGGTTTGATCCGAACATGACGAATTCTTGGAGCACGGATTCACCTCCGCAATGGGTCTGGGCTACTGAGCATCCTAATGCTTTTACTTTCTGGATGGTCATTGTATATATAGGGATCGGCTTATTATTGGTAAAGCTTTGTTTGGCAGGTGCAGCTATCTCCAGAGCGAAGAATGCCACAAATTCATTAACACAAGAGGTGTAACGATGGGAATTGCGAATACCGAACAAGAGAAAATCATTCGTGCGGCGGAGTTGTTCAGCCGTTCCGAAATGGAAAAGGACGCTAGCGGCCATGATTGGTGGCATATCCACCGGGTTGTTCAAATGGCTAAACGTATCGCCCGAGAGGAAGGGGCGGATGCTTTCGTCTGTACGATTGCGGCGCTGCTGCATGATGTGGCGGACGAAAAGCTTAACCCATCGAAGGAAGCTGGACTGCAAAAGGTCCTTTCATGGCTTGAAGCGTATATGCCTGATGAAGAGCAGCGGGGCCATGTTGTGGAAATCATCTCGAATATGTCCTATAACGCTGGGACTAATCCACCGATGCGTACACTAGAAGGTAAGGTTGTGCAGGATGCCGACCGTCTTGATGCTATTGGCGCCATCGCTATAGCAAGAGCATTCCTGTACGCCGGCTGGAAAGGGCATCCGATCCATGATCCGGATATTCCGCCCCGCAGCGAGATGACCACGGAGGAATACCGGAACGGGAAAAGCACGGCTATTAATCATTTTCATGAGAAGCTGCTTAAGCTTAAAGATTTGGTTAACACGGACGCAGCCAAACGGATAGCGGAGGAGCGTCATCGCTATATGGAGCAGTATGTGGAGCAGTTTTACGAGGAGTGGGACGGGAACCGTTAGAGCCCACATAAGCTGCATTGTATTTTGTACAACGTATTCCATCAGAATCTCCTTATATAGAAGCTGCGTTGTATTTCGTGCAGTATTTTAGGTGTGTGCAACCTTGAATAGCCCGAGCAAGGGGTATTATGTTGCACAAAATACAACGCAGCATCCCCTACAAACGAAAGTCCTCTCATATCCTGTACAAACTACAATTTACGCGGCGGGTCTGAGACTCAATAGTCGATGTGACTGTCAATCCAAGAAAAAAAGACCCGCCGGAGGTCTTTTTTACGTCAGCGTATTTTTGATCTTATTCCATTCACTTAAGTGAGGAACATAGTCCAAATTCTGCGGCTCGTCGTCCAGCCATGCCATAAATTCGAGCTCGTTGCCGTCGTGGTCGTTGAAATAGACGCTTGCTGCCGGCATCCACGCATGGACGAATGGCTCAGATGCATCTTTGCCAAAGCCGGGAAGCGGGTAGAGCCCCCGTTCAATCAGCCAGTCGGAGGCCAGCAGCAGCTGGTTGAGCTCAACGCCAAAGGCGAAATGGCGAGGCTGCAGCTTCTGTCCGTTAGGAACCTCTTTTAATGCCAGCAGATCTCTGCGTTCTCCTACATAGAAGAAAGCCGACCTCCGCTCAGTTTTATGTAACGCAAGAGTCAGCCCCAGACGAGTATAAAACCTGATGGAACGGTCCAGATCTGTCACTTGCAGATGGGTTTCGAAGATGGAATCAATCATGTCGGTAAGCTCCTTTTGTTTGTATGTACGGCCTTTATTGTAACTTATCATGTCCATGATATGACATTTGTCATCTGAAAGAGATTACGTTCATGCGTAGGATCACAGATCCGGAAACGGTAAGATGAATACATAAGCAAGACAACAACTTCAGAAGCCGATAACATCATGACAAATTATAGATAGCGGGAGTGAACTAAACAATGAGTTTTGCAATCGAACTAAATAATGTTTCGAAAATCTACCAAGGCAAAAAGGCGGTAGATAATTTATCGCTGAAGGTGGAAAAAGGAACCGTTATCGCGCTGCTCGGGCCAAATGGTGCCGGTAAGACGACGACGATCTCCATGATTCTAGGACTGAAGCAGCCGACCTCCGGGACGATTAAGCTGCTGGGCGGAAGCCCAAAAGATATAGCTGTGCGCAACCGAATCGGCGCGATGCTCCAGGAAGTCAGTGTCATCGATAACCTGAAAGTCGCGGAGACCATAGAGCTGTTCCGCAACTATTACAGCAATCCGCTTTCCCTGCAGGAGCTGCTTCGCATCTCTGGCCTCGAGAAGGAAAAAGACAAAATGGCCGCTTCGCTGTCCGGCGGACAGCAGCGCCGATTGGGATTTGCGCTTGCAGCGTCAGGCGATCCGGAGATTATTTTCCTCGATGAGCCAACGGTTGGAATGGACGTAACGTCCCGCCAGATGTTCTGGGATACGATTCGTTCTATGGCTGATAAAGGACGTACGGTTGTCCTGACGACGCATTACTTGGAAGAAGCAGACAGCCTTGCAGACCGCATTGTTGTTATTAATCAAGGCAAAGTTGTTGCTGATGGCTCGCCAAGTCAGATTAAAGCAGAAACAACGGGCCGCGTCATTTCGTTCACAGCTGGTGCTTCCGTTACATCGGAACAGCTGCTAGCGCTGCCAGGTGTAATAGATGTGGAATGGAACGGCAGACGCGTGAAGCTGCAAAGCCGGGATACGGATCGACTAATTGTAACGTTGATTGAACAACGTATCGATATGAAAGATATCGAAATCCAAAGTGGCGGTCTGGAAGATGCCTTCCAGGCAATCGTCCACTCCACGAACTAAAGGGGGATATTTTCTAATGAGTCAATCTTCAAATATGAAAGCAACGCTTGCCCAATGTAAAGCGGAGCTGCTGCGTACAGTGCGTAATCGCCGGTTTGTTATTTTCTCGTTTATTATGCCGGTTGTGTTTTACTTTATATTCACCAATACAATTGGTGACAATGCGCAAGTTGGCAACGTCGATTGGAAATCCTATTATCTAATGTCAATGACAGTGTATGGCGTTGTAGGGGCGAGCCTTACTTCCTATGCTCAGCGGCTGTCAAGAGAGCGAAGTCAAGGATGGTTGGCTTTGCTGAAAATCACACCTTTGCCATCATGGTCTTATGTATTGTCTAAAGTACTGTCGCAAGCCGTTATTAACCTTACTATTATTATCGTGATGTTCCTTGTTGGTGGTATTTTCAAAGGTGTGGACTTAAGTGCTTCGACCTGGATTACATGCGGATTATTTATTTTTATTGGTGGTTTCTCCTTTATGGGGCTTGGCACACTAATCGGCTCGATCAAAAATGCGGATTTTGTACAGGTGCTTTCCATGATATGCTATATGGGACTTTCCATATTGGGCGGTCTGTGGTTCCCAACGGATACGATGTCTAGCACTATGAAGACAATCGCCCATCTTACACCAACCTATCGTCTTGGCCAAGGGGCTTGGGATGCGGTTGCAGGCGTGTCGATCGACTGGGGTGGTGTTGGGATACTGGTTGCTTATGTGGTTGTATTCCTTGCGATTTCGTCTTATATCATGAAAAAACAGGAAGCGGTGTAATGCAAAACTTACTGCATGCTTTACGTCGATTTATAACAAAGCGGCCCCCTGACGGGGGGCCGCCAATTTTCTTTATGCTGCTATGGCTTGTCTACATTTTATTTCCAATCTTTTCAATCGGAGAGCAGTCGCTGGTGGATCAATGGGTTGGATTTCCGCTCATTATCTTGTTTATTGTCAGCTATATTGTTGGTCATTTGAGCAGAAAATGGCGAATATGGGCTGTTATGCTCCACCTTTGTATCATTGCTTATTTCAGTTGGCGATATGATGAGGATTTTATGTACATGGGCTTCTTTACGGCCTCGATGATTGGCCTGCTGCCCAATCTGCGTCAGGTGGGTATTGCACTGTCGGGGATACTTCTGTTATTTGGGTTTGAGGTGTGGCATTACGAAGTACTTGATCGGATGGATGCACTGCTTGATTTGCTGCCCGCGATGCTTGCGGTATTGTTATTGCCGTTTGTTATGTTTATTGGGCGCCGTTCCAAGCTGCTCCGCACCCAGTTACAACTGGCCAATGATGAGATTTCCCGTTTATCCAAGCAGGAGGAACGTCAGCGGATTTCCCGCGAGCTGCATGATACACTCGGTCATACGCTGACGATGATTACGCTGAAGAGTGAATTAGCTGAGAAGCTTATTGTTCAACATCCGGAGCGGGCCAAGCAGGAAATTCGTGATGTCCAGCTTACCTCTCGGGCAGCACTGAAGCAGGTTCGCGAGCTGGTGTCCGGCATGAACACAGTAACTTTGCAGGATGAACTGTCGAATGCCAAAAGGATACTTGCTGCGGCATATATTACGATGAAGGTTCAAGGTGATCCAGCTTCCGCATCACTAAGCCCGCTTATCAACAATATGCTTGGCATGAGTCTGCGTGAAGCGGTAACGAATGTGGTCAAGCATAGCGAAGCGCGCCAATGTGTGATTGAGTGGGCGATGACGCCTGATCAGTATCGTCTGGCAATCCGGGATAATGGGGTCGGCTGTGATTTGGCAGATAAGGGTCCTGCTCATACTGGACTTAGAGGCATGCAGGAACGATTAAACTTGGTGGACGGCAAGTTGGTTTTCCAATCCACGAAAAGTACTGGAAGTATTTTGACCATAGTCGTGCCTAGAGTACGCTCGTCATCGAAGAAGGGAGAGTCCACATAAATGAGAGTACTTGTAGCCGAAGATCAGGGCATGCTGCGCGGTGCGCTTAGCGCCTTACTGGATATGGAAGAAGATCTTGAGGTCGTGGGACAAGCGGAAGATGGCGAGCAGGCACTTGAGATGATCCGAAGTTTGACACCCGATATATGTGTGATGGACATAGAGATGCCGAAGCTGTCCGGGCTCGACGTAGCAGAGCGTCTTCGTGTTAATAAACATCCTTGCCTTGTTGTTATCTTGACGACGTTCTCACGGTCAGGTTATTTCCAGCGGGCGATGAAGGCGGGGGTAAAGGGCTTCCTGCTCAAGGATTCCCCGATTGACGAGCTGTCTGCTGCGCTTCGCAATGTCTATGCTGGGAAACGGGCGGTTAGTCCGGAGCTTGCTTTATCCTTCTGGGAAGCGGAGAATCCGCTCACCGAGCGGGAGCGGGAAGTGCTTCGACTGGCACGGGAAGGCAAGCCGGCCGGTGAGATTGCATCAACGCTGTTTCTTTCAGCGGGTACGGTCCGCAATTACTTATCGGAAGCGATTCAGAAGCTCGACGCCAAGAACCGGATCGATGCGATTGGCATCGCGGAGAAGAATGGCTGGCTGGACTAAGAGTAGTGATGAGCGTGACGCTGCGCCTTTAACGGTGTTAGAATGAAAAGAAAAATGATTGGTGGAGGGCCATATGGAGGTAGTTATCCGGCTGGCAGGTTTAGAAGAAATACCAGTTGTGCATAAGGTCATGATGATGGCCTTCGAGGAATATAGAGGGAAACTGACTCCTCCTGCTGGAGCACTTTCGGAGACGGTTGAGGATATAACAAAAAAGATTACAGAGCGTGGCGGAGCGGTTCTGGCACTTGTGAACGGCGTAATAGCAGGGTCCGGGCAATTCGTACTTCACGATCAGCATGTTTATATCGGCAGAGTTTCCGTTCTTCCCTCTTATCGGGGTCAAGGAATTGGCAAGCGGCTTGTGAGATTTGTTGAATCGTATGCGAAAGATAAAGGGCTTAAGGAATCGAGACTGGGTGTACGCTTATCCATTCCGGACAATATTGCCTTCTATAGCAAGCTGAATTACGAAGCCATTGAGAAACATGCTTATCCTGATGAGACAGATTATTGGTACATTATGAAGAACACGGCTTTATAAGCCCAAGCTTAAGTATACAAAAATGAGCTTCAACGGGTCCTCGTTGAAGCTCATTTTTTATGTCCATTCTTTATCGGATACGCTTGATGAGAAAGGCATTGTCGGCTTTGGCAAAGCCGATCTGAGGATAATAGTCCATGGCAGAAGGTGCGGAAAGAAGCAAAAGTGCAACCTCTTCACCAATATGTTCGCGAACCCGATTAACGAGCTCTTTGCCAATTCCAAGTCGTTGATGGGTTTGGATGACCGCTAGATCGGACAGGTAGCAGCAATAAGAAAAGTCGGTAATTGCTCTTGCGATGCCGACCAATTGGTCACCATTCCATGCCGACAGGATAAGATCGGCGTTGTCGATCATTTTTTGGATGCGGGCAAGATCATCTACAGGACGTTTGATACCGGAGCTGCGGAATACTTCTGCAATTTGAATCGCTGTAACTGGAGCTTTAATGCGGTATTCAATAGACATGGCAATTACACCTCACAAAGTTTGATTGATCTATCATAAATGGAATTGGTAATGGTTGGCAACGACTTCTTTTATCTGTTTCTTTAATTGCTCACAAGCTATAGACGGATAAATCGTACCCCGCATCTGAAGAAGACCAACAGGAATAGACGGCGGATTCCAATCGACAGGGATGGGGATTACATGCTTCGGCAGCGGAGTGGTGGCGAGCACGGCGCCAATGAAAGGAACCTGCGCTACGAAGCCAGGAATAGCAGATATCTGGCTGACAGAGTACAGCTGCGGCATTTTCTCATATCTCGCGAATTGCTTCGTTAGGCTTATGTAATAAAGGCAAGTCGGGCCACCAACGAACATGGGGTACTGAAGCAAGTCCTCGAATTTTACGGGATGATTGTGGTCGTGAATGGGGTGGTTCTCAGCCGCCACGAGTAAAATCTTCTCCTCATACAAAGGTTCAAAGCGTAACTCAGATATGTCGCTCGGCTCGCCGCAAATGGCAAAGTCAATTTGCTGAAGCTGAAGCTCAGTTGACAGCTGATCGGTATTCCCAATGATAAAGTTGCAGGTCACACCGGGCCTTGTTGCACGAAACTGCTGTAATGCTTCTTGCATGATCCCCCTGGCGTGAGTCTCAAGCATGCCGACATGAATGGTGCCGATCTCATCCTGCAGGATAGCTTTTGCCTGATCGGAGACATAATGCCAGTGCTGAATCAGGCGGTCAACCTCTGCGGCATATATTCGACCGGCAGGTGTCAGCTCCGCTTCCCAGCCCCGGTTGAATAGCTGAAACCCAAGCTCCTTCTCCAGCCGCTGAATCTGGTTCGTAATCGTAGACTGGGCATAATTCAGCTTTTCAGCYGCTTTGGCGAAGCTGCCTACTTTTAATATCGTTTGAAAGGCGGTTAGTTCCTTTAAATCCATGGAATCATCTCCATCTATATAACTGAATGAGTTGTTTAATTAATTCAATTATATAGATTTAGCTGAGCGATATACAATAAAAGCATCTTAACCAAGGAGTGATGCTTATGCCTTTTATCCGAGTCAGTTATAGGGAGGATCAGTATGAAGGAAAGGAACTCTCCCTTATCAGCCTTGAGATTCATGCTGCGCTGATGGAGCATTTCCACGTGCCCGTGGATGATTATTTCCAGCTGTTCCATGCTCATAAACCAGGTGAGTTTTTCTACAGCCCAAGCTACTTGAATGTCGAGCGAACGGATCGGCTGCTATATATCCAGATTACACTCAAGTCCGGACGAACCGTGGAGCAGAAGAAAAGCTTCTATTCGGAGCTTGCACAGCGTCTGAGTAAGATTGGTATTCGTGCAGAGGACGTCTTTGTTGTGCTGGTAGGCACGGAGTTAGAGGATTGGACCTTTGGCAGCGGAATTGCTCAGATGCTTGAAATCGTAAGGGAGGTGCAGCCCCATGCATCCGAAGATTGATACGACTAGTGTAAAAGAGAACTATGGCGAATTCGCGCCTGCTTTTGCCCGATATTCTGATGAAATTCTGTTCGGAGATTTATGGCGCAGAGAGGAGCTGCCGCTTAGGGAGCGGAGCTTGATTACGGTAGCGGCACTTGTAGCAGGAGGACATACCGATCAGCTTCCTTATCATCTTCGTCTTGCGCAAGAGAATGGCCTAACCAAGGATGAGCTTATTGAGGCCGTTACGCACTTAGCTTTTTATGTGGGATGGCCAAGAGCGGCTTCCGCTCTAGAGCGGATTAGGTCCTATAGCTAGTAGAAATGAAAACGAAGGCATCTTGTGATGCTTTCGTTTTTTTGTTTGTCCTTTACGATATTATTGTGGAGACGATATGATAGCAATATAGAAAATTATGGATAAAACTGGGGGCGGAAGTGATGGATTTTATTGAACTGGAAGGCCGTCGAGTAAAGCTGCTTCCGCTTGAGCCGCAGCATGCCAAGGCTTTATATGAATGCTCTCGCTCGGATGAGCTGTGGGAGTATCACGGGGCGATGAATTCCCTTTTGCCGTCTTCGACAAACAGCATAATCGAATCATTGGAACAACAAGATTTCTGCGGATTGCCCCTTCTCATCGTAACTTGAATATCGGCTGGACCTGGTATTCACCAGAGGTGTGGCGGACAGAAGTAAATACGGAGTGCAAATACCTGCTCTTGAAATATGCCTTTGAACAATGGGAAGCGGTTAGAGTGGAGCTTATTACAACTACGTCGCATCACCGCTCTCAGCAGGCGATCGAACGGCTGGGAGCACAACGTGAAGGAGTACTCCGCAAGAAATATAACGGACTCGATTATGTGATATTTAGTGTCATTTCGGAAGAATGGCCACAGGTGAAGGGACATCTTGTAAGGCTTTTAAGCAGTAGAGGATGGCATTAGCTATGATCATATGGGGCTGTATTGTCTTATTGTTCTTAGCAGCAATATCCCCTTTTGTTATAGGTGGAGCCGGAGAAAAGCTTGATTGAGCATACTCAGAAGCAGCTTGCCGCAGCAGGCGAATGAAACAAGCCCATAAGAGGGCTTTCTTTTTTTTAGTCATCTTGTGTATAGTAGTGGCTACAGATAGTAGAGCAGGAGGGTTCGAGTTGTTCCAGTTCAATCGGATAAACACGTTACGGAATCAGATTTTCTTAGGCTTTATGCTCGTTATGCTGCTGGTACTTGTGTCTGTAGGCTTTTTCACGTATGGACAGGTCTCGGAGCTGCTGCGCAATAATGCCGAGAAGCATATTCAGCAGACGGCGGTGCAGGCTACCGGTAAGATGGATGTTCTGCTGCATCAAATGGATACGTTTACAATGCAGGTGGCGACTAATGCTTCCATTCAAACTCTGATGGCCAAGGAAGTTGGCGGTACACAGCTTACTTTCGAGGAGCGGCAGGTCCTGCAGCATGAAATCCGGAAGCAGCAGGCTTATGTAAGTGGGGTGCAGTCCATTGAATTATATACGAACGGCTTTCGGGTGCTGTTCCCGCTGACAGATATCAGCTTGTTCGACCGGGTGCCGAATGAATGGATCCGTGAAGTGGATCACGCTGCAGGTCAGCTTGTATGGTTCGGAATTGATCCAAAAAATCCGAATCAGATTACGGCGATCCGCCGCGTTCGTTTGATTGACCAGTCTTTTTCGAATGCAGGGTATTTATTGGTTCGGATTGATAAAAAATACTTTGAGCTGATTGATAATGAAACATCCAGCAAAGAAGAGATGGGGCTGATCGATGGCTCTGGCCAGATTATTGCTGCTAACTTCTCGGCTGATATACCGCAGGATGTCCTCCAGCAAACGGACAGTAAGAGAATTACGATGAATGGCAAAGCGTTTATTCCAGTGCAAAAGCAGCTTGATGCGGCGGCAGGCTGGAAGGTGCTAATTCTGACGCCGGTTGATTATGCGACAGAAGGGATCTCGGTCCTTCGAACGGCTATAGAGATATCTATTATGGTTGGGGGATTGTTGTTCCTGATCTTAACGTTCATCCTGTCGACGATGATTACGAGACCGATCCTTAATCTGATTAAAGCGATGCGGGGGGCCAAATACGGCTCACTGAAGCCGATTCCGGTTACCTCTTCCACCTTGGAGATTAATGAACTTAACAATACGTACAATCAAATGGTCGCCTCGTTAAATGAATTGATTGAAGTCGTTTATCAGAAGGAGATTATACAGAGCCGTACAGAGCTGAAGGCACTGCAGGCACAGATTAACCCGCATTTTCTATTCAATACACTTGAGGCCCTTTATTGGGCGCTAGAAGACAAAGATGAAGAAGAGCTTTCGCAAGTCGTTGTAGCGATGTCAGGCCTATTCCGATATGTCATTAACCCTGCTGACGACGATGAATGGGTAAAGGTGACAGATGAGCTGGAGCATGCCGAGCGTTATCTCAAAATTATGGAGATGCGCCTGATTGATCGCCTCAATTGGCGGATAGAAGCGGATGATAGCTGCCGTCGTGTTCCTATTCCGAAGCTGCTTATTCAGCCGCTTGTGGAGAACGCAATCTCCCATGGAGTAGAGCAGCAGCTAGGACAAGGAGCGGTTGTCATCACCGTGGAGCCTTCGGACCGCACAGGCTATATTCGTGTATCTGTCTTCGATAATGGTCCGGGAATGAGCTTTGATAAGGTACAGTCCTTGTATGCTGCAATGAAGCTTGGACATGTACATGATGCCAAAGGCACTGGAGTTGGGATATCGAACGTGGATCGCAGGTTAAGGCTTTACTACGGGGAAGAGGCAGAAGGACTGCAGATTCAGAGCGAGCAGGGAGCGGGCACGAAGATGTCCTTTGAAATACCGATTGAGCATGGGGGCGAATGGAAATGAAGACAATACTAATCGTGGATGATGAACCAAGAACAAGAGAAGGTGTACGCAAAGTGCTGGAATCCTGGTCGGCAGGACGTTACCGTATAACGACGTCGACCAGCGCAGTAGAGGCATTGAAATGGCTGGATGAGAATGAAGCTAATCTGGTTATTACCGATATCCGTATGCCGGAGATTAACGGGCTGGAACTAGTCGAGAAGCTGAGGGAAAGGCCGCATTCTCCAGTTATCATTGTGATCTCCGGTCATCCGCAGTTTGATTATGCGCACAAAGCGCTGCAGTTTGGCGTTATCGAGTATTTACTTAAGCCTTTAGATAAAACCAAGCTTGTTGAGGCGGTGGAGCTTGCTTTCCGCCGTGAAGAAGAAATGAATCGTGTTGAACGAATGGAGCGGATCGTTGATACGAAGCTGCTGGAGACAACGGAGCAGGAAACCCAATATAGTACGCAGGTGAAAGAAGCGATTCAATACTTGGATGAACATCTGGGTGAGCCAATCACAATGAAGGATATTGCAGACTACTTGCATATGAATGCGAGTTATTTCAGCGTGCTTTTCAAAGAGCAGTCCGGACTTACATTCAGTGATTATTTAACGAGAAGAAGAATGCAAAGAGCCAAGGAATTGCTGACGAATACACGGCTTTCTATTAATGAAATTGCCGAGAAGATCGGGTACCAAACGGCCAAATATTTCGTAAAAGTATTCCGTTCCCATGAAGGAGTTAGTCCAGGGCAGTACCGGAAGAGCATTTCCCATGCAGAAGAGACAATCCAATAAAAGTAGTACTTTTCCCAACTCATATGACCTTATGCTGCTGTGAAAGCGCTGTTACAATTTATTTAGCAACACAAACACATCAGTCAAAAAGGGGTTGTAAACGTGTTCAAACAAACAAAGTGGATGACAATGGCACTTATCTTAAGCCTGGCAGTTGTAACTGCGGCATGCGGCAATAACAACAACAGCAGCTCGAACGGTGGCAACACAGCGTCTAACGGGGGCTCTTCTGAAAGCGGTTCCGACAAGAAAGTAACGATTAACTTCATGCATCTGTGGCCGGAAGGCGTATCCGCAGGTCAGAATAAAATTGTGAATCAAATCATCGACGATTATCAAAAAGAACATCCAAACGTTACAGTCAAGCAAGAGGTTCTGGATAACGAGCAATACAAGAACAAATTGAAAGTCCTCTCTGCTTCTAATCAACTTCCTGATGTAGGTGTAACTTGGGCAGCAGGCTTCCTGAAGCCTTATGTTGACGGCAATTTGTTCACACCAGTTGACGATCTCCTGAGCGGTGAGCTGAATGGCAAATTCGTAGCAGGTACAACAGAAGCTTATGCAATTGACGGTAAAACGTATGCGCTTCCACTGGAGTTCAACATTGCTCCAATCTACTACAACAAAGAAATTTTCAAAAAATATAACCTTGAAATCCCTACAACCTACGATCAATTCAAAACGGTTGTAAAAACACTTGCTGATAACGGTGTTGCTCCAATCGCCCTTGGTAACAAGGACCGCTGGACGGGTTCCCTGTGGTACATGTACCTGGCTGACCGCATCGCTGGTCAAGAAACAGTAGCTAATGCGATTACGGGCAAAGCAAAATTCACAGATCCAGGCCTGCAGCAAGCAGCAACTGAAGTGCAGTCACTAGTTGATGCTAACGCATTCGTGAAAGGCTTTAACGGCCTGTCCAATGAAGAAGCAAAATCCGAATTCACGAACGGCAACGCGGCTATGTACCTGATGGGTACTTGGGACCTGCCTAACTTCACAACGAATGAAGATATTCCGCAATCGTTCCGCGACAACGTTGGGTTCTTCAAATTCCCGACGGTTGAAGGCGGCAAAGGAAACGCGGACAGCTGGGTTGGCGGACCTGGTGTAGGCCTCTTCGTATCGGAAAACTCGAAAGTGAAAGATGAAGCAAAAGCTTTCGTTCAATACTTCGTAACGAAATGGGGCGAGAAATCCGTAACTGGTGCAGGTGTTATCCCGGCTACGAAGATCGATACATCAACGCTGCAGCTGCCGCAACTGTACATCGACCTGTTCAACGAACTGAACAAAGCAAGCAGCATCACCTTGTTCGCAGACGTTCAATTGCCGGCTAATGCGGCTGAAACTCATCTGAACATGATCCAGTCGCTCTTCGGAAAAGCGGTTAAGCCAGACAAATTCGCAGCTGAGCAAGACGCTGCGATTGCGAAAGGCAACTAATTCAGACATCTAGAATAGAGGAGGTCTATCCGGCCAGGTGTGCAACTGACCGGATAGGCGCTCTCCCCTTTTGCAGAAAGGAGTCGGCCAATTTGGATAAAGTACTATCGAACAAGAAAGTTATTGCCTTATATATCCTGCCTTCGTTGCTGCTCATTCTGGCCATCGTGTATATTCCGATTGTTCTGACAGGCTATTACGGGCTGAATGAGTGGAACGGAATTGGAGCTATGAAGTGGGTTGGCCTGGATAACTACGCAACACTGATTAAAGATGAAGATTTCTGGAAAAGTGCAGGACATTCGCTTTTGCTAGCTGTATTTTCAATGGTCAGTCTTATCGTTTATCTTATTGTAGCAATGGTGTTAGCGGCAAAAATTAAAGGAGCAAACCTGTTTCGTAAAATTTACTTAATTCCGATGCTGCTGTCCTCAGTAGCAATTGCACAGCTTTGGCTCAAAATCTATCATCCTACTAACGGTATTATGAATAGCTTGCTAGAATCCCTTGGCGTTGCAAATCCTCCCGCTTGGCTTGCAGAAACGGATCTTGTTCTGTTCGCATTGTTTATTCCGATTCTGTGGCAATACGCGGGCTTCTATATTTTGATTTATTACGCAGCACTGAAGAACATTCCGTCTTCACTTGAGGAAGCGGCTAAGATCGACGGAGCGAACTCCTTCCAAATTGCTTGGAGAATCAAGCTTCCGCTTGTGATGGAAGTTGTAAAAGTAACGATTGTCCTTGCCGTGGTTGGTTCCTTGAAGTATTTCGATTTGATTTATGTGATGACCGACGGTGGTCCTAACGGCTCTAGTGAAGTAATGGCCTCTTATATGTACCACAAAGCATTCAAAGCTTATGACTTCGGCTATGGCAGTGCAATTGGATTCTTCCTGCTCTTGATCTGTCTCATTGCGACTTATATCATCCGCAAAGCAACAGCAAGTAAGGACACGATCCAATATTCGTAAGCTTTTGCTTACGAAGCAAAGAATCATATGCTTACGAAGTAAGACAAAACTTATATGCTTACGAAGTAAGAATCATCACGAACAGCCTTTACAGGCTGTTTGTGTGACAATTCTTTTTAGGAGGGTACGCTTCATGTCATCTACAACTATGAAACTGGGCGGCGAAGCGAAATCCGGTTCGAGAATAGGAATGAAGGTCGGCTATGCTGTACTGTACATTGTTCTCATCGCCGTTGCGGTGTTCCAGGTTTATCCGCTTATCTGGTTAATGTTCTTCTCGCTGAAGAATAACCAGGAGGTTTTTAATCTCTCGCCATTTGCCTTGCCATCGCCTCCACATTGGGAAAACTACAGCAAAGTGTGGAATGCTGGCAATATTGATACTTACTTCTTGAACAGTGTATGGATTACTGTTGCGGCTACCGTGCTGACGATTGTCTTCGGCAGCTTGGTTACCTTCGCAATTACTCGGATGAAATGGAAGCTCAGCTCGCTTGTCCTTGGCCTTTTCATGGTGGCGATGATGATCCCCGTTCATTCGACACTTATTCCGCTGTTCAGTATGTTCAACAAAGTACACTTGATCGACAACCCGTTGTCTCTGATCCTGTCGTATGTGGCATTTAATATGCCAATCACGATTATGATCCTGCTTGGCTTCTACTATGCACTGCCAAAGGAAGTAGAAGAAGCTGCTGTTATTGATGGGGCAAGCATTCATACCGTCTTCTTCCGGATCGTCTTCCCGATGACAAGCTCAGTGCTCGCTACTACGGGGATCATCAACATGATCTACAACTGGAATGAATTTATTTTCGTTAACACGTTTATCAGCTCGGATAAATTTAAAACACTAACTGTTGGTGTTCAGAACTTTATCGGTCAATACACAACCGACTGGGGTGCGATTGGCGCGACACTGATGATTAGTATTCTGCCGATCCTCATTACGTTCCTGTTCCTCAGTGACCGGATTGTAGAAGGTATTGCTGCAGGTTCGGTTAAAGGTTAATTCTTGATGTAAAGTGAAAACGACCGTTTCCCATCAATGGGGAAGCGGTCGTTTTGTTCTTAATGCGATTCCGTTTTATGATGCCCTTGAAGCGGTGTGGCCTGACAGAGCCGCTCGGTGAAGACGGATCCCCAAATCGAAACGGCAATAAGCGTAACCGTTGCAATGAACGATAAGAGCAGGGGAGACAGGATGCTGTAAAAAGGAAATAGAACAACCAGCATGATGATACCTGCTGTATAGGGGGCAGAGATGACACCTGCGGCAATTCGCATAAACAGCATATTACCGAGTAAATACAGGGCAGGGCCTGCCAATATAACGACAGCGGTCTTCATCTCCAAATGACCGATTGGATGCGCGAGCACGAGTTCATCGGCAACAGCAGATAAGATAATACCTCCAACCAAGAGCAGATGCGTATACGTATACGCGGAACGGGCAACACGGCCGGGATCATTGGAATGAGCAATAAAGTGATGTCCTGTTTTGGCTGTCATATTAAAGTAGATCCACCACATGGTAACCGTACTAAGGAAGGCTGTGGCAAATGAACTAAGGGCAAGGATATCCCATTCATGCTCGGCGAAGGTCGCCCCTGTAACCAGAATGGACTCACCTAAAGCAATAATAATGAACAACCCGCATCGTTCCGCCATATGGGAGCCTTCCACATCCCACACGGTTGTTGGGGTTTTGCCGATTTTGGGAATCCAGAAGCCAAGGGATGGTGAGAGATACTCAATGAATAACGCAATGCACCATAGCACCAATCGGGTTTCCTCGTGTGCAATTCCTCCAGCAATCCAGAAGATCCCGGATAAAGTCAGCCAGCTAAGAATACGGATAAAGTTGATGCGGAGCTCCGTTGATCCCTTTTGAAGAACCCAGACGGTGTAAGCTGTTCTCCCAACTTGAAACAATGTGTAGGCACAGGCAAAATAAATACCTGACTTCTCAAAAGCTTCCGGCAATGATGCCGACATGATAAGTCCAACGAGCATAAGGCCTATCAGCATGAATCGTACACGGGAGGTTTCAGGATTAAGCCAGTTCATCACCCATGCGGTAAAAATCCAGACCCACCAGATAGCCATGGTCAGAATCCCTAGCTGAAAGGCCCCTTCCCAAGTAAAATTTTTGAGAAAAGAATGGGATAACTGGGTAACGGCAAAGACAAAGATTAAATCAAAAAACAATTCAATAAAGGATACTTTTCCTGAATCGCTGTTGCCTCTGCTGCGAAACAGTACGGCATCTGAAGCCAACCTCTTCATTCGTTCTCTCCTTTTATTCCTGTGGATTTTGTTGATTGTATCATGTGATAATTGAAAAGTCATCGTTAGAAGGGGAGAGAGTATATATAGAAAGTTAGAGACGTCAAGCTAAGGTGGGCTATTATGAAGGTTGAGATAAAGGCTGCGGAGTTACCCGGAAAGCAATCACCTCGTACGATGAAAGCTATGGTCTATGAAACATATGGCTCACCTGATGTTCTGCAGATCAAAGAGGTAGAGATTCCAGCACACCGTATTGACTTCGTAAGCCGAGATTTCCGATTCTTGGTGCAGATATTGCGGGGAAGATCATCGCAGTTGGCGCCTCCGTCAAACGGTTTCAGCCAGGGGATGAGGTGTTTGGGGATCTGTCTGGCTGCGGCTGGGGTGGATTTGCAGAGTATGTATGTGCTAATGAGAACGCTTTGACTCCAAAGCCTAAGAGAATAAGCTTTGAGCAAGCGGCGGCAATTCCTCAAGCGGCAGTTCTAGCTTTGCAAGGGCTGCGGGATAAAGGGAATCTGCAGCAGGGCCAGCGTGTCCTAATTAATGGGGCTGGCGGAGGAGTGGGTACATTTGCTCTCCAATATGCCAAGTTATTTGGGGCAGAAGTGACCGCTGTAGACAGTGCCGCCAAACGGGAGATGCTGCTTTCCATAGGGGCTGATCATGTCCTCGATTATACAAAAGAAGACTTTACGGCTGGCGGACAGCAATACGATCTTATTCTCGATGTTGTGGGTACCCGTTCTGTTTTCAAAATTTTCGATATTTTGGGAAAGGCGAAGTGAAGGGGAAACTCATCGTGCGGATGAAGAGCTAGAACCGTTAAGCTAAGTCTTACTCCGCTTTTTCATCAAGATTTTCATTATAAGCCAATATCCCACGTTTGAAATAATGAAGCTTTTCGTCTGTAGTGGTCTCCATTAGATTAGTAATCAGCAGTTCAACACTCTCCTTAGGCTGGTGGCTATTATACAGTGCCATGGCGAGGAACACTTGAATGGCGCGGTTATCAGGGAATTCCCTCATACCTCTGCTTAAAGTCTCAACTGCTTTCTCGTAATGCCCCCAGTAGCGGTATGTACTCCCAAGGCCCATTAAGCATCTTTCCAAATCAGCACCACTTAAGCCCAGCTCAATGGCTCGCTCATAATAGGGAATAGCCAAATTTCCAAGACCGGTATTATCATAAGCTATCCCTGTCTGGTAATTAATCTCCGCATCATCCGGGTATTCCGACAGCAGCTCTAACAACTGCTCACGAACTTCACTCAACATCTCTTGATCTTGCTTCGCTCGTCCTTCTTCACGCCGTTTAATTAATTCACTCAACCTATCTCTTGTCATCATGTCACCATCCTCAGGTTTGTAAGTTTTCATCTACTCTTTGAATCATATAACAAACAAAGAACGGAAGTAACCCGCAGGCACGGGTTACTTCCGTTCTTTTATCTACCTGTTCCCCCCAAAAAATAAAGACATCGACGAGGAATAGAGGGAAAAGTTTCTCCTGGAGGAGCACAGCGTCTGCCTTTGCCTATGTGAATATACTATAATTAATCCAATTAAAAATTCACATGGGCAACAGCAGCCGTAAGGAGAACTTTTCCCGCCATGACGAGCTACGATGTAGTATACGAGAAGTAATCGAAGTCCGCATATTGCCCACTACCCGATGTATCCTGACACTGCATACCAACAAATGCACCAGTGAAGAAGCCTCCGCCTTGGATATAATCATCCGACAGCTTGTGTGATTCGAATGTTACGGGCAGTGTCGTCCAATGACCGCCATCGAAGGAATATGAATAACGGTACGTCAATTCCGTTACATCAACACGAATATAGACATATTCCACGCTTTCTGGAATTACAACTTCCGCTCCTTGCAGTGGTTGCGAGAACGAGAAATTATCGCAGGCAACCAGCTCAAGAATGCGGCCCTTCTCTTCATGCCAAGTGATCTGGCAAGACGTCCAGTTCTGCGTATTGTAGTAATTCACGAGACCAGCCGATTGCTGGAATGTCGTTGGGTTGAAAGCAATCTTCGTCTCTGCCGTAAAGTGGAAATGCTGCCAGCGGCGGGCAACAAAGGCTTGCGTGAACTTCGATGTCAGCGACTCTTTACCGTAGATACGCAGATGGCCCGGGTTGTCTTTCAAGGAAACGATCTTCTCGCCAAGTGGAATGCGCAGCGTCTGGAAATGAAGGTTTAGCGTCTCTGAATCAAATTCATCCTTCTCCGGGAAATCAGGTCCCCATACGACTTCTTCGATGTTTGGCCCTTCAATAGTCAGAGATGGCTTGTTGCCGCCAACGACATAGGGCCAGTCGTTATTCCACTCGAGACGCTGGATTGCAGTCTCGCGTCCAAGCGGACAGAAGCCGCGTGGATCAAGCAACGGTTGTCCTTCCCGAGACAACGGACGTCCAACCAGATGAACAAGGAACCATTCGTCCGTATGCGTATGGACAATCGAAGCATGTCCCGCTTTTTGCAGTGGAATACGCGGATGGGCATGCGACGAGATCAGCGGATTTTCCGGATGAACCTCATATGGTCCACGAAGCTCCTTCGAACGGGCGATCGTCGCCTGATGATCGTATTTTGTTCCGCCTTCAGCCGTCAGCAGGTAGTAGTATCCGTTGATCTTGTATAAATGAGGGGCTTCTGTCAGCTTAATATCCGTTCCTTTGAAGATGACCTCTGCTTTGCCAACAAGCTTTTGCGCGGCAGCGTCATATTCCTGCAGAACAATGCCGTAAAACGGATGATTACCGACTCTTTGATCCCACAGCATGTTAACAAAATACTTTTTGCCATCTTCATCATGGAAGAGTGACGGGTCAAAGCCGGAGCTGTTCATATGGATTGGTTCGGACCACTCACCGTCAATCGTATTGCAAGTCACAAGGTAGTTATGGCAGTCCTTCCAATTTCCTTCAACCACCTTCACATCGGTGTAAATGAGCCAGAATTGGTTGTCACTATAAGACAATTGAGGGGCCCAAACGCCGCCGGAATCCGGATTACCCATCATATTCAGTTGGCTGAGGCGACTCAGTGGACGAGACGCAAGCCGCCAATTTTTCAAATCTTTTGAATGATAAATTCCAACGCCAGGGAACCATTCGAAGGTAGACACTGCAATATAATAATCTTCGCCTACACGGCAAATGCATGGATCAGGGTTAAAGCCGGGCAAGATCGGGTTCTGAATAACGGCCATAGCGATAAAATTCTCCTCTCAACGTTCACGAAATAAGCTAATGGAAAGACTGGAAATAGAAAAAAAATTACCCTTCTTCGTCACCTAAATCGATTAGCTGTTATGTTATGATAACAATATATTATCAAGGTATTAACGGATATCCCATATCCATAGTGAGAAGATATTTACCCAAATCAAGCAATATGATGCATCATGCGGGAGGCGTTTGGAATGGAGCAAAAAGAACGACAAAAAAGAGAGTTTATGCTGCCTGATATGGACTCTACTTTCCGCGTCTTTGGTGCACATTGGAGAACCGTTGACAAGGATTGGAGCTATCCGCTGCATAAGCATCCTATATTTGAAATTAACCTGGTTTTATCCGGAACGCAGGAGTTTATTGTTGATCGAACGCGGTATGAACAAAAGCCAGGTGACCTGCTGCTGTTTAGACCTGGAGACCGGCATGAAAGCAGAGTGATTGGCAGAGAGGAGATGACGTATTACTGTCTCCATTTTGATGTGGACGAGCCTTCTTTTCGCGAGCTGCTTTGCCGCAGTCCTAGATGCTTTTATCCTTCAGATAGTGAACTTGCGATGGCGATCCGTCCTGCATTGGACAAGCTGATCGAGTTAACCTCGGAGGAATCGGTTGTGCGGACGGAAGCCCGTATGCATATATTGTCGGCTTTATTTGAGTTGTTTGCCGTTATCAGCGGCACTTTGTCCAAGCTC
Source organism: Paenibacillus sp. YAF4_2 (assembly GCF_052113225.1). NCBI lineage: Bacteria > Bacillati > Bacillota > Bacilli > Caryophanales > Paenibacillaceae > Paenibacillus > Paenibacillus sp. YAF4_2. The sequence continues at coordinate 157,633 of NZ_JBFRCT010000007.1, forward strand.
AATCAGGATCCGGCAGGAGCCCGAAGTTCGGAAGTTGCTTCTCAAGTTGCAGCTCTGCTGGAGCAAGCAGTGGAGAATGTGGAGGAACGCGGGATTTTTGACGATAAAGATACAATAACAGCTATTGCTGTAGCGGTCGGTTACAGCACCTCTTCGGTAAACCGTATGTTTACCCGCGCGTTTGGCGTATCGCCAAGGCAATATTTATCGACGTTAATGCTGAAGAAATCCAAGCTTCTGCTTATGGATCCTGAGCTTACCGTTGAAGAAATCTCCGCAAAGCTGGGGTACAACAATATTGCACACTTCAGCAGACAGTTCAAACGTTGGACGGGGGAGTCACCAAGCCGTTATCGCGACCGATTTCATGAATAATGGATAAGATAGACAATAATGATTAGAGTGGTAAACTATAGGTTAGACATTTGAAGCTGCTGGGAATAGAGAGGAGTGATAGGCGTTGCGAAGCCATACCCGAAGGCGCTCCCTATTAAGTCTGCTGATAGGCGTAATACTTATCCTTTCGGCATGCGGGAAAGTAGAGATGACCTTTCATCCAGCCTCTGATACAAAAACGATAAATATTGGAGTAACCTACTCGCCTAATTCCTTAAATCCTCTGTCGCCGGCTGGACAAGTCTCTTCCTATATTTCTGGTCTGATGTATTTGCCGCTGGTGGAGCTGGATGACGATCTGACTTTAAAGCCGATGCTGGCGGATTCCATTACAACAACAGATCAAACTACTTTTACAATTAAACTAAATCCTGATGCCAAATGGAGTGACGGTACAACAATCACTGCAGATGATGTTATCTATACATTGAAGCTAATGACGAATCGAGATATTGCGTCTAACTATGCCTATATGTTCGCGATCATTGAGGGTGTTGATTCAGAGGGATATTTGCCTAAGGCACAGTCGGAATTAGCCGGAGTTCAGAAGGTCGATGACCATGCCATGACGATCAAGACAAAGGCACCTACAACATTAACCATGTTTCAGGATAGGATTGGCCGTTATTTGCTGACGCTTCCGAAAGCTGAGCTTGAGGACGAGTCTCTGGAGACAATTAAACAGGGTGATTTTGTGCAAAAATCAGCCGTCACAAGCGGCCCGTATAAGCTGGATAGTTATGAAAAGGATAAGCTTGTTCGAATGACAGCAAGTAAAGCTTATTTCAAAGGGGAGCCGCATATTACCCGGTTAAATGTAAAGGTGCTGCCAAGCTCCATCATTGCGGCACAGCTTCAGAATGGGAAGATCGATATGAACATTCCGTCGTTTGGCGTGATTCCTATTCAAGATCAGGGGATGGTCAAATCTCTGTCTGATGTAACGACAATCGACGGACCCTCGATCACGACTCAATTGATGTACATCAATGAACAAGTGCTGCCGAATGCAAAGCAAAGAAAAGCGGTATCCTACGCGATTAATCGTGAGAGGATAGTAAATAAATTGCTGCGTGGAGCGGGGGAGACAGTGGATGGCTTTTTTACAAGCTACAGTCCTTATGTTGATCCTTCCGTTAAGCAGGTGGAATATAATCCGGATAAAGCAAAAAGCCTGCTCGCCGAGTCGGGCTGGCAATCCGGTACAAAATTGACGTTATCCGTCTTGTCCGGAGACAGCACGCTGGAGCAGGCGGCTCGTATGATGGTAGATGATTTGAAGGCAGTTGGGATCGACGTTACCATTAAGATGCTCGATTTTGCTTCCTTGGTGGATAAGCTCGTTAAGAAAGACTACGATCTTGGCATCATGACAGTCTCGATGTCTCTTGTTAATCCGCTGCCGGATATTGCTTATTTTCTGCAAGAAGGGAATCCTAACGGTTATGCAAATCCCGAGGTGAATAAGCTGCTGTCATCCCTTCAGTCGGAGACGGAGGAAACGGCGATTAAGCAAGCCTACAGCAGGCTGCAGCAGATCACGGCCGAAGAAGTGCCTATGCCGTCCATCTATGCGACTCGTCCCCTTGGCGCTGTTAATCATAAAGTGATCGGCGCAACGCCAAAGGATTATGGCATGTTTATCAATGTGGAGAATTGGGATATTAAGCGTTAGACTTGCTCGAGTCGAGCGTCAGAACAACCGGACAATGATCGCTTCCGAGTATTAAGCTGTCGATAGCGGAATCGACGACACTTGGAGCAAGTCTTGCTGACGCCAGAAAGTAGTCAATACGCCAGCCTACATTCCGTTCCCGGATCTTCGGCATATAGGACCACCAGGAGTAAGCGTTAGTTTGCTCTGGATACAGATAACGGAACGTATCGATAAACCCGGAGTCCAGAATCCGCGTCATTTTCTCCCGCTCTTCATCGGTGAAGCCGGAGTTGCCGCGGTTGGATTTCGGGTTTTTCAGGTCGATTTCCTGATGGGCCACATTCAAATCCCCGCAAACAATAACAGGTTTATGCTCGTCCAGCTGCAAGAGATAGCTTCTAAACTTGTCTTCCCATTCAAGCCGGAGCTCCAGCCTCGACAGATCACGTCTTGCATTTGGCGTATACACATTGACGAGATAGAAGTCTTCAAGCTCCAGTGTAATGACTCGTCCCTCGTTGTCATCATCTTCTTCGCCTAGCCCATAGCTTACCGAAAGAGGCATATGCTTTGTGAAAATCGCCGTACCGGAGTATCCCTTCTTCTCGGCATAATTCCAGAACAAATGATACTGTTCGCCTAGCTCCATCGTAATTTGACCCTCTTGAAGCTTTGTTTCCTGCAGGCAGAAAAAGTCTGCATCCATGTCATTAAAATACGTCATAAATCCTTTATTTACACAGGCTCTAAGGCCATTTACATTCCAAGATACAAGCTTCATATAGCGGTATTCTCCTTCTCTATCATCTCTAGTACTACTAGTGTAACACATGGCATCCTCCTCGAAGTCCCTAAAAATTTGCCTTTGCGGCATACGTCTGCCAAGCGATTCTGCTACAATAAAGGAACAGATGATGAGAAAGAGGAGATCACATGAAGTTCAGACCATGTATCGACCTGCATAGCGGGAAGGTTAAGCAAATTGTTGGGGAAACGCTGGATGCCAATCCGCAGCGTGTCGTTGAAAATTTTGTATCCGAGCATGATTCGGCTTATTATGCTTCGATGTTCAAGCGGGACGGCCTGACAGGTGGTCATGTTATTATGCTTGGCGGCGGTAATGAAGAGGCTGCATTAGCAGCGCTGCGTGAATACCCTGGCGGCCTGCAGATTGGCGGCGGCATCACAGCAGACAACGCGGCTCAATACCTGGAGGCAGGTGCTTCGCAGGTTATTGTCACTTCGTATATTTTCCGTGATGGCGAGCTCAATATGGACAACTTGAACAAGATCGTATCTGAGGTTGGTAAGGACAAGCTTGTTATCGATCTGAGCTGTAAGCAAAAGGATGGAAGCTGGCATGTCGTCACGAATCAATGGCGGACGTTCAGCAACTTTGAGGTCAATGAAGCGAACCTTCGCGAGTTGGAATCGTATTGCAGTGAGTTTCTTGTTCACGCGGTAGATGTAGAGGGGAAACGGACAGGCATTCTAGAAAGCTTGGTCGAGCAATTGGCTGCTTGGGTGAAAATTCCGACGACATATGCGGGCGGCGCCCGTTCATTCGAGGATTTAGGGCTGTTCCGCCGTCTGACTAACGGCAAGCTGGATATTACGATCGGCAGCGCGCTGGATATCTTCGGCGGTAATCTGTCCTATGATGAGGTAGTGGCATACTGCCGGCGGTAGAGAGTTCGAAGTTAATCCCTAGAATCGGAACGCAAAAAATGTATCTTCTACACCGAATCTGCAACAGATTTGATTAACTGATTGCAGATTCGGTGTTCCGCTGCTGTTGTCTCCCCTTTGCCTTGAACAATTTAATAAGGTAGCAAAGGGGAGACAAAGGCAGACGCTTCGCTCTTCCAGGAGATACATTTTCTGCTTATCCTCTCTAAGGTGATTAAAAACGACCTCTCTTTTTTTATGCCTCAAACAGTTAATACGGAAAGAAGTTATTCCTTTCCGTGCCTCATAAACAGCCACACCCCGAACAAAATTACTATTCCGGCACTAAGCTGCCAAGCGGTCAATGCCTCTTTCAGCAAAGCCCACGCCAGAATTGATGCAATAACCGGCTCGCCTAGAACGGACATGGAGACGGCTGTGGCGTTCATATATTTCAGCAACCAGTTGAACAAATAATGACCAAAGAGGGTTGGTACAATCGCTAGAAGAAGGAAGATGCCCCATTCATGCGAGCTGTAGCCGGTAAAACGATAACCTTGGATGAGGTTATAAATGGCAAGGGTTGTAGCGGCAATCGCAAACACAAGGAAGTTGTAGGCGAATGCGCTTATATTGTTCCGCAGCTGTTTGCCGATCAGCATATGAATGGCGACCGCGATTGTACCTAGAATCGACAAGACATCTCCGTACAGCGCTTCCTGCGATAACGCGAGGTCGCTTGAGCCGATGATAACGGTACCGATCATTGCAATGCCCATACCAAGCAGCATAATCCGGTTTGTTTTGGTCTTAAAGAGCAAGTAGGAGCCAAGCATAACAAGAACCGGCTCGAGCGCCAGGAAGATGGTTGAGCTGGCGACGGTTGTATAGTTCAGGGATGACATCCACAGAAGAAAATGCAAAGCAAGCATGACGCCGGAGGCAAATAAAAGCAGAAGCTGGCGGGCGCTATGCTGGGTAAGCTCGTGCCGGTATTTCCAAGCGAGCGGCAGCATGATCAGAATGGTTAGATACAAGCGGTACATACCGATAACCGACGGCTCGGCACTCGACCACTTAATGAAGATCGATGAAAATGAGATGGCAATAATGCCAACGACATAGAGCAGCTCGTAGGCGTAGTTTGATGCGCGATTCATGAATGATACTTCTCCCATGCAATAAAATAGAATAAAAAACCCAACATGTAATACTACTACAAGAGGGCAAACGGGAGCAATTTGTAACTCCTGCCTTTCCTTGCGAGCCTCTTGAAAAAACGATTGACAGTTGTTTCCTTTCTCGTTATGATCAGTACCAATAGAGATGGATTGACGGAAATGTCAGTCTGTCAGAATGAGATCGAATCGACTGGACGAACCAGAGATTCAATGGAAGACGGCTTCGGCTGTGTCCATTGGATCTTTTTTTTATTCCTAAATCCTACTATTCCAATGAGGAAAAGATGGATCGAGTAAAACAAACCAAATAGAGGAGGTGCCGGCTATGTCGACGGCATTATTGGAAATTGTAGATGTGAGTAAAACGTTCCGCTCCGCAGGAGATGCGGTCCCGGTTCTGGATCGGCTGAAGCTGACAGTTAATCAAGGGGAGATTGTATCGATTATTGGACCAAGCGGCTGCGGCAAAAGCACACTGCTCAAGATTGTTGCAGGACTTGATATTGATATCGAAGGCCGTGTTCTGCTCGAAGGAGAGCAGGTGAAGAAGCCTTCTCAGGAAAAAGGATTTATTTTTCAAGAGCATCGTTTATTCCCTTGGCTGACGGTCGAGCGGAATATTGCCGCAGATCTGTCTCTTCGGAAGCCTGATGTCCGGAGGAAGGTCGATGAGCTGATCAAGCTAGTCAAATTGCAAGGTTTTGAAAAAGCGTATCCGAAACAGCTGTCTGGCGGTATGTCCCAGCGTGTTGCTATTGCAAGAGCCTTGCTCCGCAATCCAAAGGTACTGCTGCTCGACGAGCCGTTTGGCGCGCTTGATGCCTTTACCCGCAGCCATATGCAGGAGGCGCTGCTCGATATATGGCGGGAGAACCGTACAACGATGCTATTTGTAACCCATGATATCGATGAAGCGGTCTTTCTATCTCATCGGGTTATCGTTCTTGACGCACGTCCCGGCCGAATCAAAACGATCGTACCCATCGATCTTCCGTTTCCTCGGAAAAGAACAGGCGCTGCGTTCCAGGAGCTTCGTACTTTAATCTTAAGGTCGTTGGAGCATGAGGAGCCAGAGAAAGAATCTTACACAATCTAGCGACAGCGGAGATTGTCATTGTATCTAATTGTTAGCGGAGGTTATTTCGGTCGAGTGCGACTATTGCGTGTTTGTTTTTAACCATAGAAACCGCTTAATCAAAAAAACAAACCGCAAGGAGCAATCGACTGAAATAACTGAAGCGCTGAAAGGAGAAAAACATGTCTAATCCAACAACAGAAGCTTTAAAAGGAGTTGCGCCGTCCCAAGTTACAGCAAAGCCGATAGCGGGAGTTCACACGCAAAGGAAGAAGGGGGACTTCAAGGGAAGAAAATTTTTGCTTGGCAGCCTGCTGCCTCTAATCATTCTGGGGAGCTGGCAGTATGTAAGCGGGACGGGAATCGTGGATCCGATGTTGTTCCCGGCACCTTCTTCGATTGTGAAAGAGTTCTATGAAATGGTTGTGTCCGGTGAACTGTTCCGTCATCTGGAGATTAGTGTGCTCAGGGCATTGCTTGGCTTCCTGCTTGGCGGCAGCCTTGGGCTGCTCTTTGGTCTTGCGGTGGGTATGTTCAGCAAGTTCGAAGAGCTTGTGGACCCTACTGTTCAAATGATTCGTACCGTACCGCTGCTTGCGATTACGCCGCTGTTTATTTTATGGTTCGGATTTGGGGAGACGTCGAAAATATTACTTATTGCGCTAGGCTCGTTTTTCCCGCTGTATGTGAATACGTTTCTTGGCGTGAGGAATGTGGATTCGAAGCTGTTTGACGTGGCGCGTGTCCTGGAGTTCAAGCGGGTGAACCAAATGCTGCGGCTCGTTCTTCCGACTGCGATGCCCAATGTTCTGCTTGGTCTGCGGCTATCGATCAGTATTGCATGGCTGGTGCTTGTTGTAGCGGAGCTGATGGGAGCCGATCGGGGCATCGGCTACTTAATCCAGGATGCCCGGTCGTTTATGCGTACGGAGGTTGTATTTATTGGGATTATCCTGTTCGGTGCCGTAGGCAAATTAACCGACTCGCTCGTACGGGTGCTGGAACGTCGTCTGCTCAAATGGCGCGACAGCTACAAAGGATAATTACATTTGAGGTGGATTGACGCTTGGCGGCAGCTTGGCAGCTTCCGCTTCGAAATATTGCTTAAGCTCGGCTTCCTTACGCGGGTCCGTCATCGTTACTTTGCCTTCCAGATGCTTGGTCACAAACAGCTCCCATGATGGTGCTGTCTTATGAGAGCGCATGGAACGCACTGCATTTTTGACGAGTCTGCGTTCTTTGGCATTCGTATATTGATCCTTGTATTTCTGCTTATAGCCGTCAAAATCAAGATGATCAAATACGGCCCGGAACACATCTGCCGTCATGATCGCATCGTCAAGTGCGCGATGGGCATTGCCTGCGGAGATCAGATTCAGATCGGCTATAGCGCCTTCGACGCTGACGTCGTTCGTAACATTTTTATAGCGAAGATAGCCTTTAAGCAGATCAAAAGAATCAACGGAAAGCCAAAAGGCATCATCCATCTTGTGCATCCGCGTATCAAAGACAATTCGCTTCATGTCTTCGCCGCCCCAGGTCATGATGATAAACGGTTCACCTCGGTCCAGCCACTTGATAAACTCCTCTATGACACGAGGGAATCTTGGTGCTATATCAATCTCTTCCTGCGGAATACCTGTTTTTTTCTTAATAAAGGAATTCAGCTTGGAAAAGTAGACCGGTCTGATTAGGGAAGAAAAGATATCTGTCTGCTGCAAGTCAGCATTCAGCCGTACAGCGCCAATCTCGATGACTTCCATCGGAAGGTCACTCGCGAATTTGCGTCCGTTAAATTCAATGTCCAGAATTATATAATCCATATATTAACCCCCGATTAATTGCTCATGCCTATCCATTCTAACAGAAATCAGGAGTGAACAGGAGTGAGCGTATGAGAACCTCATGAGAGGATCATGGTAGAAGGAGCAAAATCTATGGCCCGGAATGTCATCAAGGATCAGCAGCAAAGGGAGCTGCGCCGCAATCAGATCTTAACTGCAGCAGCCTCGGTCTTTACCAAACGTGGCGTAGCTGTAGCGAAAATATCGGATATTGCGACCGAAGCGGGATTAAGCTACGGTCATGTTTATAATTTTTTTGAATCCAAGGAAGAGATCTTGCTTTTGCTCGTGCAGTCCTCGCAAGAGAGGTATACGGAGCTTCTGCAGGCAGCAAGGGATGGCCGCGGTACAGCTATCGATAAGTTAAGGTGGCTGATCAGCCAATATATGCACAGCAGCAGGACTGGAACATTGTATTGGGTTGTGCTGCAGGCACAAGCGACAGAAGTGTTGGGTCCAGAGGAGAAGGAAGTCATTCACCGGAATGTGCATCGGAACCGTGATCTTCTTGCAGATATTTTGCGTGATGGTCAAGCGGAAGGTACGATTGCCGATGGTGATCCGCTTGAACTGGCGACCCTCTTGCTGACGCTGTTCCATAATACGGCGATGTGGGCGTATCGTGGGTTTGGGGAGCCTTCTGACCATGTCATAGACATTATGTTGAGGCTGGTTATAAAGTAACCTCAGTAAATAGATTGGAATTATATGAAAATAGGGTTGACAGTAATTGGGTCAGCTGTTAATATCAGAATCACCAAATGACAAATTGATCATTTTATCAGTTTGTCGCATAACAAGAGAATAGAGAATCGACTGGTTCACCGGAGATTCGATTTTATAACCGTCCACCTGATTACAGGGCGTTTATGAAATCGAATCTTTTTTATTCTCTAAATCCGATTAAGTAGATAAGTAAACTAAGGTTAGGGGATGGAGCTTATGAAGAGAAACAAGTTACGAGCACTTACGATTACGGCATTGTCGGTTATTGCACTGGTATCGGTGCTGGCAGGCTGCGGCAGTAACAGCAAGGCTTCGAACGAGAAGTCCGAATCAGAATCGGCAGCAGCACCAGCGGCTGAAGCAACAGATCGTCCGCATGTTACCGTAAACGTTGCAATTAACGGCGGATTGTCGCCGCTGCTTCTGGCCAAGCAAAAAGGCTGGCTGGAGGAAGAGCTCAAGCCGCTGAATGCAGAGGTAAGCTGGAGTGAATTCCAAAGCGGTCCTCCACTGCTGGAGTCGCTCGCCTCGAAGCGGGTAGATCTCTCCTTCCTGGGAGATGGGGCAACGATCTCCGGTTTGTCGGCGAACCTGCCCTTCGAAATCATTGGGCTGGTCAGTGATGGCAAGCTTGCGAATTCGATTATCGTGCCAAAGGACAAAGGGGTTTCAAAGGTTGAGGATTTGAAGGGCAAGTCTGTGGCAGTTGCAAAAGGTACGACGGCACATGTATTTCTGCTGAAGGTGCTTGAGAAGCATGGGTTGAGTGATAAGGATGTTAATCTTATCGCGTTGCAGCCAGAGGATGCATTGCCTGCGTTCGAGACCGGCAAGGTGGATGCCTGGGTAACCTGGGATCCTTATACGACAAAGGAAACGGCATCTGGTAAGGCAACCGTTATTGCGGGAGCGGAGGAAGGGATCTCAGCGCCGGTATCTGCCATAGCAAGATCGGAATTTGCTGAGAAGAATCCGGACCTGGTCACAGCGTTTTTGAAGGTATACAAACAAGCCATTGATTGGCAGAACGCTAATACCGACGAAGCGGTTCAAATCTATGCCGATCTGAAGAAGATTGATGCCGGTGTCGTTAAGGCGTTGCTTGCAAGCTCAGCCCCTAATCTTCGAGTGTATACCCAAGAAGAGCTGGATGCGCAGCAGAAGTCGGCGGAGCTCTTGCTCAGCAACGGCTTCATTAAAAATAAGGTTAGCTTCCAGGACCATGTAGCGTTTAGCTATCTTGAGAAGCTGTCCCAATAAATATTACAAATTAAAGGAGCGATTATCCATGACTCAATCAACAGTCGACACATCCCGTCAATTTGATCTTTTCTCGAAGCGCCAAATCCAAGGCGGCCCACGTTTCTTGCAGCGTTTGGCTGATGGCCTTGAAGAGCGTCCCTATGAATTATTCACATTGAAGCCGCTTGGCCCGGTGATCGGTGCTGAGATTGAAGGAGTGGACCTTAGAGAGCAGATATCGGCGGAGGTGAAGGCTGAACTGCATCGTGCATTACTGGAGTGGAAGGTGCTCTTCTTCCGCGAGCAGGATATTACGAGCCAGCAGCAGTTGGATTTTGCAAGACAATGGGGTGAGCTTGAGAATCATCCGTTCCTGCCAAAAGGTGCAGCCGCTGAAATTACTCGTTTCGAGAAAGACGCAAACATGAAGGGCCAAGAGAACAATTGGCATACGGATGTGTCTTGGCGACTGGAGCCGTCCTTTGGCGCGGTGCTCCGTTTATCCGAAGTGCCTCCACAAGGCGGGGATACCCTTTGGGCGGACATGGGCGCTGCATATGATAACCTGCCGGAAGAGGTGAAAGAGCGTATTAATGGTCTGACAGCAATTCATGACTTTACGCCAACCTTCGGACGGAACATGCCGCCAGAGCTGCTCGCTCAGAAACAAGCGGAGTTCCCTGCTGCAGAACATCCGGTTGTCCGAACACATCCGGAGACTGGACGCAAGACGCTGTTTGTCAATCGGGTATTCACTACACGAATCGTTGGGCTTAACGAGGAAGAAGGGGAAGAGCTGCTCCAGTACTTGTTCAGACAAGCGGAGATTCCGGAATATCAAGTACGTTTCAATTGGAAAAAGAATTCGATAGCGTTATGGGATAACCGTTCGACGCAGCATTATGCCTCATCCGATTATTATCCAAACCGCCGTGTGGCGGAACGGATTTCCATTATTGGCGACCGTCCTTATTAATTATATACTTAAGGCAGGCTTGGCCTTAACAAAGCGTTGAAGGAGAGGAAGCAATTGTCGACATCTTGGATCCAGCATTCCGTTATTTTCACATTGAAGCATGAAGAAGGTTCTGAGCAGGAGCGCAAGTTTCTGGAGGATGGCAAGGCGATTCTCAGCTCCATTCCTGTTGTTTCGAAGTTCCGGGTATTCCGGCAAGTAAGCCCCAAGAATGATTATAAGTTTGGATTCTCGATGGAGTTCTCAGATCAGGCGGCTTACGAGGCCTATAATGTGCATCCGTTGCATGTAAGCTTTGTAGCTGAGCGCTGGGAGAAGGAAGTCGAAGCGTTCCTCGAGATCGATTATTCGGAAGTTTAGAACAATAGGAGGGTGTCTCACGAGGTCTGAACAGGCCGCTTGGGACACCCTCTTTTTGCATTAGTAGGCGGGTTCAAAGGAAAAGGAAGCAATATTCATGACCAGCACGTATCTGGTTTGGTTCGTATCGGTAACAAGTGTCAAATAAGAGGGATCAAATGCCGTCAGAATGCCTTGCTCCATACCGGCGGTTGTCGATACGGTCATAAGACTTCCTTTATGGCGGGTCATGAGGGAGAAAAGGGTTGATCCTGGCGTAATGAGGTGGGAAGCAGATGGCGTTGTCATGAGAATCATTCCTTTCTTGAAATAACTGAGGGGAAATATAAGAAAGTATAAATTTTCATTTTTACTATGCTTATATTTCATCCGCGAAACGTAGGCTGCTCCTCCTGAGGACGGCACAGCCGTTTACGCTAGACTATATTATAAGTATCCGCTTACAAGCGAAAACGGAACCAGATTTTTAAAAATATAAGCTTCAATTATACTCTACTTCTATTTCACTCGCGAAACGTATGCTGCCCCTCCTATGGATGGGACAGCCGTTTTTCACTTGTAGGCTTGTCCGAATTATGGATATGTGCCTATAATGGAGCGGGAATGTTCAATCTTTTTGCGTTTATTTCACCTATGACTATGGGAGGTCATTATTCATGAAGAAGCTGAAAGTACTTGGGCAATTAGCAGAGGCAGGTGTCGTTGCCGTACTGCGTGCGGATTCACCGGAGGAAGTAGCAGAGATGGCACGCCGTGCTATTAAAGGCGGAATTAAGGCGATTGAAATTACAATGACAGTGCCGTTCGCGCTTCGTGCGATTGAACAGCTGTCCAAAGAGTATTCCAGCACGGCTTCGCCGGACTCGGATAACTTTGCAATTATTGGTGTTGGTACGGTGCTAGATCCGGAGACAGCTCGTGCTGCTATTCTGGCTGGCGCGGAATTTGTAGTGGCACCTGCTTTTAACCCGGATACGATTAAGCTTTGCAACCGTTATGCGATTCCCGTAATGCCGGGCACGATGACGATTCATGAAATTCAAAGCGCGCTTGAGCTTGGTGTTGATGTGGTCAAGCTGTTCCCTGGCAACTTGTATTCGCCTAGCATCATCCCGTCGATCAAAGGTCCTTTGCCGCAAGCAAACATTATGCCAACGGGCGGCGTATCGCTTTCCAATCTGAAGGATTGGATCAAAGCAGGTGCAGTAGCGGTTGGTATCGGTTCTGACCTGACGAAGGATGCAGTAGCAACTGGCGACTTCTCACTAATCGAGCAAAAAGCAAGCGCATATATGGAAGCTTATCGCAGCGCGAAAGGCTTGTAAGACTCGAAACGTCCTGAGTGAGGAGGGTTTGTTCCCCGCTCAGGGCTTTTTCATGTATGCTGAATTTATGAATTATGCCGTCCCGGCATCGATATGAAGCGGTAATCGTATTGAAATGACCAGGTGATTTTGTATAAAGTAGTACTATGTGCATGTAATAACGAAGGAGGCCGTTAAAGAACATGGAATACCGGATTGAGAAAGATACAATGGGTGAGATTAAGGTTGCTGCAGACAAGCTGTGGGGAGCTCAAACCCAGCGCAGCCTGCAAAACTTCAAAATTAGCGGCGAACGGATGCCGATTCAAGTTGTATACGCTATGGCGATCATTAAGAAAGCTGCAGCAATTGCGAACCAAAAGCTTGGCATGATCGATGCGGAGAAATCGGGCGTGATCGGCGAAGCAGTTGACGAGATTTTGGCTGGAAAATGGGATGAGCAGTTCCCGCTTGTTGTATGGCAGACAGGCAGCGGTACACAAACAAACATGAACGTGAACGAAGTGGTTGCTTTCCGTGCTAATCAGCTGCTTGCTGAACGCGGCAGCGCAGCGCGCATCCATCCTAACGATGATGTGAACCGTTCGCAAAGCTCGAATGATACATTCCCGGCAGCTCTGCATATCGCAGGTGTTGTTGAAGTAGAAGATAAACTGATTCCAGCCATTGATGTCCTTGCGGGTACGTTCGCAGAGAAAATGGAGAAATTTGATAACATCGTGAAGATTGGCAGAACGCATCTGCAGGATGCAACGCCGATTACGCTTGGCCAAGAAATCAGCGGCTGGCACATGATGCTTGAGAAAACTCGCGCTATGCTGATTCAAAGCGTAGACACCATGCGCGAACTGGCGCTTGGCGGTACAGCAGTTGGTACAGGCCTGAACGCTCATCCTGATTTTGCTGTTCAAGTGGCAACAGAAGTTACTGCTCTGACAGGCAAAACATTCATTACAGCTCCAAACAAATTCCACTCGCTGACAAGCCATGATCAAATCGTGTACGCACACGGTGCAGTTAAGGCGCTTGCGGCCGATCTGATGAAGATTGCCAACGACGTTCGCTGGCTGGCAAGCGGCCCGCGCTGCGGCATCGGCGAGATCTCGATTCCAGAGAACGAGCCAGGCAGCTCGATTATGCCAGGTAAAGTAAACCCTACACAAAGCGAAGCGCTGACGATGGCAGCTTGCCAAGTGTTTGGCAACGATGCAACAATCGGCTTTGCAGCTAGCCAAGGCAATTTCGAGCTTAACGTATTCAAGCCGGTTATTATCTACAACTTCCTGCAATCCGTTGCTCTGATGGCGGACGGCATGATCTCATTCAACGATAACTGTGCAGTTGGCATCGAGCCAAACGAAGCAGTAATCAAGCGTAACCTGGATCAATCGTTGATGCTGGTTACGGCTCTGAACCCATACATCGGTTACGAGAATGCAGCAGCCATTGCGAAAAACGCGCACAAAAAAGGACTGACGCTGAAAGAATCCGCGATCGCAAGCGGCCTCCTTACTTCGGAACAGTTCGACGAATACGTGAAACCGGAAGCTATGGTCGGCAAACGTTAATTTTAGATGAGGCAGGCTCCGAGAATTCGGAGCTTGTTTTTTTTGTTTAAGGCGGGCTCTATAGGGGCTTAAACTTGGCCATCTATCTATCCAGACCACGTTAAGAGTAGCTTAACGATGTACGGCATCGTAAAGGTTGCGCGAAGGCGGCATTTTGAGGAGCTTAACGATGCGCCGCATCGTTAAGAGGTTGGATTAGTGGGCAAATCGCCCGAAGATGGCTGTTTTGTCTATTTTTAACGATGTGTGTGCCATCGTTAAGGTGGCCCGAAGGTGGCGGCTTGATTTACTTAACACTACACAGCATCGTTAAGCTTGAATGATGAGAACTAGCTTGGCATACAGTGTGAAGGAGTTCGGCTGCATGATTGCCTCGGGTGCCAGCGGACGGTGGAATATGGTATGATACGGATGGCAGATGCCCTTGCGGGATGCTGCACATTTTGGATGTAAAGTAGGGTTCCCTCATGCATTTATTATCAGTTGAACATATAACGAAAAGCTATGGCGAGAAGATGCTCTTCGAAGACGTGACCTTTGGCGTCGAGGATGGAGATAAGATCGGCATTATTGGTGTAAACGGTACAGGTAAATCAACCTTTCTGAAGGTAATCGCAGGGCTTGAGCCTGCGGATGCTGGCGGAATCTCCATTGGCAACCGTGTGGTTGTCCGGATGCTTGCACAGGACCCGGTATTTGCACCCGGCGAAACAGCGTTGGAGCATGTGCTTGGCGGTAACTCGCCTCAACTGCGCGCAGTTCGCGAGTATGCGGCTGCTCTTGAGGCGCTTGAGCTTAAGCCAAGTGATGAGTCACTGCAGGATCGGCTCATCAAAGCGAATCAGAAGATGGATGAGTTTGATGCTTGGACGCTCGAAAGTGAAGCGAAGACGGCACTTGGCCGGCTGGGCATTCTGAATTTCGACGATAAAGTAGATACCTTCTCTGGTGGTCAGCGGAAACGTGTTGCGATGGCAGCGGCGCTGCTGCAGCCATCTGATATTCTTATTTTGGACGAGCCTACCAACCATATTGATAATGAGTCCGTTGCATGGCTCGAAGGTATGCTGCAGAAGCGCAAAGGCGCTTTGCTTATGATTACGCATGATCGCTACTTCCTGGATCGGGTCAGCAACCGCGTAATTGAGCTGGACAAAGGGCGTGCCTATTTCTATCAAGCCAATTACAGTCGGTTTCTTGAGCTGAAGGTGGAGCGCGAAGAGCGGGAAGCGGCTTCGGAAGATAAACGTCAGAACCTGCTTCGTAATGAGCTGGCTTGGATCAGACGTGGAGCGAAAGCCCGGTCAACCAAACAGAAAGCCCGGATTGACCGGTTTGAAGATCTGAAAGCGCAGGCTCCTAAGCAATCATCTGGCAAAATGGATGTATCGGTTGCCTCGACGAGGCTGGGTAAAAAAATCGTAGAGATGGAGTCAGTCACCAAACGGTTTGGTGATCGTACCCTCATCAAGGACTTCAGCTATATCGCAGTGCCCGAGGATCGTGTTGGAATTGTTGGCCGTAACGGCAGTGGTAAATCCACTTTACTTAACCTCATTACAGGCAAGCTGCAGCCCGATGAAGGGGCAATTGAGCTGGGTATGACCGTTAAGATAGGCTGGTTCTCGCAAGAACATGAAGAAATGGACGAGTCGCTTCGTGTGATCGAGTATATTCGCGAAGATGCGGAGCAGGTACGCACGGCAGATGGTACAACGATCTCAGCGGGCCAAATGCTGGAGCGGTTTCTTTTCCCGCCTGCGATGCAATGGTCGATTATCAGCAAACTATCCGGCGGTGAGAAGCGTCGTTTGCAGTTGCTACGTGTCTTGATGAATGCACCTAACGTCCTGCTGCTGGACGAACCAACCAATGATCTGGATATCGCAACGTTATCTGTTCTGGAAGATTATCTTGATGACTTCCCGGGCGTCGTATTCGTTGTATCCCATGACCGTTACTTCCTGGACCGGACGGTAGATAAGATCTTCGCGTTCGAAGGAGAAGGCGTCATTACGCAGCATGTGGGCAACTATACCGAATACCAGGAGTACGTCGAAAAGTTTGGCGGCGCTGGAAGCTCATCCGGCCTTTCGGCAGGAAACGGCAAACCAGCAGCGACGGTGGTTAAACCAGCTGCAGGGACAAGTGTTGCTGCCGCAGACAGCGGCAGCAGGCCTTCCGGTGATCGTGTAACACGTATGTCCTATAAGGATCAGAAGGATTACGAGCAAATTGATGAATGGATCGCGAAAGCAGAAGAGCAGCTGGCTTCTGTTACAGATAAGATGAATAACGCAGGCAGTGATTCTGTTTTGCTGCAGCAATTAATTGAAGAGCAGCAACAGTTGGAGCAGAAGCTCGAGCAATTGATGGACCGGTGGACGGAGCTTAATGAGCTCGCCGAAATGATTGCCGCCCAGAAGAAGGGCTAGTCAGGATAGCAATAGGATTTTGCTTACGAAGTAAGGATTATCACGAAAAGCACGAGATAATTGTTTGGAGGAGGATTTCATGATGGCAAATGATATTCGAAACATATATTGCATCGGGCGGAACTACCGTCTGCATGCGCTTGAGCTGGGTAATGAAGTACCGGAGGAGCCGCTCGTCTTTACGAAGCCTTCCCATGCAGTTATTCCAATGAACGGTAATGTGGTTGAAATTCCAGGTGGTCGTGGGGAAGTTCACTTTGAGCTGGAGCTGGTACTGCGGATTTCCCGTTCCCTTGAGCCTGGTATGGAGCCGGATGATGTTATTGATGGGCTTGCGCTTGGACTTGATCTGACACTTCGTGATGTGCAAAGTAAGCTGAAGGCAAAAGGCCAGCCTTGGCTGGATGCCAAAGGCTTCAAAGCTTCCGCGCCGCTTGGTGAATGGATGGCGTATCCGGGTGAAGAAGCATTGAAGGCGCAAGATTTCGCCCTGCTTCGCAACGGCGAGCAAGCGCAAATTGGTAACTCGCGTGATATGCTGTTCAGCATCTCCGAGTTAGTCCGGCATATCGATTCGCGTTATGGCCTTGGCGCCGGCGATATTATTTTTACCGGCACGCCTGCTGGCGTAGCCGCCCTGCATGACGGCGACGTGCTTGAAGCGCTGTGGAGCGGCGAAAAAGCAGCCAGCTGCACAATCAAATTGATTTAGTTCATATAGAAAGCGGTATGCCGAATCGGGCATGCCGCTTTTATTTTTGCAGTGTATGTTTGGTAATGCTGTCTAAGCCTTTAAATAACGATCAATAAAATTCAGAACTCGCTTAACATTATCTGCGGTCTCGAATTCTTTGCCGCCATGGCCGGCTCCCTCGAGCAGATCCAGCTTCACTTTATCTGCACCAATTGCAGCAGTAAGCTTCTCATAAAAGACAACGGACTGCTCCGTAGGGATAAGTGGATCATGTGTGCCATGTTGGATGAGGAACGGAGGGGTTTGCTCCGTAATATAGGTTTCGGGATTGGCCGCCTTTACTTTCTCGGGAGCCTCTGTAATGGTCTGTCCAATAAGTAGAGATTCTGGGGAGTCGGAAGCGATGTGCACCTGATGTGGTGCAACGGCGCTATGAATGAACAGCTGGTCCATCGTGAGGAAGTTGGTTGGGCCAAACCAGTCAACAACCGCCTGCACCTCAGAGGAGTAATCAGAGTTGCCCATGCTAAGGTCCTCTAGCTCAAAAGCGTGCGCAGAAGTGCCTGCAAGAGAAGACAGATGACCTCCGGCGGAACCGCCCCAAAGAGCGATTTTCGTGGCATTGAGATGGTACGTATGAGCATTCGCTTTTACCCACCGGATGGCTGCTTTTACATCATAAATTTGGGCAGGGAAGATAGCTTCACCGCTTAAACGGTAATTGATAGAGACAACCGCATACTGTCTTTTTAAGCCTTTCAGCATAGGTTTCAGCTGCATATCAGCTTTATCGCCGAATTTAAACGCTCCACCATGGATGGACATAATGACCGGGAAGGGTCCGTCGCCAGTCTCTGGCAAATAAATATCAAGCTGTTGAGCAGGGGATTCGGAGTAATAAGGAAGGTTAAGCCATTTTCGTTCAATATCATTCGTATTGATCTTTTCCATTGGCATGCTGTTTATTCCTCCTTTGATGTATACAATTGTATACGATCTCAGTGAAGCTTGGCAAATGTTTCAAGTTTCTCATTCGGCCGCTTCGCCACGTCCAACTCATTGCATAATAAGACCCTTGCAGGGTCTTAACTCAGCCTCAGCCAGCGGCTTTGCCCATCCAATCTCCATCTGGAGTTGAATAAGACCCTGTCGGGGTCTTATTGGATTAAAATCTGGCCATTCGGTACTCAATAAGACCCTCGCAGGGTCTTAACTCGGCGACAGCCAGCGGTTTTGCCCAGCAGCAAAACAAAACCCCGCCAAACTAAGCTTCGGCGGGGTTACATTCTAGCATATTTAAGTGTTAAAAGCGGTCAGCATCCATACATGCTTCTCGAGTGTAGTATGAATCGCAAGCAGCATGTCGGCGGTTGTCTCATCACCGGCTCCTTGGGCAATTTCCATACCTTGCTTTAATTCTGTAATAACGGTGGTAAAGTCGCTGATCAATGTCTCGACCATCTGGGTGGCTGATTCGCTGCCGCTAGCTTCCTTAATGCTGGCGATCTTTACGTATTCTGCCATTGTAGCAACTGGCGCACCTTTTAAGGCAAGCAGCCGCTCGGCAAGCTCATCGACATGCAGAGCAGCTTCCTCATAGAACTCTTGAAACTTTACGTGCAGGGTGAAAAACTGAGTTCCTTTTACATACCAATGATAATTATGCAGCTTAATATACAGGACGCTCCAGTTGGCAATTTGTTTGTTCAGAACGTCATTTGTTTGGGTCATAGGTTCCTCATTCCTTTCCTAGACAATAGTGTGTACGCAGGAAAGGAATTACATACGCCTTAGAGGGGGCGATTGGCTGCCAAATGAACGGAAGATTCCCGTACAATCAGCCGATGCGGAATCGTGACATGAGATTGATGAACAGGCTCGTCTAAAATAAGACGGATCAGCATTTGGGAGGCTGTATAGCCAAGCTGGTACGTGCCGATATCAACCGAACTGATGGGTGGAGTCGCAAGCTCAGACAAAGCAATATTGTTGAAGCTGACAAGACTGATATCATCCGGAACTTTAAAGCCGATTTCGGTCAATCCACGTAACACGCCAAAAGCAACGACATCATCAATAACGACAAGTCCGGTAGGGCGCTCCGGTAGCCCCATGATAAAGGACATCGCACGGAAGCCGCTTTCCTGCAGGAATTCGCCTTCCACAATCCATTCTGACTGCATCGGCAGCCGAGCCTCGCGCATCGCTTTCTTATAACCTTCCATCCGATCATGTGAAACGGTCAAATTCGTTGGTCCGCTCACAAAGCCGATACGTGAATGGCCTTGCTTAATCAGATGTTGTGTCGCATCATAAGCAGCCTGCACGTTATCGTTATTGACGGTCATCATATGGCTGCTTTCTTCATCGCTTCTGCCGATCAGAATGCTCGGGAAGTCCTGCTGGTTCAAATGACGAATGAGCGGATCGTTTACCCTTGCAGACAGCAGGATCACTCCGTCAACTCTTCTGCCGAATACGAGTCTGGAGATGGTCTCTGTCTCATCATGTGCACTTGTTGCTGTTGTTAACAGCATATCGTAACCGGCTCTAGTAGAGTGGGTTAATATTCCTCTTAATAATTCACCAAAGAAGAAGTCCTGGAACAGCTCTTCTGCTGGACGCGGAAGCATAATGGCTAACGTCTTCGTTGTCTTTGACACGAGGCTTTTAGCCATGACGTTTGGATGATAACCCATCTCCTTCATGATCTTTTTAACCTTGGCGGTAGTCTCCTTGCTGATGCGGGGATGATTGGACACCACCCGCGACACTGTCGAAGGGGAGACTCCTGCAGCTCTTGCAATATCTTTAATGGTTACCATCGTTATCGTGATCCCCTTACCTGTTATGCAATCGTTTGAACTCTATGCATTAATGTTACTTGAACGGCAGTTTAAAGTAAACTGTCTGACTTGAGGTTTGATGAACAAAAGATGAAATATTGGGGAAAAATGCGAAAAACGAAGGAATCACGAGATAACTTTAAGAATGCTTGCGCAGATCATCTGTGCAAACGTTTTAACAAACGAGAGGGGCTGTTGTATGATGAATTCGTGGATATAACGCTTTCATAGCGGAAATTGGCGTGAATAAGGCTAATTTTAAATGGAAACGATGCGTTCCCTTATTTTTCTGCGGCCTGTTAGACAAACGTTTGCACAAGCTAATTATAGACTGCAACGATAACAGCAGGCGTAGAAAAAGGAGCCTAATCGGCGCACAAAGCGTTTTTTCCAAGTCAGACATTACGGAAGGGGATCTTTAAGAATGAGAAAATGGTTTGTATCGACGATGATCACTGCTTTGTTCATTGTGTCTGCCTGTGGTGGGGGCAACAATAACAACAATGGCAACTCTGCGGCAACTAATGCTCCTGCTGCAACGGAAGAAGCTTCTGCAAACAACGCGGGTAATGCAAGTGAAGCACCAACTGAAGAAGGCATCGTGCCTGAAGAAGGCGCAACGCTCACAGTATGGGATTCGAAGAACGAACGTGGCTTTGTAGAAGAGATGGCAAAGGAATTCACAGCACAATATAACATTCCGGTAAAAATCGAAGAAGTAGAATCACCGGATCAAGTGAAAAAGCTGACGACTGACGGTCCTGCCGGTATCGGCGCAGATGTTGTAACATTCCCGCATGACAACCTTGGTCAAGCGGTAGCTGCAGGCCTCGTTCTTCCTAACGATTTCTTTGAAGATGAGACAAAACAAGCAAATGCAGAAGCAGCTGTTAACGCAGTAACGACGGACGGTATCCTGTACGGCTACCCTCGTTCGGTAGAAACATATGCTTTGTTCTATAACAAAGATCTGGTACAAACACCACCGGCATCATTCGATGACATCAAGACATTCTCGAAAACCTTTAATGATCCTGCAAGCAATAAATATGCGTTCATGTGGGAAATGGGCAATTTGTACTTCAACTACATCTTCTTCGCATCGACAGGTGGTTACGTGTTTGGTGAGAACGGCACAAACCCTGCTGATATCGGTATGAACAACGATGGTGCAGTAGAAGGCCTGAAATACTTCCAATCCTTGAAAGAAATTCTGCCAATCAAATCCGGTGATGCTTCGGCTGATATTATCCAAGGCAAATTCGCAGACAAATCGGTTGCGATGACGATTACAGGTCCTTGGAAAGTTGCCGACTTCAAAAACCTTGGCATTAACTTTGGCGTAGCTCCAATCCCTGCAATAAACGGCAAACCAGCAGTTTCGTTCTCCGGCGTAAAAGCTTGGTACGTTAACTCGTTCACGAAATACCCGAATGCATCACGTCTGTTCGCGAATTTCATCTCTTCTAAAGCAGGTCAGCTGAAAGACTACTTTCTGACTGGTGCCATTCCAGCAAACAAAGAAGCAATGGAAGATCCAACCTTCAAAGCGGATGAGATCTCGAGCGGCTTCGCAGCTCAATTCGTGAACTCGCAAGCAATGCCATCCATTCCGGAAATGGGCAGTGTATGGGATCCAATGGGTGCAGCGCTTGCTGACATTTGGAACGAGAATAAAGATCCAAAAGCAGCTCTTGACAATGCAGTAACTCAAGTACAAGAGGCAGCTAAAGGCACGACGAAATAATCGTTTTTCGAAATAAGAGATAGATGGCTCGCCCGCTGAAGCGACTTCGACTTCGGCGGGCGCAAGCTATGGGAAGGAGTGCACGGGTATGAATCGCCGCCGCAATACTGCTGCTATTTTGTCAGCGTTATCACTGGGGCTTGGTCAGCTGTACAACAGGCAATATATAAAAGGTCTTCTGCTGCTTGTTATTGAAGCGGTATCGCTTACTTATTTCATTCCGCGTTTGGCACAGGATATTTGGGGGATTTGGACGCTTGGTGATACTCCATCTAAGATGGTGAAGGTTGGGAAGATTTATCAGACAGTCAAAGGGGATCATTCGATCTTCCTCATGATTAACGGTCTTATTACGATTTTGCTGCTTGCCCTTTTTATTGTCATTTACATTATGAATATCCGCGATGCGTATCGTACGGGGGAGAAGAGAGAACAAGGCGGAAAGGCTGCGAACTTCCGGGAATCCATCAGCTATGTATGGGATCGTAAGTTCCCGCATTTATTGCTGAGCATTCCAGGCCTTGGCGTATTGTTCTTAACAATTATGCCGATCGTCTTCATGATTCTGCTGTCCTTCACGAACTACTCATTGCCTCAACATATCCCGCCAGCCAAGCTGGTCGATTGGGTCGGCTTTAAGACGTTTACCGATCTGCTGACGCTCAAGTCGTGGAGCAGAACATTCTTTGGCGTATTTACGTGGACGATAATCTGGGCAGTGCTGGCGACGGTAACCTGCTATTTTGGTGGTCTGCTCGTAGCTCTCTTAATTGAGCAAAAGGATGTTAAGTTTAAAAAGCTTTGGCGGACGGTCTTCATCCTGCCTTACGCTATTCCACAGATGATCTCGCTGCTTGTCATGCGTAATCTGTTTAATGGCCAGTTTGGACCAATCAACCAATACCTGTCTTACTTCGGATTTGGCAAGCTGCCTTGGCTGACGGATCCGACTATGGCGAAGGCGACTGCGATTCTCGTTAATATGTGGGTTGGTATTCCGGTATCGATGGTTCTGATTCTTGGCGTTCTTACCGCTATTCCAAGGGACTTGTATGAAGCGGCTGAAGTGGACGGAGCCTCGGGCTATCAGAAATTCCGTATCATAACGCTGCCGTTTGTTCTGTTTACGACAGCGCCGATTCTTATTACGCAATTTGCAGGCAATATTAATAACTTCAACTTGATCTTCCTGCTGACGAACGGCGAGCCGCTGAACGGTGAATATCAATATGCAGGCAGCACGGACTTACTTGTTACGTGGCTGTACAAACTGACGCTGAACAACAGCCAATTCAATATGGCTTCGGCGATTGGTATTATTATTTTCATCATTATCGCTACATTCTCCATCATTAACTACCGCCGTACGAAGTCGTTCAAAGAGGAGGACATGATCCAATGAAATCTAGAAGCAGGTATATTCGGTTGGTGCTTAGCTACGTGGTTCTCACCTGTATTGCGATCTGCTGCATCTACCCCGCGCTTTGGGTACTGCTGTCGTCCTTCCGTCCGGGCACTTCGCTCTACAGTGATTCGTTTATTCCGAAGTCGTTCACCTTATCGCATTACACGGAACTGTTTCACTCTAAGGTGTTTCTCTATGGCAGATGGTACCTGAATACGCTCAAAATCGCTGTCCTGTCCATGATCTTCTCGACATTCCTATCGACGATTAGTATGTACGCGCTGTCGCGCTTCCGGTTCAAGGGGCGGAAAACAATGCTGACATCTTTGCTCGTCCTCGGTATGTTCCCTGGCTTTATGAGCCTTGTGCCGGTCTATATTTTCCTGCTTCAGCTGAACCTGCTTGATACGCATACCGCGATTATCATTGTCTATTCCGCAGGTTCTGTCCTCGGGAACGGTTTTGTTATTAAAGGCTTCTTTGATACCATTCCGCGCAGCCTCGATGAGTCGGCGCGGATTGACGGAGCGAATCATTTGCAGATTTTCTACCGGATTATGCTGCCGCTTGCCCGTCCAATTCTGATCTATGTGGCGCTGACGACTTTTGCTGGAGCATGGGTAGATTTTATTTTCGCCCGGCTGGTGCTGCGTTCCAAAGAGAACTGGACACTTGCCGTCGGCATGTGGGATCTGGTCAGCTCGTATCAGAACTCGAACTTTACGATGTTCGCCGCAGGTGCCGTCCTGATTGCCGTTCCAATTACGCTGCTGTTCGTCTTCCTGCAGAAATTCCTCGTACAGGGGCTTACCGCAGGTGCTTCGAAAGGATAAGGATGACGAGAGCAAGCAGTGTCATATTGAAGTCGTTCTGACCAGCCCTCTTAGAGGGCTGGTTTTTTAGTTTAAGGAGAATCCCTACTAAAGATCGAACTGAGTGGGGGGTTGGATTTCATCCAATCTAACTTTAATCGAATGTAGAACATGTGGGCTATGTTGGATTCCAACCAGTAACTAGCGCCAACTTTGGCTCATTCGCCTCCAATGAGCAGATTCTGCTGGATGATATCCAATGTAGCTTTAGTTTCTTTGCCTTGGTGCACCATTACGCTGTACAAAATACAGTCTGTGGCAGGGTAGGAATGGGGAGATACGGTTGTGTTTTCGACAAATAGGGATTGAATCGTACGATAATGCGGTAAACTAATTATCTATGGTCTAATATAAAATGGATATATTTGGTTGGTGAGAGGAGTTGAAGCGGTGAATACAAAATCACTCAGAATTGCAACGCTGGTTGTTCTGTTCATCAACCTGATCCTCATCTTTCTCGTGAATCTATTTACGATTGAGATGGAGCCAGGCAAAGGTATCTCGGGCAATGGGAATCCCGTAATCATTTTGTGGTTTATTGAATTGCCGGTGTATCTGCTTCTATTAATAGGGATTGCTCTTATTGTACATCGTGAGCGATATCTGGAGCGCCGAAAGGGGATAGGGATTCCTCTCATGCTTCTCGCATTTTTGGCCGTATCGATCTTGCTTCAAATGGATAATGCCTCACGAATTAATGAACAAATTGACGGCCAAGTTAATGAATTTGGTTGGTTAAATCAGTATACGAATACGAACTATATTAACTTCTACTCGTTTCTTAGCGGCATTCTGCTGATGCTGCTAATTCAATCGGTTATCACCCTGATACGTACCCGGTCAAAAGAACGGATTTGAATACTCGCGATTCAAATCCGGTACGCCGACGGACTAACGCCCGTCACTTTTTTAAACACGCTGCAGAAGTAGCCTTGATCCTCGTACCCGACCAGCTGTGAGATCCGCGCGATCTTCAGCGTCGTGGTCCGGAGCAACTCCTTCGACCGTTCGATGCGAACCCGCGTTACGTAATCGTTGTAGCTGATGCCGACAATGTTCTTAAATCGCTTTGAGAAATAGTTGGGATGGATATAGTATTTTTCGCTTACCCATTGCAGGGACAAGTCTTCGTCGTAATGCTGCAGCACATACTGCTGCACACTTTCAATAATATCATCACTTGAGCGCTCGGCGCCGCTGTTTAGTACGCTGCTCAGCCGCTCGAGCTGTTGTTCAATAATCGCAATAATTTCGCGCCAGTCCGTAAAGCTCTCTAGGCTCGCGATAGGTGTGCCGAGATTCCAGTTCGGCAGCTCGAAGGCCGTCTTGGCGGCGTGTTTGCGGAGGATATGAATGATCTCGGTGTACAGATATTCCACGTGGTCATATCGTGCGTCAGGCGATTCCGCGAGAGTATGGAACAGCTGGGCGGCATAATCGAGAAATTCGCGGTGCTGACCAGCCTCCAGCAAGGTGGTTAAACCACGCTCCGCTTGATGAAGAAGCGGAAACACCGCTGCGGGTGAATGGTTAACCGTATCCGTATAGACGTTGCCGCCTCCGAATAACAGCCGGTTTTGAAGTGCCTTCCTTGCTTCCATACAGGAGAGCCTAAGCTGTGTTAATTCTGCCTTCACGCCGCCGACGCCGATGGATACGATAAGCCCAAGATGCTGGCGAATCCAACCGACCGTCTGCGTTAATGTTTCTATAATACGTCCCAGGTCGAGGGTGCTCCTTTGAGAAGCGAGGAAGACAACAATTTCCTCCGAGTGGTAAGCATGCTTGAACGCAATAACTTCAATCGGGAGCGCAGCAAGTGCATTCTCAATACTATTCTGGACGGCGAACCGGGCAAGCGGCTCCTCGTTCTCCTTAAAGCGGGAGGTCTCGTTGCGGTAGACGATACGCACAGATACGCCTGCGAACGAGCAGCTTCGAATGAGCTCCAAGGGAAGTCCATCCAAGTGGCTGTCTTGCTCTGAAATCAGATGTGTAAGCTGGAAATCCAGCGGCTGCAAATGGCTCTGGCGAATCATTTCGTCCAGCGCATTCAGCTTGGAACGGTCTGCTTCCTGCAGCCGCTCTGCTCGCAGCTCTTCCGCCAAGCCGGCAAGAAGCACATGCAGCTTCTCTTTGTCGATCGGCTTCAGCAAGTAGTCTTTCACATGATACAGCAGCGCTTCGCGTACATATTCGAATTCATTGAAGCCGCTAATGATGACGAATTTCACATTCGGGAAGAGGACTCGGGCTTGGTTAATGAACTGGAGTCCATCCATACCGGGCATTCTCACATCCGTAAGGACGATATCGGGCTGGCAGTGGACCAGCTGAGACATCGCTTCAAACCCGTCGCCGACTTCTCCAGCAAGCGTAAGGCCAAGCGTCTTCCAATCGATTTTGCGAATTAAACCTTCCCGCAGCAGCGGTTCGTCTTCCACAATAAGTACTTTCATCCGATTCATCCCTTCATGCAGTCCGCTTCGGCAGCTCGAAATAAATCTTTGTGCCTGCACCTGGCTGACTGGAGATTTCAACCCGCGGGTCGCTTTCATAGTACAATTGAATGCGTTTGAATACGTTCGCTAATCCAATCATAGTTCTGGGTGATGACTGCCTGGACACGATATCATTCGGATTGCTGAGTTTGCGGTGAAAAAGCTCAATCATGGCAGGATCCATACCAACCCCGTTATCTTCAATTAGGAATTTCAAGGAGGATTCATCCACACTGCCAAGCGTGACGCGTACCGTCTTTTTACCGATTTTTTGCTCCAAGCCATGAATAATGGCATTCTCAACTAAAGGCTGGATGAGAAACTTAGGAATAATGATGTCCTCTATGCCGGGCTCCACTTCAATCTCGTAAGCGAACTGATTGGTGAACCTGATTTGATAGATGGACAAATATTGATTAAGGTGCGTGATCTCTTCCTGAACCGTTGCTAGACTACCGCCATTCAAGTTGTAGCGGAGCATGCTTCCGAGCGCGATACAAATATAAGAGACTCGCTCGTCCCCGTCAATCGATGAAATGCTGTCGATCGTGCTTAACGTATTGTAGAGGAAATGAGGGTTAATCTGCGTTTGCAGCGCTTTAATCTCGGCTTCTTTCTTCAGCAGCTCCGTCTCATACACTTTGGAGATCAGTGAACTAATCTCAGCGGTCATCATATTGAAGCTATGCTGGATGGTCGACAGCTCGTCTTTGCCCTGTACCTCGATCGTAGCCCCGAAATCGCCCATTTCCACCTGCTTCATCTTTTTGTTCAGCTCTTTCAGCGGGCGGGTGACACCTGCGGCAATCAGAGAAGCGAGCAGCATTGCGGTAAGAAAGCTGATCATGGCGATGAAGATGAGCGTATGACGGAAGGAGTTCACCTTTTTCAGCACCTGATCGAGCGGAATGCTGCCGATCATGATCCAGTCGCCGGCATTTAGCGGCTCGTAAAAGCCGATATAGGTTTTATTCCGGTTCTCGTAGCGGAAGTTAACGTAATCATTTGATTTTGTAGTCTGCTTGTAAGCCGCGAACAAAGGGCTTCCCGCAATGGACTTACCGATATCCTCTTTATTCTGCGTATAGATAATATGGCCGGAGCGGTCTGCGATGTAGTACCTGCTGGCGTCGCCCTTTTGCAGTCCAGGAAATATTTTATCCAGCACGCCGGGGTCGATATCGATCTTGATATAGCCGATTGGATGCTGCGCATTCATCGTAATGCGCTTGAGCAGCTGAATATAACTGATTGATTTGACGGGCGTAACCGTAGTACTGATGGTCGTATGCGAGACAGTCCAGAAGGGGAAGCCATCCATCTGGAGCGCTTTATCGAACAGGTTCGCCTGCTCCTCATCCAGAAGTGATTTGACGTTTCTATTGTAATAGTAGTAGCTGGAAATTTGCTGACTGTCTAAACGGGTTATGGAAATGAACGAAATAAGAGGGTTTTGCAGCTTCTGAGAGGTAAGACGGTTGCGGTAATACTGTTCATTGTCGGTATTGGGAGGACCATCAAGAAACTTCTGCAGGGATGTATCGCTGAAATAGCTGTAGCCAATATTGGAGATCGTCTTGAAATGAAGATCCAGTGTATCGACTGACTGCGTGGTCATCTTCTCAAGACCCTGCAGCGTGGAAGCTTCGAGCTCGCGGCTCATCATACGGTAATAGGAGTAACCCATGATGAGCGCTGTAAGACTGATGACGATGAAGAAGGAGAGAATCATTTTATTGCGGAACTGCATGTTCTACCCCCTTCAATGAATTATCACCACAATGGCCTCTTAAAGGACATCATGATGATTCATACTTCGAAAGCATCTTCAATGAATTATCACCACAATGGCCTCTTAAAGGACATCATGATGATTCATATTTCGAAAGCAACCGCTTTTGTAACCGCTTACTCGATTGTATTCGATAACTTCAATTGTTTTCCTTTTTATAGGAAGGGGCTGAGTCCAAAGTTGCTTAAAATATTCCTAATAGGAGGTTAAGATATTACATAGAAAGCGCTACCATTTTAGAATTATACTGGATTTGTAAATGCGATATCCATTCGAGGAGGGCATTCAATTGAAGAACAAGCAGCGGTTTAGGACTTGGTCAAGTTTGGCAATTGTTCTTGTCTTAATGCTAATGGCATCAGCTTGCAGTGGGGGTAATAACAACACGACAAACACTTCTGAACCGACGAATGACTCTTCAAGCACGAATGCGGCAACAAACAACGGGTCCGATAATACGCCAGCAACTACGGATAACACAGCTTCAAGCGGCGGTACCGTCGAAATTACGGTATGGGATCAGCCGAATCCGGACGACACGATGAAATCTATTAAAGAAGAAGTTTATGCAGATTTCGAAACAGCAAATCCCAACATTAAAGTAAAACACGAATTGATGCCGCAAGGTACAAATGACCGTGAAGTATTCGTAACTGCGATGGCAGGCGGCAATGGACCTGATGCTTACCATTCGGCTCACTTCCCGATCATTGCGGACTGGGTAGGCCAAGGTCTTGCGCTTGACCTGTCTCCTTACTGGGACAGCTATGCAGACAAAGATAAATTCATTCCATCCTCGATGGAAGCAGGCACAATTGATGGCAAAGTATACGGCATTCCTCACGATATGTATGTAACAGGCCTGTTCTGGAACAAGAAGATGTTCGAAGAAGCAGGACTTGATCGAGATACGCCTCCGGCAAACTGGGATCAGCTGGTTGAATTCGGCAAGAAGCTGACGGATACAGGTAAGAAGCAATACGGAATTACGCTGCTTGGCATGGAATGGGCTGACTGGTGGTTTGAGTATTATGTATGGCAAGCAGGCGGCGACCTGACGCATGTCAATGCGGACGGTACAGTTCAATTGGCATTTACGGAAGAGCCTTCTGTGACCGCCCTGCAATTCTATAAGGATCTGAAATGGGTGCACAAAATCGTCCAAAACAACGTGCTCCAAAGCTACCAAGATAATATGAATGATATTTTCCAAGGCCGCGCAGCGATGTCGAATGCAGCTTCCGGCGGGTTCGGCGACTATGTGGCACAAGGAATGGATTTGAACGACGTTGGCTTCGCGCCATATCCGGTAGGTCCAGGCGGCAAAGGTCCAGGACAAATCGGTGGTGCTTACTGGATCATTAATCCGAAGACGTCCAAAGAAAAGCAAGACGCAGCCTGGCAATACATCACCTATATTAACTCCAAAGAGGTTGCTGAGAAGTACCTTCAGTTCCAGCAAGACAATGGGATCTTCCCGAACCTGCTGTCTGTTCGATCCGACGTTGATCCTTCTCAATTTGCAAAAGACATTTCGCCTGAGCTTGTAGCGGCAGTGAACAAAGCGGCTTCCGATACGCATCTGGAGTACTTCTTGAAAGAGCGTCTCACTCCATATGTCGTTAAAGCCGTTCAAAAAGCGCTGACAGACGAGAAATCCGATCCGAAACAGCTGCTCCAGGAAGCACAAGATGCAGCACAAAAAGAAGTTATCGATGCGTTTAACGCAGCTGTGAAGAAATAAGGGTGGCTTAATAAGTGAAGGCGGAGTTGATGAACGGGCATGAAGACGCCGTGAGCTGCTCCGCCTGCCATTTGGGAAGGAGGCGTCACAACGTTGAAAGCAGCCATTGAAGGCCAGAAGCCTCAGGTGCAAGTGCGGGTCAAACCCCGGATTAAGATCTCTTGGACAGCAATTCTTTTCTTGACTCCTGCTATTGTATGTTTCCTGTTGTTCAAGTACTACCCGCTTCTTCAAGCCGTATATATGAGCTTCTTCGATTACAAAGTCATTAACCCGCCTGGCCATTTCGTCTGGCTGGATAACTATAAGTATTTAATCCATTCGACTGAGTTCTGGAATGCACTCCGAAATACGTTTGTATTCTTCTTTATCTATTTTATTCTCACGTTTTGGGTGCCAATTGTACAGGCGGTCCTGCTCAATGAGATCAAGTTCGCCAGCAAGACGCTAAGATCCTTGTATTTGCTGCCTACGGCAGTTCCCGCTGTTGCCGGTTACCTGCTGTGGAAGTGGCTCTATAATCCGGATTACGGCTTATTGAACTACCTTCTTCATTTCATCGGACTTGGCCCGTACGGCTGGCTGAATGATCCTTCAACGGCTAAATGGGCGATCGTGCTGCCAGGCGTATTTGCGACAGGGATGGGGATGCTGATCTACTATTCCGCGCTGCAGGGCATTCCGAGCGAGAACGTCGAAGCGGCAAAAATTGACGGTGCCGGTCCATGGCGCCGGATGCGTTCGATTGTGTTCCCAAGCCTCAAATTCGTCATCGGCATTCAATTTATTTCGTTTATTTCCGGCGTCTTCTTAACCTTCGACCCGATGTATATTATGACAGGCGGCGGCCCGGCGAACAGCACGCGGACACTCTCGATGCTCGTCTTTAACAGCTCCTTTAAGGAGTTCCGCTTTGGGGTGGCAGGCTCGATCTCATTCGTCATGTTTATCATTATTGCAGTCATCACCTATTTGCAAATCAAATTAACAAACAGGGACTAATCGCTCTCGTGTAATTTGTAAAGCAGGAAGGAGCATCTCATGGCTGGACGCGGACGTATTAAGGAGAAAGGTTCATTATCGGTCAAAATCGTCTCTTATTCGGTTGCTGCATTTTTTATCCTTGCATCCATAGTGCCGTTGTTCTGGATGGTCAGCTCATCGATGAAAGACAACATCACCATCTATAAGTTTCCGCCGACATGGATTCCAACGGTACCAAAGTCCGTTAGTCTGACGCTGAATTATGACGGCACGGATTTGAAAAAAGAAGATTACGAGCTTGATGCGATGGAAGCGATCTGGTTCACATGGAAACGGATGCAAAACGAAGCCGTTGGTGCGATGAAGGTTACAGGCGTTAAAGACGGCGTTGTCGTCTATAAAGCATCCATGCCTTCCTACAAGTTTACGGTAGGACGCTCCGAGATTGTCCCTACGATGGTCGCAACCCATGCCACGATGAAAAATAAGCTGCAGAAAATTCGAGACAACAAGTATACGACCTTTGACTTCAAGGGTGAAGGCGG
Source organism: Paenibacillus sp. YAF4_2 (assembly GCF_052113225.1). Taxonomy (NCBI): domain Bacteria; kingdom Bacillati; phylum Bacillota; class Bacilli; order Caryophanales; family Paenibacillaceae; genus Paenibacillus; species Paenibacillus sp. YAF4_2. Next base: position 189,216 of record NZ_JBFRCT010000007.1, read on the forward strand.
CAAGTACGGAGGCGAAACGGTGATTCCTGCTGAGCTGCCGGAGCAGGCGGCCCATGCCTTGAAATGGCTGTCCGAGTCCAAAGTCGTCAAGGGCAAGGTGCAAACCATCGATGAAGTAAGCGACTGGAAGCGTTTGTTTGACAATTATATCGTGCTGTGGGAAATGTCCGGCAGTTCAGACAGCAAGTCGAATACCGCATCGTACGGCTTCCCTCACTTCTTGCTTAACAGCGTCTTTGTCACCGGCGCAACGATTATCCTTCAGCTCATTATCGGAGGGACAGCGGGGTATGCGCTGGCACATCTTTTGCGAAGCAGAACCAGCGGCTGGCTGACGTTATTCTTCGTCGCGACAATCATGATTCCTGAGATTGCGATACTCGTACCGCTTTATCTAACGATGGATAAGCTGCATTTGGTCAACACCCTTTGGGGGATTATTTTACCGCATACCGCTTGGGGGATTGTTATCTTCTTATTCAAAGGATTCTTTGAGCAGCTGCCAAACGAGCTTCTGCAGGCGGGTCGAATTGACGGGGCGAGTGAAATGAAGATCTTCTATCGCATTGTTGTGCCGATGTCGGCGCCGATTTTCACGGTTGTTGCTGTCATGACGTTTATCGCGGTATGGAACGAATTTCTATGGCCGCTTGTCGTTGCGCGGACACAGAATGTATGGACCTTTACCGTTGCGCTGAATGACTTCCAGCAGCGGCGAAGTCTAGGCTCAAACGTCATTATGTCAAGTCTCGTCATCGCTACAATACCACTTATGCTCATTATTACGTCCTGTCAGAAGCTGATTGAGAAAGGTGTTTCTTTCACGGGGCTCAAAGGGTAGGGGATCGCTTGGAACGTAAAGTTGCTTTAGTAACGGGTTCGGGACGAGGGATTGGCAAAGGGATTGCACATGAATTTGCCAAAGCCGGATACGATGTGTGCGTCAATTACAACAAAAGCGCCGAGCAGGCAGAGGAAGTTGTCCGGCAGCTGTTGACCTATGGTGTGAGGGCGGAAGCTGTTCAAGCAAACATCGCCGATTTGGACCAAATCGTTTCGCTGATTGAACAGGTGGAGAGCAGGTTCGGCCGGCTCGACGTGCTCGTGAACAACTCGGGTATTACGCGAATGCAGCCTTTCCTGGAGACCACACCAGAGCTGTTTGAAGAGGTTATGCATACCGATCTGCGCGGTTTATATTTCTGTTCGCAGCATGCGGCGCGCCTGATGGTCAAACAAGGCACACGCGGCGTCATTATTCATATCAGTTCGAATCATGCAGAAGGCAATTGGTCAAATTCAACGGTGTACGCAGCGGCGAAGGCTGGTGTGAACAAGCTGGCGAAAAATATGGCGCTTGATCTCGCGCCTCACGGTATTCGGGTCGTCGGGATCGCTCCGGGCTACACGAGGAACAGCTGGACCGAAGGCAACGAACGAGTTCAAAAGGCAATCGAGAATATTTCTTCCCGTATTCCTATGGGACGATTCTGCACGCCGGAAGAGGTCGGAGCAGCTGCTGTATTCCTCGCTTCGGACAGCGCGGGTTATATAACGGGAACGACCCTTTATATGGATGGCGGTGCTCTTCTCCCGGTATGGGCGGAGAAAGGATAAACGCCTAAACGGCTGATGCCAAGTATAGCGAAGCAAAGGAGTCCTAATCGTGAAAATAACGGATATGAAGCTTTACCATGTTAAGCCTCGCTGGCTGTTCCTGAAGATTGAGACCGACGAAGGAATCGCCGGTTGGGGCGAGCCAATCGTAGAGGGCCGCGCCTTAACGGTTGCGACGGCTATTGAAGAGCTAAAGCGTTATCTGATTGGCGAAGATCCGCTGCGCATTGAGCATCACTGGCAAATCATGTACCGCGGCACGTTTTACCGCGGAGGCCCGGTTCTCGTCAGTGCAATCAGTGGCATTGAGCAGGCTCTCTGGGATATTAAGGGCAAGTTCTACAACATGCCTGTATATGAAATGCTGGGCGGGCGTGTCCGCGACAAGATTCGTATGTATTGCCACTGCGGCGGTGCAACGCCGGAGGAATTTGCTGCGAATGCGAAGCAGAGAGTGGCTGCAGGCTTTGACGCCATAAAGACTGGGGTAGACGCACCTGTCCGCAATGTTGATTCGCTGGCTTTCGTAGAGAGTCAGGTGAACAAGTTCGCGGCCGCACGCGAGGCGGTTGGCAGCGGCGTCGATATCGCAATCGACTTCCACGGTCGCGTCAGCCCAACGATGGCTATCCGTTTGGCCGCCGCACTGGAGCCTTATTACCCGATGTTTATCGAGGAACCGTGTCTGCCGGAAAATGTGGACCAACTGCTGCGAGTCGCTCAATCGACGAGTATTCCGATTGCAACCGGTGAGCGTCTGTTCACGCGCTGGGGCTTTCGCGAGGCACTTGAGAAAGGTGCTGTTGCTATCGTGCAGCCCGACCTATGCCATGCTGGCGGCATCTTCGAAGGACGTAAAATCGCGGCAATGGCGGAAACCCACTATGCTTCCATCGCTCCACATAATCCGCTTGGACCGATCTCGCTTGCAGCTTGTCTGCAGCTTGATGCTTGTACGCCGAACTTCCTCATCCAAGAACATCCGTCAATGGCGGAGAAATGGGACCTAGGTGAGGGCTACTTAAAGCAGTCGTTTGAGGTGATCGACGGCCATGTTGCGATTCCACAAGGACCGGGACTTGGTATTGAAATAAACGAAGAAGCGTTAATCGAACGCAGCTTCGGAGGCGATTGGGATACACCGCGGCTTGCTTACGATGACGGCTCGTTCGCGGAATGGTGATAGGCTAGGTGTAGGACTAAAATAAAAAAAGACGGAGCAGCCACGCTGCATCCGTCTTTTTGCATTAATGAAGCTGCTTCCAAATCCCATAGCCGTAGCCCGGGAGCTGCAGCAGCAGCTTCCCGGCCACCGGCTCAAGCTGCTGCTGCGCATCCAGCAGCGATACCCAAACGCCGCCGGCTGGCACGGCGGCAGCAGCCTCGCGCCCTCGCGCATTCATCGCGACGAGGATGCGCTCAGCCCCATCGCGGCGTTCGTACACGATCACGCCGCCATCTTCACCATCCGCTGCCTGCAGGAAGCGGATGTCGCTGCTCCGCAGAGCGGCGTGCTCGCGCCTCAGCGCAAGCGCCTGCTTGTAGAACGCGAGCAGCTCGAGGTTCTGCTGCTCTGGCTCCCACACCATACATTTCCGGCAGTCGGGATCCCCCTCGCCGTTCATGCCCACTTCATCGCCGTAATAAATACACGGCGCTCCCGGATAAGTCAGCTGGAACAGAACCGCCAGCTTCATCGCATCCACTTCATCGCCGCAGATCGTAAGAAGCCGCGGCGTATCATGACTGTCCAGCAGGTTGAACGCCGTTTCCGTCACCTGCTGCGGATAAGCGGCAAGCTGCCGGCCAATCGCATTGGTGAACGTCGTTGCATCAATGGATTGATGCCCAAAGAAGTCGAGTACCGCATTCGTGAATGGATAGTTCATCACGGAGTCGAATTGATCGCCCTCAAGCCACATCATTGCATCATGCCAGATCTCTCCCAAGATATAAGCCTCAGGATTCACTTGTTTCACCGCTTGGCGGAATTCGCGCCAGAACTGGTGATCCACCTCATTAGCTACATCCAGCCGCCAGCCATCGACGCCGATTTTCTCAATCCAATACCGGGCAACATTGAATAAATAGGCTTTTACATCAGGGTTCTCCGTATTCAGCTTTGGCATCATAGGCTCGAAGGCGAAGGTCTCGTAAGTTGGAATGCCGTCGACTACCTGTAGCGGCCATTCCCGCACATGGAACCAGTTTGCGTATACGGACTTTTCACCATTTTTCAGCGCATCAACAAAAGGTGGGAACGTCCGGCCGGCATGATTAAATACCGCATCCAGCAGCACGCGGATCCCCCGCTTATGACAAGCCTCCACAAGCTCCTTCAGCTTCTCGTTCGTGCCAAAATGACGATCTACCTGCATATAGTTCTCGGTATCATATTTATGATTGGTTGTCGCTTCGAATAGCGGAGTGAAGTAGACGGCATTAATGCCAAGCTCGACCAGATGGTCAAGATGATCAAGCACACCCTGCAGATCGCCGCCGAAGAAGTTCGTAGGAGTTGGCTTGCCGCCCCAAGCTTCTGTCTTCTCCGGATTAAGCGAGGGATCGCCATTGGCGAACCTTTCCGGGAAGATTTGATAAAAGACAGCATCCTTCACCCAAGCCGGAGGAGCGAACACATCCACCTTATTGATATATGGAAAGTCAAAAAACGTATTTGGGTTATCCGGCAGCTCCGCGGGGAAGCCATTTTCCGTAAAACAAACTTCTCCCTCGCTGCCAGTCAGGCGGAAGGCGTAACGCAGACGGCGGAATGGAGGTTCTATGGCTGCCTCCCAATAATCAAACAATGCATCGGATGAGAGCGCGGTCATCTCTACGATCGTCATCGTGCCGCTCCAGTCATATTTGTCCCCGGCAATCAGCTCCACACGAATTGCATCATAACGTTTCGTTTGGATCCGGATGTGGAGGGTCGTTTCGTTATAAGCATAAGCCCAGTTTTGTTTTGGTCTGTGATAGATCGCTTCCAGCAGCATAAATGAGGATCACTCCAATCGAATAATGGGTAAAAAACAGAAAAAGGCACAACCTGCTAATAAATCAGCGAGGTTGTACCTTTGTAGGTAGCATTGCCTTTAAATTGTTGTTTAATCAAACTTCTCCCATTATACTATGGGCGGCTTTAATCTACCACAGGCAATTGGAATTATTTCTTAAGCATGTACCGCGTCATGGCTTTGTGCTTCCAGGAAACGCTCTGCATCAAGAGCTGCCATACAGCCGCTGCCTGCTGCTGTAATCGCTTGACGGTATTGACGGTCTTGCACGTCGCCGCAAGCGAATACGCCTGGAATGTTTGTCTCCGAAGTGCCTGGCTTCACGATAATGTAGCCTTGCTCATCCGTGTCGATTTGGCCGCCGAGGAATTTCGTGTTAGGCGTGTGGCCGATCGTTACGAACAAGCCGTCTGCTTCCACGAATTCTTCTTCACCAGTTGCATTGTTGCGCACTTTCAGGCCTTTAAGACCCATTTCGCCTGGAACAACTTCAAGTGGAGTTTTGTTCAGGTTCCAGTTGATTTTCTCATTCGCACGAGCGCGGTCCTGCATGATTTTCGATGCACGAAGCTCGTCACGACGGTTAACGATCGTTACTTCAGAAGCGAAGCGAGTCAGGAACACTGCTTCTTCCATGGCAGAGTCGCCGCCACCAACGATAATGAGTTTTTTATTACGGAAGAAGAAGCCATCGCAAGTTGCGCAAGTGCTGACGCCACGTCCGATGTTTTCTTGCTCGCCTGGAATACCAAGATATTTTGCAGATGCGCCAGTCGAAATAATAACGGATTCGGCTTGAATCTCGCCAATACCTTCTACATCAAGCGTGTAAGGACGTTTGCTGAAGTCTACGCTCTTAACCGAGCCATTGCGGAAGGTTGCGCCAAAGCGCTGCGCCTGTTTGCGCATGTTGGACATTAACTCGCTGCCAAGAATACCTTCAGGGAAGCCTGGGAAGTTCTCGATCTCCGTTGTTGTAGTGAGCTGACCACCTGGCTGCCAGCCTTCAATAACGAGTGGTTCCATATTAGCGCGCGCCAGATAGATCGCCGCCGTCAAGCCGGCAGGGCCGGTACCGATAATTACTGTTTTATGCATAATGATTTCCTCCGTCCTATATGGTGAATCATGTTTCTAGTTTAAAATTATTATAATCTGTAAACTTTGTCAACACAGTTCATCTTATTTTCATCTAGATGTATTATTGTAGAAAGAGAGTGTACAGGAGGTGCTTCCAATGCCGAAAATACTAGTCGTAGACGACGATCCGAATATAAGGGAATTGGTTAGCTTGTTTTTGCGCAGGGAAGGTTATGAAGTTATTGAAGCGACTAATGGGGAAGACGCACTTACCCATCTGGAGGCAGTGAAGCCGGATCTTGCTGTCATTGATGTCATGATGCCCAAGATGGATGGCTGGGCACTGTGCTCCGCTTTGCGAGAATCTTTCGACATGCCGCTGCTCATGCTAACCGCCAAGGGGGAGACGGCCCATAAGGTGAAAGGTTTCGAGCTTGGAGCCGATGATTATGTCGTGAAGCCATTTGATCCGCCGGAGCTGATCGTCAGGGTAAAAGCGCTGCTCAAGCGCTACCGCATAGCTTCTTCTCAAATCGTTGAGTTTGGCGGCTTGTCGATGAACCGCTCAGACTTCCAGCTGGTCGCAAACGGAGAGAAGATTTTGCTGCCGCCGAAGGAATTCGAACTTCTGTTTAAGCTCGCCAGCTACCCGGGTAAAACCTTCACAAGGGAGCATCTGATCGAGCAATTGTGGGGGATGAACTACGAAGGGGACGAGCGTACGGTTGATGTACATATCAAACGGCTTCGCGAGAGGTTCCCGGAAGAAGCTTTCGGCTTCCGCATCGTGACGATTCGCGGTCTGGGCTATCGATTGGAGGAGCAGGCATGATTCGCAGCTTGTATGTGCGAATAGCGGTGACGTTTCTGGTCATCGTATTAGTAAGTATAAGTATTGCCTATTTTACGGCTAATCAATTGTTCCGGCGTGATCTTCAGGGGCAGTTCGGAATGGAAGAGATGATGATTACCCGGCTGGAGAAGCTGTACAATGGCTCGTCGCCTCGCTCTCTGCCTGCCTTTCTAGAACAGGTATCAAGCCTGCAAGAGATGTCCATTGTGGCGGTGAACAAGAACGGATTGGTCATTCAAGTGGGCCGGACAAGCCGGTCCATTGTGAATCATTTGAGCTGGAGGGCGCTTACAAGTGTGTTCGATGGTCAAACACAGAGGGTCGACTTTGCTGACGAGCATCGTACCGGGCCATCTTCGCCGCCGGCATATGGACGTCTTGCGCAGTTTGGGAATACGGAATGGGCGGTGTTTATTGCACCCGATCATGTGCGGCAGTTTAAGAGCTTCCAACGGAATACATTTACGATCCTGATTACGCTTCTTGTAGTTGGTTGTATCTTAATTCTGCTAGCTGCCCGCTACCTTGTGAAGCCGCTCAAAATGATGACGGCTGCGACTATCCGCATTGCCAAAGGCGACTTTAGTGTACAGCTCCCTATGTCTCACCGTAATGAGCTGGGTGAGCTGGCTGACAGCATTAACCAGATGGCGCACAGCTTGTCGCAGCTGGAGACGATGCGTCGTGACTTTGTATCCAATGTATCGCATGAAATCCAATCGCCGCTCACCTCGATCGGCGGATTTGCCGAAGCACTTCGCAGCGAAGAGTTGACCGAATCGGACCGAAATCGTTATGTTGGTATTATTAAACAGGAGAGCAGCCGTTTATCCCGCCTTAGTGAGAACCTGCTGAAGCTTGCTTCTCTTGACTCCGAGCAGCATCCGTACGAACCGGTTGCCTACCGGCTGGACCGGCAGCTCCAAGACGTTGTGCTGTCCTCTGAACCTGCCTGGCTTGCGAGACGTCTGACCGTTGAGCTCTTAATGGAAGAAACGGTTATTAAGGGGGATGAGGATCAGCTTAATCAGGTGTGGATTAATCTGCTTACCAACAGCATCAAATTTACGCCGGAGGAAGGCAAGATTTCGTTCCAGCTGTCAGAGGAGCATGGAAATGCCGTCGTCCGAATCGCCGATTCCGGCAGCGGCATTCCGGAGGAGGAGCGGGACCGTGTCTTCGAGCGGTTTTATAAGGTTGATCCGTCACGGGATCGCACACAGGGTGGAAGCGGGCTAGGTTTGTCTATTGTGAAAAAGATTATCGACATCCATGGCGGAACAATCGACATAGAGGATGTGGAGCAGGGGACGGTATTTGTAGTACGTCTACCTCTTCAGCCAGAGGTACAAGTAGGTTAAACTGCTTATATAGAGAGGGTGATCAGGATGGTACAACAGAAGGCAACGCAGCAGGTACGAAAAGCAATCATTCCTGCGGGCGGTCTAGGTACGAGGTTCCTGCCCGCAACAAAGGCACAGCCGAAGGAAATGCTGCCAATTATCGATAAGCCGGCCATTCAGTATATCGTAGAAGAAGCGGTCCAGTCTGGCATAGACAGCATCATTATCGTAAGCGGCCGTCATAAGCGCGCGATCGAAGATCATTTTGACAAATCTTATGAGCTGGAGAAGGAGCTGGAGGAACGCGGCAATGAAGAGATGCTCACGATTGTCCGGGATATCTCGCATCTGGCTGATATTTATTATGTCCGTCAGAAGGAGCCGCTGGGACTTGGACATGCGGTTCTTTGTGCGCGGCGTTTCATCGGAGATGAGCCGTTTGCGGTGCTGCTTGGTGATGACATCCTGCGTTCCGAACCTCCTTGCCTGCAGCAAATGATTGCTCAATATGAAGATACGGGTTCTTCCGTTGTTGCGATGATGGAAGTGCCATGGGATCAGACGCATAAATACGGGATTGCTGCTTTCGACGAAACCGATCCATCAAGAATTCGTGATCTGATCGAAAAACCTGCACCGGGACAGGCACCTTCCAATTGGGCAGTAGTCGGGCGGTACGTGCTTGATCCCGCAATCTTCGAACTTCTGGAGCATGCGAAGCCTGGTAAAGCAGGTGAAATTCAGCTGACAGACAGTTTGCAGCGGCTTAATCATATTTCTCCTATTCTGGCGCATCGCTTTACCGGCAAGCGTCATGATGTGGGGGATAAGCTTGGCTTCGTGAAGGCTACTATTGATTTCGCATTAGAGCGGGAAGATCTAGCTGATGAGATTAAAAAGTTTTTGCGTGAGCGGCTTATCTAGTCTAATATGGTACCAATTGGGGTAGGGAGTAAAATAGAACAAGGAGTAATAAGCTGGATCCTGCGAAAGTAGGACCGGCTTTTTTTGTGCTGAAAAGTGTTGGAGAAACTTTTTTTATTTTCCAGAAAGGAAAAATGGAGATCATTTATTATTTCATATAGAATAGATAAGAGATATAAGAGATGAATCTGGAGGAGAATGAAATTGTATTGCCATCATTGCGTTAGGGAGCATGATGCGGATGCCGTATACTGCAGCAGATGCGGCAGGCTGCTCGAGCCTGAAAAACGAAATATACAGCATGGGACTGAGGCGCAGACAGCGGCACTTGATGAATGGGATATGGCGAAGGATCAGGCCGGTCCTGCTCTCGAAACTAAGCAGCTGCCTGTACGAAAACTAGTTGGATTTATTCCCCTCTTCTTATTCATTGGTATTGCAGCGTTGCTGTTGTCCTATTATTTATATGAAGCTAGATTAAATGACCGTGTACTGGAATGGCAGGAATCTGCAAGGCAGGAGGCGCTTGCAGGCAAGTATGAAGAGGCGTTCAAACAGCTGAATAAAGCAGCTGATGCACGGCCCAATTTTAAACCGGTACAGGCGGATCTGAAGATTGTGGAAGAGGCCTTATCACTGGACCGTTCGATTACGGAAGTCGAGCAGAGGCTGAATAGTGATGATTTAGACGAGGCATCCACGATGCTCGAGCAGGTGAAGTCAAAGCTGCGCAGCCGGGAGGAAGCGGTTTTTGGCAACGTGCGGGAGCAAGTGGATAATTTGACTACTCGGGTAACGGTTCTGCAGGTTTCTGCTGAATTCGAACCGATGGAGAACATCGATGACCTTGCAAGGGAATACAATCAGGTGAAAAGCTTGACTGGTGATGAGGCGCTGGCGTTACGGCAAAAGATCGAGACAAAGATTGCTGATCTTAGCTATGCAGAAGCGGATTCCATGCGGAAGAAAAAGAATTTTACGGCTGCGATCACAGCAGCGCAAAAAGGATTGATCTACGCGTCAGACAATGAGAAGCTGACAAAGCTGTATGACCAAATTGTCGTGGAGAAGAAAAACTTCGAGCAGGCGGAGCAGCAACGGATTGAACAGGCCATGCAGAAGGCGGCTGAAGAGGATCTGCTTAATCAGACGGCAGCTGTAAAAGTAAAGCATATTAATGCAGAGCTTGATGCTTTGGGTGACTTTAATGTGACAGGGGAGCTGCTGAATGCGGCAACTCGGCCGATTTACTCCGTTTTGATCGAATATACGGTTCATGATTCAAAAGGAAAAGTGATTACAACCGGGAAGGTGGATGCGACTCCATCTTATATTGAGGCTGGAGAAACGTTCAGCTTTACCTTTGTTGTACATCATGTGCAGGATGAGAATGCAACAGTGGCCATTGATCATATGACATGGTATTTGGATTAGGTAGGGGAATTAATCATGAAAAAAGGAACATGGATTAGCCTCATCACGTCGTTGGCAATTCTTTGTGTGGGAGCGGGAGCAGCTGTATTCATCCACACCAAGGTGCCTAATCAGTTAAGCGGATTGCCTCTGCTTGCAGATGCCAATGCAGGAGCGCCAAAATCACTGAAGGATATTATTTACGCAACACAAAAGCTGGTTGTCATGATTGAAACAAAGGATGGAACACAAGGCTCAGGTTTTGTCTATAACGATAAAGGCGACCTGATTACGAATGCTCACGTCGTTGCTGGAGAGAGCAAAGTTACAGTGAAGACGGCAGATGCACGGGAGCTTGAGGGGGATGTCATTGGCATCAGCACGGAGACGGATGTAGCGGTAGTTCGTGTGCCCGGACTAGCTGGGGTTGAGCCGCTTGTTATGGTGAGGAAGGAAAAGGCTGAGATTGGTGATGAAGTTATTGCGATAGGCAGTCCACTGGGCTTCCAGAATACCGTTACAACAGGTATGGTAAGTGGTTTGGGCAGGAGCTTTGAGATCAAGCCATACACCTATAACGATTTGTACCAGATCTCCGCGCCAATTGCGCCGGGCAATAGTGGAGGACCACTCGTCGACAAGAAGACTGGGGAAGTGCTTGGTATCAATTCCGCCGGAATTGAGGAAAGCTCAATTGGATTTAGTATTCCGATCGTAAACGTACTTGATCTAGCTGAGGCATGGTCGAAAAATCCGATGAAGACGCTCCCCGAATGGAAGCCGGAAGAAGACGATAGTGCGGTCAAACAGGATGCTTCAATTACGGAGTATGCGGAATACTTGGTTACCCACTTCTACGATAGTTTGAATAACGCCGACTATGTATATGCTTACTCCTTGCTAGGCGGGAATTGGAAGCTTGGCACAAGCTACGAGTCATTCCGTCAAGGATACATGATGACTCGGAATGTGGTCATCGACAACATTCATGTCACTAAAGAAGGTGATGATGAAGCCACTGTAACGGCAATTATATCCGTTGATGAACGTTTAGACGGGGAATATCGGCTGAGCAAATATCAAGTAACCTACGATGTTGGCTACGAGAACGATCAGCTTAAGCTGATCAGTGGTAAAGGGAAAGCCATCAAGCAGGAAGAGGAAAAGGAAAAGAAATAACCCTGCGAAGGCGAAAAGAAAGGCCATTCCGATTGATGGAATGGCCTTTCTTGTGTTTCTGTAACTCGCGTGCTGCAGACTTGCGCCACTATCTCGGTTGTAAAGGCTGAAAACAGCCTTACAGCTCGGGTTGGATTACCTTATTCAATAAAATGATCAGCAATGTTCAAATGTGCAATGTCGGTCAGGTCTTGCGACAGTTCATCCTCGGAGCGGCCAGTTAAATTAAAAATCAGCTCGAGAGAGACGGTATCAAACCGCTGTACTTGGGCATTCAGGAAGTTCTGCGGGATCACACGGCCATTTAAGCGCAATAATGCTTGAATTGGTCCACCAAGTGGAATGCCGCTGACAGATGCGATTTGGCCATTAAACCCGAAACGTACGACGCCTGTTGCTTGAAGGGCATTTCGAATCGTCATTCCAAATCGGAAAGGTACCCTGTAGGAATTAGTTACGTTGGGGAAGAAACGTCCTCCGTTAATAACTACCGTTACAAATGCTGGCCCAGGGCCAGGAGGGAACGGAGGAAATGGCGGAAATGGTGGGAACGGCCCCGGCCCTGGTGGGAACGGTCCCGGCCCCGGCGGAAATGGCCCTGGCCCTGGCCCCGGTCCTGGCCCTGGTCCCGGTCCTGGCCCCGGTCCTGGCCCTGGTCCCGGTCCTGGCCCTGGCCCTGGCCCTGGTCCCGGTCCTGGCCCCGGTCCTGGCCCTGGTCCCGGTCCTGGCCCTGGCCCTGGCCCTGGTCCCGGTCCTGGCCCTGGTGGTGGGCCAGGCATAAACATGCGAGTGCCGCCGCAGCCGCAGTTACTAACAACGTTGTTGCTGCCTTTCCCTTCGATATACCTATAAGTATAGCTGCTCATGCGCTTTTGTCAGACTCCTTCGTATGACAGATTAGGCATTCATCCTCATCTATCTTATGCGGCGGATGCCTATCTGTGTGCACGATGCAGTTGAGGCTGACGATACTTTGCGACAAAGTTCATCCTAAATAAAACAAGGCTGCCCCATAAGGGACAGCCTTGTTGTTTGAGCGGTAATTATTTAACTGCTGCTTCGTAACGTTTGCCAACTTCAGCCCAGTTTACAACGTTCCAGAACGCTGCAATGTAATCAGGGCGTTTGTTTTGGTAGTTCAGGTAGTAAGCATGCTCCCAAACGTCCAGACCAAGTACAGGTGTTTCGCCTTCGAAGATCGGGCTGTCTTGGTTAGGCAGGCTCGATACTTTCAGTTTGCCGTCTTTAACAGACAGCCAAGCCCAGCCGCTGCCGAAGCGAGTTGTAGCTGCTTTAGCGAATTCAGCTTTGAATGCGTCGAAGCCGCCCAGTTCGCTTTCGATTGCTGCAGCAAGTGCGCCAGTAGGAGCGCCGCCGCCGTTTGGTCCGATTACTTCCCAGAACAGAGAGTGGTTAGCATGTCCGCCGCCATTGTTGCGAACAGCTGTTTTGATTGCGTCAGGAACGATTGCCAGGTTGTTAGCCAGCAGTTCTTCCAACGATTTGTCCTGCAGCTCAGGAGCGGATTCCAGAGCAGCATTCAGGTTTGTTACATAAGCGTTGTGATGACGACCGTGGTGGATTTCCATTGTCAGTGCGTCGATATGTGGTTCCAGTGCGTTTTTCTCGTAAGGCAATGCAGGTAATTGATGAGCCATAATTAACAGCCTCCCATAAATAGGTTATGTAAAACTCTTCTCATATTATCCCTTATCCGAGTGCATAAATCAACATTAAGGTTTCGAAAGTCGACTGTTTGAGGACAAAGACATACGAACCCTATCATTTCACGAAAGAGGAGGAAATATGCAAAAACATTAGAAAACGAGCCGTATTTTAAGAAAATGGCTAAAAAGTCCTTGTAAGCGCTTAAAATAAAGCGTTTTCAACGTTATTTCGCAAATTTCTTTAAAATTTTTAAGTTTTTTTTAAGATGAAAGAAGGATTTCGTTACAAAATGTCGTAAAATATATTAATGCAGCACTATGACAAGGTATAGAAGGTGTATAATTAATGAACGTTCGTTCCTTCCAGTTGTCTGACTACAGACCGCTTACTACACTCCTCGAGGATGTATTGTCTGAAGAGTGTTACGAACAAACGATGGAAGCTTTTGCTCGTCAATTGTCATGGGACAGTGAGCTTGTACTAGTCGCTGTCGAAGAGTCGGAAGTTGTTGGTATGATCATCGGTACGATCGATAATAACAAAGGTTATTATTATCGCATCGCTGTTCATGCAGAGTATCAACGTCAAGGAATTGGAAAAGCGCTTATACAAGCCTTACGGCAGCGCTTTGAACAACGCAACGTTTCCAAAATATTAATCACCGCCGACGAGCATAATGAACCGGTATTGCCGTTATATGAAGCGATGGGATATGCTTCGAACGACTTTTTCCGTTCATTCCAGAAATTAAGTATTGTAGCAGGCTAAGCAGCTTCGTCTCCACAGGACGGCGCAGCCATTACACTTGGCCGGCATTTTAGCACATATTGTGCAGGGCATATCTGCATCGCCATTGCTTTTGGCGGTCAGATATGCTTTTCTATTTAAAAGGACTATTGTTTGGAACATACGAATGCGGACTGATGGTAGACCGCGACCGTTTCACAATAAGTAAGGAGAGGCGTCATGGATATTTATAGGCACTGTGTTATCAAAAGCTTCAAGCACGATGGTCATATTCATCGAACATGGCTGCGCAACTACCTTGTGCCCACGGAACGGCTTGCACAGGTGCATCGGGATCATAATATCATTGTGCTTATAAATCGTCAGACGCCTATCTTGGAATCTGACGGCAAGCAATGGATCAGCCGTGTACCAGCGGTATCGTTTTTTATTCCCGGTGAATGGTTTAATGTTGTGGCTCTGCTTGAAGACAGCGGCATTCGTTACTATTGTAATATCGCATCTCCTCCTTATATGCAGGGGGATGTGCTTACCTATATCGATTATGATCTGGATGTGATTCGAACAACTGACGGTAACCGTTATGTTGTCGATCAAGATGAGTATCAGATGCACAAATTAGCTTACCATTATCCGCAGATGGTGGAGGACAAGGTACAGCAAGGCTTGTCCGCTCTTCTGAAACGAGTGGACGAGGGAGCGGTCCCGTTTCAGGATGAAATTGTCCAAGGCTACTATTCAGACTGGCATAACACCTGTGGGGAAAGTGAGGGGTAAGCCTGTGAGTGTATCCCCTTCGGAAATCAACGATAAGGCCGAGCAGAATACTCTTGATAACAAATCCCGCTGGATAAAAGAATTGCTGGAGTGGGGTAAGACCATTACGATTTCTTTTCTTATCGTTATGGTACTTCACCTGTTCGTCTTTAACCTGTCGACGGTAGAGGGCCATTCGATGGAGCCGACGCTTCAGGACAAGGAGTGGTTGTTCGTGAATAAGTTCGCCTATCTCGTTGGAAGTCCGAAGGTAGGGGATGTGGTGATCCTTGAGGATCCTTCTGATTATGGAGGGGACAAGGACTACTTAGTGAAGCGGGTTGTTGGAGTAGCTGGTGACCGTATCGAAATTTACAATAAAGAGCTTTATCGCAATGGGGTAAAAGTAACCGAGAAGTATACCGATGTTGAGATCGAGGATCTGGATTTTATGCCAGTTATCGTTCAGAAGGGTCAATACTTTGTCATGGGAGATAACCGTCACGCGAGAGCAAGCAAGGACAGCCGGATTTTTGGTACGGTACCGCGGTCGATGATTCATGGAAGAGCGGATTTTATCCTATGGCCTTTTAAGCAGGCGAGCGCACTATAAATGTAATTACGAAGTAAGAATTGCTTCGCAATTCTTTAAGCTAATGCTTTCGAAGTAAGAATTGCTTCGCAATTCTTTAAGCTGTTGCTTACGAAGTAAGAATTGCTTCGCAATTCTTTAAGCTAATGCTTTCGAAGTAAGAATTGCTTCGCAATTCTTTTTAGGAGATGGATCATGAAAGATGTAACGGTATACACGGACGGGGCCTGTTCCGGTAATCCGGGGCCTGGAGGCTGGGGAGCTGTACTGTTCTATGGAGCTCATCGGAAAGAAATATCCGGGGGAGAGAAGCACTCCACGAACAACCGGATGGAGATTCAGGCGGTTATAGAAGCTCTGAGTCTGCTGAAGGAGCCTTGCAAAGCCAAAGTATACAGTGACTCTGCCTATGTCGTTAATTGCTTCCAGAAGGGCTGGATTCATGGCTGGCTGCGTAACGGCTGGAAGAATAGCAAGAAAGAACCGGTTGAGAATCAGGATTTATGGCAAGTATTATGGGATCTGATGAAACGCCACCAAGTGGAGTACATCAAAGTCAAGGGGCATAGTGACAACGAGTGGAATAACCGCTGTGACGAGCTTGCCCGTGAAGCAATCAAACGATTGTAATAGGAATAAATAGGAGAGGAGCACGATACTGATGGACTGGGCGAAGTTAAAAGAGGACATTCGTAAAGCGGCGCCAAGCCTTGGTATCGATAAGATCGGCTTCGCTTCCGCAGATCCGTTTACTGAATTAAAAACGAGGCTGATCAGGCACCGGGAACTTGGCCGGGAATCAGGCTTCGAAGAGCCGGATTTGGACAAGCGGACAAATCCGGCTTTGCTGTTTGATAATCCTCAATCGATTATCGCCATTGCGGTTGCGTATCCGGCTAAGCTGCACAACCCGCCTAAGTCAGAGCCTGGCGCACGGCGCGGCATTTTATCGCGGTCTGCTTGGGGAGATGACTACCATAAGGTGCTTCGGGACAGGCTGGCGCGTCTGGAAGCCTGGTTGAAGGAGCATGTTCCGGGAGTGCGTGTGGAGAGTATGGTGGATACGGGGGCGTTATCGGACAGGGCAGTGGCCGAGCGGGCCGGTATTGGGTGGAGCGCTAAGAACTGCTCGATCTTAAGTGAGGATCTTGGATCTTGGATCTATCTCGGCGAGATGATTACGAATATTCCATTCCCGCCGGATTCGCCGGTAACAGAAGGCTGCGGCGAGTGTACGAAGTGTATCGACGCTTGCCCGACAGATGCGCTAGTTGGCCCAGGTCAGCTGGATTCACAGAAATGTATTTCTTTTGTTACGCAGACCAAAGGGTTCGTATCTGATGAGCTTATGCGTAAAATCGGCAACCGGTTATATGGCTGCGATACGTGCCAGACTGTCTGCCCGGTGAACCGGGGTAAGAACTGGACGCATCAGCCCGAGCTTCAGCCGGATCCTGAGCTTGTGAAGCCATTGCTTGTCCCACTGCTTACGATAGGTAATCGAGAGTTCAAGGAGCGCTATGCTTCTAGTTCCTCCGCTTGGCGGGGCAAGAAGCCGATTCAGCGTAACGCGCTTATTGGACTAGGTAACTTCAAGGAGAAAAGCGCCGTACCCGATCTGATCGGCGTCATGAAGGAAGATACAAGGCCGGTACTGCGTGGTACGGCAGCTTGGGCACTTAGCCGAATTGGCGGTGAGGATGCGTTGGACGCTTTGCGAGAAGCCCTGCCGAGTGAATCTGATGAAGAAGCAAGAGTTTATATAGAACGGGCGATTGCTAGTCTTGAGGCGGTACAGATTGGGACTAGTGATACGCCTTCGATCCCGCGTGAAAGCTAGGAAAATTTACTTCTGCGGGACGTTTGCGAATGCCCGCTTTACATGCTATTATAGTGGTCATTATAGACTATAGGCAGCAATGATAGAAAGGGTCGGGTGAATTATAATAATGTCGGCATGGAGCATCATTATTCCGATTGTAACGTTAATCGTAGGAGCTGTAGGCGGCTTCTTTATCGGGGTATTCTACCTGCGCAAGCAGCTTGAGAAAATGCAGAATGACCCTGAAATGATCCAAAAAATGGCTAAACAAATGGGCTACAACTTAAACAAGCAGCAAATGAATCGTGCACAGAATATGATGAAAAATCAGAAAATGCCACGAAAATAAAGTGCGGTTAGTTGGAAGTAGCCGGAGAGGTGGTTCGAAATGGCGGGGATGAAAGACTACGTCAATTCGGCGGTATCGCGCAACCGGGAGCAAATTGAGCATCATGTGAAAGAAATATTGAAGCTGGTTGGCGAAGACGTTGAAAGAGAAGGGCTCTTGGAGACACCGGCTCGTGTTACCCGGATGTATGAAGAGATTTTTGCAGGCTATGAGGTAGATCCGCGCGAAGTGCTAGGCGTCACCTTTGACGAGCAGCATGAAGAGCTTGTTATTGTCAAAGACATTGTTTATTACAGCCAATGCGAGCATCATATGGCGCCTTTCTTTGGGAAGGTGCATATCGGATATATTCCAAGCGGTAAAATCGCAGGTCTCAGCAAACTTGCAAGACTTGTTGAAGCGGTAACGAGAAGACTGCAGGTACAGGAAC
This sequence comes from Paenibacillus sp. YAF4_2, assembly GCF_052113225.1. NCBI lineage: Bacteria > Bacillati > Bacillota > Bacilli > Caryophanales > Paenibacillaceae > Paenibacillus > Paenibacillus sp. YAF4_2. Next base: position 207,009 of record NZ_JBFRCT010000007.1, read on the forward strand.
GGATTACTACGCAGATCGCTAATATCATGCAAGAAGTGCTGAAGCCACAAGGCGTGATGGTTGTTGTTGAAGGCGAGCATCTATGTATGTGCGCGCGCGGCGTGAAAAAGCCGGGCAGCAAGACGGTTACGTCGGCAGTCCGCGGTGTGTTCTCTGACAGTGCGCTTCGTTCGGAGTTTCTGACTCTGCTGAAGCAATAATAGAAGTGAATGAAAGAAAAGCCTCCTGTGCAGCAAGCGTGTATGATTCGCTTGTTGCACAGGAGGCTTTTTTGTATAAGTGCTGGATACGATTATAAGGTTTGAGATGATTCAGCGGATGAGTTTGATTCAGCTTCAGATTGGGCTTGGAACTGTTGATCCACTTGGCCTAAGAATAGGGCTGCGCGCTGAATATATTCAGTTGGTGAAGCTCGGAATAGCATTTCGTGTTGACCGTTTGGTACGATCCACGAACGGGACAGTGGATTCGACTGACCAGCTGCGATTTGCTCTGCTAACTGATAAGGCGCCTTTGCGTCATTCGTACCATGCATAATGTAAAGCGGTATATTAAAGGATTTCGCTAATATTTGTTTGACAGGTACCTGCTTCAAATTCGCACCTGACCAAATCGGCAGCAGAGTCTCGATCAGTGGCATAGACGGGAACTTAGGAAGCGGCAGGATTTGCGTTACGTTATGGAACATCGTATCTGAGCTGGCAAGAAAAGTGCTGTCCAGAATCATGGCATCAATGTCATTAGTTTGGAGTGCCGCTTGGAGCGCTGTTCCAGCACCCATCGAGAAGCCCCAAACAACGATCTCTTGTGCTCCACGGGATTTGGCAAAATTAATCATGGCAAGCAGCTGCTGTGATTCTTCAATGCCTCCGGTTGCTGGAGCTTTGTACTTCTGGGAAGCATATCCGTAGTCAAAAAGTACCACATTATAGTGAAGCCCATGCAATAGCTTTGTTAGATCATACATCGGTACCCAGCTTTCCTCCCGGTTCGCGCCATAACCATGGCTGAAAATAACGGTCCGTTCCGAGGATTGGGTCGAGCTTGCCAGGACAGCGTCTGAATCATTGTCCGCAGCAGGGACATACCAGCCGCTGACGGTGGTCTTACCACTTACACTAGGTAACAATATATCTTCATAATCGAGGCCAACTGCGGCCTTCGGATTGGATGTGAGTGGTGCAACATAGGGATAAGTCAGCATCCATGCGATATATCCGTAAAAGACGAGAACAAGCAGCAAACATAGCGCAGTAAAAGATGCAACCAGCGCGATGAAGAAATGCTTGCGGGTCTTCGCTTTTGGTCTTTGTTTCTGCAGTCCGCCTTCGAGAAGAGGAAAAGGCTGCAAGGATTGAGGAAAGCCGGTTTCAAGCGGCATCGGTGTCATAATAGTTGTGCTCATCGCAGTGTCCCTCCCCACAAAACTAAAAACTATGTAAGCGCTTATACGCCTCTAGTACTTTTATCGTAGACCCGTAGGGTGAGCCTGTCAATTGATGTCGATATAATGTTAAACATTTGTAATCAGGCTGTAATGAAGGAACATATCTTTACCATTCTCGCATTAGTAAGGTATACTAGATGATAATAAGTTTCATTGTACGGAACTAGATTTACGGCAAAAGGAGGACGGACTTCATGGAAGAAGGCAAAGCAAATGTACGGGCAGTTGAGCGGGCGCTGGATATATTGCTATGTTTTACGGCGGGAACGGATCTGGCGATGACAGAGATCGCAGAGAAGGTCGGTCTGCATAAAAGTACCGTCCACCGTATGCTGGCTACGCTGGAGGATCGGGGTTTTCTAGAGCGGGATCCTTCGTCGGAGCGGTATCATCTTGGAATGCGGATGTGGGAGCTGTCGGCGCATTTATCCCGTTCGGATGATCAAGCTGTTATTTGGCAGCCAGAGATGGAGCGCTTGCGTGACCGGTTAGGAGAGACGGTAAGTATTTATGTGCGTGACGGCTCAGAACGCGTTCGGATTCAAGCCGTGCAGAGTAATCAGCCAGTTCGTCGGGTTGCCCCGGTAGGTGCCAGACTTCCACTGTATGCCGGTGCTTCCAGTAAAGTATTGATTGCTTACTCAGACCGTTTCGTGCAAGAGCAGATTTTTGGCGACCCAGCATGGTTGTTAACCATCGACCTGGATCAATATAAGCAGCAGCTTGAGGAAATCGTAGAGCAGGGCTACGCAACGAGCTTCGAGGAGCGGGAGCCGGGTGTGGCGGCTTTGTCTGCGCCAATCTTTAACCGGCATGGCCAAGTGGCAGCAGCGTTATCTGTGTCTGGACCTGCAAGCCGGTTAACGATGGAGAGTATGCGTGAATATTCACCTGTCTTGATCGAATACGCGAAACGTATGGGGACGATGATAAAGTGACGGTTAAAGTAGACGTTAAGGGGCAACTGCGCATTCGAATGTTCTTCCGATCGCCATTGCTCAGGGATTCCTTGGAACAATTCCAATGGGAATGGAATCCCTGAGCAAAAGCGAACGCTTCGCTTCTCCAGAATCATTCGAATTGCTCCGTTTGCCATTAACCTAACTTTAAAGAGTGGAAGAAATAGAAACAACAAAAAGCGACTGTGCGGGCTAAGCCTAGCACAGTCGCTTTTTTGCAAAATTACATGATCTGGCGCAGTACGGTTTGAAGGATACCGCCGTTGCKGTAGTAGTCGACGTCGACCATGGAGTCGAGTCGTACGGTTGTACTGAATTCGGTTACTTTGCCGTCCTCATCGGTGGCTTTGACGCTTATCTTTTGCCCCGGCTTCACGTCATTCGACAGCCCGGAAATATCAATCGTCTCGCGGCCGGTCAGGCCAAGGGATTTCCAGCTTTGACCTTCCATGAACTGCAGGGGAAGGACACCCATACCTACAAGGTTCGATCGGTGAATCCGTTCAAAGCTCTCGGCGATGACGGCTTTTACACCAAGCAGGTAAGTACCTTTAGCTGCCCAGTCGCGGGAGCTGCCCGTTCCGTATTCTTTGCCGGCGATAACGACAAGGTTGGTGCCATCATCCTGATACTTCATGGAAGCATCATAGATAGACATCACTTCATTCGTTGGCAGGTATGTGGTCACACCGCCTTCTGTTCCCGGGGCCACCTGATTGCGAATCCGGATATTGGCGAACGTACCACGCATCATGACCTCGTGATTGCCGCGGCGGGAGCCGTAAGAGTTAAAGTCAACCTTGTCCACGTTATGATCGGTCAAATAGGTGCCGGCTGGGCTGTCAGTCTTAATATTACCCGCAGGTGAAATATGGTCGGTTGTCACTGAATCGCCAAGCAGGGCGAGGATCTTCGATGCTGGAATATCAACGATGTCGGCAATATCTGCACCCAAATCCTCAAAGAATGGTGGATTCTGGATATAAGTTGAATCCGGATCCCATTCGTAGCTTTCACCTTTTGGAACCTCGATCGCGTTCCAGCGGTCATTTTGTGTGAAAACGTTGGCGTATTTGTCACGGAACATTTCCGGACGGAGCGAGGCCTTAATTGCTTCATGCACCTCTTGATTTGTTGGCCAAATATCCTTCAGATAGACCGGCTTGCCGTCGGAGCCTAGCCCGATTGGATCCTTCGACAGGTCGATATTAACCGTGCCTGCTAATGCATAGGAAACAACAAGCGGCGGGGACGCCAGATAGTTCGCTTTAATCTGAGCATGGATTCTGCCCTCAAAGTTTCGGTTACCGGACAATACGGCGGATACGGTCATATCGTTATCGGCTATCGCTTTGCTGACCTCGTCAGGGAGAGGACCGGAGTTGCCGATACAAGTGCCGCAGCCATAACCAGTCACATGGAAGCCAAGCGCCTCAAGTGGTTCCATCAGACCAGCGCGGTTGAAATACTCGGTTACAACAAGTGACCCGGGTGTTAGTGATGTTTTGACATAAGCAGGAACTTTTAGGCCACGCTCGACGGCCTTCTTGGCAACAAGTCCGGCGCCAAGCATAACACTTGGGTTTGAGGTGTTCGTACAGCTTGTAATAGCGGCGATTACGACGGCACCGGTGCTCATCTCGCTGACCCGTCCGTCTTTGTGATGTACTTCTACTTTCTGCTTAATGTTCTCTTCGCTAAGACCATAGCCGCCCTTCTCAAGAGGAGTATTAATAATGTCATTAAACGCCTCTTTCAGATGGGTAAGCTCTACGCGGTCCTGCGGCCGTTTGGGCCCAGCGAGAGAAGGGACAACACTCGATAAATCAAGCTCCAGCGTATCCGAAAATACAGGATCTGGTGTCTCATCGGTTCGGAACATATCCTGCGCTTTATAATACGCTTTTACCAATTCAATCTGCGCCTCATCCCGGCCGGTATCACGAAGGAAGCGGAGTGCCTCTTCATCTACAGGGAAAAAGCCGATTGTCGCGCCATATTCCGGTGACATGTTGGCCACAGTAGCACGGTCTGGCAAGCTGATATTGGACAGCCCTGGTCCAAAAAACTCGACAAACTTGCCTACAACACCTTTCTTACGCAGCATTTGCGTTACGGTCAGGGCAAGGTCGGTAGCGGTCGAGCCTTCTGCAAGGCTGCCTGTCAGCTTGAAGCCAATAACCTCTGGCATGACGAAATAGAGCGGCTGTCCAAGCATCCCAGCTTCTGCCTCAATACCGCCTACACCCCAGCCTACAACACCTAAGCCGTTTATCATCGTGGTGTGAGAGTCCGTGCCGACAAGCGAATCTGGGAACACGAGGGTGTCCTCTCCGATCTGTTTGGTCGCTGCCACAGATGCTAAGTACTCCAAATTCACCTGATGCACGATACCTGTGCCGGGAGGTACCGCACGGAAATTATCAAAGGCTGTCTGCGCCCAGCGAAGGAAGCGGTACCGCTCGCCATTACGCTTGAATTCAAGCTTGGTGTTGTATTCAAGAGCTTCTGGTGTACCAAACGTATCGATCATGATGGAGTGGTCAATGACAAGGTCAACCGGTACTAGCGGATTGATCTTCTTCGGATCTCCGCCTACACGTTTTACCGTATCACGCATCGCAGCCAGATCTACGACGACTGGAACACCGGTGAAATCCTGAAGGACAATACGCGCTGGAATAAAAGGAATCTCCTTATCGACCCGGCCATTCGCCCAAGCGGCAATCTGCTTTACATGCTCCTCTGTTATCGCCCGTCCGTCAAATTGGCGAACAGCCGCTTCAAGGAGTACTTTGATAGAGAAGGGGAGCTTAGAAACTGGGCCCAGCCCTTGCTTCTCCAGCTCTGCAATTGGGTAATACACATAGGTTTTGCCGGCAGCATCCAGCGTACTGCGCTGTGCAAAAGGGTTGTTCGTGGACATACGTTTCTGTTCCTCCTCAAAAGTTTACGAAGTAAACTTTACTTCGAAAGCATTAGCTCAAAAGTTTACGAAGTAAACTTCACTTCGAAAGCATTAGCTCAAAAGTTTACGAAGTAAACTTCACTTCGAAAGCATACGCTTAAGTTTACGAAGTAAACTTCACTTCATTAGCATCCTTTGCCGTTTACCTCAAGTAGTGTTCCCAAGCCCTGTGGTGATTGTTACATGAAATTATACATTTGCTCATATAATGAACCAGCAAATACAGGAATGGGAGGGGTAGCCATGTCTACGCGATCGGATCGTCCAAGGAATCGTGCCGACAGGCAGCGGTCAAACAAAGCTTTTCTGCTCCAGCCGGCGGCGGTGCGTACCGTCCAGCCATCCAGTCCAGCGGATTCTCAGGAGAGACATCCGTTTGAGGTGCCTAAAACAGCCGTGCGTGAGCAGCCCGGCAATCTGACGTTGTCGTCGTTAAGTGAGCTACCCGTCCAATCCACCCATCCAAAGTCTGCCCAGCCTTCTGCCGGACATACTGCTGAGAGGCCAGCCCGCCAAAAGCTTTCTTCCTTGCTTCGTTCCTCGGATCAGGAAGGAGCAAAGAAGAGAGAGGCCTCTGGTGAATGGAAAACGGCCATTTCGAAATATGTGAACTTATATAATAAGGCTGAGACGGATCAGCATTTTGCTGCCCTTGATGATTATATAGACGATAAAGATCACTGCTCACGACTTCGTTATCGACTCGAAAGATTACGGGAAAGAGATTTGTATCGCGGTGTGCTGCCAGCAAGAGGCGAGACAAAGGCTGATCTGATAAGGGTGAATGAATCCCCAACAGAAGTATCCGTACTTGTGAAGCTTCATATCAAAAGGCAGATGGAGCAGTCGGGCCTGTTCTATTTGGAGGAGAGAACCGAATTCGAGCGGTTATGGCTGAATTTCACAGGAGAAGCCTGGCGTATTTTCCGAGTTGAGCCTGTCATTGCCGAGCGAAGACCACGATTTGGAATGTCGGAATATACAGGTGCAGTCGAAGAGGAAGTGCTGGATCAGACGCGGGAAGCATCGGTCTTCCGGTCTACACCATTTCTGAATCTTGACCAGTATCCACAGCTGAAGCAGCGGGTGAAAGGAATTCCATACCGACGTGAAATGGCAGCTGCTTATGCCGACAGATGGTGGAATGAAGGTAATCCAGCCTATGAAGAATTTGAAGTGAACTGTACCAACTATATTTCCCAGTGTCTCTTTGCAGGCCACGCACCTATGAACTATACTGGTAAAAGAGAAAGCGGCTGGTGGTACAAAGGCCGAAATGGCGGCAAAGAATGGTGGAGCTACAGCTGGGCAGTGTCCAATGCGCTCACCAATTATTTATCCGGCAAGCGAAGCTCTGGCCTGCATGCAACGGTTGTTCAATCGGTGGAGGAACTGCAGCTTGGCGATGTCATTACGTATGATTGGAACGGGGATAATAGGTACCAGCACAGCACAATTATTACGGCCTTCGATGCGGCGGGTATGCCGCTCGTTAATGCGAACACGGTTCCGAGCCGGCATCGCTTCTGGGATTATCGTGATTCCTATGCTTGGACAGAACAAACGAGATATCGTTTTTTTCATATAGCGGACCACTTCTAAAATTGATCATACCGGAGGATACCTAATGGGGAAGAAAGTACACTTAGGGTTGATTTATGGAGGGAAGTCGGGAGAGCATGACGTATCGCTGCAGACGGCATTTGCAGTAATGGGTGAGCTCGATTACGCGAAATATGAAATAACACCTTTTTATATTACAAAGCTTGGCGAATGGAGAGTAGGGCAGGTAGCTGGAAGCCAGCCGGCGGCAATTGATGAGCTCCGGCTCCTGCCTCCTGATGGTTCACAGCTACCTGCAACTCCAGCATTCCCGCTCACTCCATTGCTTGGCAGTCTAGCTGGCGGGAGTGCTGCGGCAGGAATTGATGTTGTTTTCCCGCTGCTTCATGGCACTTTCGGGGAAGACGGGACCATACAAGGAATGCTGGAGATTGCGAACATACCATATGTCGGGGCAGGTGTTTTAGCTTCCTCTGTCGGGATGGACAAGATTACAATGAAGAAAGTATTCGCCTACGAGGGTCTGCCGCAGTGCGTATTCCGTTATTTCAACCGGGCGCAGTGGGAGAAGGACGCCTCCTTTTTTATTATGGAATGTGAGGTAGCGTTAGGGTATCCCTGCTTCGTGAAGCCTTCTAATCTCGGATCCAGCGTAGGAATATCTAAAGCGAAGAACCGCGAGGAGCTTATTGCTGCCATAGATTTTGCCTTTCGGTTCGACCGTAAGGTCATTGTTGAAGAATTTGTTGATGCAAGGGAGATTGAGGTCAGCGTACTTGGTAACGAAGAACCGAAGGCATCCGTACCGGGTGAAATTGCGCCTTCCAATGAGTTTTACGATTATAAGGCGAAGTACGTAGATGGCAAATCAACGATTCATATCCCAGCGAATATCCCGAACAATAAGGCAGAAGTCATACGAGATATGGCGATCCGTGCATTTCTCGCGATTGACGGGTCGGGGCTGTCCCGCGTAGACTTTTTCTTAAGAAAAACAGATGGGCAGCTATTCATAAATGAAGTGAATACGATGCCGGGCTTTACGCCAATCAGTATGTACCCGCTTATGTGGAAGGAATCAGGCCTGCCTTATCGCGATCTGCTCGATAAGCTGATCGAGCTTGCTCTGAAGCGTTACGCGGATAAGCAAACGATTGATTACGGCGGTTGCGGCAATGGAGGTCCCTAATTCTAGAGGAAGGAGGAGATTATAATGGGTTTTGCAACAGAGTTTAATTCCGTGTGTAAATTCAAATCGGAGCAAGAGTTGTATGAATTGCTTGAATACGGTAGGGGCAAAATGGTGAAGAGCGGGTTCCGCGTCTTCCCAACCGGCCAGAAAGTAATCGCATATACACCTAATAACGAAGCGATTGCGATCGTTCGCGTCCTAGCCTCGATTGCGGAAATTAATTTCCAAGGCGAAGAAGTGACGGAAGTGGAGATGGAGCTGGTGCGCAAGCTGAACGAAGAGGAAGCGCGCATTCAGACGGCTCTCGCCTACGAGATGTTTTTCGGAGAGAGGGTATAATTCATAATGATCGTCCGGTTCGGATTCGTCGCCATGAGTATGATTCTTGAGAATGCTTCACCATCTCGGACGATGACATTTGCGAGCTTTAATAAGTTGAATGATCGAGAAGCCGGCATACGGAAAATGGAGCGGATCGCAGAGGATAATCTGCGGAGCACGCTTCGTATTATGAAACATGCTAATGCGCATGACATCCACATGTATCGATTCTCGTCAAAGCTTATCCCGCTTGCTACCCACGGTGATCTTGCAGATTGGGATCCGTTTGTTGTGCTTCGTCCTACGATGAAGGAGCTTGGCGACTATGCGATTAAGACAGGGATGAGGACCTCGTTCCATCCCGATCATTTTTGCGTATTCAGCACGAATCGGCCAGAAGTTCTGGTGAATTCCGAGCGTGATCTCGATTATCATATCCGGATGCTTGAGGCAATGGAGCTTCCCGAGACCGTGAAATGCAATATTCATATGGGTGGAGCTTATGGCGATAAAAAGCTGTCCAGTGAGCGATTTATCGAGCAGTTTGGTGCATTATCGCCTCGGTACAAGCATCGGGTTACGCTGGAGAACGACGATAAGACATTTAATGTTCGGGAAACGCTGGCAGCAGCGGAAGCCGTCGGCGTGCCGATGGTGCTGGACATTCATCATCATGCCGTCAACAGCGGCGATGTATCGATGGACGAGCTGTCTGCTGGCTTATGGCCGCGGATTGCACGTACCTGGAAGCTGGAAGAGGAGCGCCTTGGGCTAGAAGAAGGTGCACTTCCGCCGAAAATTCATGCTTCGAGTCCCAAAAGTCTCTCGGATCCTCGCGGTCATGCAGAGTTTCTGGAGCCGGAGCCGCTTGTACAGTTTCTTCGAAGCGTTGCATCGATAACGCCAAGGATTGATTGCATGCTTGAAGCCAAGAGCAAGGATGCCGCTCTGCTCAAGCTGATGGAGGATTTGAAGGAAAGGGCCGCGCAGGAAGACGGGATCCGGATTCTTGATGGCGGAACCATTGAGATCGAGCCATAATCGTTAGCACCGTCAAGGTAACTCCTTGAATTCTAAGTGTTTATAAGTTTTGTCTTATAAATAAGCTTTAGAATTCTCCGGAATGAAACGCATCACGCCGTCAGAAGATGGCGGAGAGCGTTTCACCTTAGGCGGTGTTATTTTATGCAGGTACATAATTCAGATGCATCCAGAGACTTCAGAAAGCGGTGAAACGAAAGTGTTGGAGTGGATTCTTCTCGCGCTGCTTGGTGTTGTTGCAGCGATGTTTGGAAGTATCGTGGGTCTTGGCGGCGGCATTATTATCGTCCCAGTGCTGATGCTCCTCGGATCGCAGCTCACGGGCGATGAGATCAGCCATGCGACTGCCGTAGGTACATCGCTCACGATGCTGATTGTAACAGCACTTGCCTCAACCCTAAGCTATGCGAAGAAGAAACTGGTCGATTTCCGCAGCGGCTGGTTGTTTTTTATCACTAGCGGGCCAGCTGCGATGATTGGATCTGCTTTGACCAGCCGATTTCAAGGCGCTGCATTCTCGCTTTCGTTCGGCGTATTCATGCTGCTCATGGCAGGTCTGTTAATTGCTAAGGATTATTTGAAACCGATCACCCGGGAGTGGCCAATCAAACGGACCATAGTGGATGCAAAAGGGCAGGAGCATACATACAGCTATGCAATGCTTCCGGCACTCGGGATTGGTTTTGCTGTCGGGTTAATTTCGGGTTTGTTTGGGATTGGCGGCGGTTCTTTATTTGTTCCTCTTATGGTGCTGTTGTTCCGCTTCCCACCGCATACGGCTACCGCTACATCTATGTTTGTGATCTTCCTTTCTTCTATTCTTGGGAGCGGGATGCATGGCTTTCTTGGCGAAATCAATTATTGGATTGTTTTGGCTTTAGTACCGGGTGCATGGATAGGCGGCAAGCTTGGGGCCATGATTGCTAGCCGCATGAGCGGAAAGGGTCTGCTCTGGCTGCTGCGCATCACGCTGTTGCTGCTGGCTGGCCAATTGATATACGAAGGTTTGACGAAGCTTTAACACTAGGTTAATATTTTTAAAATATAGGAAGTGTAAGATTTCACTATACTGAGCTCATATTTCATTCGTGAAGTGTACGCTGCTCTTCCTAAAGATGACGTAATCACTTGTGTGAAACTTGCATAGGAAGTCATACGTATAAGTTACAAACATACAATTAAAGCATTCATTAAATTATGACGAGAGTAGAGTGATGGACTGTGACTGTAGGTGATCAGCAGGGCACCGTCGTCGGAGGCAAAAGCTTCGCCGCCGTGGCGATCAACTGTGCGGCTAAAGCGGGAGAATGGATAAAGTCTAAGCTAGGAAATTATGAGAAGCTTGATATAAAGTATTCGGCACATGATTTGGTGACAGAAGTGGATAAAGGCTCGGAAACGCTGATAAAACGTCTAGTGCTGACACATTTCCCTCATCATTCGTTCCTGGGTGAAGAGGGTGTTGAGCCAGGGCCGGAGGCATCCGCGCGTGCATTGGAAGAATTAAGCGATGCCGAGTATCTATGGATTGTTGACCCGATTGACGGGACAACCAATTTTGTACATGGTTTTCCGTTCTTTGTAGTATCGATTGCCCTTGCCCATAAAGGTGAGGTTATTCTAGGCGTTGTGTATGATCCGATGCGGGATGAGCTGTTTATTGCCGAAAAGGGCAAAGGCGCTTATGTACATGGCAAACGGATGAGTGTGTCTGGTGAGGATACACTGAAGACGAGCTTGATTGCAACGGGCTTCCCGGCAGATGCAGAATATGCACTGCCGCTGAATATGAAGGGATTGCAAGCAATGGCGCCGCAAGTGCGTAACATTCGTTCAGGAGGTTCTGCTGCCCTTCATATGGCATATGTCGCTGCCGGACGCCTTAGCGGCTTCTGGGAGATTGGTCTGAACAGCTGGGACCTCGCAGCAGGTGCATTACTGGTACAGGAATCCGGCGGTATCGTAACCGATACGTTGGGTGGAACGTACAATCTCGGTGTCCGCCATGTCGTAGCTTCGAATGGAAAGGTACATCAGCCATTCCTTGAGGCGCTTGCGAAGGCGGAGGCAGTGAAATAATAGGTGCTTAAATGGACATTATGTATTGATTTGGAATCAGCCTCAAATGAATAGAGTCAGTACAAAAACCGGCTATCGGCGATAGCCGGTTTTTTAGCGTTTCATGGAATTTGTAAGGATATGTATTTGATAGATTAGTTTTTCTGCATGGTATATCATACTAATTAGAAATTATCGTATTTTGGCACATGTGAGGGTGGGATGAATTAGGCGATGAGTTTGAATATATGGGGGATCATGATGAATCGTTACGCGGTAAAGAAGACAATAGCAATTGTGCTAGTCTTCGCAATAGTAGTAGGCTTGCTGCCGACAGCGGGTCTCGGTGCGTTTGCAGGTAAGGCATTTGCAAGCGGTGGTACGGATGCATTGGATGGCTTGTCTTGGGTAGCGAAGCCGTCAGGCTCAACCGATCCTACGGATTCGTTCCGTACGGCGGCTTACGGCAACGGAACGATTGTTGCAGCTGGTACACCGCCAATGCCGTTTCCGGGTAGTAATGGCGGCTATATGCATAGTGGAATTTTGTACGGGACCTCCACGACTGGAGTGGAATGGACAACTCTAACAAATAAAGCCATTTACAATGAGTACGAGGTTAAGACAAACCCGAACAAAGAACACGAGAGAGATCACGAGATTAGAAGTTTGGTATCTGGCGGTCCTCTTAATTTTGTAGGCGTAGGATATGCTCAATATATTATGTATGGTCAACAGAGCTATCTTGGGAGGATCATGACTTCGGATGACGGGGTTAATTGGAAGCTGATTAAGCCTCCCGGCGAGTCAGGAATGACTCTGTATGGCGTCTCGTATGGAGACTCAGGATATGTAGCAGTCGGGGCAAGCAATGATATTAATTTTAATCAGACGCAAGCGATTCTGACTTCGACTGACGGGTCAACATGGTCGCAGTCAGCTTCGCCGGGCAGCGGAGCGCTTAATGCAGTTGCATTTGGCGGAAGAACCTATGTCGCGGTCGGCAGTGGAGGGGCGATTCTAAGTTCGACGGATGGTGTGAACTGGACGCCGCAAACCTCAGGCGTGTCTACGACACTTCGAGGTATTACATATGGCAATGGTTTATTCGTTGCGGTTGGAAGCAGCGGCAAGATTCTTACGTCTTCGAACGGAGTAAATTGGACTGCAAGCACTCCTCCGGTGAGCGGCACGTTCTATGGCGCCGCATATGGCGACGGCACGTATGTAGTCGTTGGCGGCAATGGTACGATTCTTAGTTCTCCGGATGGGCAGAACTGGCAGCAGCGTTCGAGCGGCACAACAGCTGTCTTGTATGGAGCGGCGTATGTGAATGGAGAGTTCATGGCGCTCGGAGCGAACGGCACTATACTTATGGCACAGCATAGGCTTACTTATACGGCAGGCTCGAATGGTACGATTAGCGGCAGCGCAGTACAAGGCGTCCGCACAGGAGGAAGCGGTACTGATGTAACGGCCGTCGGGAATACGGGTTACCATTTCGTTGATTGGAGCGATGGCAATACGGATGTAATGCGTAAGGACGACGACATTACTGGCGATCTTAGCGTAACTGCTAATTTTGAGATTAACGTTTACGATCTTAAGTATGAAGCGGGAGCGAACGGAAGTGTTACGGGAATTACGACTCAACAGGTAACCCACGGCGGGAACGCATCCACCGTAACGGCAGCAGCAAATCCAGACTATCACTTCGTAAGCTGGAGCGATGGCGATACGAATGCAAGCCGAACGGACAGCAACGTAACAGGGGAGTTGAGCGTTACCGCGCAATTTGCGATTGACACTTATAAGCTCACCTATACGGCAAGTGCCGGGGGCAGTATTGACGGGCAAACATCGAAGGAGCAAATTGTAGAGGTCGGTTCGGATGGTCAGGCCGTAACGGCGACACCGGATACAGGCTATCATTTCACCGGGTGGAGTGATGGCGTGGAGACCGCGGCTCGTCCTGCGGATCGCAACGTCAGAACGGACAAAAGCGTAACAGCAAGCTTCGCGATTAATGAATACGCGCTGACTTATACGGCCGCGGAAGGCGGGAGGTTAACTGGCCAAACCACCCAAACGGTAACGTACGGCTCAAATGGCAGTGAGATTACTGCAATCCCGAATCAGGGTTACAGCTTTGTCGGCTGGAGTGATGGCGTTACGACCGCATCCCGCATGGATAGCGCAGTCATGTCCAGCAAAAACGTTACAGCACTGTTTTCAATCAATCAATACACATTAACCTACACGGCTGACACTGGAGGAAGCATTGATCAGAATGCCATTCAAACCGTAGATTACGGATCAGACGGTGTGTCGGTAACTGCTATAGCAAGCACAGGCTATCATTTTGTTGGCTGGAGCGATGGTGTGCTCACGGCATCTCGCCAAGATAAAAATGTCCAAGCAAACCTTGCGGTAACGGCGGAATTCGAACTTAATCAATACGACCTGATTTATACCGCGGGAGCGCATGGCACTCTGACCGGCATTGTTCATCAAACGCGGGAGCATAGCTCGGATGGAACGGAAATAAAGGCGGCAGGAGACGCAGGCTATCACTTCGTCCGTTGGAGTGACGGCGTGAATACGGCGAGCCGTACAGATTTGAACGTAACCGGCGATCTGAATGTCTCGGCAGAATTCGCAATCGACACGTTCAAGCTGACCTATTCTGCGGGAGCAGGGGGAAGCGTGACCGGAGCGGCAACTCAGGAAGTGAATTACGAAGCTGATGGAGCGGAAGTAAAAGCAGAACCGGCAATCGGCTATCATTTTATCGGCTGGAGCGACGGTATTCTAGTAAATACCCGTAAGGATACCCGGATCGTGGCTAACTTGAACGTCACGGCCAATTTTGAGATTAACGAATACTTCTTAACTTATTCGGCAGGCGATCATGGAACACTGACTGGTGATAATCTTCAAACGGTGCTTCATGGATCCGGGGGAACGGAAGTAACGGCGGCAGCAGACGCAGGCTATCACTTCGTACGTTGGAGTGACGGCGTGACGACGGCTAACCGTACAGATCTGAACGTAACCGGCGATCTGAATGTCTCGGCAGAATTCGCAATCGACACGTTCAAGCTGACCTATTCTGCAGGAGCAGGGGGAAGCGTGACCGGAGCGGCAACTCAGGAAGTGAATTACGAAGCTGATGGAGCGGAAGTAAAAGCAGAACCGGCAATCGGCTATCATTTTATCGGCTGGAGCGACGGTATTCTGGTGGATACCCGTAAGGATACCCGGATCGTGGCTGACTTGAACGTCACGGCTAATTTTGAGATTAACGAATATACGCTAACTTATACGGCAGGCCTGCATGGTACACTGACCGGTGATGCGGCCCAAATGGTGCTTCACAGCTCGGATGGGACGGAAGTAACGGCTGTTCCGGATGCTGGTTATCGGTTTGTCAGCTGGAGTGACGGAGTGGGAACCGCAACAAGAACGGATTTGGGGGTAAGCAGCAACCTGAATGTTACAGCTACCTTTACTGAAATTAGCAATAACAGCAGTGGAAGTAATCCAAAGCCGTCTTCTAATTTCGAGATCATCATTGACGGAAAATCTTTTAACCTAGGTGAGCTTAAGTCCTCTAATCGAGGAGAGCAATCGGTTTCAACCATTCATCTGAATGCGGATAAAGTGAAAGAGGTGCTTGCCTCCGCGGACCAGAAGGTTACAGTTGCTCTTCCAATCAAGACGGGATCGGATGTTGCAATTGGCGAGCTGTCCGGCGATGTCCTGCAGATGTTAATTCAGAAGCAAGCGATCTTACGGATCGAGACTGAGTATGCCGTTTACTCTCTGCCAATGGGTTCTATCAGTTACGAATCGATGGAGAATCTATTAATTGGCAACGTGAATGCCAAGGATGTTGTGATTAGCTTGGAAGTCAGCAAACCAACGACGGAAATGGCTTCATTGACCAAGGAAGCAGTCGAGCAAAATCATCTTACCCTGGCAGCACCACCTGTTAATTTCTCGGTATTTGTTTCTTATGGTGGCAAGAAAATCGAGCTTTCGACATTCGCCTCCTATGTCGAACGGATGATTGCCATTCCGGTGGGCACTCAGAATCCAGCCTTAACGGCAATTGTCGTGGAGCCGGACGGCTCTGTTCGGCCTGTGCCTACGAAGCAGGCCACGATTGAGGGCAAGCAGTACGCGGTTATCAATAGTCTTACGAACAGCTTGTATGCACTTGTAAGTAAGGCTGTTTCCTTCCCTGATGTCAACCATCATTGGGCGAAGAGCGCAGTAGAGGATATGGGGTCGCGGTTAATCGTTGGCGGGGCGGGAGAGGGGTTGTTCTACCCGAATAAAGCGATTACCCGTGCCGAGTTCGCTGCGATTATTGTACGCGCGCTGGGACTCCAATTGGAGAAGGGCATAGGCAGCTTCTCGGACGTGAAAACATCGGCTTGGTACTCCGCGGCTGTCCAGACTGCTTACTCGCATGAGCTCATTAACGGGTATACGGATGGCAGCTTCCATCCAAACGATAGCATTACCCGTGAACAGGCTATGAAGATTATAGCCAAAGCGATGGTATTAACGGGTATTCCAGCCGACCTTCAAGAGAGCAAAGTGAACGAGCTGATTAACGGGTTCTCGGATAAAGGAAGCATCTCGGTATGGGCTAAAAGTGGAATTGCGGCTTGCTTGCAAACCGGAATCGTATCCGGACAGAGTGCTTCGATTCTTGCACCTGCAGCAAAAATTACTAGGGCAGAGACTGCTGTACTAATTCAGCGGCTGCTAATGAAATCTAATCTGATCTAACAAAAAGAAGCTTCTCGTCCGATCTGGATGAGAAGCTTCTTTTGTTTACGCCTAGTTAGCAACCTTATTCCGATATTCCTGAGGCGTGATGCCAAAATGCTTTTTAAATAATTGAATAAAATAGCTTGGCTTCTGGTAGCCGAGCATGACCGAGATTTCATAGATTTTCTCATCGGTTTGGGCGAGCAGCTCAGCTGACTTCTCCATCCTGGCACGGAGTAAATATTCGCTGATGCCTTCCCCGGTCTCCATTTTATAAATTTTCGACAAGTAGGAAGGATTTAGATAAACATGAGTAGAGATGGAGTGAAGCGATGCCTGCTCCAAATGGCCATGAATAAACTCCTGGACTTTACGGATGATGCCCGAACGTGAATCCTTATCTTCACTATTAACCGACTTCTGATAGGAAGTTATGGATCGGCTTGTCCATGCACGCAAATCCTCAACGGAATTGATCGGACTGCCATTCGCGAAAGCGTGGAAATCATCGCCGATCATGTCAGAGAGCCATTTCTTGTTCTTGTGTGCTAATGCAGCAAGAGAGGCAGCGATAGAGAAATAGGCTTCCAGCACATGCTCTTGGGAACCACGCCATTCTTCTTCGATCTCCCGGAAAATCGCCTCGAGCTTGTCGTTTGCAATCTCCCATTGACCAAGCTCGAGCATCTGCAAGACGGATGGCGGGCGGTACAGCTCGCCGAGCAGCTGAGGGGCTCCGCGTGTAGGCTCTTTAGCGAGCGACACGAATAGGTCTCTCTCACCGCCGATGAACTGACGGAAGTTAGTGATGGAATTCTGATAGAGCGGGTTTACATCTTGTGGGAATGTGCCGCTTTTACTCGTTAGAATGGAGATGCCGACCTTGAGATAGGCCTTCACAACATGCTGCAGCTGGAAGGCATGGCTTTCGATCCAGCCGTCGAGGTCAGTCGGTATGGTTGAACCGACTTTGGCTTTTAAAAGACAGACAATAAACCCGTTCGAGTCCTTGCAATGCCACATATCCAGCTGATCCCCAAACACTTCTTCCGCCATATTGGATAGGGCATAATCAATGAGGGCCTCACTTTCTCCATCATCATACAGCCGATCCTCATCGTCTAACCGGAGCAGCAAGACATGGAACGGATCTCCCTCCTGGAAAGGGATCGAATAGGTTGCTAGCTTTTTGGACAAATGCTGCAGCGTTATCGATTGCTTGCCGCTTAAGAGATCAAGAAGCAAATACTCCCGCAGCTTAGGCAATTGTTCACGAAGGGAGTACATGGCTCGCTGCATAGAGCTGATCTCCAGCCATTCCTGCTCGAGTTCCTTAATTGCCCTTCGGACCGAAGTGAGAAGCTCATCATCAGATGCGGGCTTTAGTAAGTAATCAGTGGATTTCAACTTCAGTGCCTGCTTCGTATATTCAAAATCGGAATACCCGGAGAGCAGGATGCATTTCGTATGCTTCCAGTTCTGTTTAATTTCCTGAATAAGCTCAAGTCCCGTCATGCCAGGCATCCGGATATCGGTAATGACGACATCAATTGCGTGTACATGCATCAGCTCGATCGCTTCAGGACCGGAATAAGCTTTATGTACGACATCGATCCCGGCCTCATCCCATGGCAGCATATCTGCAAGATCATCTGCCAGTATGGATTGGTCATCTACTATAAGAAGTTGGCGCATGTTAAGTTCCTCCTAAAAAGAATTGTGAAGCAATTCTTACTTCGTAAGCATAGGCTTAAAGAATTGTGAAGCAATTCTTACTTCGTAAGCATAGGCTTAAAGAATTGTGAAGCAATTCTTGCATCGTAAGCATAGGCCTAAAATGAATTGTTTGTTTCATTTGGCCAATACAGCTCAACGGTAAGTCCGCCGTCATCACCTCGGTAGAGTCGTACGCCAGCTTCTTGTCCATATTGGAGCAGCATACGCTGGCGTGTATTCCATAACGCGCAGCCCTTATCCTCGGTAGGAGGCATGGACATTTGCAGCTTCAACTGGACGAGCTGTTCCTCGGTAACACCAATGCCGTTATCTGTGACGGTAATGAGGTTGTAGCGGTCATTTTGCGAGCCTGTAATTTGGACTTCGCCAGTACCGATAGGCTCCAAACCGTGCACAACGGCATTTTCTACAATTGGCTGCAGGATTAGTCTTGGGATTTCAAGTTCTTCCATTGCCTCTGGAATCGTAATGACATAGGTCATATCCTGGACATTCATTGCTTGGATAGCAAGATAGCTTTTGACAAGATCCACTTCTTCGCGCAAGTAGGCCAGCTGTCTCTCGGATCTGGTTGTATAACGGTAATAACGGCTGAGATGAAGAGCAAGCTCCATAACCGATTCTTTCTCTCCTAGTCTCGTTAAGCTGCGAATGAGAGAGAAGCAATTATAGAGGAAATGCGGATTGATCTGGGACTGTAATTGCTTCAGGTTAGCATCTCTTGAACGGATCTGTTCGAGATAGACGTTCTGAATCAGCTGCTCGATCTGGACAGCCATATCGTTGAAGCTGACGAGCAGGAAGTGAAACTCGTTATTTGGATGGAAGACTTTAAGCTTCGGATATTCACCTTTCTTCAGCTTCTTCACACCGCGGATAAGCTCACGGATGGGTACCTGGACATTTGTGAAGAGGATATAGGCCGCAATCGTACTGCCGATAAGTAAAAATACGATGCAGATATAGAAGAGATTGCTGTTTGTTGTAATCGGTCTGACAACATCATCAATCGGCAAATAATCAAACAGATACCAGCCCAGCTCGGGCATGTATACGCTATTCACGGTATATTCGGTTCCGTTCAGTTTAATCCGGTTGTACTGGGCATGCGACAGCTTGTTTAAATTAATTTTAGAGAGAAGCGTTTGCTGAAGCTCTCTATCAGAGCCGTTCACGGCTAATATTTGCTGGTCAGGTGAAACGAAGAAGGCATCTCCTTTGCCGCCTTGCTTAAAGCGTTCAAGGGCTTTCACTAATTCATCTGCCGCAAAGCTGACCTCTACGACCAGACCGGCTTTCTCGGATGAACTGTCGTAGGGCTCGCTCAGAAATCGGACAAATCTCGGGTTGTGCTGGTAATAGGGGGCGACATTCTCGGTATATTTCCATACCTTTGAATAGTTTTTGGTGACTAGCTCTTTATCGTATTCCAGATGGAAGTCGGTTGAGACGAAGGTGTTGGTAGCCGGCGCATAGATGCTTATCGTTGTATCCCACGGGGAAGAGGCGTTAATGAGCCGGAGCTTGTCGGCAATCCGGATCTTCTGATCGGTTTGTTCATATAAGGTGGCGATTTCCAGAAACTCGAGGGTGCGAACGTTAATATCTTCTGTGATCATGAGGCCGCTCCTCGCAAGCTGGCTTGCCGTCTCATCGGTTTTGTCGGCGAAATAGGACAAGTCTTTATGCATGGAGATTTCAACTTCATTCATCACAACATCCATACTTGTTTTATTCGAGTACCAATAGAGTAAGATAATCGGAATGAGCAGCAAAACGATGATGCCGACTATTTTTGTAAACGTATTCATTCGCAGCGACATACTTGTTCGTCTCCCCGCATCAAAGTGGATGAAAACAAAAGAAATGGGTATCGTTCTAAAATCATTGGCGCAGACTTGCTGATTCCCCGATTGCTATACTTACTATACATCATGATGAAACTCTGTCAATCGACAAAAAGAACAGCGGAAAGGACAATGGGGATGGGGACAACAACAAAGGCGATAGCCCGTAATGAGGTCATTAGAGAGAGCACTGAAAAAACTAAAGCAAGAGGTTTCCTGAAAAGGACATGGCCGCTGCATCTCATGCTGCTTCCGGCAGTCATCTTGCAATTTATCTTTGTGTACGTACCTCTCGGGGGATTGGTAATCGCTTTTCAAGATTATAAACCTTACGATGGTATTTTCCATTCCAAGTGGGTTGGGCTTGAGCATTTCAAGTTTATGTTCGATTATCCGGACATTCAGCAAGTCATTACAAACACAGCGTTTATCGCTTGCTTGAAGATTATTTGCGGCATTATCGTGCCGTTTATCTTCGCGCTTCTGCTAAACGAAGTGAACTTTAATCCATTCAAACGTACTGTTCAAACCCTGGTCTATTTGCCATACTTCATTTCCTGGGTATTCCTCGGCGGGATCTTGAACGATATGCTGGCTTCGGATGGGATCATTAACTCTGTGCTGCATGATTGGTTCGGGGTGAAAGAATCGATCCTGTTCCTCGGGGACGGAGATTGGTTCCGATTCGTCGTTGTACTTAGTGATGTATGGCAGCAATTTGGTTACGGTACAATCGTCTACTTAGCAGCGCTTGCGGGGGTTAATCCATCCCTTTACGAGGCAGCAGAGGTCGATGGCGCCACACGTTGGAAGCAAACCTGGCATGTTACGATTCCTTCGCTCTTGCCAATCGTAATTGTTGTAGGTACGCTTGCACTTGGTAATATTTTGAACGCAGGCTTTGACCAAATCTTCAACTTGTATAATCCGCTAGTCTACGATAAAGGCGATATCATTGATACTTTCGTTTATCGGACGGGTATTTTGAACGGGCAGTACAGCTTGGCGACAGCAGTCGGCATATTCAAATCACTCATTGGTTTCGTGCTCATTATTGTTGGCTATAAGCTTGCTCATAAATATGCGGATTATAAAATCTTCTAGAAAGGGGTACCTGCGTACATGTATCAGAAAACATTAGGCTACCGTGTATTCTCTATCTTTAACTATCTTCTCTTAAGTCTCGCGGGACTGCTGTGCATTATACCAATCATTCATATTCTATCTATCAGCTTTAGTGCCAGTGCCCCTGCGAATGCGCATTTGGTCGGCATGTGGCCGGTAGACTTCAACACTGAATCGTATACGAAAACAATGAATAACCCGAACTTCCTCCGGGCGTTCTGGATTTCGATCTTTCGGACAGCGCTTGGCGCCTCGATTACACTAGCTGTTATTACATTAGGCGGATATGCGTTGTCGAAGGATACAACGGTATTCAAGAGCCGGTCGAGATACGCTTGGTATTTCGTATTTACGATGTGGTTCAGCGGCGGTATCGTTCCGCTTTATATCGTCATTCGTAATCTCCACATGATGAATACGATTTGGGCGCTCGTTCTTCCAGGCTCGGTTGCTGTATTCAATATGATTCTCTTGATGAATTTCTTCCGTGCAACTCCGAAGGAGCTGGAAGAAGCAGCCTTTATTGACGGAGCAGGACATTTCTCGATCTTATTCCGAATCTATCTTCCTCTGGCAATGCCGGCACTTGCAACGATGTCCTTGTTCACGATTGTTGGCAACTGGAATGCATGGTTTGACGCTTTGCTTTATATTAACGATTATCGGAATTACCCGCTGGCAACCTTCTTGCAGACGATTATCGTACAGCAGGATTTCAGCAAGCTGAACCCCGATGTTAACGAGCTGAAGAACATCTCGCAGCGTACGGTGAAGGCAGCGCAGATCTTTATCGGAATGCTTCCGGTGCTGCTTGTATATCCTTTTCTGCAGCGGTTTTTCGTCAAAGGGATTGTCCTTGGGGCGGTAAAAGAATAAGAATTTAAGAAGATAATAAATTGGTATCGTACTCAAAATTATGGTATTTCTATCAGTAAAAACCAAGACTATAGTATTACTTGAGAGTAAATAAAGCGCTCTCATCTATGAATAATCATATTACGGGGGGAAAACAATGCGTAATTCAATGAAAAAGCTAATGCTCGTTTCGTTGACTGGTGTACTTGCAGCAAGCCTTGCGGCATGCGGATCAAGCAACAATAATAACGGCAACAACCAGCCAGCCAGCGAAAAACCTTCAAACTCAGGCAACGCAGCAGCTACAAACAACGCGGCTACTAACGATGCGGGCAGCGGCGTAGACGAAACCGGCTGGGACGGCACGAAATATGCTGAGCCTATTACACTTACAACAGTAAAAGGCGTAGGTACCAACTACTTCTTCAAGACTGGCGAAACGATGGAAAACAACGTTTTGCAGAAGTATATGAAAGAAAACCTTGGCATCGATGTAAAGTATGACTGGGTAGTGACGGATACAAATGACGCTTACAAAACAAAGCTTCGTCTGATGCTTTCCTCCGGCGAGAAAATGCCAGACGTCATTACTTACCGCGGTGACATGGAGACGGTTAACATGCTGATTGACTCCGGTCAATTCATGTCGGTTAACGATCTGTTCGATAAATACGCTGGTGACGAGTACAAAAAAGCAGCTGCTCTGAACCCGGATACGTTCCTTCCTGTAACACGTGACGGAGAGAAAATGGCCTTGCCAGTTCTCGATTATGCATACAACGATGACATGGTTCTTTGGCTGCGCCAAGATTGGATGGATAAACTGGGTCTGCAAGCTCCAAAAACAGTAGCTGACCTCGAAGTCATTATGGATGCTTTCACAAACAAAGACCCAGACGGCAACGGCAAACCAGATACATTTGGTATGGCTCTTGGCTTCAAGAACGGCTTCTTGAACTGGATGACAGACGTAAGCTGGCTGTTCGGCGCTTACGGTACAATGCCAGGTCAATGGAACAAAGCTGCTGACGGTACGCTGGCATTTGGATCAGTTGATCCAGCGTCGAAGCAAGCTCTCGGTACATTGAAAAACTGGATGGATAAGGGCTGGATCTCGAAAGACTCTGGTCTGAAGGATGATACTTCCGGTTCCGAGTTCTTCACGAAAGGTCAAGCAGGCGCAATTGTAGGCCGTAACTGGCTTCCAGACTGGCCGTTTGGCGACCTGATCAACAACGTTCCAGGCGCGAAATACAAAGCATACCCGATTCCTGCTGGTCCAGACGGTAAAATTGGTTCCCAAAGCGGCAACCCATCCGTTAACGGTTGGATGCTGATCAACAAAAAAGCAGAGCATCCTGAAGCGCTGCTCCGTTACTATAACTTCTTCTTCGATAACTGGGCTAACCCAGCAAAAGGCAGCCAGTTCGAGAACGGCTTCGCAGAAGGCTACGACTGGGCTAAATTGCCAGACGGCACGATTACAAAAGACCCGCAAAAATATCCGGACCTGTTCCCGAACTATGCGGACCGCACGCATCTTGTAGAACCAATTTACTACTCGCTGACATTTGAAGGTGCACGTCAACCGTCCTTGTACGCAGATACCATGATTAAGATTGCCAATGGCGAAGCGATGACGACTCCTTACGAGGAGCAAACCAAGGCCATCCGTAAGCCAGAGAATGTTGAAGCGATGAAGATTGTTATGGAGCAAAAAGAAATTCGTATGAAAAACTACTTCCAAGGTCCTCTGACGGAAACGATGAAATCGAAGAACGAATTGCTAAACAAGCTTGTTAACGAATCGTTCTCCAAAATCATCTACGGTCAAGCACCAATCGATTCGTTCGATACAATGGTAGAGAACTGGAAGAAATCCGGCGGCGACCAAGTGACGAAAGAAGTTAACGAGTGGTACGCTTCGGCTTCGAAATAATCTAGCAGTAAGCAATAAGCATTTGCAACAGGATAAGGAACGCCATATTTATGCCAGGGCGTTCCTTTTCTATTGCCAAAATCTATTTTTTCAACATTCTGAAAGCGTTAACAACATGAGACACTCCCTAAGAATAACGTAAGAGAGGGGAAACGGCGTTGATACAAAGAAAAAGAAAAGGCAGTCGTCTTCGTAGGAGACGGATGCTGTCGCTTGTCATGTCGGTCATGATTCTACTAAGCTATCTTCCATCTGTGGTATATGCATCATCAAGTGCAGCGGACGTAACTAGTGCAGGAGCAGCAGATGTAACCGGCCACTGGGCTGCAGAACAAGTGAATAAGTGGACATCCAAAGGTCTGGTCAGCAGTTATCCGGACGGCAGCTTTAAGCCGGAGCAGCAAATTACTCGTGCAGAGTTTACGAAATTGATTAACAGCTTGTTTGGTTTCACTATGAAAGGTGACGATAGCTTCTCTGATGTAGCAGCTGGTGCATGGTACACGGATCAGGTTGCTATTGGTAAGAAAGCAGGCTTTATTAATGGTTACCCCGATGGAACATTCAAGCCAAATGCGGCCATTAAGAGACAGGAAGCTGCGAAAATTGCAGCAGGATTGTTCCGTCTGCCTGCAGTAACGGGTAATGACCCCTTAAGTGCCTTTAACGATAAAGCGCAAGTTAGCGCATTTGCAGTAGACCCACTTGGCCAATTAGTAAGCGGCGGTTATCTGAAGGGCTTCCCTAACGGAACTGTTCAGCCGCTCAAATCGATTACTCGCGCAGAAGCTGTTGTGCTGCTAGATCGTTTGGCAGGCGAGGCCTATACCAAGAGCGGCACTTATAAGGATCAGCAGCTTACAGGCAATGCGCTTGTAAATACAGATGGTGTGATACTTGAGGATGCGGCGATTAGCGGCAATCTGTTCTTAACTGCGGGAATTGCTGAAGGCGATTTCACGCTGAGCAATTCGGTAGTGAAAGGCACCATCTATGTAAGTGGCGGTGGTGTTCATAGTATTCATTTTCATAATGTAAAAGCACCCAACATCGTCGTTGATAAGAAGGAAGCACCGGTACGTGTCGTAATCGAAGATTCTGAGATCGACAACATGAATCTTAATTCGGATACGGTTCTCGAAACAGATAATAGCGATATTGATCATCTGAATAGCAAAAACTCGAATTCTACATGGAATGATAACAAACTGAATAATAATCAAAGCTATGTCGTTGACAGTGGAACAACACCTGGCAGTGGAGGAAGCACTGGTGGCGGAGGTGGAACGCCAACACCAGCGCCATCGGCGACACCAACACCAGAACCTACAACATCAGCAACACCAACACCGGCACCAACCGATACGGCAACGCCGACACCAACACCAACCGATACGGCAACGCCGACACCAACACCAACCGATACGGCAACGCCGACACCAACACCAACCGATACGGCAACGCCGACACCAACACCGACGCCAACACCAACGCCAACACCGGACGAAAATAAGTGGGAGCTGGTCTGGAATGATGAGTTCGACGGAACAGGCAGCCATCTTGATACAAACGGTGTGAACCTTGATAAGTGGGACTATCAGCTTGGTACAGGTTCGCAATATGGCCTTGATGGCTGGGGTAATAATGAGCAGCAAAGTTATGAAGCTGACAATATGAAAGTAGAAGATGGCAAACTTGTCATCACAGCAAAAAAAGAAGCAAACAGTAATAATAAGCCTTATACTTCAGGCAGAATTTTTACCCAGGACACGTTCAACAAAGCTTATGGTAAATTCGAAGCGAAGCTGAAGCTGCCGAAAGGCCAAGGCTTCTGGCCAGCCTTCTGGATGATGCCGGCAACTAGTGAATATGGTACATGGGCATCTTCCGGTGAGATTGACATTATGGAGGCTGTAGGCAGACTGCCAGGTGAAGTTTCCGGAACCATTCATTATGGTAAAGCTGCTCCTGGTAACCGCTACACAGGTAATAAATATACCTTCCCAGAAGGAGTAGATTTTAGCAGCGAGCATGTATATGCCGTTGAATGGGAGCCGGGTGAAATCCGCTGGCTGGTAGACGGAAAAGTCTATCAAACACAGAACAATTGGAACAGCTGGGGGATCGATCAACCGGCGAAATATGCTTATCCTGCTCCATTTGATAAACCGTTTTACATGATTCTAAATCTAGCAGTTGGCGGTAATTTCGATGGCGGCAGAATGCCAACGGACGACAACACCCGTACAATGGAAGTAGATTATGTCCGCGTGTACGACAAGAAAGGCGGATATTCAACGGCTGGTCTTGAGGAGCCGAAGGTAGATCAGGAACCATTACCGGCTGATCATAAAGAAGCGATTAATGGCAACTATGTGCATGATGTGAATTTCGCGAATGGCTTCAAGACGGTGGCAACGGACACAGATACACTGGATCCGGAAAAATGGAATTTCGTTCATGTACCTACCTACAATGGTAATGGTTTAATCGGAACAGATGTGATTAGCGGTACCACTTATGCGAAAGCAGAGATTACAAACGGCGGATCTCAAGACTACGCGGTACAGCTTATTCAGAACGTGACGGTTGGCAAAGGCAGATACTACAAGCTGTCCTTTGATGCAAAATCCAGCACGAACCGGACAATGTCCGCCAAGATTGGCGGCGGGGCTGACCGCGGATGGGGTACTTATTCGGATGTCTTATCCGTTAGCTTGACTGATGAGTTCAAGAACTACAGCATGACTTTCCAGATGGCAGCGGATACCGATGTTCTCGCTCGACTTGAGCTCAACATTGGTCTCAATACGAATCCTGTCTGGATTGGCAATGTGAAGCTGGAAGAAGTAGATGCGCCAGATCCATACAACGAAGATGCTGCTAAGGAACCAATCCAAGGCAACCATATTTACAACGGCAACTTTGATCTTGGAAGATTGGACCGCCTCACGTACTGGCATTTTAATACAGCTGACGGTGCAGCAGCAACGGCTTCGGTTGATCCAGATGATCGCGAGTTCACAGCGAATATTACAAACGGCGGTACTGGAGCTGCTTCGATTACATTGCTGCAAAAAGGCGTAAACCTCATTCCTGACAATGATTATGAAGTGAAGTTTAAGGCAAGTGCAGCATCAAACCGTACCATAAAGGTCGGTATTCAGAAGCAGGACGGCACAAATGTGGTTGATCCTATTGAGGTGAACCTGACCGCGTCATCTGCTGTACAGACGGTGAACTTCAACTCTGCCGAAGCAGCGGATGATAAAGCAATCCTTGTCTTTATGCTTGGTGGTAATGATGCAGATGTAACTATCGATAGTGTCGTTATGACTCGACTCACAAACAATGGCATCGGCGATCTGCCGCTGGCGGATCAATTCCCGCTCAAGAACGGTGACTTCTCAAATGGCAAGACCTCCTGGAATTTACATGTTCAGGGCTCCTATGACGGATGGGACAAAGTGACCGGATACACCGAAGATGCAGGCAGCATGAAAGTTAATGTAAGCAGCGTTGGCAACAATCCTTGGGATGTTATGCTGATGCAAAATGACTTCAATCTGCACAAAGACAACACCTACGTCGTATCCGTAGATCTCAAATCGACTGCAGAACGTGACGTTGAAATTGTGGTAGATAATGCTGGCGGACGACTGCTCTCGAAGATGGAGCATTTGACGGCAGATTACCAGACGTTTACGTACGAACTGCCTGTTACAGCAGATACTCTAGCATCCTTTAAAGTACTGCTTGGCAAGCAAACAACAAATCCAGCTGGAGCACATGATGTGTACGTGGATAATGTACGCGTAGAGATTAAAGGTGCCAGAGACAAAGCCTTCCTATTAAAGAACGGCTACTTCGCAAGCGAAGGTGCTAATTGGTCTCAGCATGTGCAAGGTATATACGATGGTAACTCGAAAGCAACGTTTGATTTTACAAGCGGAAGAGCCAAGGTGAACATTGAGAATGTTGGTGCGAATCCTTGGGATGTGATGTTGTATCAACAGCCTCTGCTCGTTAAGAAAGACATCACTTATATCGTTACGTTTGATGCAAGATCTACGCTTGCGAAGAACATTGAAGTGATCGCAGAGAATGGGACCTACACACGCTATCTGAATGAGAAAGTATCACTTGGTGAAACGACCAAGAGCTATTCTTTTGAATTCACAATGCCAAAGGATGATACGGTAGGACTGAAATATCTGCTTGGTAAGAATGGCGATGCTTTGTCCGTCCATGACGTCTTTATTGATAACGTCCGTCTAGAAGTGAAAGGGGCTAAAGAAGCACTTGGCGAAAAAGTCTCACTAGTCAACGATATCCGGCTCACTTCCGCACCAATCGTAACACCTGATGTAACGGACAACAGCCTTGGCAAAGATATTACACTAACCTTCGCTTTCCAGCCGGGCTGGAGCAGCTCGATTAAAACAATTACGGTGGACGGTACAGCAATTGCGGCTGAAGATTATACGGTTGGAACAAACAGCATCACGATCAAAGCAAGTGTCTTTACTACTGCAGGCGATCACGTCATTGTGTTCCAAGCTTCCGGTTATGAGCTCGGGCAGGTGACACAAACGATTGAAACAGAGCAGATGTGGAGCCTTGTCTGGTCTGACGAATTTAACGGTGACGCGGTTACTCCGGATACAAACGGCGTTGACCTATCCAAATGGGGCTACCAAGAAGGTAACGGCTCCGAATATGGTGTAGCTGATTGGGGTAATAACGAGCAGCAATACTACCGCAAGCAAAATATTAACGTAGACCCCGAAACAGGTAACCTTGTTATCACAGCCAAGAAAGAGACATTTAACGGCAAGCCATATACTTCGGGCCGTCTCTGGACCAGCAATACGTTCACGAAGGCTTATGGTAAATTCGAAGCTCGGATGAAGCTTCCGGAGGGTACTGGGATTTGGCCAGCCTTCTGGATGATGCCTGCTGACAGTGAATATGGCGGATGGGCAGCTTCTGGCGAGCTCGATATTATGGAAGCTAGAGGACGCCTGCCGCATGAAGTTGGCGGAACCATCCATTACGGCAAGAACGCTCCGAACAATAAAGCGACAGGGGCAGCTTATAACTTTCCTGAAGGCCAATCAATTACTGGCTATCATACCTACTCGGTAGAGTGGGAGCCAGGTGAGATCCGCTGGTATGTGGATGGCACGCTGTATCAAACGGTTAACAACTGGAACAGCTGGGGAGCAGATCAGCCAGATAAATATGCTTACCCGGCACCGTTTGACAAACCGTTCTATATTATTCTGAACTTGGCAGTTGGCGGTCAATTTGACGGCAACCGATTGCCAGCAGACAGCGACCTGCCAGCGAAAATGGAAGTCGACTACGTCCGTGCTTATGATCTGACAGGCCGCCCTTACCGTACACCGGTAGAGCCTGATTCGAAGGATGAGATTCCTGCGGGTGCGAAAGCAATCGTTGACCAGAATTTCGAGCATGGTCTGACAGATATTACGGACTCTACGCAGACGCTTGATGCGAACTACTGG
Organism: Paenibacillus sp. YAF4_2; assembly: GCF_052113225.1. NCBI lineage: Bacteria > Bacillati > Bacillota > Bacilli > Caryophanales > Paenibacillaceae > Paenibacillus > Paenibacillus sp. YAF4_2. Next base: position 236,377 of record NZ_JBFRCT010000007.1, read on the forward strand.
AACTTCCTGCATACGCCTGATTTTGGCGGCGCAGGCTCTGCAACCGTCGATACCATCGGTGACGATAAGTTCGCTAAAGTATCGATTACAAACGGCGGCGGTCAGAACTACGCCCTGCAATTGATTCAATATGCAACAATTACGAAAGGCCATGCTTACAAAATCAGCTTTGATGCCAAAGCATCGGCAGCAAGAAATATGAGCTTGAAGGTTGGCGGAGACGCTGATAACGGCTGGGGCGCGTATTCGGATAACTTCGACGCTGCTCTGACGACCAATTTGAAGCATTATGAATATCGCTTCTTGATGAACAACGATACAGATCTTGCTGCACGACTGGAGCTTAATCTTGGTCTCAATACGAATACCGTATGGATCGGTAATATTAAGATCGAAGAAGTGGATAGTGTCTCCGAAGCCAATGGTGCAAAGGCGCCGCTTGGCAATGGCCAGCACGTCTATAATGGAAACTTCGATCTTGGTACGATGGACCGTATGTCTTACTGGAACTTCGCAACATACGGCGACGCGGATGCAATGGCATCTGTAGACCCTAATGTTAGACAGCTTGAGGCAGCGATTACTGACGGTGGCGACAATCCAGCGGACATAACGTTGACGCAAAAAGGCATTAATCTGCTGCAAAATGATTCCTACAAGCTGACTTTTAAGGCTTCCGCGGAATTGGATCGATCGATAAACGTTTCATTCGTAAGTAAAGATGGCAGCACCGTATATGCTTCGGATGACTTTACAGTTGGTACTGCAATGAGTAATCAGGAATTCACCTTCACGATGCCTGTTGGCGTAACGGATGAGGAAGGACAGCTTGTCTTTGGGCTCGGAGGAAGTGACGCGGATGTTGCGATCGATAACGTGTCCCTGATCCGCACAACAAATAACAACTTCGACTTCACAGGCGTAGATTTGTTCCCGCTGAAAAACGGTGATTTCTTCGCTGGCCTGCTGGGCTGGGAGCAGAATTCGCAAGAAGGCGGAGCAGCACAATTTACGACGGAGGATGGCGCTGCGAAGATCAATGTAACAAGCGTAGGCAACCAGCCGTACAGCAATATGCTGATTCAAGGCGGCATGAGCTTCAAGAAGGGCTTGACCTATACATTGGCGTTTGATGTGAAAGCATCCGTTGCCCGCGATTTACAGGCAACACTTGAGAATGCATCCTACGTACGGAAATTTGATTCCGGTGTTCAATCCATCGGTACGGACTGGACTCACTTCAAATTCGCGGTTCGTCCAAATGCGGATGAGCTGCTTGCCCTTAAGATCATGCTGGGTAAAACACCTAATGCAGCAGTTGGTACCGTATGGATCGACAATGTCGTCCTAGAGGTGGAAAATGCACCAGTGAAACGTCCGCCAACAATGGTTGCGGATAGCACAAATAATCTGGCTGGCCAAGAAATCGTCATTCCTTTTGCAGATGACACCGCTTGGAGAGGCGATATTACATCTGTTTCTGTAAATGGGGTGGTATTAAATGCTTCGCAATATGCGGTAACATCTGGCACATTGACGCTTCACTCGGACGTCTTCTCGGTTGATGGTAACTATCCGGTGAAGGTAATGGCTAGCGGATATGGCGATGCTGTGATCACGCAGCAAGTTTTCTCCGGCGATGGCAATCTGGTTCTGAATGGCAGCTTCACGAACGGCACGACGAACTGGGAGTCCTGGAAAGGCGCCGATGATTACTCATCTATTTCCGTAGAAGGTGAGAAGGCGAAGATCCAAATTAACTATAACGGCGGTTTGGATCCGCAATGGCATGTGCCTTACACGTGGTCCACGCAGTTCATGCAATCCGGTATTCAGCTGAAAGCCGGCAAAACGTATGAGCTTAGCTTTAAAGCAACGTCTACGGTTGACCGTCCGATTCTGGTAGAACTGACCGGCTACAACAATAATCAGCAAGTGGTGTTCTTTATTACGGGTGATGAAGCAGTCTACTCGAAAGTGCTGAAACCAACCGCTGATATGACCTTAACCGTGAAGTACCTGCTTGGTAATGTGATTAATGGTGATCAAGTGACACCAGAAGGTGAGCATACGATCACCATCGACGAGGTAGCTGTCCGCGAGAAAGTATCTCCACCTGCTGTAGCTGCCGATGCAACAGATAATAAATTAACTAATCCAATTGAGCTGACCTTTACAGACAACACAACTTGGAGAAATGCAATTACAGGCATCACGATCGACGGCGCAGCAGTTGATGCAAGCAAGTATACGATTGCAGCAGGCAAAATCACGTTTGACCCATCGCTCTTCCCGTCTATCAAGACGTATGCGATTGCTATTCTGGCTAATGGTTATGCGGCTGCGGAGGTATCGCAGGAAGTGAAGACCAATGCGAAGAATGTTGCGATCGGAAGCACAGCAACGGCTTCATCCAACAATCAGCCTGCGGCAAATGCCATTGATGGGAAGACGGGTACAAGATGGGAGAGCGCTTCGCAAGATCCACAGTGGATTTCGCTTGATCTGAAGAAGCTTTATAAGCTCGACAGCATTATGCTGAGCTGGGAAGGGGCTTACGGTAAGACCTATACCGTTCAAGTCTCTACAGCGGAAACGCCGGGAGATAACGACTGGACGACAATCTTCACCGAGCCATCCGGCAACGGCGGTATCGACAACATTACCCTGCATGGAGAAGAAGCCCGTCATGTACGTATCTACGGCACCGTAAGAGGTACGACCTATGGCTATTCGCTCTATGAATTCGAAGTATATGGCAACCCGTCTAATCCGGATCCAGTACTGCCTCTTGGGCCAGTTCTGACAGCCGATTCTTCGGATAATAAAGCAGGCAGCAGCATCGATGTTACCTTCTCAAGCAATACCGCATGGGAAAATGCAATTACAGCTGTAAAAGTGAATAATGCTGCTCTTGCAGCCAATCAATACACGGTTGCAGCAGGTAAAATCACACTAAATGCCAGCGTATTTGCAGCCGCTGGCAGCTACACTATAACGGTTGCTGCTACGGGCTATGCGGATAATGAAGTGACGCAAGCTATTACGGCGGATGTGAATCTGGCCCTGGGTAAGACAGCTGCTGCTTCGTCTAATGCTAATAACAGTCAGGCAGCAGCCGTACTTGATGGCAATCAGGGAACAAGATGGGAAGCTGCAACAGGCAGTAATCCAGAATGGGTTTATATTGATCTTGGTGCGGTATATTCTATTACGAGATTGAACCTGCTGTGGGAAACAGCTTACGGCAAAACCTTTGATATTCAAGTTGCTCAGCCGGGTGCTGATCTTAGTGATACGAACAGCTGGACAACGGTTAAGCATTTGGACCGGACACTGACTGGCTCGGGCAAAATACAAGATGCTATTTTGCTAGACTCACCTGCAGTTGGTCAGTACATCAGAGTGTATGTGACAACAAAAGGCTTCCCTCCATACGGTCCATCCCTTTGGGAGTTCGAAGTGTATGGCTCTGAAGCAACTGGACCTGTTACAGCAGCGCCACCTGCTTTAACAGCAGATACAACAGATAACAAAGCAGGTCAAAGTATTGACCTGAGCTTTACGGGAGACGCAGCGTGGGAAGGCGCTGTGTCTGCCGTGAAGGTTAACGGGACACCGCTTGCTGCTGAGCAATTCAAAGTGGAAAGCGGCAGAATTGCTCTTACCGCAACAGTATTCACGGCAGCTGGCAGCTACAATATCGTCATTGAAGCAAGCGGCTATTCGGATGCTGCGGTGACGCAAGTCATTACAGCGGCAGACGCTCCCGTTATCAATCTGGCACTGAACAAATCGGCAGTTGCTTCTTCTGAACAAGGCCCTTATCTTGCTGCGGAGGTGACTGACGGTGATCAAGGCTCCAGATGGGGAGCAGACTGGGAAGCAAACTCGGATAACCATCCGGAATGGATTTATGTTGATCTCGGCACGGTAGAGACCTTCAGTAAGCTTGTATTGAACTGGGAAGGAGCGTACGGTAAATCGCTTGTCATTCAAGTCGCTCAACCTGGTGCGGATCTGTCCAGCAACGATAGCTGGTCTACGGTTCATACCATTACGGGACAGTCGCTTAGCGGGGAAGACTTGAAACAGACGATTAATCTTGCTGCTTCGGCACAAGGCCAATATGTTCGGATCTATGTAACGGAGAAAGGCCTTGCTACCTACGGTCCATCGTTATATGAGATTGAGATTTACTAGGTACTAGAAAAGCCACCTCATCGAACTGCCTGATGGCAGCCGATAAGGTGGCTTTTTGATGTTGTAAGTTTACAGCTTCGAGAAGGCAGTCTCAGCGGCTGCGAGAGTAACCTCAATGTCTTCTTTCGTATGGGCGGTTGTCAGGAACCACGCCTCATATTTAGAAGGTGCTAGATTGATGCCCTGTTCAAGCATCAGCTTGAAGAAACGGCCGAATATTTCGCCGTCCGTAGCCTGCGCTTCATCATAGTTGGTAACCGGATGATTACAGAAATGCGTAGAGAACGACCCGCGGATTTGGTTAATCGTAAGTGGGATACCATGCTTGGATGCAGAGACACGAAGGCCTTCCGCCAGCATCGTTGCCAACTCATTCATACGCTCATAGATGCCAGCTTCCTGCAAGACTTCAAGGCAGGCAATACCCGCCGAGATAGATGCCGGATTACCCGCCATCGTGCCTGCTTGATAAGCCGGGCCAAGAGGAGCAACCTGCTCCATAATTTCTTTGCGGCCGCCATAGGCGCCGATCGGAAGTCCGCCGCCGATTATTTTGCCAAGAGCAGTAAGATCGGGCTCAATCGCTTTAAAGTCCGGGAACACGTTAAATGTTTGAGTTGTACCGTAATGGAAGCGGAAGGCTGTAATGACTTCATCATAAATGACGAGTGCACCAGCTTCACGGGTCAGCTTGCAGACACCTTCCAGGAAGCCCGGATCAGGCATAACCATACCGAAGTTGCCAACGATTGGCTCGATCATAACAGCTGCTGTATCCTCGCCCCAGCGTTCCAGAGCTTCTTTTAAGGCGGGCAGGTTGTTGAATGGAACCGTGATTACTTCTTGGGCAATGCTTGTAGGGATGCCGGCACTGTCTGGAATGCCAAGCGTAGAAGGGCCGGAGCCTGCTGCAACAAGAACAAGATCGGAATGGCCATGGTAACAGCCAGCGAATTTAATGATCTTGTTGCGTTTCGTGAACGCGCGAGCAACACGGATAGTAGTCATAACTGCTTCCGTACCGGAGTTGACGAAACGTACTTTATCAAGGGAAGGAATAGCTTCCTTCAGCATACGGGCCATCTGGATTTCGAGCTCTGTAGGCGTACCGTATAGAGTACCGTTTTGCGCGGCACGAACGATTGCCTCCGTAATATGAGGGTGGGCATGTCCGGTAATAATCGGGCCGTATGCGGCCAAATAATCGATGTAACGATTATTATCAACATCATAGAAGTAGGCGCCTTCGGCACGCTTCATAAATATGGGCGCACCACCGCCAACTGCCTTGAAAGAGCGGGAAGGGCTGTTAACGCCTCCGACAATATGCTTGAGCGCTTCTTCGTAGAGCGCTTCTGAACGTGTACGTTGCATAGACATAGAATAAATCCTCCGTATAAGAAATATGTAAGCCATCCTTAATCAGTCAAATGGCCTTGTTTTTAAATCGACACTCCCCATTATCGCGCAGACTGGGCAAAAAGCAAAGTGCCGTGCTTACCTCTGTCTATGAACAGGCTAGGCTATGGGGCGGAGGTCACTTCAGGTAGAGAGGTATCGGACTGTACTTAGGTTGGATTTCATCCAGCAAAATGGGCTATTGAGAAATGGTAAGCTCGACTATAATGGATTCCATCCAATGAAATGATCCAGCTATACTCCCAGAAGTCCAAGTGAGGCGATTTTTGTTGGACAATCTCCAACATAGAACGGACTCTATCTTTAGAGTTGCCATTTCACTGTACAAAATCCAACATAGGCAGGTTAGAGGTGACGAGTACTGCATGATGATAGGCTGACCGATAAACAAAAGGACCTCAGTTCCCGCTGCTAAGCGTGAGTATGAGGTCCTTTATTATTCAGTAAGCTATATTTTATTGTGTTGTGCTGCTGTTATCTGTTGTTGTATCCGTTCCGTTCTCCGCACCAGGCGAAGTGGATGGAGGAGCTACTGTATCATCCTTTGTCAAGGTTTCTTGAACCGTAGCTTTTAGTTCATCCAGATCGCGTACGCCGAGAACCGATGCACCACCAACATGCTCTTCCGCAATATTATCCATTGGAGGCACTTGCTGCGTACCAGCTAGATGGGATTCAACGCCAAGCTGTCCAAGCTTCAGCATATCGGTAACCTGCAGGTTCGTCTCGATGTAAGGAGATACGCTGTCTAGAATTTTTTTCATCTGAACAATGTTCCAGCCGGATTTAAGCTTATCAGCTACAGCACCTAAAAATTCACGCTGACGCTCTGTACGTGTGAAGTCACTCATCGCGTCATGACGGAAGCGAACGTATTGCAAGGCTTTGTCGCCGTCAAGCAGCTGGTAGCCTTTCTTCAGATCGATATCGTATTTGTTCTCATCCGCGTTGTCCGTATAATGCATGTCCTTTTCAACATCGAAGTAGACGCCGCCGATCGTGTCGACAAGGGCTTTGAATCCTTCGAAATCCGTATACACATAATACTGAATATCAAGGCCAAGCAGATCGCCAACTGTCTTCATCGCCAGTTGTGGTCCGCCAAGCGTAATAGCAGTATTGATACGCCCTTTGCCATGACCTTCAATATCAATATAAGTGTCACGCAGGACGGAGAATAGATGAGCTTTCTTCGTCACCGGATCAAAGGAGGCGATCATAATGGAGTCGGAACGCGGCACCTGATTTTCTTCCAAGCCGCGCGCGTCACCGCCAAGCAGCAGGATGTTAACGCGTTCTGTGCCCTCCCATTTCGGAGGTGGTTCAACGGTTTCGTTATTAAATTGTCCGAAGCGGGATTCTTCCTTCGACTTGCTGAAGTTGTCCAATGAATTATATATGCCTGTGCCCCAATATACTAAGGCAGCGACGCCAAGGACTATAACTACGAGAAAACCGCTGAGAACCCATTTCCAAGGTTTTCTTTTCTTTTTTGCTTGTGTAGCCATAACTGTAGTAGTGCTCCTTTCAGCAACTCTCCTGCAAAATGGTGTAAACCCAAATGAGACAGGCGATCTGATTAACCTAAGATGCCTGCCATTTACGCACAACAATAACTAATGTAATATTACATATCATAAAATTATAAAGCGGAACGATGGATAGAAGCAAGTTTTATCGTTTCCCTTGGAAAAAACTCATAATTCCTCGGGAAATGTCGACCGTTGTAAACGGAGAGGAGATTATTTAAAGCTTATGTTAGCGATTGATGTCAAAGATCTGCGAAAGCAGTTTAAAGTGCAAAAGAACAGAGAAGGCTTGTCCGGCGCACTAAAAGACCTGTTCAAACGTGAATATAACGAGGTTACAGCCGTTAAAGATATTTCGTTCCAAATTCCGCAAGGCGAGATCTGTGGTTATATTGGTGAGAATGGTGCAGGCAAGTCAACTACGATCAAGATGCTTACCGGTATTCTGGTCCCGACAGCGGGACAGCTGAAGGTAAATGGATACGTGCCGTTCAAAGACCGTGAGAAATTTGTAGGAGGGATCGGTGTTGTCTTCGGGCAGCGTTCCCAGCTGTGGTGGGATATTGGTGTTATTGAGTCTTTCCAGTTGCTGCGTAAAGTATATCGGGTATCCGAACAGGATTTCCGCAAAAGATTGGACAACCTGGTGGAGCGCCTTGATTTAGGTGAGCTGCTGAACCGTCCGGTCCGTAAACTGAGTCTTGGCCAGCGGATGCGCTGTGAGCTGGTTGCTTCGCTGCTCCATAATCCGTCGATCTTGTTCCTGGATGAACCTACGATTGGTCTGGATATCGTGGTTAAGACAGAAATCCGTGAGTTTCTAAAGGAACTAAACCGTGAGGAAGGCACAACCATACTACTGACCACCCATGACCTGCAGGATATTGAAGCGTTATGTTCCCGTGTCATTATGCTGGATGACGGCCGCATTATATATGATGGTGGTCTTGAAGAGCTGAAGAATCGTTGGAGCAAGGGGCGCGAAATTCAATTCCAATTCGGTACTGTAACCCCTCTGACAAAGCTGCAGCTGCTGACAGCAGGTCTTGATGTCACCTGGACAATGAACGAGCAGGGGGCTTCCATGTGGCTGCCGCATACAATTAACGTTTCTGATGCGCTTGGTATGGTAGTTGGCGGGGCGGATATCCGTGATATTAAGATCCTCGAGACAAATACCGATGATATCGTTCGTGAAATTTATCGTTCCGGCTCGGCTTCAGCGTCAGCCGCTGCAACGCTGCTTGATACGGACTCCCCAAAGCAGGAGGCTGAGGTGGAGCCTGAGAAGGAGACTTCCCTCCGATGATGAGCGCATACGTAGATTTTATCCGAATAAGGTTTCTAACGATGCTGGCTTATCGCGTCAACTATTACAGCGGCATTATTATCTATGCCATCAATATTGGCGCTTACTATTTCTTGTGGAAGGCGATCTTTGGCTCGGCTGAGACGCTTCAAGGCTTTACATTAGCTCAAATGACGACGTACATTGCCGTATCCTGGATGGCCCGCGCTTTTTACTTCAATAACCTTGACCGTGAGATTGCGAATGATGTCAGGGATGGCAGCATTGCTATGCAGCTTATCCGGCCATACTCGTACCTTGTTGTGAAAATGATGCAAGGTCTCGGAGAAGGCTTGTTCCGCCTCATTCTCTTTATGGGACCTGGACTTGTTATCGTCTGCCTGCTCTTCCCGGTCAAGCTGCCGAAGGATCCAGCCGTATGGATTATCTATTTCGTCATGCTGATGTTTAGTCTGTTTATCAATTCGCAGCTTAACATTCTGACCGGTCTTGCGGCTTTCTTCGTGGAAAATAACGAGGGCATGATGCGGATGAAGCGGGTCCTTGTTGACCTGTTCTCCGGCGTCCTCATCCCGATCGCTTTCTTCCCGGGTTGGCTGAAGGCGACAATGGAATGGCTGCCTTTCCAAGCGATCACGTATTTGCCAAGTGCGGTGTTTACAGGGCGTACCCCGATGAGTGAGGCTTGGGGTGTTCTGGGGCTGCAGGCGTTGTGGTTCCTTATTTTGCTTGTGCCAATCCTATTTACTTGGCGGGCAGCCCGTAAGCGGCTGTTCGTGCAAGGAGGTTAATTCTAGATGCTGTATGCAGTGTTGTTCTGGGAATATATTAAAAACTATGCGAAGACTCGTCTGACTTACCGTGCCGACTTCTGGGTCGAGGTGATCTCGGACCTGATGTTTCAGGGGATGAACCTGGTCTTTATTCTGGTCGTGTTCCAGCATACGCCAACGTTAGGCGGCTGGACGGAGTCCGAAGTCATCTTTGTCTACGGCTTCTTTATGATCCCGTATGGCCTATTCTCAACCTTCTTTGGGATGTGGAACTTCAGTGAACGGTATATTGTGAAGGGTGAGATGGACCGGATTCTAACTCGGCCGGCACATAACCTGTTTCAGGTATTGCTGGAAAACGTCGATCCGCCATCCCTGATTGGTTCGGTTGTTGGGGCGATCATTATGGCTGTCTGCTGGAATGATCTAGGACTAGCCTTCCATTGGTACTATGTGCTGATCATGCTCCTGTTCGTGCTTGGTGCCGTGCTTGTGTATGCGGGCATTTATACGGCGCTGTCGGCGATCTCCTTCTTCTCGGATGCGCCAACGGGCATCGTTCCGCTTATTTATAACGTTCAGAACTACGGCCGATATCCGGTTAACATTTACAATAAAACGATTCGTTTTGTCTTGACCTGGCTGCTGCCGTTTGCCTTTGTAGGTGTTATACCGGCTTCGTACTTCTTGGAGAAGAAAACGGATGACTTGTCTCAGTTGGCATGGTTCACGCCTGTCATGGGGATTATCGTATTCGCGCTTGGTCTTATGATTTGGAATCATGGCGTGAAGCGTTACCGCGGTGCGGGTTCCTAGGCAGAAGCTAGAGCAGCAGGTTAGGTGAGGTATTGGAGGAAAGTAATAATGAGTGCAATCGAGGTTGGCAAGAAGGCGCCGGATTTTAAGCTGCCGGCATCAAACGGAGAAACGGTGAAGCTGAGTGATTACCGCGGGAAAAAGGTCGTCATTTACTTCTATCCGAAGGACAATACACCGACTTGTACGCAGCAGGCCTGTGACTTCCGTGATGCGTATCCGGCAATGGTTGATCATAACACAGTAGTGCTGGGCATCAGCCCGGACCCGGTTAAATCGCATGAGAAGTTTATCGGCAAGCAGGGCTTGCCGTTCCTGCTGCTCTCGGATGAAGAGCACAAGGTGTGCGAGAAATACGGCGTATGGCAGATGAAGAAGCTGTACGGCCGCGAATATATGGGCGTTGTCCGCTCGACCTTTCTCATTGATGAGAAAGGCAAGCTTGTCCGCGAGTGGCGCGGCGTGAAGATTAAAGGCCATGTCCAGCAGGTAGCGGACGAGGCAGCAAAGCTATAAGAATTGTAGGCGGGCCCTGATGGGGCTCGCTTTTTTTGTTGCAGCTGATGACAAACAAATATGATCTGTTGGGCATTTGCTAGATTTGCCGCTCATATACTCTATTAGATCGATTACGAGAATAGAGAAGGGTGGCAGATTCATGCGCTTGGTGATGCAGACGGGGTTATGTTTATTTATTGTATGGTTTGGGCTGCTGGCGATTGGTGCGGTAAATGGAGGAGAGGCGGCTCGTGAGGCGGCATTTGCAGGTTTTTCGAGTGAGACAGCAACTGCTGCCGGGCGTTCAATAGTATCAGAAAATATAGCTGCAGGGGAAGGTAACCTCACTCTATTAAATCAGTTAGCTGACTCTAGCACAGAAGTCGTGCAAGCTGCGGACAAGGTTAAGCCAATCGTATATCTGACCTTTGACGACGGGCCAAGCGAACTGACGAAGCAGGTGCTTGCGATCCTGAAGCGGGAAGGTGTGAAGGGGACCTTTTTTATGCTGGGCAAAGAGGTAAAGCGTTATCCGACTATCGCCAAGCAGGTTGTGCTGGAGGGCCATGCGATCGGCAATCATTCGTATGATCATGTATATGCAGATCTGTACAGCAGCTTTGGGACGTTCGCCAAGCAGATTATGGATACCGATGATGCAATCTATAAAGCGATGGGTGTTAGGACGAATCTGGTTCGTGCGCCGGGCGGGACGTTTGGCAACTTCGACAAAGGCTATTTTGATGCGCTTGCGAAGGCAGGTTATATCGTAAACGATTGGAATGTGGACAGCGGGGATTCAACGAGGCTGAATGTACCAGCTAGCGAAATTATAAGTACGGTTGAAGGCTCGAGGTTATCCAGCAAAGTTGTTGTACTCATGCATGACAGCTCCATTCACGGAGAATCGGTGAAGGCTTTGCCGGAAGTGATTGCTTTTTTCAAAAAGAAAGGATATCAATTTGCCGTCTTGACCGACCAAGTGAAGCCTATCCAGTTCCGGCTGGCGGAGTCTATCAAATGGAAACGTCCGAAGGTTACTGAGGCTCAGAAACAGACCCTCGTTCAATATATGGCTAGAACAAGAAAAGTCGTAGAAGCACCAAACCCACAAAGCGTAGTTGTTCATGCGGGCGATTATGAGATTGATTTTGCCCCAGCTGACTATCAAATGAGTAATGGAACCATCGAAGTTCCTCTTCGTCAATTGGTGACAGGACTGAAAGGTATTATTCGATTGGACGTCTCAAACGGCATTGTCGAGGCTATGGTTAATAACCAAAGTGTGAGCTGGACAGCAGCTGAAGTGGGAGGAAGCGGACATTCGTTCCCGAGCCGGGTTATGGTGCCGCTTAGGGATACGCTGCAGCAGTTTGATTATAGGATTAGCAAAATTACGGTTACGACGGATAAAAGAGAGATATGGGCAGACTCTATCTCCATCTAGCAGGTCTAAATATAGCGGCGCGTGGCGATACTGAAAGATAGAGAAGCTATTTTTCAGGAGGTTGAATGAAAGAGATGATAGCGCCAAAATTCGAAGGATCGTCGCCCGGGAGACAGGAAGCTCAGCCATGGCCGGAACCACCGCAGGTGCTGCTGCAGAGACTTATTCATAGAATAGATCATGTTTTGCTAGGGAAAAAAGAAACGGTTACCCATCTTATCACAGCTATGCTAGCTGGTGGTCATGTGCTGCTGGAGGATGTTCCAGGTGTGGGGAAAACGATGCTGGCAAGCGCTTGTGCACGCGTTCTTGGCGGTGAATTCAAGCGGATCCAGTTCACTTCAGATATGCTGCCTGCAGATGTCATTGGCGGCTCGGTCTGGGACAGCCGGATCAGTGAGCTTGTCTATCGGCCAGGGCCAATTATGGCCAATATTGTCCTTGCAGACGAAATCAACCGTACTTCACCACGTACACAGTCGGCTCTGCTGGAGGCAATGGAGGAGCGGCGCATCAGTATTGAGGGAGAGACGCGCAAGCTGCCTGAGCCGTTCGTATTGATTGCCACGCAAAATCCATTAAGTTATGAAGGAACCAATACGCTGCCGGAAGCGCAGCTGGATCGTTTCATGATGCGGCTGTCCATCGGTTATCCGTCTATGGAGAATGAAGCGAGGATGCTGGAGCAGTATGCGGCTGGCTCAAGACCCGAGCCTCATCAACTGAGGCCAGTGCTTATGCTGGAGGAATGGCTGCGGATGCAGCGCGAGGCACGTCTCGGACATGTTCATCCCGGGCTGCTCGAATATATGGCAAAAGTGACGGATGCGACAAGACGTTCACCTGAGCTGGAGCTAGGCTTAAGCCCTCGTGCGGGACGGGATTGGCTGCGTGCAGCGCAAGCCAGAGCCTACGTTGAAGGCAGACGATATGTACTGCCAGATGATTTGTTTGCAACTGGAGAGGTTGTTCTGACGCATCGTTTGAACGGAATAGCTGCTGGTGGAAGAAGAGCGTCAGAAGCGTTAACGCGTATTATGCGAACTACACCACTGCCGGCATCGATTGCTCCTGCCTCTATGACAGGGAGACACAGATGAAGGCGCAGCGGAATGATTCGGATTTGGCAGTAACGGATCCTTCTCAGGGGCATAGGACGCAAGGAACTCAGGCAGGTACTTCTTCAAAGAATGTATCGCAATCGCAGCTTGATGATCAAATGCCATTGTTTGAGAAAACAGGTAAGCTGTATTACCGCACCCGGTGGGTAGCTTGGCTGATCATAGCGATAGGCTGGTCTATAAGCTTATCAGCTGTTCTTACCAAGGGCGGAGCTGTGGAAATGTATATGCTGATTGTGCTCAGCTTCTTGCCAATCATTTCGATTGCGCTGCCATTGCTTTCAGTAATTGGCCTTTCCATCAACCGAACCATTCAGGTCCAGCAGGTGAAGGACGGCGGTAAGGCGGATGTTCGGCTTACGATAAAGCGATCTGCTGTGATTCCGTTCGCCTGGCTGGCTGTTCATGATGGCATGGTGAATACGAGCTCGAAAGAGAAAACACGTCTGGACTATCGATATATTGTAATGCCATTGTTTCAAAAAGAGGTGCAAATTAACTACTCCATGCTTGGAGTCAGACGTGGAGAGCATCAGTTCGATCAGGTAACGGTAACCGTTGGCGATTGGCTGGGCCTTACGGCCATTCATCGCAAGCTGGCATGTCCAGGGATGCTGCTTGCACTCCCTGCACTGCCGGAAGAGATCGTAAAACGCGCGGGGCGATTACATGGAGCGATAGCTGAGCAGATATCTGGGGATTCCTCATCAGCCTATATAAGCGATAGTGGAGAGATCAGCGAGTCTGTGGTGGATAAGCTGATTCAGCAATCAGGGATTGGGCCAGACAGCAGGCCTTACCGCGAGGGAGACTCTCTTCGTCATATCAATTGGCGTGCCGCAGCCAAAGGACGTGGCATGTTCACGAAGCAGCATATGCTCGAACAGCCGGCAGAAGTGATCGTCATTGCGGATACATTTGGTGCCGCCTACAGTCAGGATGGTCGTCTGTTTGATGCCTGTCTCGGGTGGACAGCCCGTGCTATAGAGCGAGCGGCTTCAGAAGGCTGCGAAGTACGGCTGATCACAGCGACAGCAGGAGCAGCGAAACAACCAAAGAAGGATAACGAGGCAAAGGCAAAGTCGTCGCGAAAAGAGAATGCGCGGCGGGGAAGCTTGTCCCAGCAGACAAAAGCTCATTTGGAGCTGCTAGCTAAGCTGGAGCTTGCCAGTACGGCTGTCACAGCAGAGATCTTGCGGTCTGAGCTTGGCGGATTGAAGCCGGGCGGGATGATCCATGTTTTTACGGCGGATTGGAAAAACGGTCAAAGCTGGACCCAGCTCGCTGCTTATGCCGCCGATCAGGGCTGCCGCTTGGAGCTCCATTTGGTAACGAAGCAGTTGGTGTTGACCTATGCGATGCGTGAGCAGCAAAGGCTTCTCGAGCAGGCAGGAATTGTTCTGAACTGGCTTGCTTATCCAGAGCAGATGAACCAGCAGCCGCAAGTGGTGGAAGGAGGCATCAAGTATGCGAGGGATCAATCATGAGAACGGCTCGCTTGGCTTCCGACTGCTGACAACGGTTCTGCTGTTTGGCTTATTAGCGGAATGGATGCTTCCATGGCTCCGTTACGGGGAATGGGCGGATGTGTACCAGGTTGGTCCACTTCTTGTTGTTGTAGGCTGTGTGATGATAGCGGGGCTTTTCCGTCCTACTTGGTATATGTCGCTGCTGATGAATGGCGTATTATGCCTTATCACCCTTATGCTTTTATTTAAAGGTGACGACCAGAACGCATTGCAATGGCTCGTTCATTATCCGCAACTGCTTATGGAGGATATCAAGCAGCTGTTTATCTATGGTATGTGGACAATGAGTAATGAACTAAGGACACTGTTGTTGTTCGTGGGTTGGGCGATGCTGGCTCCTGCTTTGCAGGCGCTGGTATGGATGAGGCAGGTAGCCTTGGGGCTAACCGCTATTACCGCGGCCTATTTGCTAACGCTGCATATATGGGTAGGGATGGATGTCTTTGATGGATTGCTGCGTACATCTGCTGAAGGACTTTTGCTGGGGGCAGTTGTCACCATCGCAAGGGTCAAACGTCTGCATGGCGGCAGCAGTGAGTATGATCGGCAGATTCATCCGAAATGGCTTGCCGCTGGTGAATTTCTCGTGCTGCTATGTGTAGGTATCGGCATGCTGCTGTCGAGCGGCCAGCCAAGGCAAACAGAGCCAGCTGCATGGACGGTAACCGCAGCGAATCGTCTGGAGCAGACTATGATTGAGCTTGGGAAAGCCGATTATTCCGCGGCGATGCAGGCAGCAGCCGGCACAGCGGGACAAAAACTTTCCGTTACGGGATATGGCTTTGACGATAGTGAGCTTGGAGCATCTATCACGCCGGATGATACGGTTGTCTTTAATGGTTTTTCTCCGGTTCAGACCTACTGGCGGGGTGAGTCCAAATCCATTTATGACGGCCGCGGCTGGAGCAATAGCTGGAGCGGGAAAGTGCTGCATCCGGTAGAAAACGGCGATAAGATCTCGGAGGTCACCATTAGCACCGATACGGATAATCAGATCATTAAGCAGACTGTAGTGATGAAAGAGCCATCGGCGGCTCAAGGGCTGCCACTCTTTTTCGCAGGAAGCTCGGGTCGTGTGGTAAGCTTGTCGGCAATTGATCCGAAGCGGCAGTTAAGCACGTATGTCGAAGATGAGCTGGCCGATACGCTGTACGCGGCTGATAAAGAGGCTAAGGTAGAGAGGTATACCGTTGAGAGCAGGCTTCCGGTTACCGATGTATCCGTACTCCGCAGCTCTGACCGCTCAACCTTCGAAGGAAATACGGCGGCGCTGAATACAGCGGCGGATGAAGCAGATCTCTCGGAGTATTTGCAGCTGCCCGATTCCATTCCAAGTCGTGTAAAGGCATTAGCGGATGAGATCGCTGGAGCGGGCATGACGAGTCAATACGACCGGGTCAAAGCGGTAGAGCAGTATTTGAAGAACAACTACAAATATTCGCTCGACAGCGCGGTTCCGCCTAAGGGAGCAGACTTCGTCGATTACTTCTTGTTCGAGCAGTTGCGCGGTTATTGCGTGCATTTCTCTAGCGCAATGGTTGTCCTGCTTCGGGAAGAAGGCATTCCTGCGAGATGGGTAAAAGGTTTTGTGTCCGGCACGCCGGTAACTACGGCGGGCTTCGAGGAGACCAGCGCAGCCGGGACCCTCTACAATGTGCGTGCCAAGGATGCGCACGCTTGGGTAGAGGTGTACTTCCCCGGCGCAGGCTGGGTGCCGTTTGATCCAACGCCGGGTTTTGCCGGCGGTATGGGGCCTGTGGATGCCGACGCCGGAGTTAACGCGGCGTCGGACGGGGTAGCATCGGCGGGTAATGCCGATGCTTCTGCGCCAGAGCATGCCGGTTCCGGAACGGACGGCATGCTGGCGCGGGCCCAGGCTGCGGCGGAACGCGCAGCCTCGGCGGTGTCGCGAGGGGCGGATGCCCTCGCGGAGGCGGCGCAGAGCGCCGCAAGCGGTGCGGCGGCGGCTTCGCCCGCCGCCATAGCCGCCGCAGGCGCGGCCGCGCTGTTGCTCGCGGCCGCTCTAGCGGCAGCGGCGCAGCGCAAGCGGCTGCGCCTCGCGCTGGCGCTGCGCCGGTACCAGGCGGCGCATGCCGCTGGCCGCGCCGCCGCCGTGCAAGAGCAGTTCGCGGCAGTATCCGCCGCGACTTGGATACTGCTCGGCCGCCGCATTCTCGTGCGGCCGCCGCAGCACACCGCGCGCGAATACGCGGACACCGTATCGGCGTCGATACCCGGCGCGCGCGCCGATGCGCTCAGGCGGTTCATCGCTTGGGACGATGCGGCCAGATTCGGACAGCGGGGCGACTGGCAAGCCCCGCCTCCGGAGGAGCTTGCCGCCGCAATTCAAGCGCTGCTTGGCAAGCCCCGCAGAACAGGCACGTCGGCAGCCGTTCATGCAGCTGAATAACATAAGCCCGTCCCCTGATTGATGGGGGGCGGGCTTTTTTGCGATCATGCATAGACTCTACGCCAGTTGCCATTCTAATAAAATGGAAAACTACGACACGACTACGTACAGAAGGGGGATTTTCCATGATTAGAGGGTTAGTGGTTTTCATTATTGGCGGCATGTTAGCACTTGCAGCAGCGGGATGCGGCAGTCACTCAGGAAATGAGCATAATCGCGGTAAAGAGCCGCTTCCACAGCCTGATGCTTACTCGAATGAAGAGGGAGTGCCGATTCAAATCGAGGATAATGATGATACCCCTGAACTGGTGGATGGATCGGAAAAAGAAGTCCGCAAAGAGGAGCCTCTGACACTCGCGGAATTACGCGAGAAATATAAAAGCACTTTTTTGCTGCAGGGCAGCTCCAAGGAGAACCGAGTCGCGCTTACCTTTGATGACGGCCCAGATGAGACTTTTACCCCGCTGGTGCTCGACGAACTCAAGAAAGCAGGTGTTCATGCGACTTTTTTTGTCGTGGGTAACCGGATTGAAGCGAATCCGGATATTTTCCAGCGCATGGTGAATGAAGGACATGCCATCGGCAACCATTCCTACAGCCATCCGAATTATTTGAAGCTGTCCGATGAGGATTTCAGGGACGAAGTTGACCGCACGGACAAGCTTGTCCAAACGTATTTCGGCCACCGGCCTTCGCTTATAAGGCCACCTTACGGAGGCGTTACGGAGAATCAGATCGAATGGCTTGCAAGCATGGAGAAAAAAATCATCAATTGGAACGTAGATTCCCTGGATTGGAAAGGCTTAAGTGCAGACGAGGTGTATACCAATATTATGGATGCGACCAAGGCTGGCAGCATCATTTTACAGCATTCCGCAGGTGGTGAGGGAGAGGACCTGACAGGGTCAGTCGAAGCGCTTCACCGCGTAATTGCTGAACTGAAGAAAAAGAACTTGGAGTTCGTAACGGTACCGGATCTCATTCATTTACAGTAGGAGTTCGGAATATCGTCAACTCTAGCCGACATAAATCGAGTATTGCCCTGCTCCCCTACCTTGACTCGTCCAAAGGGCTATATATATAATTACTACATTAATTGAGGGAGGCTCGGTAATGAACAAGAATGAAATTATCATTGTTCTCGACTTCGGAGGACAATACAACCAGCTGATCGCACGCCGCATTCGCGACTTGGGCGTTTACAGCGAACTGCTGCCATTTAACACGTCGGTAGAACGGATCCGTGAACTACAGCCGAAAGGTATCGTATTCTCGGGAGGACCGGCAAGCGTTTATGAAGAAAAATCTCCGCTCGTTGATCCAGCCATCTACGATCTTGGAGTGCCAATCTTTGGTATTTGCTACGGCATGCAGCTGATGTCCCATCAGCTCGAAGGTAAAGTTGAGCGTGCAGGCAAACGCGAGTACGGTAAAGCAGAAGTTGACTTCGCAGCAGGCAGCCATCTGGCAGAAGGCCTTGAAGCACGTCAAACAGTATGGATGAGCCATAGTGACCTTGTTGTCGAGCCGCCTGCGGGCTTCCGCGTCGACGCAAGCACAGAGCATGCTCCAATCGCAGCAATGAGTAACGCTGACCGTAAGTTCTATGCGGTACAATTCCATCCAGAGGTTCGTCACTCTGTGTATGGCAACGAAATGATCCGTAACTTCCTGTACAACATCTGTGGCTGCGAAGGCAACTGGACGATGGAATCGTTCATCGAGGATACGATCCAAGAAATTCGCAACGAAGTTGGCGATAAAAAAGTACTTTGCGCCTTGTCCGGCGGCGTTGATTCTTCCGTTGTAGCGATCCTGCTTCACAAAGCAATCGGCGATCAACTGACTTGTATGTTCATCGACCATGGTCTGCTGCGTAAAGGCGAAGCAGAAGGCGTTATGGAAACCTTCGTTGGCAAGTTCGACATGAAGGTTGTGAAGATCGATGCGCGTGACCGCTTCATGGGCAAATTGGCAGGCGTCGATGACCCTGAGCAAAAACGTAAAATCATCGGTAACGAATTCATCTACGTCTTCCAAGAAGAATCCGCGAAGTTCGATGATTTCGAATTCCTGGCTCAAGGCACGCTCTACACCGATATCGTAGAGAGTGGTACAGCTACAGCTCAAACGATCAAATCCCACCACAACGTTGGCGGATTGCCTGAAGACATCAAGTTCAAGCTCGTTGAGCCGCTTAAAGCATTGTTCAAAGACGAAGTTCGTAAAGTCGGCGAAGAGTGTGGCCTTCCTTCTGAGATCGTTTGGCGTCAACCGTTCCCAGGTCCAGGTCTTGCAATCCGTGTACTTGGCGAAGTAACAGAAGACAAGCTGCACATCGTTCGCGAATCCGATGCGATTCTGCGCGAAGAGATTGTCAAAGCAGGTCTTGATCGTGAAATTTGGCAGTACTTCACCGCTCTGCCTGGCATGAAGTCCGTTGGGGTTATGGGTGACGCTCGTACGTACTCGTACACTGTCGGCATCCGCGCAGTAACGTCCATCGACGGCATGACAGCTGACTGGGCACGTATCCCTTGGGATGTTCTCGAGAAAATCTCCGTTCGTATCGTTAACGAAGTCGACAACGTAAACCGTATCGTTTACGACGTAACGTCGAAACCACCTGCAACAATTGAGTGGGAATAGGCTATAGATAGTAAAAGAGTAGGGGCTGTCCCAGGATTGATGGGACAGCCCCTTATTTTATCTACAAAGTAGCCCGATAATGCTTCGGCGTTGTTCCCGCGTATTTTTTAAATACTTTGATGAAGTGTGCCTGATCGTAAAAACCAAGGCGAGACCCGATGGAGGAAATCGTATCGCCAGTCATTTGAAGCAGCTTTTTTGCCTCCTCGATCCGCTCCTTTTTAATATAGCCCGTTAATGTCTGGCCGGTCTCTTTCTTAAACAAGTGCATGAGGTAGCTGCTGTTCAGCCCCGACAGCGCGGCCAGCTTGTCTACCGTGATATCCTCGTAGAGATGGGTATAAATGTATTCCCGGCAAGCCCTGACCGGTTTGGATAGAACATGACTCCGGCTTTGCACGACCCTCTCCGCAAAATCCAGCAATGCACCTGCCATTGCAGCCTCCACCGTCTGGACATCATGAAGCTCTTCAATTTGTTGGATATACAAATCACTCAGCATGTATGCCTGTTCCTCGTAAAGGCCTCCTTCAATCGCCGCCCGCATCCCAAGCGCAATGCCGCAAATCGCCAAGTTTTTCTTACTGCGGACATGACTGCGTTTGGACAACACGCCAGCCCCGTCATAGGGAAACTCCGCTAATTTGATCATTAACCCGGCTGTATCACCTACTCGGATCATATGAAAAAACTTTCTTTCCTCCTCAATGCTCTGATGAAGAATCAAGGACTCCCGGTGAGCGGAGATGGTCAGCTCTAACTCATTCTTGAAGTCTCTTGGCTGTGCATACTTGAAGCCATATTGAAGCACTTCAGTGATCTCCAGCATCTCCTGATTTACAAGCAGGTTAGCCATAACGCAAATATGCAGCAGACGCATCCGGTTCACTCTGGGCAAGCTTTTCCAATAGGCCKACCAGACCGGTTTTTCCCGGTAGGAGATTTGATAATCGCATAATTGCTTGGACACATGCTCCTCTGACGGAAGCTCTTGAATGGATGGCCCGATTACGATGAACGCTTTATCCGGACCGCTATGCTTGATGGGAATAATGATGAATTGTTCCCAGAAGTTTGTCGTGCGAATCAGGGGATATACCGTCTCCAGCGTGAGAAGCGATTGAACAAGCTCCTCCAATCCGGGAAATAGCGGACTTAAAGGAATGCCTGCTACGGCAGCTTCAGCAGAAGGCTGATTGTTCTGGGTATAAAAGACCGGCAGCTGGCAGCTCTCCTGAATGAGTTTGCATAAATGAGAAAGATTGCGTGAATAAATGGCAGTCTCCACGATATATCCACCCCAGAACTGTACAATTTTTCTGACTATTATACCATAAAAGTAAGCGCATTCATGCGAAAATAAAATTGTAATTTGTGATAACGATGGATTTTAAGGGGGATTTCAAGTGAAGCGTGATATTCAGGCTATTCTGTCCGAAATGACATTGGAAGAAAAAGCGGGCATGTGCTCGGGCCTCGATTTTTGGCGTCTGAAGGGTGTTGAGCGTTTAGGCATCCCGAGCATTATGGTGACAGACGGACCGCATGGACTGCGTAAGCAGCAAGGAGGAACCGATCATCTTGGCATTTTCGAAAGCGTTCCTGCTACCTGCTTTCCTTCTGCTGCCGGGATGGCAAGCTCCTGGGACCGCGAGCTGATCGGCAGCGTCGGAGTGGCGCTTGGCGAAGAATGTCAGGCAGAGGATATCGCCGTCTTGCTTGGACCCGGTGCCAATATTAAACGTTCGCCGCTATGCGGACGGAACTTCGAATATTTTTCCGAAGATCCTTATCTATCCTCCGAGATTGCAGCCAGCCACATTAACGGTGTTCAGAGCCAAGGCGTTGGCACTTCGCTGAAGCATTTTGCGGTGAACAACCAGGAGCACCGCCGGATGGGCGTAGATGCGGTTGTTGATGAGCGTACGCTGCGCGAAATTTATTTGGCCAGCTTCGAAGGCGCTGTGCGCAAGGCTCAGCCTTGGACGGTCATGAGTGCTTATAACAAGGTGAACGGTACGTACGCATCCGAAAATTCTTACTTGCTTACTGATATTCTGAAGGATGAATGGGGCCATGAGGGCTTGGTCGTGACGGACTGGGGGGCGAACAACAATCGAGTGGATGGCCTCGCTGCAGGTCAAGAGCTGGAGATGCCATCAAGCGGCGGCGTTAACGATCGTAAAATTGTGGAGGCTGTTCAAGGCGGCCAGCTGTCCGAAGAGGTGCTCGACCGCGCGGTGGAACGAATTTTGCATCTTATTTTTAAAAGCGTGGATAACAAGAGGCCAGGTGCCGATTACGACCGTGCGGCGCATCATACGCTCGCCCGGAAGGTTGCCGGGGAAACGATGGTGCTGCTGAAAAATGAACACAATCTGCTCCCTTTGGCGCAAAACAAAAAGCTCGCTGTAATTGGTGCGTTTGCGCAAAAGCCAAGATATCAAGGCGGGGGTAGTTCTCATATTAAACCAACGCAGATCGATGTGCCGTTTGAGGAAATTCAAACGCTTGCGGGTGATGCCGCAGCCGTCGTGTACGCACAAGGCTATCATGTGGATAAAGACGATACCGACGAGAGTTTGCTTGAACAGGCGATTGAAGCAGCCAAAGGCGCCGATGCCGCAATTATCTTCGCGGGATTACCGGACCGCTATGAATCCGAGGGTTATGACCGCAAGCACCTGCGGATGCCTGCAAATCAAAATCAGCTCATTGAGGCTATTGCCGGCGTGCAAAGCAATGTGGTGGTTGTTCTATTAAACGGTTCACCGGTCGAGATGCCTTGGATCGGTCAAGCGGGATCGGTGCTGGAAGCTTATTTGGGAGGTCAAGCCGTTGGCGGCGCGATTGCGGATGTGTTGTTCGGCATTGTGAATCCAAGCGGCAAGCTGGCCGAGACGTTCCCTATGAAGCTTAGTGACAACCCGTCATTTCTGTTCTTCCCTGGAGAAGGCAACCGCGTGGAATACCGCGAGGGGATGTTTGTCGGGTACCGTTATTACGACTCGAAGCAGGTAAAGCCGCTGTTTCCTTTTGGACACGGACTTAGCTATACGACGTTTGCTTATTCCGACCTCAGGCTGAGCAGCAAGGCAATGCAGGATACGGATACTTTGAATGTACAGGTGACCGTGCAGAATACCGGCGCTCATGCGGGAAAAGAAATCGTTCAGCTCTATGTGCGCGACGCGGAGAGCACTGTTATACGTCCTGAGAAAGAGCTGAAACAGTTCGCCAAGGTTGAACTGCAGCCTGGCGAGAAAACGACGGTAACGCTGACGCTGGACAAACGCTCTTTCGCCTATTACAACGTGCAATTAAAAGACTGGCATGTGGAGTCCGGGGATTTTGCTATTCTGCTCGGACGTTCCTCTGAAAATATTGTGCTGAGCGATACCGTATACATCGAATCTACCGTTAAAGTGAAAACAACAGTCGACCGCAGTACGCTGCTTGCCGATCTGATGAGCGATCCAGACAGAGCGCCGGTTGTACAAGGGTTGATTCAGAGCTTCCAGTCAGGTATGGGAGCTTCGATGGACAGCGATTCAATGAAAGATGCACTGGGCGAAGGCATGGGCGAGATGTTTGCCGAGATGATGAAATACATGCCGCTGCGCGCTATGGTTTCTTTCAGCCAAGGTGCTTTTACGGACGAGATGCTGGATGGACTGCTTGCTCAGCTTAATCAACTTTAATCTCGTAATGTGCGGAAATTCAAAAGGATGATGTCGGTTACGCGAAAGAGAGTTTGACTCTAGTTCGTTATGATACTGATGAACGATAAATAATCTAGCGCGATAGAGTTAATGCTTACGAAGCAAGAATGGCTTCACAATTCTTTTAAGGAGGTATAAAAGGAAATGACGATGAAAGCGGGCATTAATATTTTTTCGGTGTACAGGGAGCTTGGCGAGGATTACTTTGGCACTTTGCAAAAGGTTGCCGAAGCAGGGTATGAGAATATCGAGCTGATTGGCTTCAACATGAAGTCCTTTACGCGCTATATCGACGAGATTTCGATGGGATCGCTTCGGGACAAATGCCGGGAATTTGGCCTTAACCCCATAGCCGTTCACGAAGGTGCAAAGCCCGGGGAAGATTTGCTGTCCAATGATTGGGACGGTCTGATCCGGTATTACGGCGGTATCGGCTGTGAACGTATTGTGCTGCCTTCCGTCTGGATTTCCAATCGAGAGAACACGCTTAGAGCGGCTGAACAAATGAACCAAATCGGTAAAAAAATGAAGGACAATGGTCTACAATTTTATCTGCATAACCATGCTCATGAATTCAAATCGAGCGGCAATGAAACGTTGTTTGATATTTTGCTGGAAAACACGGACCCTTCCTATTTGAAATTCGAGGTTGATCTGGCGTGGGTCATGCGCGCGGGACTTGATCCCATTGCCGTCCTCCGGAAGCTCGGGGACCGCTGCGATATTATTCACCAGAAGGATCTGGCTGCCGAGCTTAAAGGTCCGCTTAATATATTGGAAGCTGCCGAGCGGGAGGGCGACGATATGAGTAGTCCCTTCGAGGCTTATCAGAAGTATGTAGGACCTGGCGACTTTGTTGACCTTGGCACTGGCCAATTCGATTTCGCCGGCGTCTACGAGCAGATTCGTTCCATGGGACATGTGCGATATGCCTTGGTGGAGAATGAAGGAGAGTCGGTCGACAAGTTCGCCAGCATCCGTCAAGATTTAGCGCAAATTCAACAATTCATAGTAGCGGAACAGGAGGTGTAATGAACATGACAACCCAAAAATTAAGAATTGGCATCATTGGCTGCGGCGGTATCGCCGTCCAAAAACATATGCCGTCGCTGGCCAAGCTGCCGCATCTGGGAGAAATGGTCGCGTTCTGCGATATTGTGGAAGAGCGTGCGCAGAAAGCGGCAAAGGACTTTGGCGGGGACAACGCCAAGGTTTATACCGACTACAAGGAGCTGCTTCAGGATAACTCCATTGATGTCGTTCATGTACTTACGCCAAACCTGCAGCACTCTTTTATCAGCGTGGATGCGCTTGAAGCAGGCAAACATGTTATGTGCGAGAAGCCGATGGCGATTAACTCCATAGAAGCGAAGAAAATGGTCGATGCCGCGAAGCGAACGGGCAGGAAACTGACAATCGGCTATCAGAACCGGTTCCGCAATGATTCTCAGGCGCTCTACAAAGCCTGCCGTGAAGGCGAGCTTGGCGATATTTATGTCGCGAAAGCACATGCCGTCCGCAGGCGCGGAGTACCGACATGGGGCGTTTTCCTTGATAAGGAGCAGCAAGGCGGCGGGCCATTGATCGATTTAGGGACCCATGCGCTGGATTTGGCGTTATGGTTCATGGACAACTATAAGCCTGTATCAGTATCCGGCTCCGTGTTCCATAAGATGGCGGATAAGTACGAAGGCAATATGCTTGGTCCGTGGGACCCGGAGAGCTATAAAGTAGAGGATTCTGCTTTCGGATTTATTAAGATGGAGAACGGTGCTACCATCTTCCTGGAGTCAGCATGGGCTTTAAATACGACGGATTCGAGAGAAGCAATGACAACGCTCTGCGGTACGGAGGGCGGAGCAGAAATGAGAGCAAGCTCAGTAATGGGCAAGTCCGATGTTATCTATAACAGCGTAAAACATGGGCAGCTGGTAGAAACAAAGCCTTCCGTCAGCGGAGRCATCGCGTACTTCGGCCCTGGAGCCGAGGAGGATGGCGTGAAAGAGGCTAGACAATGGCTGGAATGCATTCTTAACGACACGGAGCCACTCGTGAAGCCTGAACAAGCTTATGTAGTAACGCAAATATTAGAGGCGATCTATCAATCCGCCGAAACAGGAAAAGTCGTAGAGTTCTAACCAACCTCCCGTTCCTGGAACCTTCCAATACACGGGAAGGTTTCTTTTTCTTTTTGTGTAAGTCCATCCCTATAATGCTCCTACTCCAGCGGAAGGGGAATGATGCTGTTTGAAACCATTCAATCGGACCGTGTTTAATTCGCTTCACATTAAGCTCGTAACCGGAATCGTCCTTATTATTGCTCCAATGGTTTCCCTTCTGATCTATAACAATTTCTATTCAATGGATGTTGTCCGCAATCAGGTTGCGCAGTCGAACAGCAATATGCTCAATCTGTACATGGGAATCATCGACAATAAGCTCAATGA
Organism: Paenibacillus sp. YAF4_2; assembly: GCF_052113225.1. Classification (NCBI taxonomy): domain Bacteria; kingdom Bacillati; phylum Bacillota; class Bacilli; order Caryophanales; family Paenibacillaceae; genus Paenibacillus; species Paenibacillus sp. YAF4_2. The sequence goes on from NZ_JBFRCT010000007.1 coordinate 262,249, forward strand.
TATCGACCAATTCCTGCTTAAATTCGCTGCCGAGGAATCCGGCTTGATTCTTCTCGAAAGCTCCTCCGAGTCGGATGTGGATGCTTATAATCTAGAACGGATATGGCTGTTCAGCAAATTGAGAGACAATACGATTTATTATAATGGGCTAGATTATTTCTTTATTTATTCTCCCGTAAACGATGATCTGCTGTTCGCTCCCAAGGTTGCGGGGTCTGCCGATTCCAATAACGAACCGATTCAAAAGGCTATTGTCGAGCTCGCGCGCGATTCGGAGAACGCAGCCGTTCCTTACGACCAATGGGCAATACTCCCTATGCAGCAGCAGGATTATCTTCTCCACCTCGTAAAGGTTGGAGGCTTGTACATAGGCGCCGGGGTGAACGCATCCGAGGTTATGGGGCCGCTTGATCTTCTTGATCTGGGAGATGAGGGCAGGGCGCTGCTGGTAGACGGGGATCATGCCGCCGTACAGGATAAGGCCTTCATTAACGAGCATAAGATTGATTTGGCCTTTCAGTCTGACGACTACCGACTTACCGGAGACAAACAGCAATATCTGGTTATTGGCAAAAATTCAAGCATCGGGGATTTTGGCCTGGCGGCGGTTGTGCCGGATGATACGATTCTGGAGAGGCTGCCCTACCTGCAGCGGGTTATCCTGCTCATGGCCACGGGCTCCATTCTAATCTTGCTGGCCTCGATCTACTTTCTTCGCAGAGTTGTCCTGCTGCCCATCCGCCGAATCGTTACCGCGATGCGCAAAATCAAGGAGGGTTATCTCGAGGCAAGAATACCCGATCGGCCGACCTCCAATGAATTTGAGCTGATGAATAAGACTTTCAACAGCATGGTGGGCGAGCTTCAGCAATTAAAAATCGACGTTTACGAGGAGCAGCTGAACAGCCAGCGTGCGGAGCTGAAACAGCTGCAGCTGCAAATTAACCCGCATTTTTTCTTGAACAGCCTGAATGTCGTCTACTATATGGCCCAAGAGAAGAAATACGATCTCATCCAGGAGCTTTCTTTATCTCTCATTCGTTACTTCCGTTTCATGTTCCGAAGCCAGACCGATTACTCGCTGCTCCGCGATGAGCTTAGTCTGACCGAGAACTATTTGAAGATCCAGAGCTTCCGGTTTCCGGAGAGCTTAACTTATAAGGTTTCAGCAGAAAATCATCTGCTTGATTGCATTATTCCGCCTTTAATCATCCAAAGCTTTGCCGAGAACACCATTAAACATGCGGTGAATACGGATGAGCCGACTACGATTGAAATCGCCATTGCTACCATCGAACATACGGGGGGAGAGAAGCTGCATATCCGAATTAGAGACACGGGCGGCGGTTTTTCCGAGGAAATCTTAGACAAGCTGGGTGAAGGAATGAATCTGACGAACGAGGGCGGAGAGCATATCGGGATTTGGAATGTTCGGCGCCGTTTGCGCCTTCTTTATGATTCCGATGCGGCAATTGCTTTCTCGAACGATCAGGGAGCCGTTATCGATATGGTATTGCCTAAAATTTTAAGAGTTTATAAGTAGTCTCTTAAAATTCTCCGGAATGAAACGCGCCTCGCTGCCATTGGAAGGCAAGAGCCGTTTCACCTTGAACAATGAAATGAGGTATGCGATATGTATCGGTTATTGATTGTAGATGACGAAGCGATCATTGCAAACGGCATTAAAGCAAGCATGAATTGGAATTGTGTCCGAATTACTTCCGTATCGATTGCTAATAACGCCAGGCAGGCTAAGGAGAAATTCCAGGAACAGCCCTTTGATATTATGATTTGCGATATCGAGATGCCGCAGGGGAGCGGACTGGAACTTTATGAATGGGTGAAGGAGCATTATCCGCAAACGGAATGTATTTTCATAACCTGTCATGCGGACTTCCATTATGCCAAAAAAGCGCTGCAGCTAGGAAGCTTTGAGTATTTGTTAAAGCCCGTCCCGCAAGACGAATTAAGTCTCGTTATGACGAGGCTAATCAATAAGATCAGGGATGAACGGGAGGCTGCCGGGAGAGAGGCGGAGCGGTTCTGGCAGGATGTGCTGAACCAGGCCATCCCCTCTAACTGGGATAAAATGAGGGAGGTCATCCAAAAGCAGAAGCTGCCCTATACCGGATCGATGGCGTTTATTCCTGTCGTCATCTCGATCTCGCATTGGGAGAAGTCGCTCTCCGTACGTGATGCGCAGCTTATGGAGTATGCGCTTCGCAACGCGCTGGAGGAGATTGTCGTCTTGCGCTCGCCTAATGCTCAGATTGTCCGGATCAATCCGGAATATTTTATGATCGTATTTGCACGGGAGAAGGCTTCGCAGGAAGAATATGAACGGTTTCGGAAAGAGATTTACAGCCGCTGTGTCACCTTCATTGAAGGTTGCAATCGATATTTGGGCTGCCACCTGTCCTGTTATTTTGGAAAGCCGCTGCCGGCGTATGAAGTGCGGAATATGGCCGAAGAGCTTATGGCATTCAACAAAAATCAGGTCAATATCGTGGACCGTGTTATTTGCTATGGCCAGCCATTAAAGGATGAATGCCAGATTCCTCTGACTCCTATTCCCGTATGGTCGGAGCTTATTAAGCAGGGGAATATGAAGCAGGTCATCTATGAATCCCAGCAATATCTCGATACATGGAAGCGAATCGATAATTTGGGCGTGAAGGGACTTACGCGGTTCTATCAAAACTTTCTGCAAATGATGCTGTATACGCTGCAGCAGCAAGGGCTGCGTGCGGATGAAATATTCAGCGATCATTTGTCGCCGGCGCGTTCGCTCACCGCTACCCGCAGCGTAAACGATTTGCAGCATTGGGTGAAGGGGATGCTCGAGATGGCTCTTGTGCAGATGAATAAGGTAGAAGCGAGCGAGACCATTATTGAGAAGATTAGAAGATATATCGCTCTGAACCTTGATCAGGAGCTGTCGAGGCAATATATTGCCGATTATGTCGGGCTAAGCCCGGATTATATCGTGAAGCTGTTCAAGAAGGAGACGGGTATGTCGGTATCCGATTATATTTTGACGCAGCGGATCAAGCTTGCGAAAGAGCTGCTCGCCAAAACGGATACAACAATCAGCAACGTAGCTCTTGCGGTGGGCTTTTGCAACTTTTCTTATTTCTCCACGCTGTTCAAGAAGGAAGTATCGATGACGCCCCAGGAGTATCGGAAGGCGGAGCAGCCGGCGATCAAGGCCTGCCTTTAGACTTGTCTCATGTCGGAAACTCGAAAACAGGATGACGGATTCTTGGAAGCCCGTACTGTATTCATTAAGCTACTATGAAGCTATGAAGAATACAACTCATCCTAAAAAGAGGTGGTCAAGTCCGTGAACTCAAATACCCAAATCGCTGCCGTGGAGCAGGTCTCAAAGCGGACACAGAAGCGTTCGGCTCTTGCTTTGAAGCTGAAGAAGGTTATGAAATATCGAGCTCTCATTCTGATGGCGCTGCCCGGTCTGCTATACCTGTTCATTAACAATTATTTGCCGATGTTCGGGATCGTAATTGCCTTCAAGGACATCAACTTTGCAAAAGGAATCATGGGAAGCGATTGGATCGGATTCAAAAACTTCGAATATCTGTTCAAGACGCAAGATGCTTTTGTCATCACAAGGAACACGCTGCTTTATAATATCGTGTTTATAGTGCTGAACACTACCATTGCGTTTTCTCTCGCCATAATGCTCAATGAGATTCGCAAGCGTTTCTTGTCAAGAACGTATCAGACCCTTATCTTGCTGCCGTATTTGATTTCCATGGTCATTGTCGGGTACTTGGTGCTTGGCTTCCTGGATGTCGAGAACGGCTTTATGAACAAAACCTTGCTTCCTATGCTGGGCTTGGAGCCGATCTCCTGGTACTCCGAAACGAAGTATTGGCCATGGATTCTGACCATCGTTAACGTATGGAAAGGCGTCGGCAACTTGTGCATTATCTACTTGGCGGCGATCATCGGCATTGACCAGGAATATTATGAAGCGGCTACGATCGATGGAGCGAACAGATGGCAGCAAGTGAGGAGAATCACCTTCCCTCTTGTTTTGCCGGTCATTACGATCATGACGCTGCTGGCCGTTGGCCGAATCTTCTACTCCGACTTTGGCTTGTTCTATCAGGTGCCGCTTAATACAGGCTCGCTTATGCCGGTAACGAATACGATCGATACGTATGTATACCGCGCCTTAATTAATTTAGGGGATATCGGAATGTCCTCTGCTGCAGGTCTCTACCAGGCTTTAGTCGGCTTTATACTCGTCATCGTGTCCAATGCCATCGTGCGCAAATTCAACAAGGACAACGCTTTGTTCTAGAAAGGGGAAGGTTACATGCAATCATCAGGTAAAGTTTATCAATGGCTTCTCAACATCGTCATGCTTGTATTTACGCTGTTCTGCCTCATGCCGATCTGGCTGCTGTTTTCTTCTTCCTTGACCGACGATATGGAGCTTGTCCGCAGCGGCTATGCTTTTTTCCCAGATCATATCAGCTTTTCGGCCTATCAATATTTGTGGAATACGCATTCAGAAATTATTAGAGCTTACAGCATTACCATTCTTACTACGGTCATTGGCACGGCAGCCGGATTGTCGCTTACCGCCATGGTGGCGTACCCGCTGTCCCGAATAGAGATGCCTTTCCGCAATTCTCTCGCGTTTTATGTCTTTTTCACCATGCTGTTTAACGGAGGGCTGGTGCCTTCATACCTGCTTTACACGAACTATTTCGATTTTAAAAATACACTTCTTGCTCTGATTATCCCCGGCTTGTTAATGAACGGATTTTTCATTATCCTGATGCGCACCTTTTTCGCGACCTCAATCCCTACGGCGATTATCGAATCGGCTTATATCGACGGGGCGAAGGAATGGAAAATTTTCTACCGGATTGTCCTGCCGCTCTCGACTCCGGTGCTGGCTACAGTAGGCCTGTTCTATGTCATCCTGTACTGGAACGACTGGTTTAACGGCCTCATTTATTTAACGGACAGCAAATATTACAGCTTGCAGAATTTGCTTAACCGGATCCTGCTGGATATTCAATACCTGCAATCCTCCACGCAGGCAGGCAGCCAAACCAGTGATCTGGCGGCCAGAATACCTCTCGCATCAATGCGTATGGCTATGGCGGTTATTGGGGTCATTCCGCTGCTCATTGCTTATCCGTTCTTCCAGAAATATTTTGCTAAAGGCCTGACGGTCGGAGCCGTAAAAGGATAACAGCCTGTCCTGAAAATCGAAAGCGGCTGTTCGGAAATAGGAAAGCCCGGATTAATGGTTTCCGTTATCCTATTGCTTGTAATCGCTTGCAGAAAAATAAATTGGGAGGTCATTGGGATGAAAAAGATGCGTTCTGTAGGTTTGGCTTTAGCGCTGACATTGTCCGTTACGGCACTTGGCGCATGCAGCGGAGGGAACAACGGCGGAAATAGCGCAAACGGCGGCACGGCTAACAACGGGTCAGGCAAAGAGGCCAGTTCGAACGGTTCCGCAAGTCAGGAGCTGAAGCCGGTGAAGCTCGTGATGGTCTTTCCGGCTGCGGGAGAGCCAAAGGATATGCAGCAAGTCTCCGATGAGATTAACAAGATTACGAAAGAGAAAATCAATGCAACGGTTAAGCTGGTTCCGATCGGATGGGGCGCCTGGACACAGCAGAGAACGCTAATGATGTCGGGCAAAGAGCAAGTAGACTTGATTCTAAGCGGACTCGGAACCTACAGCCAGGATGTGGCGAAAGGCCAGTTCCTCGAGCTTAACGATTATTTGGAAAATGAAGGACATGGCATTAAAGAAGCGCTGGACAACCTTGATCCCGGCTTTCTGAACGCAACGAAAATCGACGGCAAGATTTATGCCGTTCCAAGCATCAGGGACTTGGCCGCGGATTTCGGCATTACGATGCGCAAGGATTTGGTAGACAAATATAACATTGATACGACCTCGATCAAATCCCTTGACGATCTGGATGCGATATTCAAAACGATCAAGGACAATGAGCCTGGCGTCGTTCCAACAGTGAAGTATGGCAACTCGATTATCGACATCTACGTGCGAAGCGCGTTTGACACATTAAGTGATGGGCTCGGCGTACTTCCTGGTAATGACAATAACTTGAAGCTCGTTGACATGTATGAGGCACCGGAATATAAAGAGATGCTGAATACAGTAAGAAGATGGTATTTGGCCGGCTACATTGCGAAGGATGCTGCTACAAGCACCGAAACGCAATACAACATGGTGAAATCGGGCAAAGCGTTCTCGTGGATTTCCCATATGAAGCCGGGTATTGAAACCCAGGAGTCAAGAAATACGGCGAAAGAAATGATATCGATACATTTCAAACCGGCGATTTCAACGACGAGTGATATCACCTCCATTATGTGGAGTGTAGCAAGAAACTCCGCAGATCCTTCGCGAGCTATGATGCTGCTTAATCTGCTGTATACAGACAAGGATCTCATTAATCTGTTTGACTACGGGATTGAAGGCAAGCATTACACGAAGGTATCGGACAATGTGATCGATTTCCCTCAAGGCATCGATGCTACCAACTCCGGCTATAACCTTCAACTGGGCTGGATGTTTGGCAATCAGTCGCTTTCCTACATCTGGAATGGGGATAGCCCAGATCTGTGGAATGAGCTAATGGAATTCAACAAGAACGCTACGAAATCAAAAGCATTGGGCTTCAACTTTAATGCCGATGCCGTGAAATCGGAGATTGCAGCCGTTACCAACGTTACGAATCAATATAAGGTCGCTCTTGAGACAGGTACGGTTGATCCGGAGACCCAGCTGCCTAAATTTATTGATCAACTGAAAGCAGCGGGAATCGATAAGATTATCGCCGAGAAGCAAAAGCAGCTGGATGCCTGGGCTGCAACAAACGGCTAGGAGGAACAGAAATGAACAACCCGAATGCTGCAGCACTTGAAACGGCGAATATTCAATATGTAACCAATGAAGGCGGTCCAACACTGGGGTATTGCACGGCTTCCGGCGTCAAGATCATAGAGCGGGACGGACTTAAGTTTAAGGATTTAAGCAAGGACGGACAATTGCATCCCTACGAGGATTGGAGACTGTCTGCCGACGATCGGGCGAGGGATCTCGCCTCCCGGATGACGATCGAGCAGATTGCCGGGCTCATGCTGTACAGCAGCCATCAGAGCGTACCTTCACCAAGCGCGGGTTTCTTCTCTGGAACCTACGGAGGCAAGCCTTTCGAGGAAGCCTCCGTGAAAGCATGGACGCTCAGCGATCAGCAGCTTGCCTTTCTCGGGCGCGATTACGTACTGCATGTTCTCGTCATGGCGCTTAGCGGGAATAAAGACGGTGCGCTTTGGAGCAACCAGATGCAGGCATTTGCGGAAGCCGAGAGCTTGGGTATCCCGGTGAACATCAGCTCTGACCCTCGTCACGGCATCGATATTGGCGCGGAGTTTACTGGTGGAGCGGGCAGTCGCATTTCGAAGTGGCCGGAGATGCTGGGACTCGCAGCGACGTTTGACCCAAGTATCGTCCAGCAGTTCGGAGAAATCGCTTCCCAGGAATATCGTGCCCTCGGGATCACCACGGCATTGTCGCCGCAAATCGATATCGCGACCGATCCCCGCTGGTTCAGGTTCAGCGGTACGTTTGGCGAGGATCCTCTTCTCTCTACGGACATGGCCCGTGCCTACGTGGACGGGTTCCAGACATCGGATGTCGGATCGACAGACGGCTGGGGGCCGGGCAGCGTCAATGCCATGGTGAAGCATTGGCCAGGCGGCGGTTCCGGAGAAGGTGGAAGGGACGCGCATTTCGGATTTGGTAAATACGCTGTCTATCCCGGCAATAACTTCGAGGAGCATCTCGAGCCGTTTGTAAACGGTGCCTTTAAGCTGGATGGCAAGACTGGAGAAGCATCCGCAGTTATGCCTTATTATACGATCTCTCATGAACGGGACAGCGTAAATGGCGAGAATGTAGGGAATTCGTACAACAAGTATCTCATTACCGACCTGCTTCGAGAGAAATACGGCTATGACGGCGTCGTCTGCACGGACTGGAACATTACGGCGGATGAAGGAGCGGCCATCGAATCCATGTTTGGCGGGAAATCATGGGGAGTAGAAGAGCTTTCCGTCGCTGAGCGTCACTACAAGCTTATTATGGCGGGCGTCGACCAGTTTGGCGGCAACAATGACTCTCTGCCGGTGCTGGAAGCCTACCGGATGGGTGTTGCTGAGCACGGGGAGGCGTATATGCGGGAACGGTTCGAGAAATCGGCCGTTCGCCTGCTGAAGAACATTTTCCGCGTTGGCCTGTTCGAGAATCCATACCTGGATGCGGATCACAGCGAGAAGCTTGTCGCCAGTGAGCCATTCGTTAGCGCAGGTCATGAAGCTCAGCTTAAATCGGTCGTCATGGTGAAAAATAAAGATCAGGTGCTGCCGATTAAGCCTCGCAGCCGCGTGTATATCCCCAATCGATATACGGCGCCGGAGAAGCACTTTATCGGTTTCACCATCCCCGAACGCAATGAGTCTCCGATCGATCTGGAGATGGCTGCCGAGTACTTTGAAATCGTTGATGATCCAAGCAAAGCGGATTTCGCAATCGTGGCGATTCGCGGCGCGAGAGCAGGCTTGGGCTACAGCCAGGAGGACGTGGCTGCCGGAGGAACTGGCTACGTGCCGATCAGCTTGCAATACAGACCTTATACGGCTGATCATGCCCGCGAGATAAGCATCACAGGCGATGCTAGAGAACGCGATGTGTTAAACCGCTCGTACAAAGGCAAGTCTGTAACGACGCATAACGAATCCGATTTGGATCTTGTTCTCGAAACGAAGCGATTAATGGGAGAAAAGCCGGTTATCGTCACGTTGTTCCTCGTGAATCCGACCGTTACAGAAGAATTCGAGAGCTCAGCCGATGGGATTCTCGTTCACTTTGGTTCCAGCGACAGGGCAATCCTGGAGCTGTTGTCCGGTCAAGCGGAGCCGTCGGGCTTGCTGCCGCTGCAATTGCCGGCGAACATGAGAACGGTAGAAGAGCAGCTTGAGGATGTGCCTCATGACATGGTATGCCATATCGATTCAGAGAATCATTGCTATGATTTTGCGTTCGGTATGAATTGGGAAGGCGTCATCGAAGATGACCGTACGCGGAAATACGCGTAGAAACCGTCTGTAATAAATGTTGAGCGTGAGTCACTCTTAATGACACAAAAACTCCCTTCAAGCTGCGATATAGCAACGGAAGGGAGTTTTTTGTTAGATAGTTAAGGCTTCAAACAAGGTATAAGCGACCTTCACCGCTTCGGCGCGGGTTAAGGTGTCATCCGGGCGGAAGGTGCCGTCCGGATAACCGCTCACGATACCCGAGGCCGTGGCTTGACCTACTGCATCAAGAGCCCAAGCTGGGATACCTGCTGCATCGGTGAATGTCTTGCTTGTGCCAGATGGGGCAAGGCCGGCAGCCTTCAGAACGCGCGCGGCAATTACTGCGATTTCGGCGCGTGTGATTCGCTGCGAAGCGTTGAAGACGGAGCCGTCTTTGGTATCAAAGCCGGTTACATAGCCCGCATCGGTGGCAGCTTTTACTTGTGCCTTGGCCCATGCTGGTATAAGGCTGTCATCGGCGAAGGTAGTTGCACCAGGTGCTTCAGGCAGTCCAAGCGAGTCCGCCAGCAGCTTCACCCATTCGGCACGGGTGACTGGCTGGTCCGGACGGAACATTCCATCTTCGTAACCGGAGATCACTCCCATACCGATTAAGCGGTCGGCGTAAGGTTTTGCCCACGATGTGGTCAGATCCGAGAAGGCTTGAGGCGCGTAGCCGAACACTCCGAATTTCGTGAAATGCTTAACGTCGACGGTAATGGTCGGTCCGTTTGCTTTACCTCCGAGGAAGATCCATTTCTTCAACTTTTCGTTGTAGTAGTACACGGCAGGCTGACTGTTTGGTGCAGTCGATTTCATTGCGTAGTTAAATGTCAGTTCAACTGGCTTGCCAAACGTCGTGCCCGCATTGCTGGTCATCTCGACGATTGGGCTCAGCGCCTGCAGATTGCCAAGCGGAGGCTGTTGCCCTGAAGAGAGAACCTGCGCGCCGATTGTTCCGTTCGAAGATACGGCCCCTGCCGGTATCTTGAAGGAGATAACGTCTTTCAAGCTGCCCTCTGCACCTTTTGCCGGGTCAATGTTTACGGAAACGGATGTTGCCGGCGAATTGTCAGGTGGAGATGGATTTCCGCCGCCGCCCGGAGTCGAAGTTGAAGTCTGTGCCTTTATCGTCAATACAAAGGTTTTGGAATCCGATAATTCGCCGCGCGTTGCAGTTGCTTTGAGCTTAACGGAAGCGTTAGCTTGTCCCGCGCTTGGGCGGTTTACTTTGACGATGCCATTCTCGATTGTAACCGCGTTTGATGAGTCGGCTGTCTCTTCCCAAGATATTGCCGCACCGTGCTCTCCTTCAGAAGGAAGAGTGATATTTTCGGTAACCGCGTCAACATTGCCAAGAGTCAGCTTTTCGAGCGTATCCTTAATTGCTTGCTCGTTGGTGTATGCAGCTGTATCCACAAAGATTGGATTCGAGTAGAACCACAGGTCCTTGTAGTTGCGGTCGTTAATCTCTTTGAAACGTGCAGCTGCATCTGCCGTTGTTGTTTTTGGATCGATCAGCGGGTTGCCGTCCAGCGTCTCTCCCGGTACGTTCATACCGAGATTCGTGCCTCTCAGGCGGAAATACTGATCTTTGCTTGCCTTCGGCAGGTCGTAGGTAATGACGTTATAGCCGTTCTCATCCGTTGCCCAATCTTCGCTCGTGAACGTAGCGACGACGCGAGTAGTATCATTTGTATCCTTATCGTAAGCTGGCGTTCCTTTCTCCGCTAGTCCTGTCACATCGCCCGCGATTAGGTCGATATGATCGACAGAGGGTTTCATGTTGCCGGATTGGCCGCTGTTGATTGGATTCTCATAATTATTGGTTTCTGGGCTTTTGAATTTGATGGTAAGGGTAAGCTTATCGCCTTCAGTCGCCTGCAGGCTCTCGCCCATTTCGGCGTCCGTGCCGCCGTCCGCGATGTTGAAGTCCAGCGCGTTGATCAGATCGCCAAAGACAGAGAACGTTTTGCCCGAACGCATGCCGTCCAAAATATCTTGAACGGATTGTCCTTCACTCCAAATATAGTTTTTAGCGTATTCACCCGGCCAATAGCCGCTTGAATTGGTGTCAATGGTTTTGAAATGGTAGTCCGAGTTAGCGAAATTCCAGAACTTACGGCCTTCGCCAAGCAGGGAATCCCAGACGCCGCCGACCTTTGCGACCATGTAATCGACACCGCCATACGAACGGTTCTTATAATTGTCGTTAGCCGTTGGGTTAGCTGGATCATACGCCGAGTTGTAACCGCCACGGTCCGGCTCCATTTGGTTGCCGAGCATCCCTTCAAAGCCAAACGCGATATCAGGGGCAGCATTATTAAAATCACGGAAATCCGATATTTTGTATTTGCCAACACCACGGGAAGGATGATTGACGATCATGTAGCTTGATTTCGGGTAGTTCCGCTTTAACCAGTTAATAGCGGTCAAGCTGTCCGCATGGGTGGAATAGGCCCTGTCATCGGCTGCTTCCCACTGCAAAACATCAGCCGGATTGAACCATGTCGCATCACGGTTCGTGAACAAATATTCGAATTGGTTAGCAGCCTTAAGTGCTGCGTCGGAGCTGGGCTCATCCGTTAGGATGCCAACGGAGCCATGTTCATGGGAAGGGATATCCCATTCGAAGCCGGAGAAAATCGTCTTGCCAGCATATTTGCCTGCCTCTTGAAGTGCCTTCGTCTTCGGAACCTGGTAATTAAGCAGACCCTTCGATAGTGGAATCGATCCGCCAGCAATTGGTGCGCCTGTATCGTCACGTCCAGAGGAGCGCAAATGATCCGCCAGCATAATGAAATCGAGGCCGTAAGTCGTCAGGCCATGGTCGAGTACCGATTCAAGAGAGCTTTGAGCATCGTCGGATTCAAACGTATGGGCATGGAATTCGCCGGTCAACCATTGGCCTTGCGAGGCGCTGTTATCGGCGGCAGCCGCTGCTTTAGGAAGTGGAATGGTGAGCCCTGATGATAGGATACTAGCCGAGAGAACCGCCGGGAATATGATTCGAAATTGCTTGTTAAACTTCAAAATGTCATGCACCACCAGTCTATGAATGTGTTGCCCAAAGATGAAGTAGGGGCACTATGAGTGTACAAGCCCAGTATCAGGGGGGTGTTAGGATAGGCAGTAGATTTGTTAGTGGGAGGTAAATCTTTGACGTCGGTACCGGCTCTCAGCTCTATCACCCCACTAGACGCCAGTGCTATACTACAACCAACCACACTTACGATCAGGAGGTATGCCCGTGAACCCAACCGCTCCCGTGACGCGAGACCTTATCGATCTCCCGCCAACATTCCCCATTGTTATTTCTCAGACGGAAGGCGTGAGCCCGTTGTTCCAGCGGCTGCACTGGCATACGACTCTTGAGATTAACTATATCAGCCGGGGAAGCGGCTATTATCTGATTAACGGTACACGGTACGACTTCCAAGAGGGGGATATTATCCTCATCAACTCGAATGATCTGCATCGTGCTTTTGAGAACGAAGAGCTGATCATGACCGTGATCATGTTTGATCCGGCGTATTTTGCACTAGAGCAGCGTTACGATACGGAGCTCCTTATCCCGTTTCGTGAGATCGGCATGCGCTTCGATAACCTGCTGGACCGTGGGCATACGATGCTCTCCCGCCTTGGCGGAGCGATCGAGGAGATGCGAAGTGAGTTTTCGCGCCGGGAGCCTCATTATGAAGCCATCGTGCGATCACAGCTTGTGCAGTTCATGGCCTTTGTTAACCGGTATTTTGCCAAGGAAAAAGACCGACGTTCCTCTCATGTCCGGGGGATGGAGACCATCCGCGAGGTGTTGAATCAGATCGAAGCGGACATTGCTTATCCTTGGACTTTAAAAGAGCTTGCAGCATCAGCGCACCTCAGCCCTTCGCGCTTTAGCGCCTTGTTCGTACAGACCGTAGGCACTTCGCCGATGGACTATTTAATCCAGCTTCGTTTATCAGCGGCAGTTAATCTGCTGGAAATAACAGACAAGAAAATTATCGAGGTCGCTGAGGAATGCGGATTCCGTAATTTATCGAACTTTAACCGGCTGTTCAAGCAGCATATCGACAAATTGCCGTCAGAGCTTCGACTACATCACTAACTAAAAACAGTAAGATAGTATCAGAACATCGTTCTTTCTCAGTAGAGGAACGGTGTTTTTTCTTTTATGCTCTTAGTAGATATAAGAAGACTATGTCGTCAGGAGCGTGGCTATTATGTTGTTTCTTGGAATAGATGCCGGGGGAAGCAAGACACATGCTTTGCTTGCGGATGAGAATGGCCGTGTGCTAGGCAGAGGAAGCGGCGGCAACGGCAATCATCAGACGGCTTTCGAAGCAGCGCGGACCGAGATTGACCGGGCCTGCTCTGAGGCGCTTCAACAGGCTGGAGCGTCAAAAGATGAAATTGATTTTGCCTACTTCGGCCTTGCAGGAGCGGATCGTGAACCAGATTATGCGATTCTCCGCCCGATGATCGCATCGCTTGATTTTCCTCGCCATGATATTGCCTGCGACACGATGATTGGTATGCGTGCAGGTACACATCAATCTTATGGAGCTGTGATTATTAGCGGCACGGGCTTTAACAGCGCAGCTCGCAACGCCAAGGGAGAAGAGCTGCAGTATGGCGGATTTGGCTATTTGTTCGGAGACGGCCAAGGGTCCGGTACGGATCTGGCGATCCATGCTTTTCGAAGTGCGATCCGAAGCTGGGAAGGAAGGGAGCAGTCATCCATTCTAACCGAGCTTGTGCCCGAGCAAATGGGGTATTCATCCGTTCAGGAGATGTATGATGATGCACTGGTTAATGGTATAAGGCCGCTAGAGTCACTCTCCAAAACGATGTTCAAAGCCGCATTACTTGGTGATGACGTTGCGATCAGGCTGCTGGAGGAAGCAGGGTATGAGCATGGGAATGCCGTAAATGCCTTGATCCGGAGGCTCGGCATGGAGCAGGAAAGCTTTGATATCGTGCTGACGGGAAGTGTACTTGCGAAAGGCAACTCACCACATATGATCAATGCGATTAGGGCAGCCGTTGCTGGTACGGCACCACATGCCAAGATCGTGAAGCTGACAGTCGATCCAGTCATCGGCGCAGTCATGAGTGCCATGGACAGCTGTGGAATCCAGATTTCAGAAGATACGGATGCGGCATTACGCCGGATAACCTTTTAATGATTCTTCAAAGTTAACGCTTACTTAGTAAGAATCATCATGGACAGTCTTAATGACTGTCTGGGTGATCATTCTTTTTAGGAGGCATGAGGTAGATGTCATCAATTACAAAGCAAGGTCTAAAGGTCGCAGTCATCGGTGGAGGCTCCTCTTATACACCGGAGCTGGTAGAAGGATTCATTAAACGATATAACGAGATGCCTATTCGCGAGCTGTGGCTCGTTGATATTGAGGAAGGCCGTCATAAGCTTGAGATTGTTGGGCAATTAGCGAAAAGAATGGTCGAGCAGGCTGGCTTGCCAATCGATGTTCATCTTACGTTGAACCGGCGTGAAGCCATTGCGGGAGCCCACTTTGTCACGACGCAGATGCGGGTAGGACTCCTTGAAGCAAGACGCCGTGACGAGCATATTCCGATCAAACATGGCGTTATCGGCCAAGAGACGACGGGTCCTGGCGGTATGCTTAAGGCGCTTCGTACGGTTCCGGTTATTTTGGATATTTGCCGGGATATCGAGGAGCTAGCGCCAAATGCTTGGATGCTGAACTTCACTAATCCAGCCGGTATTGTGACGGAAGCCGTGCTGAAGCACAGCAAGGTGAAGACGGTTGGTCTTTGTAATTCGCCGATTAACTTCCAGAAGTTTCTCGCGAAGCAATACGGAGTTACCGAACGTGAGGTTCTTCCGGAGTTCGTTGGCATCAATCACCTCCACTGGATTACGGCGGCTTATGTGAACGGGGAAGACAAGCTGCAGGAGATGATCGGCGGCGGTAAGGATTACTCGGCTACGAATGTCACAGCCTTCGATTGGGATGCAGATTTCCTCCGCTCGCTAGGTGCCCTTCCGACCTACTATTTGCGGTACTTCTACATGAAGGATACGATGTTCACCGAAATGAAAGAGTCACTTGAGAAGGATGGTACTCGTGCTGATGTCGTCAGCCGGGTAGAGGAGGAGCTGTTCGAGCTCTATAAGGATGTTAATCTGAAAGAGAAGCCAAAGCAGCTGGAAAAGCGTGGCGGAGCCTTTTATTCCGAGGCGGCGCTTAACCTGATGCATTCCCTCTACACAGACCGAAGAGACATCCAGACGCTCAACGTGCGTAATGGAGGGATCATCGACTTCCTGCCGGAAGATGCAAGCATCGAGGTCAATTGTGTCGTAACGGCGCAAGGTCCGATCCCGCTTCCGCTGCAGCGTGTTCCAGAGCATATCAAAGGGCTGCTCCACGCGGTAAAAACGTATGAATCGCTGACGATTGAAGCTACTGTTACCGGCGACCGGGGCATCGCTCTGCAGGCGATGGTGCATCATCCGCTTGTGCCTAGCGTCTCCGTTGCGAAGACTTTACTTGGTGAAATGCTGGAAGCTAACGAAAAGTATTTGCCTCACTTCTTTAAAGGGTAAATACTCGTCGTATAACAGTGTAGACGATACCGCTGCAAAAGCCGTAATCCAATAGGATTGCGGCTTTTCATCTTTTTCTACGCTTTTTGTGGCATCCATTAATCCGATATAGATGTAACTAACTTCCAGAATCGGGACCAAAGGACTACCATTTTTTCGGAAAAAGACGAATGATAACTTTGCGAACAAAGACGAACGTTCGTAAAATATCGTTGACAAGGAGCAAGTTCCTTATTATATTAATTTACGGATAACAACAACTAACAACATAATAAACTTTTCGTATAATCTCAAGAATTGGCTTGAGAGTCTCTACTAGATCACCGTAAATGATCAGGCTACGAAAGGAGTGGAAAAGTGCCGCGCAATGTCATTAAGTTATGATTTTAACTTAATGATATTGACTCGGTCCGCGGTATACTTTTCCCCTTTTTGCAAAGCCTAGGAGATAAATGCGTATTTACGCATCTTTTCCTAGGCTTTGTTGCAATTCTAAGGCTTTTATCTTAATAAGATAGAGCTCTAGAATTCTTCGGATTGAAACGCGCTGCATGAAGCCGTTTCACCTTGGCTTGTACACATTTTTGGGGGGTTAATGGGAAAATGGAACGTTTCTTTAAGTTTAAGGAACATGGTACAAACTTTAGAACGGAAATTATGGCGGGTCTGACTACGTTTATGACGATGGCTTACATACTAGCCGTCAACCCGATCATTCTGACGCCAACTGGTCTTGACTGGACGGCAGTATTCCTTGCAACAGCGATTGCAGCAGGTATTTTCACAATTGCTATGGGCTTGTTCGTGAACTTCCCAGTTGCCCTGGCACCTGGTATGGGTCTTAATGCATATTTCGCTTCGACGGTTATTGCTTCGCAGGCTACGGATAAACCAATCTCGGTAGCAATGGGTCTGACAGCGGTATTTATCTCGGGTATTATCTTTATCATCCTGACACTGACGCAAATTCGTCAAATGCTGATTACAGCTGTTCCAGACAGCTTGAAGCATGCAATTACAGTTGGTATCGGTTTGTTCATTACAATTGTTGGCCTGAAAGGCAGCGGCCTGATGACGGTTGCTGTCACAGCCTTTGGCGATATTAAAGCTGGTGCTTATACGGATGTTTCCGGTTCGGAGACAGTCATCCATATCGGCAGCTTCTCGAATGAAACGGTAGTAATGACTGTGGTTGCACTGCTTATTATCGGTATTCTGATGGTTCTTCGTGTACCAGGCGCGATCCTGTGGGGTATCCTTGGTACAACGGTACTTTCGATCATCCTTGGTCAAGTAGACGTGAAAAAGACTTTCACAGATCAAAACTGGGCACCTGACTTTACGACAATGAACATTGGCCACTTTGATTTCCCAGGTGTGTTTGAAGTTGGGATCATCACAGTCGTATTGACCTTCACGTTCGTTGAATTGTTTGATACATTCGGTACGCTGGTTGGTACAGCTAACCGTGCCGGTCTTATGAAAAACCCTGAAGAGGGCAAAAAACGTATTGGTAAAGCGATGTTCGTCGATGCCTTCGCGGTAAGCGGTGGTGCATTGCTTGGTACAAGTACAGTAACGGCTTTCGTAGAAAGCTCCGCTGGTGTTGCGCAAGGTGGACGTACAGGTCTTACTTCGGTAACAACAGGTATCTGCTTCTTGCTCTCGATCTTCTTGTCGCCAGTCGTTGCACTGGTTCCTGCAGCAGCAACTAACGCAGCACTGATTATCGTTGGTGTACTGATGCTTCAATCGGTCAAAGAAATCGACTTCTCCGACATGGTATATGCGATTCCTTCGTTCTTGACACTGGCGCTTATGCCGTTCACGTACAGCATCGCTAACGGTATCTCGTTTGGTATCGTAACGTATGTTGTTCTGGCGACAGTTGCTAACGCAGCGAATAAAGGCAAATATAAAGTTCACTGGCTCATGTGGGTACTGGCGATTCTAATTATCGGCCGCTACGTCATCATGGGAACGGAATAATTGTAATAGAAGAAACAAAAAGCAGCGCTGGACCGGCGCTGCTTTTTTGTGTGTTTGGCAGCGCATCATGCTTAGGGTGCAAGTCCAGAGAATGCCGCTAAGTGCGTGCTCGATTTATTGGCATGTTTACAGTCAGCCTGTATATCATCCAATGAAAATCGCCATTGGTGTTTGAGAGATCAGCTAAGTTGGATTCCATCCAGCGTAATCTTACTATTTAGTGGCTGGACGTAACTTATAATTGAATCTACTGTATGAAATACAACCTACGCATCTCTCTCGCTCCACCAGCCTCATTTTAAATGTATAAAATACAACATTATAGCTTGGCGGGCTAAGCGATCCTACCCTACCCGTGCTTATCCTACAAACTTTCCCGCCATCGCCAATATCGATCAGCCCCTTCGTGCCCGGCTGCCGTCAAACAAACAACTCCAGGTTCCTTGAACCTGGAGTTGTTTGTTTGCGGCTAATTATTTAAAGAACAAAAAGTGCGTAGGCAGCTTACGAAGCTGCCCATCGGACGGCTTGTTAATGACGCGTCCGTTCCAGATGAGCGACGAGGAGCCGCCGCCGTCTAAGTTATAACCGTCAACTACGCCGAATCGCTGCAATAACAGCTGCATCTCAGCGAGTGTTGCGCCGGAGCTGCCGCCTTCGTTGCGGCCATCGGCCACAAGGATAAGCAGCTGCCCATCCTTATAGTTGGCAATGACGGTTCGTGGTGCTCGCGCCGGGCTGGTCTGCCATTTTGATGGAATGGTAGTAGGGCTTCCATTCTTGAGCAGTACGGGTACGAATGAGGCGCCAAACTTTACATTCAAGCTGTCGAGCTGCTGCTGGTTGGTAAACTTGCCACCGACCAGCTTATTGCTCGCATTCAAGCCAACGAAGAACAAGTCGGCACGTGTTGGCTGGAAGCCATCTACATAATTGCCGTTTACGATTGTTGTGCTGAGCGGATAACGTTTGCCTCCGCCATCGGCAAAGCCTCCAGCGTTAACGCCAGCGATCGCGCCGTAACGCTGTACGGCAGCAAGTGTCGTTTCCGCGCTTCCTGCTTTATCTTTGCCCAGCACCATTTTCATCGCATCGCTTGAATTCAATTTAATCTTTAATGCGTAGCTTTGAAAATTGTCAGCTTTTATGTAGTATAATTGCGCACGCAGCTTGTCCGAGTTAATCGTGCCTGATGGAGAACCCAGCCGGCTTGTAATAATCTTATCGTACACAAGCAGGGGGCGGCCAGCCTGAGCGGTCGCTGTCTTAACGATTTGCACCATATCAGCATTGGTCTGGTTGTACAGCTTCAGCTGTTTCTTGATGGAGGCGCTTGTCTGGACAGCTGTTTGATGAGCCGAATCGAGGCCAGCTGCAAGTGACTTCGTACGGGCCTCTTCGGTATCTGTCTGCTGTTCAGAACTCGCCTTTGGAAAACTGCTGTCTGGCAGCACAATCGAGATGTTCGATACCATCAGCCATAAAAGCATAGCAACAAATGGTGTGCAGGCGAGCAGCATCGTTCGGTTCATCATGCGAATGGATGGGGTCATTTGAGCACATCCAGGTTTTTCTGCAGTTCGTTCAGCTTCTTCTTCACTTCGTTTAATTGGCTGTACAGCTTGTTGCTGTTGTCGGTTTTGACATCAGCATTGTCTTTGGAGAAGGTAAGCAGCTCATTTAGTGCCTCTACCTTGGAATCCAATTGCGACAGTTCAGCTTTATAATCCGTTTCGAGTTTTGCGATGCGATCCTCGTATTGCTTTTGCATTTCGGCAATCTGGCTTGCCGTCTGGCGTTCCACATCGGCAGCAATCTGCTGCTGAACATGTTCGCTGTATAGCATAGCACCGGTTATGCCGGAAGCAATCAGGATGATCCATACACATACAAAGATAACGAAGGAGCGCTGCTTGACAGCTTTGCGCGGATTCGTCTCATAAGAAGCACTTGTTGTATCTAAAGCCGTATTGCTCATTAGGGCATTCACCTCATTCTTTTAATAGGAAGAGTGAAGTGAACGGACTGCAAAAAAATAAGAGTAAAGCTAGTCTAACATTTTGGACGCACGAACGATGCCGATAGGTTGCGGCTGTCACTACATTGTAACAAAGATTGCTAATTAAGGTGTCAATCATTTTGTGGGAATTGAAGGATACGTTATAATAGGAGAGATTAAGCTTGAAGGAGGTTGCCAAAATGACTGCAGCTGTAGAACAAGCCATGTTTGCAGGAGGATGCTTCTGGTGCATGGTATCACCGTTTGAAGAAACACCGGGTATTTTGTCTGTTGTATCAGGTTATTCCGGAGGCCATACAGAAAATCCTACTTACGAGGAAGTATGCTCGGAAACAACCGGCCATGCCGAAGTCGTTCATATTACGTTTGATCCATCGATCTATTCCTATGACAAGCTGCTGGATGTGTTCTGGCGGCAGATTGATCCAACAGATGCAGGCGGCCAGTTCCATGACCGCGGAGAGTCTTATCGGACGGCTATCTTCTATTATAATGAAGAGCAACGCGAGAAGGCGGAAGCATCCAAAGCTGCTCTGAATGCCAGCGGTAGATTCGATAAGCCTGTCGCAACGGTTATTGAGCCGGCGAAAGAGTTTTATCCGGCGGAGGATTATCATCAAGGCTATCATCGGACGAACCCATTCCGTTATAAAATGTACCGCAAGGGATCTGGCCGAGATGCTTTCATTAATAAGCATTGGACAATTAAGAAGGATGAGGGCGATCTTCGTTCCCGCCTAACTCCAATTCAATATGAAGTGACGCAAAATAATGCAACGGAGCGTCCTTTTACCGGGGAATATTGGGATCATAAGGAAGATGGGCTGTACGTCGATATCGTCTCTGGGGAGCCGCTGTTCACCTCCCGTGAGAAATATGATTCCGGCTGCGGCTGGCCAAGCTTCACAAAGCCGGTGAAGGAATCGGTTATTAACGAAGTGCTTGATAAAAGTCACTTCATGGTCCGTACGGAAGTGCGGAGCAAAGAAGGCGATTCCCATCTCGGTCATGTCTTTGATGACGGTCCTGGACCAAATGGACTCCGCTATTGCATTAACTCCGCTTCACTTCGGTTTATTCCCGCAGCGGATCTGGAGAAGGAAGGGTACGGAGAGTACGTCGGCTATTTCAAAAAATAATGCTTGATTAACTTTTTAATGGAGGAGAAGCTATGCATATCGAAGAAGCAATTCGAACGAGACGTTCGATTGGACGCGTAAAGAAGGACCCGGTTGAACGTAATCTGATTGAAAAGGTGTTGGAAGCGGCGACATGGGCGCCAAGCCATCACAATACTCAGCCTTGGAAGTTTATCGTTATGACAGGTGAAGGCCGTGCGAAGCTTGGGGAAGGTTATGCACGCGTAGCACTTGCTTCACTTGAAGCAGGGGAAAGCCCTGATCTGGAGGAACGACTGCGCAAGGAACGGGTGAAAGCATTCCGTTCACCTGTTGTCATTACGGTAGTCTGCTCTCCATCGGATGATCCTCGGGCAACGCTCGTCGAGGAAATTGCAGCATCGCATACAGCGGTTCAAAACCTGCTGCTTGCAGCACATGCGAACGGACTAGGTGCAATCTGGCGCTCCGGCGGCCCAATGTACCATCCACTGATGAAGGACACATTTGGTCTTGCTGAGAACGAGCAGATTGTTGCTATGGTCTATATGGGTTATCCCGATATGACTCCGCCGGACGTGAAACGTACACCTGCAGCAGAGAAAACAATCTGGCTGGAATCGTAGGATATACAGACAGTCTTAAGCGCCCGAAAGGGCGCTTTTTTTAATTATAGGAATATATAGGTTTTCTCTATACTGGGCCTATAATTTAATGCGAAACTACTCTTCCTCCAAAGGATGGCGAAGCCGTTTACGCTTGGTTTTCGGACAAATAGGAAATAACTTCTCGAATACAAACGTTGACTGATTGAATGAAAAGCTATATAGTTGTAAATACTTTGTTGCTAATTAATTTAGTATTAAAATATTAAGAGCTAACTAAATTAAAGGTTGAACGAAAGGCGAGGTCAGGGTGGGAAGGAGAGAGAGGGAATGACGAATACAAGCGAAGAATTGATTGGCTTTATCGGACAGTTCAGGACGTTTCTTAGAAACGTGAACAGCGATTGGAGCAAGAATACGATGTGCGGCATGAACTATACGCAATTCAAGCTGCTCTTCACCCTTCATACATCTGGCACTCACAAAGTATCGGATATTGCTGATATTCTGGGGCTGACCTCAGGGGCTATAACGGGAATTGCGGATAAGCTTGTTGCAGAAGGCTGGATTAGCAGGGAACGGGCCAGTAATGACCGCAGAGTGGTGTACATTGCCTTAACGTCCAAAGGTCAGGAAATGGTTGATGAAATTCTTGAATCGCAGAAAGAGACCTTTTCTTCCCTTTTTAATGTACTGCCGGAAGAAGATATTCAGCACCTGAGAAGAATTTTCTCCAAGCTGCTTGCGAATATGGACAACAAATAGATTTAGAGGAGAAGAGAGAAAACAATGGAACATTTATCAAAACAAAGAAAACTGACGATTATGATTGCGATCATGTTCGCGATGTTCTTTGCAGCTATTAACCAAACGATAACAAGTACGGCGATGCCGCGCATTATCGCACAATTAGGCGGTATGAATCTTTATACATGGACGATCACGATCTATATGCTCACATCCACCATCGCCACTATTCTGGTTGGCAAGCTGTCCGATATATATGGGCGTAAGCCGTTTATCTTGGCAGGTATTTTATTTTTCATTGTTGGTGCATTTACGTCCGGTCTTTCGGACAACGTGTATCAGTTCATTACCTTCCGTGGTATTCAAGGGGTAGGTGCCGGTATTATTATGGCAACAGCTTTCACATCCGTAGGTGACTTGTTCCCTCCACGTGAACGGGGCAAATGGACAGGTATAATGACGGCTGTATTTGGCTTCTCCAGCGTTATTGGTCCAACACTTGGTGGATGGATTATCGACAATATGGCTTGGCACTGGGTATTCTGGATCTTCCTGCCGCTTGGTGTTATTGCGTTCATTATGATTCTGACGTTATTCCCCAAAACCGAGCGCAAAGCTCATCAGCCAATCGACTACTTGGGTTCGATTTTCCTGACAACAACTCTAGTACCACTGCTTCTTGCATTTACATGGGCGGGATCGAAATACGAATGGGCTTCTGTTCAAGTTGTCGGCTTGTTTGGCATAACCGTCTTGTCGCTCATTATCTTCCTGCTTATTGAACGGAAAGCGAAGAACCCTGTGCTTCCGCTTTATATTTTCCGTAATGGTACAGTAGCTCTTTCCAATGTAATTGGCTTTATTATGAACTTCGGTATGATGGGTGCACTAATTTATCTGTCCTTCTTCGTACAAGGTGTTCTTGGCATCTCGCCAACTCATGCTGGTTATGTAACGATGCCAATGTCGATTGGTATGGTTATTACGAGTGCGATTGGTGGTCAATTGATCTCGAGAACAGGGAAGTACAAACGTTTTGCAGTCATTGGCTTGCCGATTATGCTTGTTGGTATGCTGATTATGACGTTTATGAACAACGTACCAATGGCGGTACTGGCGATGATTATCTTTGGCCTTGGTCTTGGCCTTGGTATGCCGGTCTTCTCGCTTACGGTTCAAAATGCGGTACCGCACACAGAACTTGGTGCAGCAACAGCAACCATGCAATTGTTCCGTAACTTGGGTGGTACAATTGGTATCGCAGTAATGGGTACCGTCCTGTCCTCAGCACTGAAGCATAATCTGACGGATCTCTCCAAGTCTGGCGAAGGTGCAGATATGTCGAAGCTTGATCCAGCTACAGCGGAGAAGTTTGCACAGTTTGCAAATCCTCAGATGCTGACAGATCAACCAGCACTTAAAGCGACTCGTGAAGGCTTAACGGCTGATCTGCAAGTGCAATTTGATAAAATGATAGACTTGCTTCGTGATGCGCTTAGCAATTCGCTGTCGACAGTATTTTTGACAGGTGCAGCCATTTTGTTCATCGCCGTAGTCCTTGTATGGTTCATTAGAGAAATCCCACTTCGTACAACCAATAAGGCACCACAAGAAGTTTCTGGTGGTACAGAAATAAATGTGGAAGGCCAAGTTGCTGTTAGCCAAAGCAAATAAGGAAAAGCTATTAAAGAAAAGACAGTCTAAAGCTGTCTTTTTTTCTTTCCAAAAAACCCGTTGACTGATCCATAAAAGAGATATATAGTAGTAAATGCTTTATTAATAATTTGTTTAGCTTTAAAATATTAAATGCTAATGTATTATCTCGATCCATGGCATATATCAGAGAAGAAAGGAGAGAGGGAATGAGCAATGCCAATGAAGAACTAATTGGTTTTCTTGGCCAGTTCCGGACATTCTTGAAGAACGTAAACAATGAATGGAGCAGGAAGACGATGAGCGGTATGAACTATACGCAGTTCAAAGTTTTGTATACCCTTCATACATCAGGTTCGCGCAAAGTATCTGAAATGGCCGAAGTATTAGGACTTACCTCTGGCGCGATAACAGGCATAGCCGATAAATTGGTTGCAGAAGGCTGGATTAGCCGTGAGCGTGCCAATGATGACCGGCGAGTCGTGTACATTACATTAACCGGTAAGGGTAAGGCGATGGTGGACGATTTGCTTGAATCACAGAAAGAAACATTCTCCTCATTCTTTCATGCACTGCCAGTAGAGGATATTCAGCATCTGAAGAGGATTTTCACTCAGCTGCTTGCGAATATGGATAACAAATAGCATTTAGCATGCAACACATCTAAAAAAGGAGAGAAAGACCTATGAGTAATGCTGTAGCAGCATTTAAAAGAGGCCCGATCGTCGCATCGGTACTCATTGCAGCCTTTGTTGCGCTGCTTAGCCAGACGTTGTTGAACGTCGCGCTTCCAAGTATTATGGCTGACCTTAAAGTCAGCGCCAATACAGTACAATGGTTATCAACCGGTTATTTGCTTGTTAACGGGGTCCTTATTCCAATTAGTGCATATTTGATCAGCCGGTTCTCAACAAGGTCATTATTTATCGTTGCAACAAGTTTATTTTCGGCAGGTACTATAGTCAGCGCCTTGGCGCCAAGCTTTGAAGTCCTTCTTACAGGTCGTATTATTCAAGCGGCAGGCGCCGGAATTCTGATGCCGCTAATGTCCATCATCTTCTTGACCATCTTCCCGATCGAACAGCGTGGTAAGGCAATGGGTATGATGGGGATCGCAATGATCTTCGCTCCAGCTGTTGGACCAACACTGTCTGGCTGGGTCGTAGAGCATTATGACTGGCGTGTGTTGTTCTATATTGTTTTGCCAATCTCGTTATTCGGCTTGATCTACGGCGCAATTTCGATGAAGAATGTAACAAAAACTGCAAAATCCAAGCTCGATATCTTCGCCGTTATTTTATCTACACTGGGCTTTGGCGGTCTGCTGTATGGCTTTAGTGATGCAGGTACAGACGGCTGGGATAGTCCGACGGTTTACACAAGCCTGAGCATTGGGGTTGTCGCACTTATTGCCTTTGTATGGTATCAACTGGTTGTTAAGAAACCGATTCTTGAAATTAGTGTATTCAAGTTCGGCATGTATTCCCTGACAACTGTTATTAACGTGATCATTACGATGGCGATGTTCTCGGGTATGATTTTGCTGCCGATCTATCTGCAAAACATCATGGGATTCACTCCACTTAAATCTGGTCTGCTCCTGCTTCCTGGGGCAATCCTGATGGGGATTATGTCCCCGATTACCGGTATGATCTTCGATAAAGTCGGCGCTCGCTGGCTGGCGGTAACTGGTCTTGTGATTACCGTGTACTCGTCTTATGAATTCAGTCAGTTGACGGATCATACGACTTATGGCTTTTTGATCACAATGTATACATTGCGGATGTTCGGTATGTCGATGCTGATGATGCCGATCCAAACAGCCGGCATGAACCAATTGCCGCAACGGTTGAACGCTCACGGTTCCGCGATGTCACAAACGCTTCGTAACGTTGCAGGCGCTCTGGGTACAGCATTCCTGGTAACGCTGATGACGAATAAAGCAGCTTCCGAGACGAAGCACCTTGTTGCGACACAAGGCATTGATACTACAGATAAAGCAGCAATGGCTCACGCCGTTCAAGAAGCTACAATTACAGGTATCAACCACTCGTTCGTTGTAGCAACGTGGTTTGCTGTTGCAGCATTGGTACTCGCATTCTTCATCCGTAAAGTAAAACCACATGAGGAACCAGTTAAAGTAGTCAGCTCCTCTTCAGAAGGCGGCGTAGCAGAAGCTCAAATCGCTACAAGCCAATCTAAATAAAATAACTGCTCTAACAAGAAGGCCGTGCAGGTCATAAAAAACCTGCACGGCCTCTTTCTGTTTACCCTCAGAGGTTAAACGGAGCATTTAAATGATTCTGTAGAAGTAGGGTGAATGCTTTCGAAGTAGCTTTCTTTCAGAAAGCTTTAAGCGTTCGCTTTTGTGAAGGGATTCCTACCATATAACATCTAATTCAAAGGAATCCCTGAGCAATGGCGATCGAAAGAACATTTAAATGCGCAGTGTGCTTTATATACAGTCTGCGCAGTGTGCGCGCGTTTAACCCTCCTCATTTCACCCACTTATGGACATGGAAATTTTGCTCCAGCACCTGCCAAAAAACAGGGAAGGGAACATCGAGCACCCAACCGCTTATTCCGCGCAGGTGATAACATTTGACGAGATCAAGCTTCGCCTGTACACTTCGTGCATCCTCAAACCAAACCTCATGATCACGTCCTTGCTCATCGAAGTACTTATAGTACGGCGACTCTGCAATCGGATCGTATTGAATGGAGGCGCCATACCTTGCCGCCCTTCGGACAGCATCGTTTGAGCTGATGGACAAAGCCCAGTCCTGGCCCGGGATATACGGGAGAGTCCAGTCATAGCCGTATAAGGGCATGCCCAGCATGATTTTGTTCGCAGGTATAACTGATAAGGCATGGGCGAGAACTTTAACAACTTCATTGCGCGGGGCAACAGGCATTGGCGGTCCTCCCGACCAGCCCCATTCATACGTCATTAGGATAACGAAGTCGAGCAGTCGTCCATGGAAAGCATAATCCTGTCCTTCATACAGATGACCCGCAGGATTAGGTTCAACAGCTGGCGGGAGAGTAGAGGACACAAGATATCCGTATCGATGAAGTGTGTCGGTGAGCTGCTCCAGGAATTGATGATACAAGGTACGATCAGCAGCGGGGATAAAAGCAAAATCAACATTAAGCACCCAATACCTATTCGTTCGCATGGTGTTGATGACATTATGGATCAGACGGTCAATTACCGTTTTATTAGATAGAATAAAATGCACAAGGCTGGGACTAAACGTGTAGCCGTCAAAGTTCGTGATTACCATCATTGGTGTGGTGCGGTTCTGATTGGCGGCTTGAATGATTGGCTTATCATACAGCATGCCTAATGAGCCGTCAGGTCTAACTTGATGACTGAACGGACTGAGGAAGGTCAAATGCCTGGCAGCGTAGGCTGCAGGTGAGGATCCAGCGGCTCCTGTCATGGCAGCAGGTTCAGTATATCCGTTAACCTCAATGGCGATCTTACGGGGCTTCGGAATGCGAAGCATCATGCCGGGGAGAATAAGGGCGGGATTAGTGATATGGTTCACTCTGGCCAGCTCTTGCAGTGTCACACTGTATTTCTGTGAGATCAACCATAAGGTTTCACCGGGCATCACTTGGTGGGTGGCCGCTTGAACGGGAATAATAAGCGACTGTCCGGAGACGAGAGGCTCAGATTCATGCATGCCATTGGCTGAAAATATCGCTTCAGGTCCTATGTTGAACTGCTGCGCCAGGCTTTGTATGGTATCACGTGTTTTGACGGTATAGATTTGCATCGCCTCTCGCCTCCCATTCCTTGAGCATTTCAAGTTATACGCTTAATATCTCTTCTATTACTCTATTCCGAACCTTCCCAAACTTAACACCATGCCAATTAATTTGATAAAGGCAGAAAAAGGGAGGCCAAATTGTTGCATTATTAAGCAAAAACGAACTTTATTTGAACTATATTATTTTAATGTTCGTATTTTATATGCTTTTCATTGACAGACATAGGGGGATTGGATAAACTAGAGTAGGTTAAGGCGGAACGTTCGTCGAATGATCCGTTATTATGTTGAAAGTTCTCGTATATCCTCGGGAAAAAGGCCCGAAAGTATCTACCCGAAAACCATATTTTCGGACTACGAGCATGATGGAACAAATAGACAGGTTGCCTGTAAGTCAGGGCAGCCTTATGCTGTCTTTGCATTACCCGAGAATTCTAAGTCCTATTAAACATTTGGAAAACTTAGAATTTCTTAGAATTGAAGTAAAGACAATTGTTGCCATTATAGACGCGCAGGGTGAATCCTTCGTTAATGAAGTACCCTGACGTTTTGCTCGAGTCCCGGCAGCATCCATAAGCGATATGGTTGCAGCGCGGGATTTTTCTATTTTTTCGGGTTGGTTTTCGCGAGATGTACACATTTTATATATGAAGGAAGGTTTGAACGCATGTCTGCGAAAGTAGGCGTCATCATGGGCAGCAAGTCGGATTGGGATACAATGAAACTTGCCTGCGACGTGTTAGAAGAGCTGCAAATTCCGTACGAGAAAAAGGTTGTTTCTGCGCATCGGACACCGGATCTAATGTTCGAATATGCAGAGACGGCTGCAGAACGCGGCCTTAAAGTAATCATTGCAGGTGCCGGTGGTGCCGCGCATTTGCCGGGTATGGTTGCTGCAAAGACGATTCTGCCGGTAATCGGCGTACCAGTGAAATCCTCCAATTTGAGTGGTCTTGATTCGCTCCTGTCGATCGTCCAAATGCCAGGCGGCATTCCGGTTGCGACAGTTGCGATTGGCAACGCTGGCGGTACGAACGCTGGCCTCCTGGCTGCTCAAATGATTGGAGCCTTTGATCCTGAAGTACAAGCCCGTGTAGAAGCACGGCGTGAACGGGTCAAGCAGGAAGTGCTGGAAAGCAGTGAGACATTATGATGATGGAAGCAGGCAAAAGGACGCTGCTGCCAGGCAGTACAATTGGCGTTCTTGGCGGCGGACAGCTTGGCCGAATGATGGCACTTGCGGGCAGCGCAATGGGATATCGTTTCGTTGCACTTGATCCAACACCTGACGCACCATGCGGACAAGTAGCTGAACAGATCGTCGCTGCTTACAATGACCGTGAAGCAGCTCGCGAGCTTGCACGCCGGGCAGATGTCATCACCTACGAATTCGAGAATGTCGACGCTGATGTAGCTGCGATGCTCATGTCGGAATCGTATGTGCCGCAGGGAAGCGAGCTTCTCTATACAACGCAGCATCGACTGCGTGAGAAGCGGGCAATTGAAGCGGCAGGCGTACGGGTTGCCCCGTACTGCGAGATCCGGAGCAGCGAGGAACTTCGCGTCGCGGCTGAGAAGTTTGGCCTTCCATGCGTACTTAAGACAGCAATGGGCGGCTATGACGGCAAAGGGCAATGGGTGATCAGAAGCTTCGACGAGATTGAAGAAGCGTATGAGACATTAAGCCGTGCCGGTGTAGAGCTCGTGCTGGAGCAATTCATTAAATTTGATAAAGAGTTATCCGTTATTGCAGCAAGAAGCCCGCAAGGGGAGATAAAAGCCTTCCCCGCAGCAGAAAATATTCATATCGAAAATATTTTGCACCTGTCGATCGTTCCTGCTCGAATTGCAGAGAGTGTACAACAGGAAGCGGAAAAGCTGGCGATGAAGATTGCTCAAGGGCTTGGAGTGGTTGGCTTGATCGCCGTTGAGCTGTTCCTGACGGCTGACGGTGAACTGTTCGTCAACGAACTTGCGCCACGTCCTCATAACAGCGGACATTATACAATGGAAGCTTGCCGTACTTCGCAGTTCGAGCAGCATGTGCGTGCGGTATGCAACTTGCCATTAGGTGATACTCAGCTGCTTACTCCCGTTGTTATGGTGAATGTACTTGGACAACATGTTGAGCCTCTGCTTGCACGGATGGCGAAGCATGATGAGGCGGCATCGCGATTGAATGTTGCTCCGAAGGTTCACTTGTACGGCAAGAAAGACGCTGTTCATAAGCGTAAGATGGGCCATGTTAACGTGCTTGCAGGCGATGTTCAGCAAGCGCTTGATTGGATAGAAGAGACAAACATTTGGAAGGTGTGAACGGTACATGTTAGAGCGTTACAGCAGACCGGAAATGAGAGCAATTTGGACAGAGCAGAACAAATTCCAAGCATGGCTTGAAGTTGAGCTTTGCTCCTGTGAGGCTTGGGTTGAGCTTGGCGTTATTCCTAAGGAAGATGTAGAGGCGCTTCGTGAAGCAGCGACCTTCAATATCGACCGTATTTACGAAATCGAGCAAGAAACCCGCCATGACGTTATCGCGTTCACACGCGCTGTATCCGAGACCGTTGGTCCGGAACGCAAATGGGTGCATTATGGCCTGACTTCGACAGACGTTGTAGATACAGCGAATGGCTACCTGCTTCTTCAAGCGAATGCTATCTTGAGAAAAGATATCGAGCGCTTCATCTCGATCCTTCGCGAGAAAGCTGTTCAATATAAAGATACGCCAATGATGGGCCGTACACATGGTGTACATGCCGAGCCCACAACATTTGGTCTCAAAATGGCTCTGTGGCATGAAGAGATGAAACGTAACCTGGAGCGCTTCGAGCATGCAGCTAACGGCGTTCAATTCGGTAAAATCTCCGGTGCTGTTGGTACTTATGCAAACATTGATCCTTTCGTAGAAGAGTTCGTATGTAACAAGCTTGGCATCAGCGCAGCTCCAATCTCGACACAAACTTTGCAGCGTGATCGTCACGCTGAATATATGGCGACACTGGCACTCGTTGCTACATCGCTTGATAAATTCGCTACTGAAATTCGCGCTTTGCAGAAGAGCGAATTCCGTGAAGTGGAAGAAGCATTCGCGAAAGGTCAAAAAGGCTCTTCCGCAATGCCGCACAAACGTAACCCAATTGGCTGCGAGAACATTTCCGGTCTATCCCGCGTGATCCGTGGTCACATGCTGACAGCTTACGAGAACGTACCGCTGTGGCATGAGCGCGACATCAGCCATTCTTCGGCTGAACGTGTTATCCTCCCGGATGCAACAATGCTTCTGAACTACATGTTGAACCGTCTTGGCAACATCATTCAGAACTTGACTGTATTCCCTGAAAACATGAAGAAAAACATGCAGCGTACATTTGGCGTTCCGTTCTCTGGCCGCGTGATGACAAAGCTGATTGATAAAGGCCTTAGCCGTGAGCAAGCCTACGATACGGTTCAACCACGCGCGATGCAAGCATGGGAAGAGCAGCGCCAATTCCGCGACATTATCGAATCGACACCGGAGATTACAAGCCTGCTGTCGGCTGAAGAAATCGATGATGCATTCAATCCGGCTTGGCATTTGAAGCATGTGAATACGATTTTCACACGTCTTGGCTTGAACTAAGAAGCAAAGGGGATTCGAGGAATGACTGCACAATCGCAAGCTTTATCCTCAGCAGCGGATTATATCAAAGCTCCGCTGCTGTATAAAGGCAAAGTACGTGAGCTTTATGATCTCGGCGAGCATTACCTGATCGTTGTAACGGACCGCATTTCGGCATTCGATTATGTGCTTGATCCTGCTGTACCGCAGAAAGGCAACGTATTGAACCGTCTGTCAGCATTCTGGTTTGAGCAAACCGCTTCGATTCAGCCAAACCATGTCATCCACACCGATGTAGACAAGCTTGGGGATATCGTAACTGAGCCAGAATTGCTGAGAAACCGCATCATGGTAACGAGGAAAGCACAGCGCATTGATATTGAATGTGTGGTGCGCGGCTATATCACTGGCGGCGGTTGGAGACAATACCAACAAACGTCCGCGATTAACGGAATCGAGCTTCCGGAAGGTATGCGCAAGAACGAGCGTTTCCCTAAGCCAATCTTCACTCCAGCAGCGAAAAACGACGTTGGACATGATGAGGACATCCCATTCGAGCGGATGCAAGAGATGGTTGGCGCAGAACTCGCTGAAGAGCTTCGCGACTGCAGCATCAAGCTGTACGAGTTCGCTCATGAATATTGCGCGAAGCATGGGATCATCCTTGCCGATTGCAAATTCGAGTTCGGCTTGATCGATGGCAAAGTCATTCTGATCGACGAAATCTTCACCCCGGATTCCTCGCGTTTCTGGGCAGAGGGCAACTATGCTTTCGATATCGAGATCGACAGTATGGACAAAGAACCGGTCCGCACCTATCTTCTTGGTTCCGATTGGGACAGAGACAGCAAACCGGCTCCACTTCCTGAATCCGTTGTTAACGAAACAACAAATCGTTATTTAGACATCTACAGCCGTTTAACTGGCAGTTCATTGGTATAGATCGTAATTATATTTTCTTGATCTTTCGTTCTTGATCTTATCTTATAGGTTTTTGTATTAGCTCTGAAGTTTGGCGTTGAGCACGATAGTGCGCAAACGCCCCCTAATTGCTTACACGACTACCCGGGAGGATGTTGTAAAAAACGGCAGCCGGGACTGAAGGAGCAGGGGTGTCTGTCGGAGAGCGACAGCACTCGCCTTTGAAATTCGGAAAATATCCACGAAGCAGATTAAATGAAATTTTCCGATTTCAACAGCGACGTAGACAGACACCCGTGTGACTGAGGGACACGAGCTGGCGTACTCTTTTACACATCGACCGGAAAAACCATTTTCAGGAGGCCACTTATGAAAGCCAAAGTCTACGTCACTATCAAACAAAATGTACTCGACCCGCAAGGTCAAGCCGTTCAAGGCTCGCTGCACACAATGGGATTTGCAGAAGTTGATAAAGTTCGCATCGGTAAATACCTGGAGCTTGAACTTGACACGAATGACCGCGCTGAAGCGGAAGCACGCGTAAAAGTAATGTGCGAGAAGCTGTTGGCGAACACGGTTGTCGAAGATTACCGTTTTGAATTGGAGGGATAATCGATGAAGTTTGCAGTAATCGTATTTCCCGGCTCCAACTGTGACATCGACTGCTACAAAGCGGTAGAAGATACAATCGGCCAAGAGGTTGAATACGTATGGCATACAGCGACTGACCTGTCCGCATACGATGCCATTCTCGTGCCAGGCGGCTTCTCCTACGGCGACTACCTGCGCTGCGGCGCGATGGCTAGTTATGCTCCAGTAATGAATGAAGTTGTGAAAGCAGCAGAACAAGGTAAGTTCATCCTTGGTATCTGCAACGGATTCCAGATCCTGACTGAAGCTAACCTTCTGCCAGGCGCACTGATCCGCAATACGGGCCTTAAATTCCGTTGTCAGCAGCAACAGCTTGAAGTGGTAAACAACGGCACAGCGTTTACGAACCAATACTCGCAAGGCGAGATTATCGATATTCCAATTGCTCACGGCGAAGGCAACTACTATTGCGACGATGCAACACTTGCTGAGCTGAAAGCAAATAACCAAATCGTGTTCCGCTACGCAGGCGACACGAACCCGAATGGTTCGGTTGAGAACATTGCGGGTATCAGCAACAAAAAGGGTAATGTCGTTGGCATGATGCCTCACCCTGAGCGTGCGGTTGATCAAATCCTCGGCTCGGAAGACGGCAAACGGATGTTTACATCGATTTTGAATGCATGGAGGGAACAACATGGCGCAGCAATTAACGGCTAAGGAACCAACTGCCGAACAAATCGTCGAGCAAAAGATTTATCAACAATTTGGTGTATCGGATTATGAGTTTGAGCTCATCTGCGGTTTTCTCGGCCGTACACCTAACTACACGGAAATCGGCGTATTTAGCGTTATGTGGTCGGAGCATTGTGCCTACAAGAACTCCAAGCCAATCCTGAAGAAATTCCCGATCACTGGACCACGTGTCCTGATGGGACCAGGTGAAGGCGCGGGTATCGTTGATATCGGAGACAACCAAGCGGTTGTATTCAAGATCGAATCGCATAACCATCCATCTGCCGTTGAGCCTTACCAAGGCGCTGCAACAGGTGTTGGCGGCATTATCCGTGATATTTTCTCAATGGGTGCTCGTCCAGTTGCCCTGCTGAACTCGCTTCGTTTCGGCAAGCTTGAGAATGATCGTGTGAAGTACTTGTTCGAGAACGTTGTCAGCGGTATTGCTGGCTACGGTAACTGTATCGGTATCCCTACCGTTGCAGGCGAAGTGATGTTCGATGAGAGCTACGAAGGCAACCCGCTTGTTAACGCCATGTGCGTAGGTCTTATCGATCATGATAAAATCCAACGCGGCGTAGCAAAAGGTGTCGGTAACCCTGTCTTCTACGTTGGTCCTGCAACAGGCCGCGATGGTATCCACGGTGCGACATTCGCATCCGTTGAGCTGACAGAAGAATCCGAAGAGAAGCGTACTGCCGTACAAGTCGGCGATCCGTTCATGGAGAAGCTCGTTATGGAGTCCACTCTGGAACTGATCAATTCCGGTATCGTACTTGGCATTCAAGATATGGGCGCAGCGGGTCTCACTTGCTCGAGCGCAGAGATGGCTTCCAAAGCTGGCAACGGCCTGGAGCTGTATCTCGATGAAGTTCCACAACGTGAGACAGGCATGACGCCTTACGAAATGATGTTGTCGGAGTCGCAAGAACGTATGTTGTTCGTTGTTGAGCCGCAGCATGAAGCACAAGCGCAAGAGATCTTCGACCGTTGGGGCGTTATTTGTAAAAAAGTTGGTAAAGTAACCGATGACGGACGTCTTCGTCTGTTCCACCAAGGCGAGCAAGTGGCTGACATGCCGGTTAAAGCGCTCGTTGACGAGTGCCCGGTATATGAAAAGCCATCGCAAGAGCCTGCTTACTACCGTGACAATGCTACGCTTGATACAGCTGCATTCACTGAAGTAACAGACCTGACTGGTGCTCTTGAAAAAGTACTCGCTTCGCCAACTGTGGCAAGCAAAGAGTGGGTTTACAGCCAATATGACTATATGGTTCGTACATCAACAGCGGTTCAACCAGGCTCCGACGCAGCGGTAGTTACCATTCACGGCACTCGTAAAGGCCTTGCAATGACAACAGACTGTAACGGTCGTTATGTATACCTGGATCCTGAAGTCGGCGGACGTATTGCAGTAGCAGAAGCTGCACGTAACATTGTATGTTCCGGTGCAGAACCACTTGCGATTACGGATAACCTGAACTTCGGCAGCCCTGAGAAGCCGGAAGTATTCTGGCAGATCGAGAAATCTGCAGACGGTATGTCCGAAGCTTGTCGCGTGCTTGATACACCGGTAATCGGCGGTAACGTGAGCTTGTACAACGAGAACGCAAAAGGCGCGATCTATCCAACTCCGGTAATCGGTATGGTTGGTCTCGTACATGATGTGGACCACATCACGACACAAGGCTTCAAAAAAGAAGGCGACGTCATTATCCTTGTTGGCGACACCAAAGCAGAGTTTGGCGGCAGCGAGCTGCTCTACGTTCTGAACGGTGCGGCTGAAGGCCGTCCACCAGCTATTGATCTGGTAACGGAGAAAAACATGCTTGGCGCTGTTCTGACAGCAATCCAAGGCGGTCTTGTTGCTTCCGCACATGACTTGTCTGAAGGCGGCCTTGCTGTAGCTCTTGCGGAATCCGCAATCAGCGGCAAAATTGGTGCAGAAGTGAACGTGGCAACGGATCTTCGTCCTGACCACCTTCTGTTCTCCGAATCGCAATCGCGTATCCTGCTCTCGGCTACACCTGAGAAAGCAGCAGCATTGCAAGCGCACCTGACTGAACAAGGCGTAGTAAATGCGGCAATCGGTACTGTAAAAGGCAGCAGCCTGACCATCAACGTAAATGGCAAATCCGGCGTAAATGCACCGGTACAACAACTGGAGAAGGTCTGGAAGGATGCGATTCCATGTCTGATGAAATAAAACAGCATAAGCTGTGGACGGGAAATCATTATAACGAAGGCATTGGCCGTGACGATATGTTTGACAAATTGCGTGAGGAATGCGGCGTGTTCGGGGTATTTAATGTCCCGAATGCGTCCTCCCTCAGCTATTACGGCCTTCATGCTCTCCAGCATCGCGGCGAGGAAAGTGCAGGGATCTGTACAGTGGATACGGAGGCGGGAAACCGCTTCGCCTACCACCGTGGTATGGGGCTCGTGAAGGAAGTATTTGATAAAGAGCGGATTCAATCGCTCGCTGGTGATCGCTCCATTGGCCACGTTCGTTATTCGACGGCTGGCGAGAGCAAGCTGGCGAATGCACAGCCGCTTATTTTCCGTTATCGGGATGGCGATCTGGCGGTTGCGACGAATGGTAATATCGTTAATGCACCGGAGATTCGCAAGGAGCTGGAGAGTCAAGGCTCGATCTTCCAAACCTCCAGCGATACGGAAGTTATCGCTCACTTGATCGCTCGTTCGTCTAAGAGCTTCGAAGAAGCAGCAAAAGATGCGCTTCAGCGTATTATTGGCGGCTTCGCGTTCCTTATTATGACGAATGATAAGCTGCTTGTAGCGTCTGACCCGAATGGTCTGCGTCCACTCGTAATGGGCAAGATCGGTGATGGATATGTATTCTCTTCCGAATCGTGTGCGTTCGAATCGATTGGCGCAGAATATGTACGTGACGTTCAACCAGGCGAACTGCTTTACCTTGATGCTGACGGTATGCGCGAAGACCGCTATGCAGAAGTAGAGCGCCGGGCAACATGTGCGATGGAATATATCTATTTTGCCCGCCCGGACAGCGATATTAATACAATCAACATCCATTCCGCACGTAAGCGGATGGGTAAACAGCTTGCGATGGAATCGTTCGTGGATGCAGACATCGTAATTGGCGTACCGGATTCGAGTATTTCGGCGTCTATTGGTTATGCCGAGCAAACAGGCATTCCTTACGAGCTTGGACTTATTAAGAATAAATACACAGGCCGTACGTTTATTCAGCCCTCCCAAGAGCTGCGGGAACAAGGTGTGAAGATGAAGCTGTCTGCTGTGCGTAAAGTCGTGGAAGGCAGACGTGTTGTGATGATCGATGATTCGATCGTCCGCGGTACGACATCCCGCCGGATCGTAAACATGCTTCGCGAGGCTGGTGCGACTGAAGTGCATGTGCGGATTACATCACCGCCATTCAAGAACCCTTGTTACTACGGTATTGATACGCCGGATCGCAAGGAGCTGGTTGCTTCTTCGAGAACGGTGCAGGAAATGTGTGAAATGATTAATGCGGACTCTTTATACTTCCTTAGCCATGAAGGTTTTATCGATTCGGTAGGCGGCAATGACGGCGCGTATAACCGCGGCATGTGTCTGGCTTGCTTCGATAATGATTATCCAACACCGGTAGACGAGGAATCGGATAAGAGCTGCAGCTGTTAATAGATAAGTTGATAAAAGGGGTTGACTGGTGTGTCAGAAGCGTACAAAAAGGCCGGAGTCGATATTGCTGCCGGCAATGAAGCAGTCGAACGGATGAAGAAGCATGTTAAGAAAACGTTCCGTCCAGAAGTGCTGACTGATCTCGGCGGGTTTGGCGGTTTGTTTGGTCTTAACAAAGACAAATACGAGGAGCCTGTTCTCGTATCTGGTACGGACGGCGTTGGCACGAAGCTGAAGCTGGCGTTCATGATGGATAAGCATGATACGATTGGCGTTGACGCGGTTGCAATGTGCGTAAACGATATTATCGTACAAGGCGCTGAGCCTCTCTTCTTCCTCGATTATCTGGCATGCGGTAAAGTCGTTCCGGAAAAAATCGAAGCGGTTGTAAAAGGTATTTCTGACGGCTGTGTTCAAGCAGGCTGCGCACTGATTGGCGGCGAAACAGCTGAAATGCCTGGTATGTACCAAGGCGACGAATATGATATCGCTGGCTTTACAGTTGGCGTTGTTGATAAAAAGAAAATCATCGATGGCACTACAATCGCTCCTGGCGATGTTGTTCTTGGTTTCGCTTCAAGCGGTATCCACAGTAACGGCTACTCGCTTGTACGTCGTCTTCTTCTTGAAGAATGCGGCTACGCGCTTGACCAACGTCTGCCTGAGCTGAATGACGCTGTACTTGGCGACGTTCTGATCGAGCCAACTCGCATTTATGTAAAATCGGCTTTGAAGCTGATTGAGCAAGTGAATGTAAAAGGTATGGCGCATATCACAGGCGGCGGCTTCATTGAGAATATTCCACGGGTTCTGCCTGAAGGCGTAAATGTAAATGTAGAATACGGCTCTTGGCCGATCCTGCCTATCTTCCAGCTGATGCAGGACAAAGGCGCAATTACAAACCGTGACATGTTCACGACATTTAATATGGGCATCGGGTTAATCGTAGTTGTTCCCGCTGATCAAGCAGAAGAGGCTCTTAAAGCAGCAGCTGAGCTTGGCGAAGCAGCATACCGAATCGGAACGGTAACGGAGGGCAATCGCGTCGTTACGTTTACAGGAGCGGACGTGTAATGGGAGCATTGCGTTTAGCCGTCTTCGCATCAGGGCAAGGAACGAACTTCCAAGCCCTGGCCGATGCGGTGCGACAAGGAGGGCTCGATGCAACCATCGAGCTTCTTGTTTGTGATAAGCCATCTGCTCCAGTAATAGAGCGGGCTCGCAAGGCGGGTGTGGATACTTTTATCTTTGTGCCAAAGGAATATTCATCCCGTGAGGCTTACGAAACGGAAATACTAGCGGAGCTGCAGCGCCGCGGCATTGAACTGGTTGTATTGGCCGGTTATATGCGGATTATTACTTCTGTACTCGTAGAGCCGTTTTATGGCCGTATGATTAATATTCATCCTGCTCTTCTGCCATCCTTCCCTGGTGTGAATGGCATTGGACAAGCGCTCGAGCATGGCGTGAAGGTTACAGGTGTTACTGTTCATTATGTGGATGGCGGTATGGACAGCGGGCCGATTATTGCACAAAGCGCCGTTGAAGTACTAAGCGGAGATACAGAGTCGACACTTGGCGAACGCATTCATGCTGCTGAGCAGCAGCTCTTCCCGCAGGTCGTGCAATGGATCGCGCAGGGCCGCGTTGTCCTGGACGGACGTAACGTTACAGTTAAAGCTTAGCTTTTGCTTTGAATATATAAGTACCTATTTTCGAGGAGGCAATTTCGCGTGGCAATTCGTAGAGCGTTAATTAGTGTTTCGGACAAGACTGGCATTGTTGAATTTTCTCGTGAGCTGGCGGCTCAAGGCGTACAAATCATCTCGACAGGCGGTACGTTCAACCTGCTGGAGAAGGAAGGCATTCCGGTTATCGGTATTTCCGATGTAACTGGCTTCCCTGAAATTTTGGACGGCCGTGTTAAAACGCTTCATCCTGCGGTTCACAGCGGACTTCTGGCTATCCGTGACAACGAAGAGCATCAAAAGGTTATGCAGGAGCTTGGCCTGGATTACATCGACCTTGTAGTTGTTAACCTGTATCCGTTCAAGCAAACGATCGCAAACCCTAACGTAGAATATGAGGATGCTATCGAGAACATCGATATCGGCGGTCCTACAATGCTTCGTTCTGCTGCGAAAAACCATGCTTTCGTAACGGTTGTAGTAGATGCTAATGACTATGCTGCTGTAATCGAAGAGATCAAAGCAGGCGGCGATACTACACTTGAGACTCGCAAACGTCTGACAGCGAAAGTATTCCGTCATACAGCGGCTTACGATGCCCTTATTGCTGATTATCTGACAAAGCAAGTTGGCGAAGAGCTTCCTGAATCCTACACGGTCACTTACGAGAAAGTTCAAGATCTGCGCTATGGCGAGAACCCGCATCAGAAGGCGGCGTTCTACAGCAAGCCGCTTGCACCTGTTGGCAACATTACGACTGCTGAACAGCTGCATGGCAAAGAATTGTCCTACAATAACATTAATGATGCTAACGCAGCACTTGCTATCGTCAAGGAATTTGACGAGCCAGCTTGTGTAGCAGTCAAACATATGAATCCATGCGGCGTGGGTATCGGTGCTGACATCCACGAAGCTTATCAAAAAGCATACTCAGCAGACCCTACTTCTATCTTCGGTGGAATCGTTGCGGCGAACCGTACGATCGGCGCTGACACAGCTGAGCTGCTGAGCCAAATCTTCCTCGAAATCATCATCGCGCCAGACTTCACACCAGAAGCGCTGGAAGTGCTGACGAAGAAGAAAAATATCCGTCTTCTTAAGCTTGGAGAGCTCTCGGCATCGGCTGCTGAGCGCAAATCGGATTGGCTGTCTACGACAGTTGACGGCGGTCTGCTCGTACAAGAGAGCGACGTTCGCAGCTTGACGGAGGCTGATCTGCAGTTCGTAACGGACCGCAAACCAACAGAAGAAGAGTTGAAACAATTACTCTTCGGCTGGAAAGTTGTAAAGCATGTGAAATCGAACGCGATTTTGCTGGCGAAAAACAACATGACGATCGGCGTGGGTGCAGGCCAAATGAACCGCGTTGGTTCCGCTCGTATTGCGATCGAGCAAGCTGGTGAGCAAGCGGTTGGATCGGTACTTG
The DNA here is from genome assembly GCF_052113225.1 of Paenibacillus sp. YAF4_2. Classification (NCBI taxonomy): domain Bacteria; kingdom Bacillati; phylum Bacillota; class Bacilli; order Caryophanales; family Paenibacillaceae; genus Paenibacillus; species Paenibacillus sp. YAF4_2. Next base: position 302,548 of record NZ_JBFRCT010000007.1, read on the forward strand.
CATCCGATGCATTCTTCCCAATGGGTGATACCGTTGAGCTTGCAGCAAAAGCTGGTATTACGGCTATTATCCAAACAGGCGGCTCGATCAAAGACGCAGAGTCGATCGAAGCAGCAAATAAGCATAATATCGCAATGGTGATGACAGGCGTTCGTCACTTTAAACACTAAGAGAGCAAGTTGAATAGCGAAGCTTCTTCCGGGTCATTATGGCGCGGCAAGACCAGCTTCGCTATTAGCTATTAATTAAGATAAGTATCTATCATCAGGGGGTAAATAAGAGCGATGAGAATTTTAGTTGTCGGCGGCGGCGGTCGCGAGCATGCTGTTGTCTGGGCGCTGAAGAAAAGCGAGAAGGTTAAAGAAGTATTTTGTGCACCAGGTAATGCAGGTATTGCGCAAATTGCAGATTGCGTGCCAATCGCCGTTGATCAATTTGATGAGCTTGTGAAGTTTGCAAAGGATGCATCTATTGATCTTGTCTTCATCGGTCCGGACGATCCACTTGCAGCAGGTATCGTAGATGCGTTCGAAGCGCATAACATTCCGGTCTATGGCCCGAACAAAGCGGCAGCGGAGATTGAAGGCAGCAAGATCTTCATGAAGGACCTGCTTCGCAAATACAATATCCCAACTGCTAAATACGAGACTTTCACTGAATATGAAACAGCTCTTACTTATTTGCGTGAACAATCCGTGCCAATCGTTATTAAAGCGGATGGTCTTGCAGCAGGCAAAGGCGTAACGGTTGCTTACTCGTTGGAAGAAGCAGAGCAAGCGCTCAGAGAAGCCATGGTTGATAAAGTATTCGGTGATGCTGGCAACCAAATTGTCATCGAAGAATTCCTCGAGGGCCAAGAAATGTCGATCCTCGCTTTTGTGGATGGTGAGACGGTTAAAGCAATGGTACCGGCGCAAGACCACAAACCGGTATTTGATAACGACAAAGGCCCAAATACAGGCGGTATGGGTACATACACTCCACTGCCGCATATCGAGCAATCGATTATCGACGAGTCGATCCAGAATATTATTATTCCTACGGCTAAAGCGATGGTAAGCGAAGGACGTCCATTCCGCGGCGTATTGTTCGCTGGTCTGATGATTACGAAAGATGGCCCAAAAACAATTGAATTTAACGCTCGTATGGGCGACCCTGAAACACAAGTTGTATTGCCGCGCCTCAAAACCGAGCTGGTTGACGTTGTTCTTGCGTCTTTGAACGGACGTCTGGATCAATTGGAGCTTGAGTGGAGCGAAGAAGCAGCGGTATGTGTCATCGTTGCATCAGAAGGCTACCCGGCATCGTATCCAAAAGGCCTTGAGATTACAGGCCTTGAGGCAGCAGAAGCACAAGGCGCGCTTGTCTTCCATGCTGGAACTGCCGAGCAGGATGGTAAAATCGTGACTAGCGGCGGCCGTGTTCTTGGCGTTGTTGGCCGTGGCCGCGATATCGCGGAAGCACGTGCCCGCGCTTATGAAGCGGTAAGCGTCATTCATTTCGACGGCATGCATAGCCGTACGGATATTGCAGCAAAAGCGTTGAAGGGCTAAGCCTACTTATAGCCATGTAAAACAAAGAAAGCGGTCAGCAGGTATTCACCTGTATGACCGCTTTCTTTGTTTTTCTTCTTGCAACACTGGATTATATACAGTCTGAATACTGTAAACAGGTAGTGCTCATTCTACAATGGATTCCATACAGTAAAATCTGCTCTTTTGGTCAATTCCAGCTCAAATTTATAAAATGACTGGATGAAATCCAGCACAACCTAGGCTGTAGCATTTGAGGACTTATTATTACTGTACAAAATCCAATGTAGTGTGGACTCTTTGTCTTGCGGGCTATTCCTTGTAGAACAGCAGACTGCGTTCAAAGATAATAACTAACACGGCAACGAAGATGCCGACAAGCAATAAAACCGTTAGCCAATGATCTTTGAGCCAGGATATCCAGATCGGCAAGGGGATCATCTCCTTGGATGGGCATTAATGCGCTAATTGTAGAGTGATCTATGAGAGGCCGTGTTATTCATAACAGATGCAAAATTATTGGACCGGCTGACGGACAGAATAAGACTATTGACACCATCCTTATACAGATGATACTATGAACTCAATTAAATCATAGTATTCGGGTAGGAATTATATATAAATGAGAAAGTAACCGCAGGAGGACATCTTTTATGGAAAAACAATTATTGCTGCGTCATGAAGGGCTTGAGTTGACAGCTACGCTTCATTATCCAACGGATCATGCGAAGGACAATTCACAAAAGAAGCAGGCCATTATTATATGCCATGGATTTATCGGTAGCCGGGTAGGCGTTGATCGCTTGTTCGTCAAGACAGCACGTGCGCTTGCTGCGCAGGGTTCCTACGTGCTTCGGTTTGATTATGGCGGCTGCGGAGAGAGCAATGGCGATTATGGTGCGCTGGGCTTTGACAGCATGATCGACCAGACTCGTACGGTTATTGATTATGTAGCGGAGATGGACTGTGTCGATCCAAGAAGGATTGTTCTGCTGGGACATAGTCTGGGCGGTGCGATAGCCATTATGACAGCTGTCCGTGACAAACGAGTAAAACGTCTCGTCTTATGGTCGCCAGTAGCTTATCCGTTTAATGATATTGTTCGTATCGTGGGCCGTTCTGGCTACGACGAGGCTGTGCAAAAGGGCAGTACCGATTATGCAGGCTTTACCCTTCAGCCAGTATTCTTCGAATCGCTGCTGCAGCACCAGCCATTCCAATCGGCAACGCGTTTTGGGGGAGAGGTACTGCTTGTTCACGGTACAAGCGACGATCTTATTCCAGTGGACTACAGCTTCTTGTACCAGAAAGTGTTCTGGACGCGCAGCGACGGGCTATGCGATAAAGAGATTATTTTCCAGGCTAATCATACTTACTCCTCAAGGCATCACCAGGAGGAATCGATCCGTGTCACTTCCGAGTGGCTGGAGGGGCTCGATAAACAGCAACAGGATTGGCATAACTGGAGCATTTAGGAAGACAATCCCCGCGTTTTATGATTAAATGGTAGTATTCGACTTTTTCGACTCTATCATTCTCTACTAAAAGGCGGGGAACTCATGGGCAGACGATTACGCTGCGTATTCATTTTTGGTTTACTAATCCTAGTATTAGCAGCATGCGGCAGCAGTGCGGGCAGCAAAACAGAGGAGGCTGCACCAACACCTACAGTATCAACCGAGCCGGAGGCTACGCCAATGCTAGAACCAACACCGGAACTTGGCTTTACAGCTCCTCTGACAGGACTGAAACGTGAAACGGAAGCAGCGGCACGACCAGTTGCGGTCATGATCAATAATTTGAAGCCGGCGCGTCCGCAATCGGGGCTCACAAATGCCGACGTTGTATGGGAAGTATTAGCCGAAGGCGGGATCACACGGCTTGTTGCGATATTTCAAAGCACAGATGCGGTGAATGACGCGATTGGTCCGATCCGCAGTATTCGTCCTTACTTGATTGATATTGGAGAAAGTTATGGCGCTATTCTAGCCCACTCAGGGGCAAGTAATGACGGCTATGATATTTTGCAGCATCAGAACAAGCCTTATCTCGATGAGATTTCGAATGCAGGTCCTTATTTCTGGCGCAGCAAGGATCGTAAGGCTCCACATAATTTGTACTCTGAGCTTGCGAAGCTGCGAGCCGGGGCGGAGAAGAAAGGCTACAAGAGCGATGTAACGGTTCCCACCTATCCATTTGCAGAAGAGGGCTCGACAGCTTCGGGAGAAGCGGCAGCATCTATTGAGATCAAATTTTTACTGAAGGATTATAAAGTCTCCTATGCGTATGACGAAGCCAGTGGGGTTTACAAACGTTCCATTAACGACGAACCACATACCGATCTTAATAACGGCGAGCAGTTGACTGCTGTCAATGTGGTTGTGCTTGGCGCGAACCATAAGACACTGGATGATTATGGTCGTCTGTCCGTTGATCTGCATGCGGGAGGCTCTGCTTTATTGTTCCAGAAAGGCAAAGTCGTCGAATGTGAATGGATACGAAGCAACGACAACATGGTTCGTCTTATGAAAGACGGAGCAGAGCTCGCTTTTATTCCGGGGAAAACGTTCTTCCACGTCGTTCCGAATACACCGACTTTTGCAGAGCATGTGATTTATGGGTAAAAAATAAACTTGTCGGACACACTCTAATTAGGTGTAGAGGGTGACCGCGTAAACAGCCATAAAGGATATAATGGCGGTGCGCTCCTATGCGGAGCGCACCTTTTTATATTTTTTTTGCAAAAACGCAAACTTTTCATAAATCCTTTACATTCCCTTAACAATTCTAAAGTAAACTGTGTTAAGATATTGTGGGCTCATTTCGAATGAAGCCTAACCATCCAGTCAGGTAAAGGGGATTAAGATGTTTAAGAAAAAGGATATTTTCTTTAAGACTTTTGAAGAAATGGCAGATACACTGGTTGATGCAATTGAATATTTCTCAAGTGGTGTTTCGGACCTGTCGGATGTTACTCTGTTTGCAAAAACAATGAAAGAGTACGAAAGCAAATGTGACCAATATGTTCACACCATTCTGAAAGAACTGAACAAAACGTTCATTACCCCAATTGAGCGAGAAGATATTATGGCATTAACTTCGTCTCTGGATGATGTGCTTGACGGTATTGAAGCTTGCGCATCCCGCTTTGAGATGTACAATATTCAAGAAAAAGACGAGTACATAACGCTGTTCGGCGATATTTTGCTTCGTTCGGCGAACCAAATCAAGAAAGCAATCTACTTGCTGACAGACAAGAAGCTGCTTGCCATTCGAGAGCCAAACATTGCGCTTAACGAACTGGAGAACCAAGCCGATGATCTGCTTCGCGTAAGCATTAAGAGCCTGTTCACGAATGTGAAGGATCCGATTGAGCTCATGAAACGGAAAGAAATCTACGAAATGTTGGAGCAAACGACCGACTACTGCGAAGATGTAGCGAATACGCTGGAATCGATCATTATGCGCAACAGCTAAGCTTACACGGAGAGTAGGAGTCAATTCAAATGGATTCAATCACAATATGGATGGTTGTCATATTCGCGCTCGGTTTTGACTTTATAAACGGGTTCCATGATACGGCTAACGCCATCGCCACAACGGTATCTACGAGAGCACTTAAGCCTCGGGTAGCCATTATTATGGCTGCTTGTATGAACTTTGTTGGGGCCGTTACCTTTACAGGGGTTGCCAAGAAGATCGGCAGCGGTGTCGCTAACCCGGCTGATTTACCTAACGGGGTAGAGATCGTTATAGCCGCACTTATATCGGCCATTATCTGGAACCTGCTTACCTGGTGGTTCGGCATCCCTTCTTCCTCGTCGCATGCTTTGATCGGTTCGCTTGCCGGTGCTGTAGCATCCGGGGCAGGATTTGATGCGATCAACGCACATGGTTTTGTCGATATCATTAAAGCGCTTATTTTCTCGCCGCTTATTGCGTTTACAATCGGTTTTATCATCATGTGGATTCTGAAGCGAATATTTGCGAGGTCCAGTCCCCATCAGGTGAACAAAAGCTTCCGGTTCGGTCAGATTCTAACCGCGGCATTTCAATCGTTCTCCCATGGTACGAATGATGCTCAGAAGGCGATGGGTATTATTACATTCGCACTGGTAGCTGGAGGTATTCAGGATCATCTGGATGTTCCATTGTGGGTTAAGATGTCGGCCGCTTTGTCCATGGCACTTGGTACATCGATTGGCGGATGGAAGATTATTAAGACAATGGGTACAAAAATCTTCAAGATAGAGCCAATCAACGGCTTCGCTGCAGACGTAGGCTCGGCTGGTGTTATCTTGACTGCAACGATGTTGGAGCTTCCTGTCAGCACGACGCATGTTATTACGTCTTCGATTCTCGGTGTTGGCAGCGCGAAGCGCTTCTCTAGTGTCCGTTGGTCGCTCGCTGGCAAGATTGTTATCGCTTGGGTAATCACAATTCCAATTACGGCGCTCTTAGCGGCAGCCATCTTTTGGATTATTGATAAGGTGTTCTTCTAAGTTTGGACGAGCTATAAGTAAGAATATAAAAGTGCCGGGAAGTCCATTTGGACACTCCCGGCACTTTTATATTTATTCTTCTATTTATTGCAGCTGCCAAAGTGCAGGTACGTTAGATGGTTCCCAACCGGTAAGTGAAGTATGGGCTTGCAGGCATTTGTAGGTAGATCCGTTGTAGGTGACAAGTGCTCCAACCGCATACGAGGTATTAGCTGCCCAAGCAGGAGCGCTAGTGGATGCCGCAGTTGTGCCGCTGATGGTGCTTGCTGTGGATTGGTTGCCAGCAGCATCAATGGCGTAAACCGAGAAGTTGTAAGTTGTGCTTGCAGCAAGACTCGTAACCGTGTAGGACGTTGCAGTGCCAGCGGTCGTCGTTACGAGCGTCGATCCATTGTAAATTTTATAGCCGGTCACCGCTACATTATCTGTAGAAGAGCTCCACATTAGCATCATGCTGGAAGAGGTTGGTGTACCCATAATATGAAGTCCTGCTGGAGCGGTTGGTGCCGTTGTATCTACGGCCGGTGGTGCTGTTGTTGTGACATTAAGGCTGTTACTCTCGCTGGATTCATTTCCGGCTGCATCTACTGCCTTGACGGTAAAGGTATAAGCGGTGCTAGCCGTAAGGCCAGTAACGGTATAACTTGTTCCCGTACTCGCTGTATTCGCGACTAAGGTACTGCCATTATAGATTTTATAGCCAATCACGCCAACGTTATCTGTCGAGGCGTTCCAAGACAAGGATACGCTGGTGGATGCAGTAGCGGTTGCAGCAAGGGAGGATGGAGCCGAAGGAGCAGTCGTATCTACAGGATTCGTTCCGGTGAAATTGACGTCGATTACGTTATAGAAGGCATTTGCTGTATCAGCAACTTCCCATACGGCGAGGATTACGTGATAGCCGTTTCGCTCAGGAACATTACAGGTATTGGAGTAGCTGAAGGGTGGCTGTGCGCCGTTGTAGGCAACGGAGCAGAAAGGCGTCAAGTCAAAGGAATCGCGGGTAAGTGCGGCATTAGGGTTCCAGGTAGGCTTTGTAATGTAATATTTCCAGCTTGCAGTGGAATGGTTAGCCGTCAGCTTCCACGTGAAAGTATTGGTGCCAGAGGAAATGTTCACTTTCGACCAACGGGTAGCGGACTGCTCATCAAGCTTTGGAAATGCACTGGAGACGTTCGATTAAAGATTATAATGTTATAATCATTGTAGGTGAAACGAAGGATTTACTCATGAGTCTTTTGGAGTAAATTTCCATAAAGATGAATGATAAGATCAAAATCTAGATGCGTATGTGCAAAATCCAATCAACAGGTTTTGCAGAAGCAGCTCGAAAGTTATTTCGACATAGTGTCTAGGTCAAAAGTAATGTGCTTAGCTTGGACTGCTTCAACAGTGTTCGACAAAATCAGATACAGCGGTGCCTACTCTACTTCATATTGAGGGATTCTGTGCCGCTCGAAGGAATCAATAATCAATAAAATGCTGCTAAGAGGAACTAACCGCTGTCATTTATAACTCACTCCTTTCTATCCTGGTATGCTGGAAAAAGAAAACACCCCGACTGCAGCCAATAAGGCTGCAATCGGGGTGTGCTTCACTCCGAACGATACGTAATAGCTTCAATTACTCTGCAACTAGTAATGAAGCGAGAGTGAGAACGGGGTCTGGAGGGAGAGACTCCGACAGTATGCGTTGGAGGTGCAATGTCCATGGGGGAGTAGTGTATGAGCTCCCCCTAGTTTAACCTCAAGGCTGACGTTTCCGCTTGCGGCGGCGTCCAGCGGATCCGGTTGGTTTTTTGCGGCGCTTGCGTTTCTTAGGTACTACTTCCACTTCATCGTCTGAAGTGTCGCTGCTGGAGTCCTTTTTGAAGGAACCCATCAGCACTTTAACGAGCGGGGCCATCTGAGACACACTGGATACCACTTTCTGCACTTTACCGACAGTACTCAGAATGCCATCCAGACCACCGAGGCGGTCGACAAAGCCCTTGATCTCCGTCATGCTTGGCATAGAGAAGCCGCCAGCTTTTGCCGGAGTTGTCGTTTCCACCATTTCAGCCGCTGTTGCTGGCACAACGACAGGTAAGCTTTCCTCTTGTTGTATAGGAATCTCTTCTACAGAAAAGACAGGAGGCGCAGGTGGAATTGGGGCGCTGCCATTGCCGAATCCAAGAGGATTCTGGAAGCTGTTCATGCCTTGGCTGCCTGCTTGATTTCTGGCATAGCCGCGTCGGTGATGGCCGCTATGCGGCGAGTGCGGCGGATACTGGTGATGGTTCGGATTGCTGCCGCCATCAGGGTAGCTCCGGTAATTCACGCGGATCACAACCTTTTTTTCAAAGTGTATAACGCTTCCCTGCTCCGTCCGCTTCCATTCGGGACTGCTTAGCCTGCACGCGAGGTCTGGTCCCGTATGTCGTATAGGGAAGTATTCCTGATATTAGTCTATGGCATAGGCAAACATGCGGATTGGACGAATGACCCGATTTTATATAAATAATGTGGATTATAACCTAATCTGATCTCTTCCATCCTGTAAAGCGTGAATACGGTAATGCTTGAATAACCCCCCTAAAACCGATACAATGTGAATAATAAACAGTTATAGAAATGCTGTAAATGCGCGTGTAATCACGCCTGAGGAGTGGATGATAATGCAGCTCAAAAAGCTGAATGATAAAGCAATTGACCAATTGTTCGAAGCGATCCTGACTTTAAAGTCGGTTGAGGAATGTTATGTCTTTTTTGATGATTTGTGCACGGTGAATGAGATTCAGTCGTTATCGCAGCGTCTTGAGGTAGCACGTATGCTGGGCAAGGGCAGTACCTACAATCAGATTGAGGCGGAAACGGGCGCTAGTACGGCGACTATTTCCCGGGTTAAGCGTTGTTTGAATTATGGTAACGATGGGTATAAAATGGCTTTAGAGCGTTTAGGCAGATAGTGCCATGAAGCCGGGGATTCTAGTCATCAGTCATGGTTCGAGGGAAGCAGAATGGGTTCGGCTGGTCGATGAAGCGGTTACCGCTGCTGCAGCCTCCCCGCTTGTAAGAGGCGTGCCGGTCTATTCTTCTTTCCTCGAAATCGTGGAAGGCCGTTTGATTCAGGATGGAATTGATGCGTTAGAAGAGCAGGGCGTTACGGATTTATTCGTTCTGCCCTTATTTATTTCGTCAGGCAGCACACATGTCGATGAGATTGGGCAAGCGTTTGGTCTTCCTCCCGCAGCGGAGCTGGAAGGGGATCTTGGAACCTTCCGGGTGAAGGCGAATGTCCATTACGGTATGCCAATCGATGATGATTCAGATATTGCGGAGCTGCTGCTGTCGAATATTAAGTCATTATCTGTCCATCCTGAAACAGAGACGGTTATGCTCATTGCCCATGGCAGCAAGGAGAAGGTCTTCCATGAACGCTGGCAGCAAGGACTGGATCTGCTTGCGGAACGTCTGCGGAAGCTAGGCGGCTTCGCCCATTCGGCGACAGCAATGCTCCTCCCAGATCAAGCGGCAGAACAGGTAAGAGCTCTGCAGCAAGAGCGGCCGAATGAAGCGGTTATTGTTGTTCCTTTGTTTTTGAGCAAGGGATATTTTACGAAAACGGTTATTCCTACAAGGTTAAAGGGTCTTAATTACCGGTATAACGGGCAGGCGATGCTGCCTCATCCAGCGATCGAACGCTGGCTGGAGCGGCGGATGACGGCTTGGCTTCAGGAGAATTAGATGACCGTTTTTTGAAAGAAATGGTGGGTTAGTCTATGAAGCGTGCAAGATTGATTTACAACCCGACATCGGGAAGAGAAGAAATGAAACGGCGTCTCCCGGATATACTGCAGAAGCTCGATCAAGCGGGTATCGAAACGAGCTGTCATGCAACGATTGGAGCGGGTGATGCGACGCTTGCTGCAGCGGATGCGGCCGATCGTGACTACGATCTGATCATCGCGGCAGGCGGTGATGGTACAATTTATGAAGTAATTAACGGGCTCGCGAATAAGCCAAACAGGCCGCCTCTTGGTATTTTACCACTTGGAACAACCAATGATTTCGCCCGTGCGATGGGTATCCCGAAGCATTGGGAATATGCTTGTGACCTCATTATTCAGAATTACACACGGCCAATCGATGTTGGTCAGGCTAATGAGCGTTATTTCATTAATATTGCAGGGGGAGGCTCGCTCACCGAGCTGACCTATGATGTGCCGATCAAGCTGAAGACGATGATTGGACAGCTGGCGTATTATTTGAAAGGGTTAGAGAAAATGACCCGGCTTAGCCCAACAGAATTAGTTATTGAAGCAGAAGGTGTAGGTAAATTCCATGAGGAATTTATGCTCTTCCTGATTTGTAACAGTAACTCGGTTGGTGGATTCGAGAAGCTGGCACCGGAATCCAAGCTGGATGACGGATTATTCGACGTTGTGCTGCTTAAGAGATGCAACCTTGCCGAGTTTATCCGGATCGCTACACTTGCTCTTCGTGGTGAGCATCTGAATGATTCCCATGTCATTCATTTCCGGACCAATAAGATTAAGGTGACCTCACCAAGCTACGTCCAAATTAACTTGGACGGCGAATACGGTGGTACACTGCCGTTTACGTTCTCGGTATTGCCTTCGCATCTGCGAATTTTTGCCGATGAGCTTGGCGAAGCAACTTATCGTCATCGTTAAGAGACAAGAGTAAACCTCTATTGGCAGGCTTTGTGCATGCCTTGGAGGTTTATTTCTTTTTGCAGATGCATTACACTATAGGGATAATAGCATGAGGAAGCGGAGAGCAATAATGAATAGAAATCAATCGCGTAATGCGGGTTCGAATAGAAAAGGCAAGTTGCAGGCTTCGGCCGGCAGCAGCCGGAATAATGGACGAGCAAGAGGTGGTGCTCAGGCTGCGGTAGTAGATGCCCCTGTGCAAAAAAACGATGAGGTCGTTGTTGATATCATCGGCTTAACTCATGACGGAGAAGGGGTAGGCCGAGCTGATGGCTTTACCCTGTTCATCCAAGGGGCGCTTCCAGGCGAGCGGGTACGGGCGAAAGTGATGAAGGTAAAGAAAACTTTCGGCTACGCTCGTCTTCAAGAGCTGATCGATGCAAGCGCGGAACGCGTTGTACCGGTATGCGGTATTTATGACAAATGCGGCGGCTGTCAGCTACAACATATGGATTATGATGCGCAGCTGAGCTGGAAACGCCAGCATGTTATTGATTCGCTAGAGCGAATCGGGAAGCTGACGATTGCCGGCGATGATAAAGAAGGCGTTGTGGTTCATCCGACAGTTGGGATGACTGAGCCTTGGCACTATCGCAATAAGGCGCAGGTGCCGATTGGAGCGGGAGTATCCGCTAGCGGCAGCCAGGAGCTGATTGCAGGCTTTTATGCCAAAGGAAGTCACCGCATCATTGATACGGATGAATGCCATATCCAGCATGACCGGAATGATGAAGTTGTTCGTATTGTGAAGACAATTGGGCGTGAGCTCGAGGTATCGGCTTATGATGAGGAGTCCGGTCAAGGACTACTTCGCCATGTGATGACGCGGACTGGTTTTGTGAGCGGCGAGATTATGATCGTTCTTGTGACGAACGGCAGAAAGCTGCCACAGGCTGAACAATGGGTAGAGCGTATTCGCGCAGCCTTGCCGGAAGTGAAGAGCATTGTGCAGAACGTAAATACACGTGATACTAACGTGATCTTTGGTGATGAGACCAAGGTATTATGGGGCAGTGAGGTTATCTATGATGAACTGGACGGTATCCGTTTCGCGATATCGGCACGTTCTTTCTATCAGGTAAACCCGGCTCAGACGGTGGAGTTGTACCGCAAAGCGGTGGACTATGCACAGCTGACTGGTACGGAATCAGTGATTGATGCCTATTGCGGCATCGGGACGATTTCGCTGTTCCTCGCGCGAAAAGCCGGACGCGTCTATGGCGTTGAGATTGTGCCGGAAGCGATTGAGGATGCGAAACGCAACGCTGAGCTTAACGGCATTACGAATGCCTCGTTTGAGGCTGGACCAGCTGAAGTGGTAATCCCGCGCTGGCGTGAAGAGGGAATTATCCCCGATGTTATCGTCGTCGATCCGCCGCGCAAAGGCTGCGACCCTGCACTTCTCGATACGATCCTGGCTATGCAACCGGAGAGGGTCGTTTATGTAAGCTGCAATCCTTCGACGCTGGCGCGTGATCTTCATACTTTAGAAGAAGGCGGGTATAAGACGGTGGAAGTAACGCCGGTTGATATGTTCCCGTGGACGAGCCATGTTGAGTGCTGTTCACTGTTAGTGCGGGAGGGAAATTAATTCGGGGATGTATTGCGGAAATAGCAAAGGGGGGCGGCGAATCTGCGGCGACCCCCTCTTTTTTTTGTACAAATCATTTTTGTGAAGGAAAGTTGGTGTCCACGAATCCTTCTCAAAGTGAATAAAATACAAAACAAGGTAAGACACTAAGTCTTGGAAGAAAGCATAATGTAGCGGAGGAATCGTATGACGTTTCAGCAACCTCATGTAAAACCAACAAATATTGAATTAAGCTGTACGGAAATCGGGGGACTATGGGCCATTTATCTCCAAGAAAGCATGACGGTATGTTTCCTTACCTACTTACTGCATCATCTTCAAGATGGAGGGATTGTTCCCCTGGCTAAAGAGGCATTGCAGATTTCGCAAGAACGAGTAGATAAAATCAAAAAAATCTTTCTTGCGGAAAATTTCCCGATACCCGCGGGGTTTTCGGAAAATGATGTGAATTTAGCTGCTCCTCCGCTTTTTCACGATACGTTTACCCTAAGCTTTATCTACATGACGAATCGGCTGGGAATGATTAATTTTTCTTTTACGGCCTCTAATAACGTTCGGCTCGATGTATTGGATTTTTTCAAAGAATGTCTGCATACGTCTACCGAGATGTTCGGGAAAGCGGTGCGAATGATGTTGGAGAAAGGGATTTATGACCGCCCGCCAAAAATGAACTACCCTGATAAAATTGAGTACATTCAGAAAATCTCATTCATTGACGGGATGTTTGGCGGGAAGCGACCTCTCAATGCAATTGAGTTATCTGAAATATTTTTCAATATTGAACGAAATTACTTTTCAGTAATTATCATGCTTGGATTTGCGCAAGTAATGGAAGATAAAAAATTGAAGGATCTAGTCCTTAGAGGCAAAAAAATCAGCGAACAACAAATTGACCTGTTTAATAATCTGCTTATGGAGGAGGATTTGCTCGGAACGGTAACAGTAAGCATGGAAGTTACAAATTCTATTGTTTCACCGTTTTCAGATAAGTTTATCATGGCGATGATAAATATATTGAACTCGGTAGACATTCTCTTGATTTCACATGCCCTGTCTCTGTCCATGCGAGCAGATCTCACTGTTGACTATACCAAAATCATTGCTAAGGTGATGTCGTACGCCAAAGATACATATGATATCATGGTGGAACGGAAATGGCTCGAACAACCGCCTCTTACGACAAATCGAAAATCGTTGATTCAATCTTAAGCTAAGCTGTTAGCGAATATTAGCGGAAAAAGCAAAAGAGGGGCGGCGAACCTCTCTTTTTGTTTTGCTATAAAGCCATCATTTGTTTTTCCACTATGGTACAAAATCCATAAATATGAACGGCTCTGGGCCGTACACAAGTGGCTGCCCATTTTGAATACACAGGAGTTGTCATTAAAACAATGAGGATTCTATATGAACATGCGATTTCACCAGTGTCCGGGAACGCTGAGGGATTGCTTGAGCCATCGAGCAGCCGGCCGACGTCGATGTGAATGAATTGGTCATCCGCCCGGTAATGTAGTTTATTGAAGTAAAGGGCAAGGTAGTGGAAACAGTTACTTGTATTCGATTATTGTTTGGCCTGCTAAATTCGATATACTTTGGGACAATTGGGAGCCTGGTCAACACGGATCCGTATTTGTACAACCTCCTGTGAGCATTACAAGCTGGTTAACGGAACTCATGTAAGCACGATCAAGGATGGCGGCTATGATCCGAAAACGTGGGAAATTACGAAGGAGTGGAACAACTCGGCAATCGTTTCGCCGCTGCTTGGCTTCAGCTGGGACTTCCCGGCGGTTAAGACGGAGAAAGCGAATGTTGATGCCGTCATGAAGGAGTATTCGCCTGGCCTTCTTACCGGAACGCTGGATCCTGCGGAGCACCTGGCCAAATACAACGAGAAGCTGAAAAGCGCGGGTATTAATAAAATTGTCGAGGGTGCCCAAACCGCTTTGGACGCTTGGCTGCAGGAAAACGGCAAGAAATAAAAGTTGAAGGTAAAGACACGGAATAGCTCCTTCCGTGTCTTTTTTGTATTTTTAAGTTTAAGTTTGATTTAAGAATAGTACTTTATGATTCAAATATGCCAAGGCGAGATCAAGTGATTCAGATAAAACAAAGGATAAAAAGGAGTGTTCATTTATGAAAAAAACGAGGTTTAATAACATAAGTGCTATTACATTGGCTCTATTACTTAGCGTATCTGCGGTGGGATGCTCTAAGGCACAAGTCAGCAGCGAGAATGCTGCTGCTTCAACTGCAACCGCCCAATCAACTCCCACTCAATCAGAAACCAGTCCATCAGCAAGTAATACAGGGACATCAACTGGAACTGGAACTGGAACTGGAACTGGAACTGGAACGTCAGCAGCTGACACTACCGCTCTAGATACATCGGAGCTATTCAGTGACCGGGATCTCGAACAGTCGGTGGATCTTACAGCGGCCACACAAATCCAATTGGAAAGTAATAAAGATGTGACGCTGAATACAGAAGGTATATATGTCTTAAGCGGCGAGGTGAGTAATGTAACAGTTACGGTCGAAGCTCCTGAGGATGCCAAAGTTCAAATCGTCCTTAATGACGCCAGCATAACCAATGAAGATGCACCAGCCATTTATGTAAAAGCTGCGGATAAAGTATTCGTTACAACGACAGACAGTGAGAACAACATGGAGGTTTCCGGAAGCTATGTGGCGGATGGAGATACTAATCTGGATGCCGTTATTTTCTCCAGAGCAGATCTGACCCTGAATGGAGTTGGTACATTAGGAATTGTATCTAGTGAAGGGAATGGCATTTCCTCAAAGGATGATCTTAAAATTACAGGAGGCGTCTATACCATTCAATCCTCTGCGGATGCATTAGAGGCTAATGATGCAATCCTTATTAATAATGGATCAATTACAATAGATTCCGATAAGGATGCCCTGCACAGTGAGAACGAAGAGGATGCTTCCCTGGGGTATATCTATATTAAAAATGGCACTTTAAATATCTCGGCTGCTGATGATGCAATCCGAGGTAACAGCATGGTTCAGATTGATGGCGGCACGATTAATATTAAGACAAGTGAAGAAGGCATTGAGGCAAACTATATTAAAATAAACGATGGTCAAATCACCTTGTATGCGAACAATGATGGTGTAAATGCCTCACCAAAAGTCAATTCTGATGTGGTGATTGAAGTGAATGGCGGTACGATTGATGTAAGCATGGCTAGCGGTGATACGGATGCTTTTGATTCAAACGGTGATCTCTATATTAATGGAGGTACCATTAATGTAGAAGCAGCTTCCGCTTTTGACTCGGATGGAACAGCTCAATTAAACGGCGGAGATGTTACGGTCAATGGAGAAAAGATTACTGAAATTACCCAATCACGCGGTGGTGGAGGCCGAGGGGGAGCAGGCAGCGGTAAAGGCATGCACCAATAGACACAAAAACCTTCATTTCGCTTAACAGTGGAGTGAATGTTTTTTGGTGCAGAGCGCCGTCCTCACTTACATATTGCGTACAGCGATATATAGCTTACTGTCCTGTTCAACCACGGCGACACCATCGTCATCTGCTCCTTACCATATTTTTATTTGCTTTTATTGACGAACGCCCGTCATAAATGTTGCTGAAGGTGAAATTACTTAAGAAATTAGGGATAGACCTTTAATCTGTTCCGTATTCATGAAAGCGTTTTCCTTTTATACTCTTTTCAGAGAGGAGGTTATAGTAAGAAATTGGTAAATGGAAACACGGGAATATTTACAGTACTGCATCTAGAATCAAACGGAACAAATGATTCAAGTAGTATGTAAGTCCAGTCAAACCAAATTCCAGGAGGTAGATTATGTTTAAAATTAAAAAGAAAATCGCGGTAACATTACTTGCAGCTTCTATGAGCATTGGCTTGTTTGCAGCTTCGGCAAATGCAGCAACAGACTACTGGCAAAATTGGACAGATGGCGGCGGTACCGTAAATGCTACCAATGGATCTGGCGGTAATTACAGCGTTACATGGTCAAATACAGGGAATTTTGTTGTTGGTAAAGGATGGGGTACTGGATCAGCTTCCCGTGTTATTAATTATAATGCAGGAGTATTTGCGCCAAGCGGCAACGGATACTTATCGCTTTACGGATGGACAAGAAACTCCCTTATCGAATATTACGTTGTCGATAGCTGGGGTACTTACAGACCTACTGGCACATTCAAAGGCACTGTAAGCAGCGATGGCGGCACTTATGATATCTATACGACTCAACGGGTTAACCAACCTTCCATTGATGGAACGGCAACCTTCACTCAGTACTGGAGTGTTCGTCAGTCGAAGAGAGCGACAGGCAGCAACGTTGCAATCACATTCAGCAACCACGTTAACGCTTGGAAGAGCAAAGGAATGAATCTGGGAAGCAGCTGGTCTTACCAGGTACTCGCGACTGAAGGCTATCAAAGCAGCGGCAGCTCTAACGTAACGGTGTGGTAAAAATAATCATTTGATAGAAATAAGGCCTGCCGGTCTCACAGCCGGCGGCCTTATGAATTTTAAAGGAGATTAAAACAATGAGAAAGCCAATCATATTCCTTCTGATAACGGCAATGGTTGTGATCAGCGCTTGCTCGCAAGATAAGCCCAATAAGACGGGGCAGACTCAAAGTAAGGAAAGTCCCGTGGCGACTAGTACTGGTACGACTGATAGGATAGAGAAGACGGACAAGATGACCAACTTTGTGTTGGTCAAAGGCGGAACGTTTAAGAATACAAAATCTAACTACTATGGTTTAAATGGAACGCTTTCTAACTTTTATATGGGTAAATATGAAGTCACACAAAAAGAGTGGACCGAAGTCATGGGAAGTAACCCATCACAGTTCAAAGGCGACAATCTGCCGGTAGAGATGGTGAGCTGGTACGACGTAATTGAGTACTGTAATAATAGGAGTATTAAAGAGGGTTATAAACCATTTTATAATATAGATAAGAATACAAAAGACCCGAATAATAAGAGCGAAAACGATGATATAAAATGGATAGTAACAGTCAACGCGGAAGCTAATGGTTACCGGCTGCCAACAGAAGCAGAATGGGAATATGCCGCAGGCGGCGGTCAGATGAGTAAGAGCTACACCTACAGCGGAAGCAATAATCCCGATGAAGTAGAATGGTATTGGAGAAATGCCGGGGAAATACCGTTGTCTGGAGATTGGAACTGGCCAGCAATTGAAAACAACCATGTTCAGACCAAATCGATTGGTGGTAAGAAACCAAACGAGATAGGACTTTACGATATGTCAGGTAACGTAAGGGAATGGTGCTGGAACTGGTACGGAGACTTGAATAGCGACAGCGGCTCTTTACGGGTTGTTAAGGGTGGCGGCTGGATCGGAGACATTAGCAGCAGTGAGACAGCTTTTCGAGGTAAGTTTGAGGCGAATGGCTTTGGCCCCGATCAAGGTTTTCGTGTGACCCGCAATGGGTAAAAGGGAATTTGAGATAGTGACTAGAGACACGGAATTGTTCCGTGTCTTTTGTATAATGCCTGCTCGTGTTAGATTAATCATTTGGAGGGAATTAGCAATTTTTGATAGAATAAATATAAAGATATCAGGTATGTACACATAAGGAGATAAAATTATGGCAAAAAACAATTTACTAAGAATGGACAATGTTGGCATCGTTGTAGAGTCCCTTGATGACTCAATCTCTTTCTTCGAGGAGATTGGCTTGAAGCTCGAAGGGCGAGCTACTGTTGAAGGTGAATGGGCTGGTCGTGTAACCGGGCTGGGTTCACAGTGTGTAGAGATTGCTATGATGGTTACCCCAGATGGCCACAGCCGACTTGAACTGTCGCGATTTCTCACCCCACCTGCTATATCAGATCACCGAACTGCTCCTGTAAATGCTCTCGGTTATCTACGCGTCATGTTCACTGTTGAAGACATTGACGAACTGGTATCCAGACTCACTAAGCATGGTGCTCAGCTCGTTGGCGAAGTGGTTCAGTACGAGAACTCGTATCGGCTCTGCTACATTCGTGGGAATGAAGGACATCTAATCGGTTTGGCGGAACAACTCGGTAATAAATAAGTGACGTTTAAAAGAAGACTGGGCGACCCTAGGTTTGCATGAACTTTAATGAAATCAATGCAAAACCAAATTAAAAGAACTCAACTAACGGTGAATTAGCTTAAGAAAGACACTACGGCAGCTCATACATGTGAGCTGCCGTTTTCTCAACTAAAGCACACAAATTATAGACAGTACGGGGCACAAGCAAATGGTTACTTTGACAAGACTAAGATTATAGAAACCGCCAGTTTAGACGGACGTATTTATTAAAGACAGCAATGGAGGTGGAGGTATTATGGATAGGAAGAACAAAATGAAACCCGCAACTGCGCTTGCAGTAGGAATTGCCCTTGGTGTAGCGATTGGCGTGGCAATGGATAATATCTCTGTTGGTATCGGACTTGGAATCGCATTTGGCGTAGTATTCGGCGGGTTTAGCAAAAAAAAGAATCCACCGGATGCCTGAAAATATCAGCAAAGTTGGTTGTTCAACTAATGTAAGAACTAGTTAAGCAGGAGGACCGCGAAATGAAAAATGTCTATGTCATACGACATTGCAAAGCAGTTGGGCAGGCACCTGATGCTGGGCTGACGGAGTCAGGTGTTCGGCAAGCGGAAGAGCTTGCTGCAATTTTTATGGATAAAGAGATTGATTGTATCTTATCAAGTCCCTATGAGAGAGCTGTTCGTACAATAAAGCCACTAGCTGATCAGCTTGGCATAGAAGTGGAGCTGGATCATAGATTGGCTGAGAGAGTCTTATCCAGCGAGAATCATCCGGAGTGGCTTGACAGACTTCGTTATACTTACGATGACTTGGATTTATGCTATGAAGGCGGGGAATCCAGTAACACGGCTATGAGCCGGGCTATTAGCGTAGTTAGGGAAGCTCTAATTCGTGAAAATAAAAATATTATAGTTGTATCACATGGCAACTTGATATCCCTTCTATTGAAGTATTTTGATAACCGTATCGGATTTGAAGAATGGGAAGCTTTGTCCAATCCGGATGTCTTTCATCTATCCTTCATAGAGAATGCTCCGGTTATTCGTCGTATATGCGCGGAGTAAGGGAGCAGGTGAGACTATGAATTGGACGATGGATGCAATGCTGAAGCAGCTGTATGAACATACGGCAGCAGATAGACGACAGGCTATTCGTACAACATCGCCAGAGGAAAAAAGAGCTGGGTTGCTGAAGAAGCTGAAGCAAGCTTTAGGAACATTACCTGATAGGAATTTTCCGCTTCATGCTCAACTCATTGATCGTGTCGATTACGGAGATTTTATACTGGAGAAGGTTACTTACTCGACTATGGAGTCAGTTGATGTACCAGTCTGGTTACTCGTTCCGAAAGGAAAAGAGCGCCCATTACCAGCAGTGCTCGCCTGCCATGGGCATGGCAATGGGATGAGAGATGCGATGGGCTTTGACGAGGAAGGTCAAGAGCTGGACGATGCAGGTATTTACAACCGCTTTGCGGTTCAACTGGTTCGACAGGGGATGATTGTTGTCATTCCTGAGATCATGGGCTTTGGTGATCGTCGGCTGGCTAACGAGCTTAAGGTGTGCTCAAGCAGCAACAACTCCTGTGCAGCTTTAGCCTCTCATCTGCTCACGTACGGAAGAACATTAGCGGGGATGAGAGTATATGAAGCAATTAGAGCAATCGATTATTTGCAATCCCGATCCGAAGTAGATGCTGGGAAGATTGGTGTGTTTGGCTTTTCTGGTGGCGGCTTAATTGGGGCGTATACGTCAGCACTGGACGAGCGTGTGAAAGCAACGGTATTATGCAGCTGGGTCAATACGTTTCAAGGCAGCGTGCTCGCTATGCCTCATTGTATAGACAATTATTTGCCGGGTATTATGCTTGAAGCGGAGCAGCCGGAGATTACCGGACTTATTGCCCCTAGAGCTTTGTTCGTAGAATCAGGAGAGTATGACCCCATCTTCCCAGTGAAGGATACGCGCAATGCAATTACTATCCTTCTGGAAACCTACACCGAATGGGGAGTACCAGAACATCTCGAGTCAGATATTCATCCAGGCAAACACGAGATTAGCGGCAGGGTATCCGTTAGCTGGCTCTATCAAAGATTATCAGAATAATTGAGAACCATAGGAGCCGTATGTCACGGCTTCTTTTTTTTGCAAATCTCCATGCCAACTCCTTGCCTTCTAGTAATCTATTTCCTTCTACGAGCATACACATTAGTAGATTTCTTGCAGAGGATCAATAGATTCAGAGAGAAGGTGGATATGGATGATTATTCTAAAGTACCTTGCGGCCATTCTTATTTTTGTAGGGTTTAATCTAGAGTCAGCTTCTGTAAGTGGTGACGCTGTACAGGCTGCTTCTGCAAAGAAGGCTGAACAGAATAAGCCGATTGAAATCAGCTTTGCTGGTGACATTTTACTAGATGGGAAAGTAGCGGCTAATATCGATAAGTACGGTATTGATTATCCGTTTGAGCAGGTACATGATATTTTATCTAGTTCGGACATTAGCTTCGCCAACCTGGAGACTCCGATCTCTACACGCGGGCAACAGGCCAACAAAACCTACACCTTCCGCTCCGCTCCCAAAACACTCGAAAGCATCGTGAATTCCGGGATTGACGGAGTGTCGATTGCCAATAATCATATGCTCGATTATGGGGTGGATGCCCTGAAAGATACCGTACAGAATTTGGACAAGTATAAGATTGGCCGGACCGGCGCTGGCAGCAATATAGACGAAGCTTTTACCGCTTATTCCAAAAAGGTGAACGGTAAAAAAGTAGCGATCGTTGGCATCAGCCGGGTTCTGTCTGGGCCATCCTGGTACGCTGGGGATAAGAAAGCTGGTATCGCATCCGGGTATAACTTTGATCTGATGATGCGCTATGTGAAAAATGCAGTGAAATATTCCGATATCACCATCATCTATATCCATTGGAATAACGAGTATCAAGATTACCCGGAGGATTATGCGAGAACGTATGCGAAGGCTTTTATCGATGCTGGAGTTGATGCGGTGATGGGGAGTCACAGCCATTGTTTACAAGGGATTGAGACGTATAAAGGGAAACCAATCTTCTACTCCCTCGGAAACTTTGTGTTCACACCAACGCAGCGTTCGAACAAAGCTACCGATTCCATGATTGCTACGTTGACGTTTGACGGTGATAAGGTAAGCAGCAAAGTTACACCGGTCAAATTAGTAAATACTAGACCAACTCTAAGGGAAGCAGCCTACAATGAGACGACTTATTCAAAACTGAACAAGATCTCCTTTAATGTGAAGGTCAATAACGACGGAACAATTTCCGGGAAATAGAATAGATAAAATTCGAATATAACCAAATTCAACATTGTAACAAAGCACAGCGCGAACTATACTTTCGTCAAATGGAATTTGTACTGGAGTGAAGATATGAATACGTACACCATAAATACCGAGCTAGTCAGCCGTTTAATTAAGAAGCAATTACCGCAATGGGTAGACCTGCCTATCCGTCCTGTTGAAAAAGGAGGATATGACAACTTCACCTTTCACCTAGGCGATGAGATGAGCGTGAGGCTGCCAAGAGACGAGGGCCACGCACCGCAAGCTGAGAAGGAAGCTTACTGGCTTCCTAAGCTGAAGCCTCATATTTCGCTGCCTATTCCAGCTCCTCTGGCAAAAGGAATACCTGATGAGGAATATCCTTTTTATTGGTCAGTGAATAAGTGGATTGACGGAGAAACATTAAGATATGACAATATCTTAAGCTTAAATGAATTTGCTGTGGAGCTTTCTTTATTTATTAAGGAGCTTCAAGCCATCGACGCATCGAATGGTCCAGCAGGCGGGGAGCATAACTATTTCAGAGGCTGTCCTCTAATGGTCTATGATGAGGGGACTTTACAGGCTCTTGAAGCGCTAGGTGATTTAGTCGATACCGAAAAATGCCTTGAGATATGGAATCGAGCGAAAGCATCGGAATGGACAAGGGAGCCTGTGTGGATTCATGGTGATATCGCGCCGGGAAATCTTCTTGTAAAGAACGGCAAGCTATCGAGCGTGATTGATTTTGGCATAATGGCCGTTGGTGATCCTGCTATTGAGTTAACGATGGCATGGACTTTTTTTGATGAAGAGAGCAGACGAGTGTTCCTTCAAGCGATAGGCCTGGACGTCGATACGGAAAATCGCGCAAGAGGCTGGGCGTTATGGAAGGCATTAATCACCTACGCGGCGGAAGATAAGGAGTCCGAATCTGCAAGAGAAGCGAAGCGGGTTATCGATGTGTTATTGAATGAATAGCGGTTCAGGAGCATAATAACAAGCGCCTACCTAATGGTATGGCGCTTGTTTTATTCCAGAATCGCGTTGTTAAGGATCCTTACCTTTACTTGAGGTTTGATACCCATCTGCGGATATTGCTCACGCCAGCTCAATCCAGCGTATACTTTGGGATGGAAGGCTGCGACTTCATGTGCCAGCTGCAAGTAGTCGCAATTGGCCAACTGAAGAGTTGCCATCACTTTAGCTGCCTTTGAAGTTAGATCGGCTTCAATGGCTTTTTCCGTCTTAGCGAGTTCTTTATTGGTATGCTTCTTTAACTCAGGGCCATCTTCGATTAATTTGACATCCATCTGTATGTTGACGGCTATCTCGCGAAGCTTATCAGCATCCATATTAATCTTAAAGTGCCGGTCAGCATTTTGAACGAGAATGGAATAATGTATGCCATTTTGCTCACCAATGATTAGCTGGTTTTTACCCGTTTCTCCTCCCATTAGGTTCGCGAGTTGAGTGTCTTCATTACTCAGATTAATCCCGGTATATCGCCCGTCACTAAATAAGGAAGTGCCTGCAAGCCGTGCACTGTCCTTGTAGGGCTCGAACCGATTGAGTGCGAAGTCATTCATGAACTGCGTGCCCCCAAGAATATAGTGAAGCAGTTTATTTGAAGGGATTCGTCCTCTACTCTTCTCGTCGTCTAATAAGCCGATCAAAAAGTTAGATACCGTCTGATCCTTCATGCTTTTTTTCGACAACAGCTTCGAGAGGTCGCCGTCATAGATCGCCAGATAAGCATATAACGGATTGGATGCAAACTGACTGGCAATATTCAAATGGTCCAGTGGCTGTTCTTTAGCGAACTTATTGCTTATTAAATACAGCCGGGTCTCTAGAACAGAGAGGATACCGGGTATTTCCTTGTTTGTTTTTGATACGGCCTCATAGAGGTTAGCTCCTGTTGTTTCCATAAATAAGGCAGACTGCCTGCCTCCTCCGAGGTTAGCTTCCCTAAGCGACGAAATGACAAAGTCAACCTTGAGCTGTTTGCTGCCTTCTTCATAATCGATCCCGACCACATCAACAAAGAGTAGATTTTTCAGTTGCAGCTGATCGAGGCATCCCGTGAGAAGCAGGCAGAGGAAGAGAACTGCGATTCCCTTTTTCATACTCCTCGCCTCCCAGCGCCTCTTAATCCGGAGATTATGAGCAGAATGACTGGCAGTACGACAACTAAGAAGATGGACAGCTGATCTTGAACGGCAGCGACTTGCAACAGATCGTTGCGCTTCGTCATAAAGAGGCCTGCAATGAAACAAGCGGATACGATAACCCAAACCCAAATATGCTGCTTACCCAAACCTCCACTACGCAAATGAATGAAAGCTTTGGCAGCCATAAAGAAATAAACGTAAACAGTTGCTGTTACGACGCTTACATAGAAGATGAGGAACAAAATATCGACACTCTGTAAAATTTGGACCTTATAGTTCTTTAATATAAAAACAATCGGCTCCGGAATAACAATCAGCTGCTTCAAGCTAAACATCGTAGAGCAGACGAGGCAGACGACGACATAGAACACAATTGTACAGGCGTTGGCAATGGACATGATCCATAGCAGTGTCTTCCTGCTTTGGGTCTGTACATAAGGGTAGGCGTAAAGCAATAAGTCATAGCCAACATAAGCGCTATATGCAGCATATATTCCTTTCAGAATCGGGCTCCAGCCATCGGATACAATAGGGAGCAGATTCTTGGCGTCAAATCCATAAACTCCGCTAAAAGCGATAAGCAAAAAACAGATGACGGGAAAGAGCATAAAAGATTGCGATATAAAGGCTAGCCTCTTCAGCGTTGAGGTTGCGGCATACCCACAAATAATCAGCAGCATAAGTAAGATAAGCCATCTTGGCGTGAGCGTAAACATCCATCTTTTTAAGATGTCGGTATATAGAGCAGTTATCAAGAGCCCGGAAAAGGCGTAGTAGGTACCGTAAAACAGATTAATCAATATTCCGATCGGCTTGCCGACGATTTGGCTGTTATAGGCATAGAAGTTTCGCCTAGGATATAGGCTGCCCAACCACCAAATGAGCATGATCCCAACCTGTGCAGCTAGTCCACTTAATAGAACGGCTATCCAAGTATCATGTCCGGCCGTTGTTGCTCCAACATGAGGCAAGGATAATACCTCAGTGCCAAGCTGTGCCATAACCGTAAGTGAAATAAGCTGTCTTCCGGTGATATGCTCTTCCTTCCTCATCGTTTCCAACTCCTTGGACGTCGTAGCTTTGTGTGATTATGAGGTGCCGTTACTATCGGACGCTTACGCATGCTCCAGATCGGAGCACGCAAGAGGGTGTCCTTCGTATCGCTTAAGGAAAAAGGCGGTGTAAAGTAAGGAACGCCCATCGTACTCATTTGGCATAGGAAAATACAAATGAACATAAAGAAAACCGCGAGACCCAATAGTCCAAAGAACGAGGAGAGAAGGATCGCCGGGTAGCTCAGCAGGCGGACTGCACTGCTCATCTCATAGGAGGGAATAACAAAAGAAGCCAGTCCCGTTAAGGCAGCAACGATCACCATTGTATTGGACACCAGATTAGACTGCACAACAACCGTTCCGATGACAATACCGCCAACAACGCCAATCGTTTGACCGACGGGACTTGCCAGCCGGATGGTGGCCTCTCTTAATATCTCAAGAAGAAGCATCATCGACAATGTTTCAACCAAAGGCGGGAAGGTGACATATTTGAGCGAGCTCTGCAACGTGTTAACGAAATTGATCGGCAGTAATTGAGGATTAAAGGTGCTGACCGATACATAAAAGGCAGGCAAACCAATTGTAAGCAGAAAACAGCAAATGCGCAGGAGGCGGAAAGTCGAACCTACCAGCCAGCTGCTGTGGTAATCGTCCGGACTTTGAAAAAACGACCAGAACGTAACGGGCAATATGATCGTATCTGGAGAACCAGCAGTGGATACGACGACTTTTCCCTCCATTAAATAAGCACGTGCGCGATCAGGCCGTTCCGTGATAAGCAGCTGAGGAAATAAGCTGAATTTCTTTTCACGAATCAGCTCATCGATAAATCCAGGTGCCTCTACATAGTCGATGTCGATGCTTTTGAGCCTTTGATCCAATTTATCGATAATGGACGAATTGGCAATCGACTTGATATACATGACGGCTACCTTTGTCTGCGAAAGCCGCCCTATAGTATAGGTTTTGACGATAAGCTCCCTAGACGCAATGAGCTTGCGCATCAGGTTAAGGTTTGTATCTAAGTTTTCAATAAAGGCTTCGTTTGCTCCCCGAAGTATCCTTTCATTGGTCGGGATATTGATGGAGCGCTCCTTCTTTAAATCCGCACCAAGCAGATAAAGGCGATCCTCGCCGTTACGATGCAGGACGGTTTTTCCGCTAATAACCGCTTGAACGGCCTCCTCAAATAGCTCGGTTTCGGCAAAGTCGAGAATGGACACAACATCGCGAACGGCTTCTTGGGGACGTGATAGCAATGGCCGCAATATAAAATCTTGTATGAGAGAGGAGTCAATCAACGTGTCAAAATAAAACAACCTGTACTCTATCCCGCCTATGAATAGCTGCTTTGATTGGAAGTCACTTTGATCGGAGAACAGCTGCTTGAAATAATGCTCTATCACTGCTACGGATGTATCCACACGTTTTCCCTCCTTCGCCATTGATTTCCTTACTTTAACCAGCGAAGTAGCAAAATATGTGATTTGACTATATAAAAGGCCCCTGATCTTAGGTAAGATCAGAGGCCTTTGTGTTGTTAAATAGCTTCCATTTTCTGAGCAGAATACAGCTTGTAGTATCTGCCGCGCTGCGCCATCAATTCGTCATGCGAGCCTGATTCGGCGATGCCTTTATCAGCTACATACATGATACGGTCGCAGTTCTTAACGGTGGAGAGGCGATGCGCGATGATGAACGAAGTCCGCCCTTTAAGCAACTCGTTCAAGCCTTTCTGCAGCAAGCGCTCAGTCTGCGCATCAATGGATGAAGTAGCTTCATCCAGAATGAGGATACGCGGATTGGCGAGCAGTGTTCGAGCGAATGAGATCAGCTGGCGTTGTCCTTGGGACAGCTTCGAGCCGCGTTCATTAACCTCTGTCATATAGCCTTTCTCGAATTCACGGATGAAATCATCGGCACAAACCGTCTTAGCAGCGGCGATAATTTCTTCTTCTGTGGCATCGAGCTTGCCATAGCGGATATTGTCCATAATCGTACCGGAGAAGATGAAGCTGTCCTGCAGCATGATACCCATTTGGCTTCGCAGCGATTTGAGCTTCATCTCCGCAATATCATAGCCATCGATAAGTATTTTACCACTTGATACGTTATAAAAACGTGAGATCAGATTGACGACCGTTGTTTTCCCCGCGCCGGTTGGACCAACAAGTGCGATACTCTCGCCTGCCTTAATATCGAAGCTTAAGTTCTCCAGTATGTTGTGGCCTGGATCGTAGGCGAAGGTCATATCCTCGAACGTTACCCGCCCTTTGATCGGAGGAAGTTCTTTGGCCTTAGGCACATCGCTTACAGTCACTGGCTCATCCAGTGTCTCGAAGATTCGTTCCAGATAAGAGACGGCATTGATAAAGCTGTTATATAAGTTAGAAATGTTAAGGATCGGCTGCCAGAAGCGTGCCGCGTAGCTGCTCATAGCAAGAATGACGCCGAAGGTGACCTCTTGAGGACTCAGTGCCAGCAAGCCTACGAAATAGATGGAAGTCGTTACTAGCGTTGTCAGGTTATCAACCGAGAATGGAACAAGGAAGTTGAAGTACATCGTTCTCATCCATGCTTGGCGATAGTTGACGGACAGGCGGGTAAATATTCCTTCGTTACGCTGTTCCCGATTGAAGATTTGGGTAACGCGAATGCCGCTGATACTTTCCTGCATGTATGCATTCAAGTTGGAGCTCTTGTTGGATACGGCCTGCCACGCCCGGCGCTGCTTCGTCTTGATGAGCAGCATAATGGCGATAAAGATAGGCAGACCACCAAGGATGATAAGTGATAGTCTGGCATCGACGGCGAACATAAAGATACCAATGAAGAGCAGGTTCAATATCTCAAGGATAAGGTTGATAATACCATTGGAAAGTACATCTGATACAGAGTTGACGTAATTGACGACCCGAATCAGAATCTTACCTTGCGGACGATCATCATAATATTGGAACGGC
The DNA here is from genome assembly GCF_052113225.1 of Paenibacillus sp. YAF4_2. Taxonomy (NCBI): domain Bacteria; kingdom Bacillati; phylum Bacillota; class Bacilli; order Caryophanales; family Paenibacillaceae; genus Paenibacillus; species Paenibacillus sp. YAF4_2. The sequence continues at coordinate 330,455 of NZ_JBFRCT010000007.1, forward strand.
AGCTCCTGCAAATGCTTAAACAGATCCGTACGGATATCAAAGATGATATCCTGCCCGACACGGGTCATCATCCGAGAGCGGATCGTAGCGAGAATAACGCTGACCACGATGGTCGCGAGCATAACTACTGACCATAAGACCAGCCCTGATTTGTCCTTCGCAGGAATGGTGTAGTCAACAACATGCTGTATGATAAGCGGCGCAGACAGGGCAATACCCGCTGACAGTGCACTTAACACGAAAGCGATGATCATTGGCTTCTTCTGGCGTTTGATGTAGACGAGTGCACGCTTGAAGTGCCGTATATTAAAGGGTGACTCCAGATTCTCGTCGATGTCGAATTTATTTCTTGCCATGAGCGGTCACCTCTCTTTCGATGCCTTCGTTCTGCAGCTTGAATACGCCGTAATAGTAGCCGCGTTTCGCCAATAGTTCGGCATGAGTGCCTTCTTCGATGACGCGGCCGTTTTCTAGAATAAGGATACGATCAGCCTGAGCAGTTGTAGACACACGCTGTGCAATAATGATTTTCGTGCAGGAGAAATCTAGTTCATTAAGACTCTTCTGGATATGCTCCTCTGTCTCGTTATCTACAGCTGAAGTCGTATCGTCGAGAATCAGGATAGGAGGCTGCACAGCCATGGCACGGGCCAAAGCGATACGCTGCTTTTGTCCGCCGGAGAGGCCTACCCCACGTTCGCCAACGACAGTATCATAACCCTCGGGCATCTTGCGGATGAAATCATCTGCGGCTGCGAGCTTAGCGAACTTCGTTACTTTCTCTTCCGGCATATCCGGATCGCCATAAGCAATGTTGCCGTCAATGGTATCGGAGAACAGCAGGACATCCTGTGTAGCTACCCCGATGTTGCTGCGCAATTCATCAAGCTCCATCTTGCGAACGTCAGTACCATCTACCAAGACGCGGCCCTTAGTCACGTCATAGAAGCGTGGAATAAGATTGATCAGTGTCGTCTTGCCTGAGCCAGTTGCTCCCATAATGGCGATCGTTTCACCCGGCTCAACCGTAAAGCTGATATTGTCCAGCACCGTTGCACTGTCGTATTTGAAGCTTACTTGATCGAATTGGATCCGGCCTTTATATCGCCGCTTAACCGCTGATTTGTGCTCGTTAACGATTTGAGGATGGGCATAGTAGACGTCGATGATTTTGGTAAGGCTTGCAAAGAACCGCTGAATATCATTAATGATGATACCGATGTTGCGCATCGGGTTAGACAAGCCCCAGATCAGAGCGGAAAAGGCAGAAAATTCACCGAAGGTGATACGTCCGTCCATTACCAGCAGTCCGCCAGCAAGCATCAGAATAACGTTAAAGCCTTGCGAGAGAGTCTCCAGATACGGGAAGTAATCAAGCCATACCAAAGCGGCTTTCTTGTTCGCAGTGGAATAATTAATATTCTTCTCGGAGAATTTCTGTATCTCGAATTCTTCCCGGGCAAATGCCTTGACGACACGGTTGCCTGCAATATTTTCCTGGGTTGTTGTATTCAGCTGTGACAGCCGCTCCCGAAGGTCGATATACATCGGGCGTACGCGTCTGGCGAAAATAAACGCTACGATAAAAATTGGCGGCGACAGAAGAAGCAGCCATAAGGTGAGTCCAACGTCGATGAAGAAGAAGTAGACGACCGCTGCTAGGAATACCGTCAGCGACTCGATAATCGTCTTAATGATCCAAGCCATGGAGTGTCGCACCATATCAAGGTCACCTGTCATCTTGGTCATCAGGTCCCCAGTACGGTTGCGGTCGTAATACTGCATGTCTTGTCCTTGGATTTTGTTGTACAGGTAAATCCGGACACGGTACAGCATGTTCTGTGATGCACGTTCGTACAGTAAGGTTGTAAAATAGGCCAGACCCGTACGCAGCAGGGAAAAGCCAATCATGCCAATGCATAGGCCGATCAGCAGCGCCCGTTTATCCGTCAGATTTTGAACGGCATTATCGCCTGCGATAAAGGTATCGACAATGCGCTGACCAATGTACGGGTTAATAATCGTAAGCGAGGAACCTACGACCGATAGGCACAACGCGAGAATATACCGTACACGGTCGCCCTTCAAGTTCTGCCATAACCAATTGAGTTGAAACATCTGATCACCAACTTTTTTGTGTGTGGATTTCCGAATTTCAGAGAGAACAGCCCTCCCTCTTCCTGGATAGGAACATCCAATGGAATAGAGACGGCTCTTCCTTGAATTGAAAACTATGGAGATTATAACACGTTTGGTTGGAAAGTAAGTGGGATTTTTTATGTTTATATGAGGAATTTCTATTGACGAGGCTCGCGGGTTGTTTATGTGCAAATAGCAAGTTGAACCTACGATAATAACGGATAATTTTTCTAGTTATTTACATGGTATACTTTGTAAATAACTGTCTTTACCATTTCGCGTGGGAGGCACAATATTTACTTTATATTATTGAAGGCGGACTATATATGAATATGGACACTTACTTAACTAAACTTGTGACCACTTTTCAGAAGGTGTTACAGGATAACCTGTGTGGAATCTATTTGCACGGATCGCTTGCCATGGGGTGTTTTAATCCGGATAAAAGTGATTTGGATATATTAATCGTTGTGAAGAGTAGGTTATCAAAAAACCAACAAAAGGCGATGACAGATCATGTGTTACTGCTCCATGATGAAATGCCAAATGGACGTGGAATTGAGCTTAGTGTGGTCTTAGAGACTTATGTACGCAACTTTGTTTATCCGACGCCATTTGAATACCATTACTCTGATTATCATCGTGAGCGGTATCAATCAGACCCATATTACCTGTGCGGCGGGTTTGAAGACCCAGATCTAGCTGCACATTGTACAGTCGTCTATCATCGAGGGATTACACTTTACGGGAATCCGATTCAAGAATTGTTTCAGCCCATAGAGCGTAAATATTATGTGCAATCCATTCTTAATGATATTGGAGACGCTTCTACGGGTATTATTGACCAACCGTTATATTATTCTTTGAATTTGTGCAGAGTTCTCTTGTATTTGCAGGAAGGTACCGTATCCTCCAAGCTGGAAGGCGGGGAATGGGGATTGCGTACATTGCCGAGCAAGTTCCATTCTGTGATTCACAAATGCTTAGAGGAATACAGCGGTAGGGAAAATAAGCTGGAGTTTGATAACAAGCAGTTAGTAGAGTTTGCCGAGTATATGCAAAATAAAATCCATCAACTTCACTGATCTCCGTTCATAAATAAAGCCTCAAGCTGGCTTGCCATATATTTAGGACTGAACGGAGTTTTTTCTTTCAGCCACCAGGTAACAATTCCTAGGTTAGAGGCGGCAACAATTTCGGGACGGACGCGGAGCGGGAGACGTCCTTTTTGTTTTTTATCCTCATCCCACAGCTTTACGATTTCAAGCAGCATGTTATAGATCCGATCCTGGAATGCTTTATTATCCAGCATGGCATTGTATAAGCCGGCATTCTTATAGAAATGTTCCAGAAAAGCAGTTAGTACGGGAGGGGAAGAGGTAGAGTATGCTTTTTGAACGGTTTGAATGGAGATCGTTTGCTGCATCTCGTCCAGCATCTCGGCAATGGTCTGCTCGAGCAGGTCCTCAATACTAACGTAATGCAAATAAAAGGTTGCCCGATTTATCTCTGCGCGGTCTGCAATCGCTTGAACCGTCAGTTTGCTGCGATCTAAATCCTCTTGTATGAGTGAAATAATAGCTTGCTTCAGCAGTTTTCGAGTCCGCTTGATACGAAGGTCGGTTTTGGCCTTGTCGGCGCTCATCATATCCATCCCTCTCAATTGGCATGTCCTATTGTTCTATATTAACAACATCGAATCAATTAAACAACACATTGTCTATTAAAAACGGACTGACTACCGACAGACACAATACAAAAATCCGTCTAACTTTCCCCTTTTAATCGTCACACCTTCGTTCAACTGTTGAATATTTGATATTTTCTGAATTTTTGTTCATTGATCGATAAAGCGCCAAGAACCTATACTGTAAAGGCTTACAAAGTATACGTATGGAGGTGCTCCTAATGACAGAAATATTGGTCAATGATCAAGTGCAAGAGATGGAGAGAGTCTTTCATCTGCAAAAGAAAAACCAATGGAAAATGAAAAATACATCGGCAGTAGAACGTATTGAGCTGCTTGGAAAACTTCGTACAGCCTTGGAGCTTCATCGTGAAGAAATCGACGAAGCGCTGTTCCAGGACTTGGGCCGCCAAAAAAACTCTGCTGAAGTGTATATGGTGATTAAAGAATTGGACTATACGATTGCGCATTTGGAAGAGTGGATGAGCTATGAGGTTCATGATCACCCGACAATTCCAACTGCTAAATACTATGTACAGTACGAGCCTAGAGGCGTTGTGTTATTGCTAGGTGCTTGGAACTTCCCGCTCGATCTTGTTTTCTCGCCGCTTGTTGCACTCTTGGCAGCAGGGAATACGGCTATTGTTAAGGCGAATGAAGTCACACCAAACTGCTCAGCTGTGATTGCAATGGTTATCAAGCATACGTTTGATGAAGATGTAGTCGCTTGTTTCGAAGGTGGTATTGAAGTTGCACATGCACTGGAACAGCTGCCATTCGATCATATTTTCTTCACTGGTAGTCCTAAGGTCGGCAAATCTGTCATGGAAGCTGCTTCGAAAAACTTAACTTCCGTTACCCTGGAGCTGGGCGGCCGTTCTCCTCTAGTATTGGATGAGACCGCTAATTTGCAATCGGTTGCCCAAGGGGTTGGGATCTGCAAGACCGTGAACGCCGGACAGATCTGCTTGGCGGTTAATCATATCTTCGCTCCTCGATCCAAAGTGGATGAACTGGTAAGTGCGATCTCGGCTTTCTTGAAGGCAAGCTGTTATGAGAATGAGGTTTACAAACCAGAGAAGGTTGGGAAAATCGTCGACGGACGGAACTTTGACCGTGTTACTAGCTATATCTCGGATACGCTGGAGAAAGGGGCATCCATTGTATTTGGTGGCAATCATGACAAATCGATTTTATCGATTGAGCCAACCATTCTTACGGATGTAACTCTGGACAGCGCGCTTGTGCAGAACGAGATTTTTGCACCGGTTATTCCGATTGTCGCCTACGACGATATCCAAGAGGTTATCGATTTCATCAATGACGGCGGCAAGCCGCTGGGCCTGTTTATTTTCTCGAACAATCAATTATTTGTTGATCATGTCATTAATCATATTTCCTGCGGAGGTATTACGATTAACGGTTGGGCGATGCATGCGAGCACCCATGAGCTACCTTTTGGCGGAGTTAATCAAAGCGGCATGGGCAGCTATCACGGTGTCCACGGCTTTAAGGAACTGTCTCATGCTAGACCAATCTTCAAAACTTACTAGAGCGGAGGAATCATCATTATGAAAGATTATTTTGGCTATAACGGGCAAGTCTGTGTCGTAACCGGGGCGGCTTCCGGGATGGGGAAAGCAACAACAGAGATGCTTGTTGATCTAGGTGCTGAGGTCTACGCACTGGATCTTATGGAAGTGACAACACCAGGTATCAAAGCGTTTATTAAAGTAAGCCTAGGTGAAAAAGAATCTATCGATGAAGCGTTCAAACAGCTCCCTGGACAGATCGACAAGTTCTTCGGCATCGCTGGAGTATCTGGAGTTAGAACAGACTTCAATACGACGATTGCGATTAATTTTACCGCGAACAAATACATCACGGATGAGTATCTCACAAGCAGAATGAAACCTGGTGGAGCGATCTCCTACATTTCTTCAAGCGGTGGCTTGAGATGGGAGAAGCCGGACAATCTGGCGGAATTCCAATCCGTTGTTGATGCGAAAGGCTGGGAAGGGATCACGGCTGCACTAAACGATCTTGGGAAATCGGAGCTGCCGGGGCCTTTGGGTTATGTATTATCGAAACGTGCACTCAACTATTACATTGCAACAATTGTCCCCGTGTTTGGGCAAAATCATATTCGGGTTAACGGCGTACTGCCTGCCGCAACGCAGAGCGGTCTGACGAATGAATTCGCTGCTATGAAAGGCGGCATGGACAAATTCCTCGAATCCACAGGGTTTGCCGGAAGATTAGCGGAATCACGTGAGATGGCGGAGCCAATCGTCTTCCTGAACAGCAAGATGGCATCGTATATTTCTGGTGCATTGCTTGATGTAGATTTCGGCTTAAACATTCTGCCGGTTGCTGGTCTAACCCCAGATAAATCAAACTTCAAGCTGTTTTCTCGATAATTGAAAAATAAGGGGCTACACCATCGGTCATTGACATGACTATGGTGCAGCCCTTTTTTATTTAGGTTAAGCAGCAACCTACGCATTCGAATGTTCTTCCGATCGCCATTGCTCGGGGATTCCTTTGAATCAACGTGTTAAGGTTGGAATCCCCTCACAAAAGCGAACGCTGACGCTTCTCCAGAATCATTCGAATTGCTCCGTTTGCATTTAACCAGGTTCATTTTATGATTAACCAAGTGATTGTGATGTCTTCAGCACATCTCGGAAAGTCATTGGCATACGGCCGATGAGCTTAGCTAATGTGGAATCTGTTCGTGCGAACTCCCCTTCGCGGCTTGCGAGAAAGATGCCGAGCAGCAGGTCTGCCCGTTCTTCGGGGAGGCCATAAGATATCAACTGGTCGCGATACTCTTCATCGGATATAACAACCCGGCGGATTGGACGTCCTGTTAGTTCCGATGCTACCGCGGCGATGTCTTCCAGGTCCAGCATCTCGGAAGATGTTAGCACTGGGGTCACGCCGTCAATAGGCTGTTCAGTAAGCAGGATTGCTGTTAGTTCCGCGAGATCAGCGTGGGAAGTCCAAGCAATGGGTCCGTCAGCCGGAGCTGCCAAGATTCCTGTTTGAATGGCTTGGCCAAGCAGCATAATGCCAGAAGCGGTGTAAAAGCCGTTACGAAGAGAAGTGTAGGGTACACCTGAATCTTGCAGCATCTCTTCGGTGGCCGCATGGTCCACCATAGGGGCAAAATGCGAGGTATGTGATGAGCCCATCTGGCTGGTATATAAGATGCGTCCGGCTCCAGCCATCTTCGCTGCATCAATTGCTGTTCGATGCTGACGGATCGTAGCCTCTCCCGAGCTGTCGGAAGAAACAATAAGAACCTGCGATGCTCCCTCGAAGGCATCGGCAAGACTTTCGGCATCATCGTAGTCTCCTCTGCGTACTCGCACTCCTCGTTCTATAAGTGCTTGTGCTTTAGTCACATCGCGGACACTCACGCCAATCGTTTCTGCTGATACTCGCTCAAGTAATTGATCCACAACGGCCTGTCCTAACTGTCCGTTTGCTCCTGTTACAATAATCATCTCTATCATCCTTTCCTGTGTTGCTTAGCCATCGTCATACACGGCATAATGAAAGGATAAGCGGATTTCATTAGCCGAACAATCAGCAATAGAGAGCTATCGTTGTGTAGACAACAGATACCTTGTTCTGTCGGCTTTGTATCCTGAAGAGTGAGGTAGAATATGCCTGTTAATCCAAATGACCCTCGAGTGAAACGTACGAGGCAGCTGATGATGATCGCCTTCATGGAGCTGCTCGAGCAAAAGAAAAACATCTACTCCATATCGATTCAGGATATTACGAATCAAGCGACTGTCAACCGCGCCACCTTTTATTCGCATTTCGATGATAAGAATGCTTTTCTGGAATGCTGGATGAGAGAGAAGTTTGTGATGATCATGAAGGACAAATTGCCCGATCTTAGAATTACGGGGATGAACAGCCTTCAAATTGTTATTCAAACCGTATTCGAGTTTCTCATTCGGTTCAGGCAATACATGACGCCTGGCGATAATCAATTTGAACCGCTGTTTGAAATCGCCATGCATAAGGAGCTTAAACAACTGCTGCTTAGGTGGTTGAAGGATGAGCACCACGCATCGATCTCCGAAGAAATGCTGGAAACGACTGCTTTGGTCATCAGTTGGGGCATATTTGGGACAGCCTTGCAGTGGAGCCGTAATCCTCAGCGCCGGTCGGTGAGCTTGATGGTGCGGGAGGTAGTGGAGGTTGTTGCAGCAGCCGTGGCTCCTGTCATGGCAGATGCAGAATCCTTATAAAAAATAGATACATAACGATTGAGGACATGGAGAGCTCTCCATGTCTTTTTTATATCCTGACCTTTTCTTGCTAATGAATTTTTTTCCACCACGTAGTGCATGATAAGGAAACCAAAACTGGGCACATCGCGTGAAGGGGGACAAGTCATGGTGACGCTGAGGCAGATGGCTTCGACGGTCATTTTATTTCTGATCGGAAGCTCCTCCTTGTTTGTGCTAGGAGGCAAGGCAGAGAAGGATGCCTGGATGTCCGTTTTTATAGGGATGTTGGCTGGGCTGGTACTTCTTAGCTTAGTGACTTTGCAGATTCAAAAGCTGGAGCCAGAGCGGAATCTTATTGAAATTTATAAACTTTATTTCGGTAAAATCATTGGCTTCGCATTTGGTTTCATCTTTGTCATCTACTATTGCTACAAGTGTATTCGTAACGTACGTGAGTTTGCGGACCTGTCTATTATGCTCCTGCTCTCGGATACGCCTTTATCGGTCGTTATGCTCATCATCTGTCTGATTGGCGGCTATGCGGTAATGGGAGGACCAGGTGTATTCTTCCGGATGGTGGAAATGCTGCTGCCTATTCTGTTGTTGATTTATGTGGTTCTGTATATTCTGCTGCTTAGCTCGGGGCTTATTGATTTCAACCGGCTGCTGCCGTTCTTGGAGAAGGGGTTTAAGCCGGTCTGGGACGCTGCCATTCCTGAGATTATTTCGTTTCCGTTTGGTGAAATGGTGTTGTTCCTCATGTTCTGGCGCTATGTCGAGTTTAAGCAATTCAGCCAAATTATAAAAATGACGATCAAGGGCTATCTATTCGCTGGGGTGTTCATCACCTTTATGAATGTAGTCATTATCTCCAGCCTTGGATCGTTTGCCGGATGGAGTACTGTTCCGCTGCTTCAAGCAGCAACTTATATTTCAATAGGCAACGTATTTGAACGGATTGATCCACTTGTAGCTTTGCTCTTCTTCACTGCCGTTTATGTCAAATTGACCGCCTACTATTTGGGCGCTTCACTCGCCCTTGCTTATTTGCTCGGCATCTCGCTGCGAATAGCTGCGATCCCGGTCGGGCTTGGTATATTCATCGGCTCATTTTGGTTCAAGAGCTATATGCATCAGGTTAACGTAGGCTTCGAGCAAAACTTGAAGTATCATTTTCCGATTTTTCAAATGCTTATACCAGCGGTACTGCTGATCGTTATGCTGTTAAGAAAAGGTGTACGCTCTGGGAGGAATCATAAGCAACCAAGCCATTCATCTAGTGAGGAAAGCAACCATGCCAAATGATAAGACAACCAAACAATCTGAGAAGGAAGCACCAAAAAAAGAAACGAAACCCGAGCAAGTGCTTATTCCCGATTTTGACATTAATATTGAACGTCTGCATCGCTTTCTAGGCGATGGCGCGGATATCGTATGCCGTACCCTTCAGCATCGTTCATTTGATAATGCCCGTTATGCACTGCTCTATATTGATGGCATTGTAGATGGCGTATCACTCAACACGATGCTGCTTGGTCTTCTTGATGACGCCAATCGATATATCGAAGGCGGAGTGGAGTCGAGCCTTTATCATCATCTAACCGAGCGGGTGATCGCAAACGGCAAGCTTGGCGAGGTCAATTCGATCAATAAAGCATGCTATGCGATGCTGGAAGGAAGCACCATTCTTGTTGTAGAGGGCAGCCTGAAGGCCATTATTATTGATACAACCGGAGGCAAGTCCCGAGCGGTGGAGGAGCCAAGCAGCCAGACGGTAATTCGGGGGCCGAAGGAAGGTTTCACCGAAAATTTGCGGACCAATACCTCACTTATCCGCCGGATTATAAAGTCACCCGACTTACGTTTTGATTACAAAATGATTGGGCATCAGACGAGGACAAATATTGCGATCGTCTATCTGGAGGGGATCGCAGAGGTTGAGGTCATTAAGGAGGTTCACCGCAGGCTAGATGCCATTGATATAGATGGCGTGCTCGAAAGCGGTTATATTGAAGAATTTATTCAGGACAGAGCCTTTACGCCATTCCCTCTCCTCCAAAATACGGAGCGTCCAGATGCGGCATGCGCGGGTATATTAGAAGGCCAGGTCGTTATTATTGTGTCGGGAACACCATTTGTTCTTCAAGCTCCGGTAACCTTTGTGAAGTTTTTTCAATCCAGCGAGGATTACTACCAGCGTTATGACATAGCGACCTTTCTACGGATAATTCGGATGACCTCCTTTTTTATCTCTATGCTGCTGCCGTCGCTGTACATTGCGATTACCACCTTCCATCAGGAAATGCTGCCGACCTCGCTGCTCATCAGCTTGGCCGCACAACGTGAAGGTATTCCGTTTCCCGCATTGCTTGAAGCGTTCTTGATGGAGATTACCTTCGAGATATTACGGGAAGCAGGCGTTCGGATGCCGCGTATTATCGGACCTGCTATTTCGATTGTTGGTGCACTCGTGCTTGGTCAGGCTGCGGTTCAAGCTGGTATTATTTCAGCTGCGATGGTTATTGTCGTATCCTTCACGGCGATCGCGAGCTTTGTTATTCCCGCTGTAAATATGGGAGTTGCAGCTCGGCTTATCCGCTTCCTTCTTATGATTCTGGCTGGGACATTTGGGTTGTTTGGCATTATGTCGGGGCTTATGATCCTGCTTGCTCACATGTGCGGCTTACGTTCCTTCGGCAAGCCTTACCTGATGCCTTTTGCACCGTTTGTTGCATCGAATTTGAAGGATGTGCTGATTCGCGTACCTTGGTGGGCGATGCGTACTCGTCCGAAAAATATTGCTAGCGAGAAAAACATAACAAGGGCAGGTGCCGGGCAGAAGCCTGGCCCTGATCAGGAAGGAGTCTAGACGATGAAGCCCGCTATTTCGACAACGCAGACAGTCGCATTAATCCAAAGCGCGATTGCCCCTACCATGGTGTTAGCGATACCAAGTGTGATGGTCAGCATTGCTCAGCATGATGCTTGGATTTCAGGCGTTATAGCGGGTATCGTCGGTCTACTTATGGCTCTAATCATAGCGGCTATAAGTAAGGCCAATAAAGGACAGTACTTTGTTGAATGGCTGGAGGGCAGGTTAGGTAAACCGATTGGTATTGCTATTGGCATTATGCTTGGTATTTATTATTTCAACAACTTTTGTGTCATCGTGAGGGTTTTTGCCAACTTTGTATCCGATATGGTGCTTGATGAGACTCCTCTATTTATGCTGGTAGGTATGATGGTAGTGGTAACCGTCTTTACAGTCTTACAGGGGATAGAAGCTATCGCTCGCTCTGCTTTTATGGTGCTTCTTCTGATTCTAATCGTTGTGCCGGTATCCGTCTTTATCCTATATACGGATATTGACTTCAAGAGGCTGATTCCCGTGTTTGATACTAGTGCAGCAAGAATGGCGGTTGCATCTCTTCCTCCAATTGCCCTTCTCTCTGAAGTATCGGTTCTGCTTATATTGACTCCCTTTATGAAAAAACCAGCATCTGCTATAAGAGCAGGATTATTTGGCTCGCTCTTAAGTTCTTCACAGCTGCTGCTCGTTATTTTGTTGGCATTAACCATCTTTGGACCGCAGCTTGTTCCGATGCTTTCCTATACCTTTGTTAACGTGATGGCGATTGTGGAGGTCGGCGAATTTCTGGAGCGGATAGAAATCTTTACGGTGTCCGTCTGGTTTCTGACGATGTATATCAAATTAACCGTATTTCTGTTTGCAGGGGTGCATTGTCTGACCCATTCTCTTCGTTTGAAGAGTAAACATCATGTCCTGCTTGGGCTAGGCCTTCTTGCATTCGTAACGTCAGCGGGCGAATGGCCTCGTGATTTGGAAAGCGGTTATAAGAACTTGGCCAATATGCCGCAGCTGCTCATTATAAACGTTGGTCTGCCTATTCTGATTGCCCTAGGTCTTCTAGTCACACGGGGGAAAAGGAAGCAAGGAGGGAAACAAAGGCCATGAGATTACTTGTTATGAAACGAATAGCTTGTGCTGCTCTGTTACTTCTTGCTGCATGGACTACAACCGGCTGCTGGAATCGGATCGAGCTCAACGAAGTGGCTATAACATCGGCAACGGGAATCGACTGGGACGGCGAGAACTGGATTGTATCGTATCAGGTTGTTATACCTGCCGCAATCTCTTCGGTAACCGGCGGCTCAGGGGGCGGAGGGCCAAAGTCGCCCATTATTGTGTACTCCACGAAGGGCAAGACGATACGTGATGCGATTATGCACAGCTTTTCCGAAAGCCCCCGCAAGCTGTTTTTCGCACATAACCGGGTCGTTGTTATTGGTGAAAAAGCGCTGAAACGAGGGATTAATGAGCTTATTGACGTCTACTTCCGCAATTCGGGTTCCAGGGAAACCGTGAGTGTGCTCGCTACTCCTGGTACGGCAAGAAGAATTTTGGAGCAGTTTATGCAGCTGCAGGCTATCTCGGGTGCGGGAATGAAAGAAATCATTTTATCCGAAATGAAAAATACATCCATTCTGCCGAATATTCCGGTATACCAGTTGGCGATGGAGCTAACGGGTGATGCTAAAAGTGCGGTCGTACCTGAAATCTTTGTGTCAGGATCAGGGGATACCTCTTCCCTGGATTCGTTCAGCAGCACCTCTATTCCATCCAAGCTGAAGCTCGGGCGTCTGGCTGTGCTGAAGGATGACAAAATGATCGGCTGGATGAGCCGGAAGGAATCGCTTGGCGCCGCCTATTTGCGTGATAGCGTACAGCAATCCTTTATAGTAGTTCCTTGTGAAGATAAAGAAGGAAAGAAAGGATATGATACGGTTCAAATATTAAAGTCTAAAACCAAAATTATTCCTAAACTGCGTGGGAGCCAGCTTACCTTTACTGCAGATGTTGATGTCTCTGGGACATTAATGGAATCAAATTGCGCGCAGGATCTATATAAACCCGGAGTTATTCAGGGACTTGAGCAAGGTGGACAAATGCAGATCAGCTCCTTGCTGCAGGATGCATGGAAGAAAGGTCAGCAGATGAACACGGATATATTCGGGGCGGCAGAGAAAACGCATCGTAAATACCCGAAGCAGTGGAAGGAGTGGGGCAAGAATTGGGATCAAGTCTTCAACGAGGCACCGCTTGAAACGAAGATAAAGTTCCGAATGGCCCGGATGGGACTCAGCAATAAATCATTCCAATATCTGATGGATAAAAGGGAGAAGTGAGCCCATGGGATACATCGTTATTCTCATACTGGCGGTGTACGTCGTGCTGCTCATTGTAGGTGGGAAGCAGCTTATACGTAAGAAATGGTACAAGGATTTGGTCGTATATATCGTACTGTTGACTTGGAGCACCACTATAGCGGTGGGGATGGCTATGGATTGGCCAGCTGTATCAGCGGGCACTACGGTAGCCTTAATTAATAAGAGTATGGAGCCTTTGAGGAATATGATGCACGCCATGATCGGCTGGGGAATAGATTAGCTTGGGCGGGGACTCAGTGTTCCGAATACACAAGGGACGAAGTATGGGATACACGGGACGAATGCTCCATCGTCGGTTGGCACGAATGCCAGCGCAGGATGTATCCAAATGCTAAATGAGGATGTAGAGTGGTTATTCGATACGATACCGAATGGTACTAAGGTTACGATTCATAAATGAATTTGAAGAGCAGGACGTGAAAAAGAGGGGTGAAAGCCCCCTCTTTTTCCTTTACTTATTAAAAATCATATTTTACATACTTACTAATGATTTCTTCATCCTCTAAATCTTCAAACCATTCCGAATGAATCCATAGCGGAATTTGCAGAATCGACTCCAACTTATCATTTCTTTCAGAGCCGATTAGCCTATCAATTGTAATAGAATTTATAAGAGATTGAATCTGGAAAATAAAGCTTATTTCTACACCGCTTTACGCATTAGCTTTGAATCCTTCGGCAGCAGGAAGGCGCATAATCCAAGCAGCGGAAGGAAGGAGCAAAGCTCGATCGTGAAGGCAACATCCTTGACGTCGGTAAGCCATCCCAGCAGGACGGAGCCGAGGCCTCCCATGCCAAACGCCAGCCCGAAGAATAAGCCGGATACCGTTCCGATATGACGTGGCAGCAGCTCCTGCGCATAGACGATAATAACGGAGAAACCAGACATGAGGATCAGGCCGATCGCGCAGCACAGTACCATGGCGATACCGGGGCTAACATATGGAAGCAGCAGTGAGAATGGTGCTGTTCCGGCGATCGAGATCCAAATCATCGTTTTACGGCCAAACTTGTCGGCAAGTGGTCCGCCAAGAAGGGTGCCAACCATGCCGGCGAATTGAAGCGCGAATAAGCAAATTTGTGCTCGGGAGAACGACAGGTTGTAATGATCAATGAAGTAGAACGAGTAATAACCAGTCATCCCCGCAATATAGACGAATTTGGAGAAGAGCAGAATGATGAGCAGCAGCATGGTGCCCGCAATAAAAATAGTTGAATGCGGCGACTCTGCATCCAGCATTTTATTTGCTGCTTTCTTAGCGGATGCTGCAAACGTTAGCTGGCTGGCGTACCAGCGGCTGATGATGATCTGGACAGCGATGCCAACGACAGCGAAAATCGTAAACCATAAGAAGCCTTGCTGTCCATGCGGCATTAACAAGAAGGCAACGAGCAGCGGTGCCAGTGCTTGGCCAGTATTGCCGCCTACTTGGAAGACCGATTGTGCCATACCCTTGCCGCTTGAAGCAGCCATTCGGGCTACCCGGGAAGATTCCGGATGCAGGACGGACGAGCCTACGCCGATTAGAGTCGCAGATATAAGGAGTATCCAGAAGGTGTCTGCATAAGCGAAGCCAATTACACCTGCCAGGGAGAAGAGCATCCCAAGAGGAAGCAGAACCGGCATTGGCCGCCGGTCGGATATGTATCCGATGAAGGGCTGGAGCAAGGACGCCGTAATGTTGAGCATAAAGGCAACCCAGCCGATTTTGGTAAAGCTCAGATGCATAGTGGATTGAAACAGTGGAAAAGCAGAAGGCACGGCCGTCTGCATCGCATCATTCAGCAGATGGGCGAAGCTGACGCCAAACAGCATCCAGATCGCTGGGTTGCGCTGTGCCTGTATGGCAGCGGTTTGATTCATTGCGTTGTTCTCCTTTTTTGATTTTTTTCCAGTATAGCGGGAGAAGGGGAACAAGGTCGTTGCGAAAAGTGCTGCAAACCGAGCAACTTTTGCTATAATGATGGCAGGTGAAGAGACATGGAGATGAAGGTAGAAACGGATTGGATCGAGTTATGGCAAGGAAGCCATAACTTCAAGAATGTTCCCCATAAGCATGAGGACTGGATGCAGGTTACGCTGCCAATCAAAGGCATCTGTCATTTTACGCAGGAAGAGCACAGCTATGGCTTGAGAGAAGGGAATGGTTTGCTGCAGCCGCCAGGAACGGAGCATCATTTTTATCTGGGAGAGCAGTCTTCTGTTATTATCTTGAAGGTACGTGAACGCGGGAACGGTGGGATGGCATCTATCGATTCGCAATTTATTGCTGGGATGGGTCATGATATTAAGCAGACTTTTCATGCTGATGATATTGTCAGCCGTTTTCGGCAATGGATGCTGGCTCTCATACAAGGCCAGGCCTTGGCCGATCCGCTTGCTGTGCAGGAAGTGGAGCAGGATGTCGTCTCTTATCTGGGCGGCATGCTGAAGCTTGGTGAGAAGGAACGAATGCCAACAGGGATTTCGGATCCGCATATCCTTCGGGCTTTATCCTACATTCATGACTGTTACGAAGAGATGATTAACATTGATGAGCTGGCTGGAATTGCGCTGCAAAGCCGCTATCATTTCATTCGTTCCTTCCGGGAAGCAACGGGTACAACGCCGTATCAATATTTGCTTAAGCTGCGGATCAAGGAAGCCATGAACAGGCTGCGCCGCTCAGAAGCTACAATTGGTCAGATAAGTGTGGAGCTTGGATTCTCTAGCACCAGTCAATTTCACCGCGCTTTTTTGAAAATGACCGGTTTAACGCCACAGGCCTATAGACTGCAATGAAGCAAGAGAGAGACCCTTCCGATTCGGAAGGGTCTTTGTGTAAAATGCCGCTTGACCCTCACACTAATGTCAGGGTATATAATCAACTCGAATCGACAATGCAGGAGGCGTTAAAGGATGAAAATCGGAGAGCTGTCGGAGCGTACCGGAGTTAGTCTGCGGTCATTGCGTTATTATGAGGAGCAGGGCCTGCTAACACCAATCCGGCTGGATAACGGTTATCGGGAATATTCACCACTTGCGGAGGAGCAGGTGAAGACGATTCAGCTGTATCTTCATCTTGGCTTATCGACGGAGCAGATTGCAGGCTTCTTAAACTGCGTCTTGATGAATAAAGAGTCGTTCTGCCAAGAGGTACTCCCGATCTACCGTCAGAAGCTCGAGGAAATTGAGTCTCAAATCCATCTGCTGAACAATATTAAATCCAACCTCGAAGACCGCATTCAGTCGATTCTAGATGAACAGAAGGAAGCGGAGGAGAGAAAATGAGTGTAACTAAGATTGATGATGTTGGCTTTCGGAATGCAATCCGGCAGCAAGGTGTAACACTAGTCGAGTTTGGAGCCAAATGGTGCCCGCCGTGCAAAGTGCTGCTCCCCATTCTTGATGAGCTGCAGCAGGAAGAAGGAGAGAGGGTATCGATTCTGCAGATAGACTGCGACGAATCACCGGACATGGCCTCGCAGTTTGGCGTCATGTCGATGCCAACCGTTATTGTTTTTCACAACGGTGATCCAGTAGACAAGTTTATTGGCCTCCGGCCAAAGGATGTATATCAACAAGCGATTGCCAAGTATGCATAACGGCAATGCTAAACAGCCGCGGATGGATTCCGCGGCTGTTTTTTTATAAATACTAGCTAGATTGGATTTTGTGCAGTAAAATGGCTTCCATTCTACTGTAGGGGGTAGCTAGGTTGGATTCCATACAATGAAATTTAGTACTGGAGGGTCCCCGGTGGCATTACTAGCCGATTTGACTGTATGAATTCCAACATGCCTTTAGCACAATGGATCTGTGGCAGATTAGGTTGGATGGTTTCCAATCTAGCACAGCCAGGTTTGCCCGATTCGAACGAATACCGTTCTACAGCCTAGCTGTAATCACAAAACGTGAAGCATTGGTTTTGATTCCTTTATTGGTTTGATTCTCTATTACAAATTGATAAAGGATGCGATAGTCGTGCTCGTTTTCTCCGAAGCTAGGAATAATAGGCGTGTGCGTCAACAGGAAAACCAAGTCTTCAAAATCCCATTGCACACCTTTCGATCTCATTCATTAATGATCACCCACAAACTAATATAGCTACAAACAGTAACGTAATGCGAGATAAAGTTTAGATATAACTAAATGGACTGACTGTAATCTATAATGCAAAAATACATGTCATTTTCTCGATTCATGCGAAATGAGATCATCAACATGCGAAAGTACAGATGATCCCTCCTAATCGTTCCCCGCAGGTTAATTCCGTAGGATTTACCTGCACTTTGGCATTTCAATGACAAATCAATAAAAGACAAACAAACAAGGCTGCCCTTAGGACAGCCCTGCCGTGTTATCAGAACCTTATTTCAATCCTTTTTGCGTCAGGAACGCATCCCACTGCTTCGCAACCTCTTGGTCTACCTTCTCCGCACCGGATGCTTTCAGCTTGGCAACGTATTCAGGGAGAACCTTGTTTGGATCAACAGCCCCAGTCTCAAGCGCCGTTTCATACTCATTCTTAACTGCGTTGATGTTGGCGATCTCTGCTTTCACGCTTTCTTCATTGAAGCTGAATCCACTGCTTGCAAGTACAACAGCATTCTCGTTTAATTCAATCGTTTTCTGCCAAGTGTCTGCTGCTTGCCCTGGTTTCAGATACGCATTAAATTGGTTGCCGAATACCCAGTCTCCGTTAGGAGTGTAGCCGGACCCGTCAATTGGTTCGATGAAAGTCTCATCGACTTTCTTGTAGTGCTTGCCTTCGATTCCGTTACAAATCAAGTTGTACAAATATTTATCGGTATTCAGAAGATTAATAAGCATCAGAGCACGTTCTGGGTTTTTGGAACTTTTATTAATAACATGCATAGCGCTTGCGATACCAGTGAAATAGCTGTCGGAGATCGGAACGTATACGACATCATTGCCGCCGTTGATCGCTTTTTCGCCAATCTCGCCGCCTGGTTTGGAGGTGAACTCGATGGATACAGCGACGTTGCCTTTTGCCTTCAGATCATTAATGTTCTGCAGGACAGGAGCATCTTGATTGATGTAGCCTTTTTCATACCATTCATGAAGCTTTTGGAAATAAGGAAGACGATCATTAGCTGTGTTCAGGAATGTAGATAATGTATAGGTCGGATCATCCTTCATATAGAACACAGGAGAGCCGTCTGTGCCTGCTGCTTTTGGATCGATGTACATGCCTCGGGAGTTTTGAGCCAGCCCGAGAGGAACAACGTCCGGTTCATTTTCTTTCAAAGTTTGAAGGAACGGTTCGATATCGCTATAGCTATGAATAGTGGAGACGTCCAGGCTGTATTTGTCGATGAAGCGTTTTTGGATAATTAAGCTCTTCTGCTTAGCAGCTACTTGATAGATGGGGAAGCCGTATACTTTGCCGTCTGCAGCAAGCATATCTGGCCAGAATTTATCTGGAATATTGGCACGAGCTTCCGGTGCATATTTAGCGATCATATCATCGGTCAGCTCAAGATAAGCACCACGGTCAATGTATGGCTGATAGTTGCCGAGCCAGCCCTTGGAGCTCCATGCAATATCAAAATTCTCGTTAGCAGCGAGCATGGCATTCAGCTTCGGCTCGTATTCATCAAATGTGAGCGGTTTCAACTCAACGGTCGCATTGATTTTTTCCTGCAAGTATTTATTGATCTCTTCATTGACCAGCTTCTGGTCTGGACCTGGGTCGGCTGCAACGGGATAGATGAACGTAAGTTTAACGGGATCCAGAGCCGGTTCGGTCGATTCAGCAGGCGCATCGCTGGCAGCAGTAGTAGGTTCTGTAGTAGGTGCAGGTGTTGCATTATTATTCCCGTTGTTATTGCTGGAACAGGCAGTGAGAATGACAAATAATAAGGTAAAAGACAGAAGTTTGGCGATCAATCGATTCTTTTTGTTGTTGTTCACCATGAACCCTCCAATTATAGTTCCTAATTTAGTATTACTACACTTCTTGAAGCAAACCTGCTAAAGCCAAAGTAAAACAAGCAAAATGTCCAAACCACCTCCTAAAAAGAATGAGAGATCACGCCAACGGTTAGCCCTTTAGGGAGCCAACCGTTAACCCTTTCACGAAGTACTTCTGGAAGAAAGGGAAGACCACTAGCATTGGACCACTCGCGACAATCGCCATCGCCATCCGTACGGTCAAGGTTGGGAATTGCGCGAATTTGAGCTTATCTGCCACTTCAGCCATCGGCGAGTTCGCAAGAAACTCTGCCTGCGATAGGATCCGTACAAGCAGCAGCTGAAGCGGAACGTATTTATCATTGTCGATAAAGAGCAGCGCGTAGAACCATTCGTTCCAATAGCCGAAGGCGATGAACAGCCCGAGAGTAGCAAGGGCAGGCGTAGAGAGCGGCAATATGATTTGGAAAAAGATTCGGTACTCCTTCGCCCCATCTACCTTCGCCGATTCGATAATTTCCTTTGATATTTTATCGAGGAAGCCCTTCATAATCATGATGTTGAACGGGCTCATCACGGTAGGAATGATGAGGGCGGCGAGTGAGTTCTTCAGGTGAAGGTACTGAGTCATCAGGATATAGAACGGGATTAAGCCCCCGTTGAACAGCATTGTGAAAAACACATAAAACGTAAGCGGCCGCTGATAGCGGAAATCACTCCGGGAAATCGGGTAAGCAATTAATGCAGTCATGAAGAGAGACAACAAGGTGCCGACAATGGTGATCGTAATCGTCACGCCATAGCCTCTCAGCAGGGATTCGGGCTTCTCGAATACAATGCGGTAAGCCTCCAGGCTCCATTCTTTAGGGATAAACTGATAGCCGAAATCGTGAAGGCTGTTTTCCGAGGTGAGCGAGATGGCAACCACAAGAACAAAGGGCATAGCAATCAAGAAACAGACGATAATGAAATACAGATTAATGATAGAATCAGCGAATTTAAGCTTCATGGGCAGATGGCCTCCTCACTCAGAAAAGCGCATTGTCTTTGTCAATGCGGCGTACAATCAAGTTGGCAGATACGACGGTTACGAGTCCTACTACAGATTGCAGGAACCCGACGGCAGCAGCAGAGTTAATATCTCCAAGCTTCGTCAAGGCACGGTAGACGTAGGTGTCGATAATATCAGTGGTCGGGAAGTTTGGCCCAACGTTATTCGGTACAAAATAATGCAGCCCGAAGTCCCCTCTGAAAATATTGCCGAGACCAAGAATGAACAAGATGATGATAAGCGGCTTCAGAAGCGGGAGAGTAATACGGGTCATCATCTGCGCGCGGGATGCTCCGTCTAACTTGGCGGCTTCATAATAATCAGTGCTGATCCCAGTAATACCGGCGTAATAGACAAGGGTGGAGAAGCCAACGCCTTTCCAGAGTGCAACAAGCGGCAGGATGAACAGCCATGGTGTTGTTTCCAAATACCAGTTATGCGTCTTTAGACCAAAGAAAGTAAGTACCGTATTCAGATATCCATTCTGGAAATCCAGAAAGGCGCTGCCGATATAGCCGACCAGTACCATGGAGATGAAGTAGGGAAGGAACAAGGTAGTCTGGTACACTTTTACCAGCTTTCCGCTAAGCTCATTGAGCAGCAGGGCCAGCAAGAGAGAGACGGCCATCGTGAGTAGAATATAAGTAAAGTTGTACAGCAACGTGTTGCGAATAATCCGGAAAGCATCCTGCGCCTTGAATAGAAACTCAAAGTTTTGAAGACCAACCCATTTGCTGCCGAATATCCCCTGATCATATCGGAAATATTTGAAGGCCAGGATTAACCCGACCATGGGCATGTAAGCAATAACGAATTTGAATAAGATGCCGGGCAGAGCAAGCAAGAGCAGCTCGCGGTTTCGGCGGATATGCCAGAACTCCTTGGCAAGCCAGTTTTTTCGTTTTGGCTTCTTAAGGGTAGCAGGCGTTTCCGGGCTGCTTGGAACACCGGCAGACGGGACGTTGGACAAGTGCATCTCCTCCATTCTTTGCTGAGTCCAGCATGCCATGACCGTGATTGTAAGAGATAGAGTTCAATCATTGAAAAACTGTAGAAGTGAGGTGTACTTATTGCGAATTACTGTTTATTACAGGTTTGCGGCATACAAAAAACCGCCTGCATCCTTGGTAGGATAGCAGGCGGTTTGGCCTAAGATATTGATTTCTTAATCCGGAATTCCTTTGGCGTGCTGCCGAACTTGCTTTTGAATAGGCGGAAAAAGTAGCTTTGATTGCCGTAGCCAACCTTCT
Organism: Paenibacillus sp. YAF4_2; assembly: GCF_052113225.1. Classification (NCBI taxonomy): domain Bacteria; kingdom Bacillati; phylum Bacillota; class Bacilli; order Caryophanales; family Paenibacillaceae; genus Paenibacillus; species Paenibacillus sp. YAF4_2. The sequence goes on from NZ_JBFRCT010000007.1 coordinate 352,002, forward strand.
CCATGATCTCCGTGATTGTACTATCCTCCTTAAGCAGCAGCTCCTGCGCTCTGCTCAAGCGAACATCATTCAAATATTCCGTAATCGTTAATCCGCAGCTGTCTTTGAATAGCTTACCAACATAAGCGGAGCTTAATTTGACCGTTGAAGCAATGGACTGCTGATTGAGATTGTAGTCGGCGTATTTTTGCCAGATAAGTTCTTTGACGGTCTCAATAATCATCTCATTACGTTCCATACTGGAGGGTTTTGCTTCTTCACAGATGGCCGTGCAAAGAGATAAGAAAGCCATATGCAGCTCGTCGAGTGTATAGTAGTCCTGCGGCAGGAGCGGGATACGCTCGACATCCATCGAAAGGTGGGTGATCCGGTTACTCGTAATATCGGCCGCTGCATTTTTGATAATCCACGCCATATCCGATATCGCCCTTCTCATATCCTCAAGCTGCAGCTTTGCTAGAATGTCGAATGCCCGCTCAAGCTCGCTTCCAGCATCGGTCAGCTTCCCTTTCTTGATGGCTTCCGATAACTTCTTCTCCACATCATCCGGCAGAGATTTCTGCTTGTTATCCAGATTTGTACGTATATTCAGTGCTTCTATAGTGGCTTGATAACCCATCAGTATACTGTATTGGCTAAGCTGGTAGGACTGATAATAGCTGGAAGACAGCTGGTTAAGCTGCCCCGTGCTGTCGCTGATGCCGCAAGTAAGGGAGAGGGAATAGAAGCGGTCCAGTACTTGCTGTACATCGGTTATTAAAGGCTTAATGATCGCTGGATCAAGAGGCATTCCGGATAGGATAAAAGTAAAATGATCCTGCTGCATGTCGATGATCTCACAGCCGAATTTCTGAGACATGATTTCTTTTGTAATATTCGTAATGGCAAAGCTATGCAGCTTCTTCATCTCTGGAGATGTTCTTCGGTCATACTCATCGTAGCGGTCAAGCCGAAGGGTACACACCATATGAGGACCGCTTGGTGCAAGCTGCAGCTCATGCTTCATTATTAACTGACGCATATCCATCTCCGAAAGGCTCCTGCTGTCAGTCAAAAATTTACGGATATAATATTTACGCACAATCTGCTCGGAGCTGATCTCCTGCAGTTGTCCTGACAGCTGCTCATAAACATCACTCATTGCATCGAGCTCGCTGCGTGATCTTGGGGAAGGCTCCTGAATGTTCCGCATATGCGGCAGGATTCGCTTCATCATCGTTTCAATTGGGCCATAAAGCTTATAGCTCAGCCAGATGGAAATCCCGATGGAAATAAGGATAAAAGCGCCGGTAAGCATCAAATTCCGTGTGCGCATATCCGAGACGGCTTGCATTAATTGCTTGTAAGGCTGCATGTAAAGAATGGTCCAGTCACCAATACCACGAAGATAAGTCACCATAACCTTCTGCCCTCCGGCCTTGCCAATAACAAAACCGGATTCGCTTGGTTCCCCTGCGTTGTCATTACGAATCAATCGCCCTATATCCTCTTGATTGAAAGTCTGGGAGGAATCACCGCTTTCGAACAATTGGCCGCTGGAGGTCTGAATCAGAATGTCCCCGGTATTCCCATTCCCGGTTCCATTCAGCTTGCTAAGACTCTCGAATACCCAGTCAGGCTTGATAAACAAAATAATCGCCGATTGATCTGGGGTAAATGGCCGGTACGTATCTGTCACAATAAAAGCAAAGGCGTCAATGCCATTGGAGTTATTGAAGCTGAACGGGATAAGTCTGGATGCAGGCAAGCTGTCATTGGTATGCAGCAGCCACTGAAGAATGCTGTTCTTTGTCGAACCGCCATCTACGAGAAAGTCGCTGGAGGATCCGTAAAGCTCTCCTGTTGTCGCATTATAAATAGACATCGAGTGCAGGAAGGAAGAGCTTTCGAGCATGTTGTACATTTGCTGATAGCCGCGAATATAATCCATTTTGGGCAGGTTACTGCTAAACATGAGAGGGATCAAGGTATTATCCCGATAGGCGAAAGAGGATAGATGCACAATAATTTCATTCATATAAGAAAGGTTGTATTGCGTTTGGGTCAGGACCTTTAAGTTCGCTTCCTCTTGGACATTCTTAACCGACCTCTCAAGCAAGTAGGTGTTAACGGCGGATAAGCCCGTGAGGATAAGAGCCATGGTCAGCATGATGGAGAATAGTACGCGTTTAAAATACTTCTTGGATGTAAAGTAGCCGTATGCCTTCATGAGCAACCTACTCCTTTATCAAGCATGAGGTCTATATGTATAGTTGTAAACGCTATCAACCGCTTGCGCAAGGGTTATTTTAGCTAAAATCACCTTATAAATAGCAGATACCGGGATCGTACGCTTTTTAGCATATTGTGCAGTTTACAGTCTTTCGGAACATATGGCAGTGTGGAGCTAAACGATAATCATAAGGCGGTGCAGGAATGCAGGGAATACAAGTACTCTATGTTAGTCCGTTAGCAGGTATGAGCGGTAATGGCGGTAAGGAGCAGCCTTTCCGAGGTATACGCGAAGCGCAGATGGCCGTTAGGACGATGATCGCAAGCGGTGTGACAGGAGGAATAACCGTCATTGTCCAAGGTGGCAGCTATACCCTTGATGAACCCCTTCGCTTCGGCTGTGAGGATTCGGATGCTGAGAGCTGTCCTGTTATCTACCGCAATGCAGAAGGTGAAACACCTGAACTGGTCGGCGGGATGTTCTTAACGGAGTGGGAGCCTCACGGGGATGGCATATGGACGGCACAAGTTCCGAATGGTGTAAGGTTTCACACCCTATATGCAGATGGGGAGCGTGTTGCGAAGGCCAGAATGCCGGCATCCGGCTATTACCATTCGCTTTCTATTGATGAAGATGGACGGGCCGGTATTGGTTATCGAGAGGGTGAGTTTCCGAAAGGGTTAGCCGCAGAGGGGATTCAAGCTTATATTTGGCCGGGCGGCGGGGAAGCGAATTGGTTTGCAGAGACGATTCCAGTTGCTGCGATTGATGACGTTGAACACAAAATTTTGTTTAAGAGACCAAGCTGCTGGGGGATTGGAGAAGGCTCACGTTATTGTTTACAAGGATCGCTTACATTCCTGCGGGAGCCTGGTCAGTTTCATTTGGATGAAAAGGCTGGTGTACTCTACTATCGTCCAGGAAGCGGGACTCCACTTGACCAACGTGTGGTGGCGCCTTTAATGACCAGGCTGTTGGATATTCAAGGGGATAGTGAAGAGCAAAGAGTATCGGGGCTGACCATCACAGGATTAACGCTTAAATGCAGTGATTTCTACGAAGATTTCCGAATGATGAGGGATGAACCAGGTATGGATAACGCCGAGCCCGATGAGAATCGAAACGGTATGGTGTATATGCGTAATGTTCGCGGTATTGAGATTTCGCATTGTGTCATTCGGGAGTCGGGTACTTGCGGCATATACTTGGACCGCTGTGCGGAAGAGGTCAGGCTAGTTCGCAATCGAATTGAGCGGGTAGGCCATACTGGTATTTATGCTTCGGGATACGCTCCTGGTGAAAGTGATTTTCAGGACTGTATAGCACCCAATCAAAATAAAGGTCATCTCATTACGGATAATGTGATTACCTGCGGGGGAGAGCTCGTTGGCCATGGAAGCGGGATCGTCCTATACCAATGTGGAGATTGCGATATCGCCTATAATCAGATCTTGAATATGCCTCGGTACGGCATCTCGATGAAAGGACTGCGTTATCAGGTGATGCCCGCCAAGCTGTGGGGGACAGCGGTTACGTGGGAGAATCATGCTTCCTTCCTTTTCACTCGCAATAACCGTATTCGGTATAATGATTTGTCCAACGTTATGACAGACAGTCAGGATGGTGGCATTATTGAATCCTGGGGCATCGGTCGCGGTAATGTCATTCACGGGAATCATTTGCATCATAGCGGCATTCATTTCTCCTTTGGCTTTGGCATTTACCTTGATGATGCCTCCAATGATGTAGAGGTTACTCACAATGTACTTGATCATTTATATCAGACGGGGGAAGGTAAGCTGTGGATGGCCATTTTCTCGAAAGGGATCGGAAACCGAATTATCAACAACTTGATCACAGATAATGAATCGGAATGTGCCATTGGCACGCAAGAGATGGTTGGTGAGAGTAATCGGGATATTGTAATTGAGTCAAACATCATATCGAACTCTGGCCATATGTACTGCCATGTGAATTGGAGCGAGGAACGGCTGGCGTTTGCGGACCGCAATTTGTACTGGCACGGCGGCGAAGCACCAATCGTATCGGGTGAACTACCTGCACCATCCATCGGGGTGAGCAAAGTCTGGGGCAGGTTGTATGCCTGGGAGTCATGGCGGGAGCTGTTGAATGGGAAGTTTGATGCACAGACGATGATTGCACCTATTGGGTTCGTGGATGAGGCGAATAGTAATTATCAATTAGTACCGGAGTCGCCAGCTTACAAGCTTGGGTGGGAGGATATTGATTTTTCGAAGTTTGGTCCACGGAATTAGCCAGCCAGTAGGTTGTACATCTCACCCAATCATCCGTACAATGGATTTTATACAGTAAAAGTAGGAACAAGAGTGATCGAAAGAGATTACATTGGATTTTATACAATAAAAAGTCCCCTTCGAGACCATTGGCATAGCCTTGAAGAGAATTCCACTGTATAAAGTGCAACGTAGATACTTCGTTCGCTCCTTTATTCTAATTTTACTGTATGTATTCCAACGTGAATGAACAAAGGAATAAGTTGCATCTCAATGAAGCTCTTGTTATAATCGTTTGTAATTATTTGGGTTGAATGAAGGGGTTTTGTATATGAACAGAAGCATACTTAATCAACAACTTCATCATCACAAACAGCGTTAGCACCCCTAGGATAAAAATCTAGGGAGGGCTAACGCATTTCGCGTTGGCCTCCCTGCGGCATAGGAAGTGCGCAGGACCAAGAGGTCCTGCGCGTTTTTTTGTTTTATCCATTTGAAGAGGAGTGCTGGCTATGCAAAATGTAAAAGGTACCAATCATTTTTTTGGAAAAGAAAACAAGTTTTGCGGAAAAGATGAAGTGAAAATCGGCAAGGAAGCGGTTGTAACGGCGGAGGAAGCAATTGAGCAAATCAAAGGGGGAGGCATACAATGAGAACCCAAACCTTGATCTACGACATTCCAGAAAAGATGGAGCTGCTCCAAGCCAGGTTTCAAACCCACAAATCCTTGTTCAATAGAGATGTGCTTAATGGAGTTTTAGCGATTTTCGATGATGTGGCGAAACAAGGGGATAAGGCGATTAGAAGTTACACTATAAAATTTGACGACGTTGAATTGAATACGTTAGTTCTGGACGAGGATTATGTTAATGGTTGTATCTCTTCTCTTACACCTTCATTAAAATCTGCTATTGATCAAGCTATTCATCATGTTATGGAAGTGAACCTCGCTATGCTTCCTCAATCTTGGGAGCGTAACATCAGACCCGGAACCCGAATTGGTGAAACCGTCCGCCCCCTAGATTCCGTTGGAATTTGGATTCCTGCGAGAAAAGGACCACTTCTCTCAACCGCGATCATGCTGGTAACAGCAGCTAAGGCTGCAGGTGTGCCTCGTATTTTTGTTGGGATGCCGCCGCACAAGGATGGACTTGGCGACCCGGGAACCGTTGCTGCGGCCAAGCTGGCAGGTGCGAATCAATTTTTCGTCGGCAATGGGGTGGCAATTATTGCAGGCTTTGCACAGGGAACGACAACTATTCCAGAAGTAGATGGGATTTTTGGGCCGGGTCCAGGCGGTATTGCAGCGGCAATGAGTGTAGCGATGACTTTTGGGAAAAAGAGCGTGTTAGGCATCGGACCAACAGAGTGTGCGATCTTTGCAGATGAGTCGGCTGATCCACTTAGAGTAGCCCTCGATCTAATAAACGAAGGGGAGCATGGTCCCGACTCCTCCGCGCTTTTCATTACAACCTCGCCACGTTTGGCTGAACAAGTGCAGGGAAAACTTTATGCTTGTATCACTGAAGTAGAAGAAAGCCGGAGAGCAAATTTACAGCAGATTTTTGGGCCAAGTGGCAAAGGTGCTATTATTGTCGCGCCTACTTTGAATCAGGCGGCATCTTTTATTAACTGGTTTGCTCCTGAGCATTTAATGATTGTTTGCCAGCAAGAAGAGCAGCTTCTGAAGCAGATCAAACATGCCGGTRAAATTTTAATAGGTGAATATACTCCATTCTCGGCAGCTAATTATGGGATAGGTATTACGGCTGTGCTGCCAACTAATCATTTCGCGAAGGCCTTCTCTGGCGTAACTTCGAAGGAAATGGTGAAATATTCGACCATCGGGCAGCTAAATCAGGAGGCGCTACAGCACATTTATCCAATTATCAAGGAGCTTGGCTCCTATGAACAACTGCCATGCCATGTACGAGCGGCGCAAATTCGTTTATCTAATGTTAACTAGAAGATTGATGGGGTTGCCTGTTGAGCTGACTCGCAGGATAATGGAAATAAATTGAATAGACAAAAAGAAGGTCGAGTGTCTTAATGGGACTTAAACTTAAGGGACGTGTGGCCATCGTTACTGGTGCCAGTCGTGAACGGCTGATATTCTTTTTACACAGTTGATCCTGGTCCAACGGACAGTGGCTGGATGGATGAAAATGTTAAGTCCTATTTACTGCCAATGTTCCCAATGGGGAGAAGTGGACAGCCCGAGGATGCTGCAAGATTAATTACCTTCTTAGTGAGTGATGAAGCAGGATGGGTTACGGGACAGCGAATAGTTTCAGAGGGCGGTTTTATAAATAAGTAGTCCGTAGAGGCAACTGATCAGAATGAACGGCTGCCTTTTGGCAGTAGAAAGTGAGGACCAACATGGCCAACGAACCAGTGGTTTTATTAGGGAATGAAGAAGAAAGTGCCTATATAAGAAAGAGATTAATTGAGTTTAATGCGGAACATGTGCCTGAAAATCTAAGTTCACGTTTTGAAGAAATAAATCTTACAATCAAAGATGATAGTGGCAAGGTGATTGGTGGATTATTGTCGACTCTCTGTTGGAATTGGATTGAAGTAGAAATTCTATGGGTTGAGGAATCTCAAAGAGGGCTAGGATATGGGTCACACTTGTTACATCAAATTGAGCGCATTGCAAAAGAAAAAGGTTGTACGTTTATTAAGCTGAATACCTTCAGTTTCCAAGCTCCTGAATTTTATCAAAAGAATGCTTATATAGAAGTAGCAGTATTTAAAGATGCCCCACTCGGGAGTAACCACTATTACTTTAAGAAAGCCATCTTCTAAGCCATATTTGGAATTAACGGAAGACATGAGCGAGGTAACTTTTAAAATGGTGAAAAAATTAATAGCTTCTTGTTTCCTCTCTTTGTTTATTATTACAGCTATTTATGGTGTTTACGAAATGCAAAAACCGCTGCTTACGAAACAAGAGGCTCTAGCAAAAGCGAGATTGTATCTCGATTCTGTTAATCATCACTTGGACTTAAATTACAGAACGGATAGTATTCCTACATATATAATTCTAGACAATGATACGTTATGGAATAGAGCAACTGGGAATACAGTATGGGATATCTACATTGACGATACTCTCATTACCATTGATGCGGACACAGGGAAGTTTAATAGAATCATATTCCCTACGGATATAACAATTACAAGAGGTGAACATCCCGACTGGTTCTAGTCTAATAATAATCTTTATACCTTCTGAGCCATAATCGTGCTCATTGCATGCTGATGAGGAATGCCGCTGGAGTTGCAGTCAAACACGATCTCGGAGCTGTCCTTGATTAACCAGTCATGGTAATGGGTGAGAAGCTCGCCCGAATGCCACTTGTAGGCATGAGGTTCCTTTTCCGGTGGTGGCGCGATAAATGGCTTATTCACGAAAACGTTCAGAACATGGATTCCGCCTGGATTCGTAAACTGTTTATAGTTCGCGAAAACCTCCTGGCGGAACTCCGGCTTTATATAGTGAAGCACACCGCTAGAATACACAATGTCGTAAGGTATATTCAACCGAAAATCCAGCACATCCGCTTTGATAACATCCACATGGACGCCGGCCCCGTCAGCAAGTCGTTTCGTCTTCTCAATCCCGGCGTCCGACACATCAATCCCTGTAACCTCGTACCCATTCCTTGCAAAAAAAACAGCGTCTCTGCCTTCACCACAGCCGATATCTAGCAGCTTAAGTCGTCTTGTTGGCGGCATATGCTGCAGCACCCGATAGACACCGCTGTTTGGCTCCGTTCCCCAGTAATAACTCTCAGTTTTGTACTCCTCTTCATAAATCGTAATGGGCTGATCCTGCGACACATACCCAAGCAGCTTGTCGATGTTTACTTGAAGGGTACGACATAATTCAGGCAGCAGCGAAAGGTCGGGCATCGTCTGTGCGTTCTCCCATTTGGATACAGCTTGAAAAGAAATACCTAGCCTTGTTGCGAGTTCCTCTTGCGTAAGACCCCGTTCTTTCCGATAAATGCTAATGTTCCGCGCTAATTTCTCTTTCATAGGCCGCTCACACTCCTTTGTTATTACTCATTCTATTGAAGTTGTTTGGCGCAAACAATAACTTCCTAATTGATTTTTCAGGTGACTCAACCTGTGGTTGAGTTTGGTTTTATGCATTGTTTCCGTCCCATTTGGAGCATGAGCTTGTTGAGGCCGCTGCCGATGAATCATTAGTGATATAATCCCTGTAAAAGCTTAATGATGTAAATTCGTTTATCTTGCTCTAACATTGTATACTTATAGTAACTTTATGATTAGGAGGAGATCACTCATCATGTTTACACGAACAGATCATATTGGGACTATTCAGTCAGATATAGAAGTCTTTCAGGCAAGGGAAGAAGATACAGCGGCTGTCCTGCAGCTTCTTGTTAATACAGCGGAATGGCTGAAAAGCAAAGGCTCTACGCAATGGAGTGGTCTTCTGCAAGGAGAAGACTCCCATCGGACGCCAGAAGCGATTAAGCGCGGTGAGGTGTATATTTTTGTCCAGAATGATACCTTAATGGGTATGGTTATGCTGATGCAGCAGGCAAGCCCATGGGATAAGGAACTATGGGGAGAAGAAGGGCATGAGAACTCCGTCTATCTGCACAGGCTGAATATTAACCGAGCGGCAGCGGGCAAAAATCTCGGTGAAGAGATCGTTCGCTGGGCGAGCTCAGGCATTCATTTCCCGGGGAAAGACCGTATCCGACTCGATTGTATTGCCAATAATCCGAAGCTGAACGACTTCTATAAGAATAGCTGCGGCTATGCGTTTAAAGGAACGGCAGTAAATCCGATCGGTGAATTTAATCTTTATGAGAAGCCGGTAACGATTAGCTAATCTAATTGTTGTAATTCCGATCGTTTTACTATACAATCTTCTCAATTACTCGAAATGATCTGTAAGTTTAAGGAGGATCCAAGATGATACAACCGATTCAACCAGCGGAAATACAAAGACGTCTGGATAGCTTGAAAGATCAGGATGTGTATATTCATCTTGAGATGACGACAGGAGCTTACGCGGCTCATATGGACGCCTCTAAGCATCCGGCAGCTACTTTTATAACCAATGCGGTTATTCAATATTCACATGGTTCGATCTCTGGCAATGGTCCATTCCGTGTAGGACTCAAAATGAATCACGGATGGGTATACTCGGAAGGACTTACCCATTATGTAGAAAGCGAGCCGGAACGACTTATTCTCGCCGGCCATGATCAGCAGGGCAAGCTGGTTGTATCACTTCAGCTCAGCCGCGAACCATTCTAGACGCAACTAATGCTTCCGAAGTAGCTTTTATACAAAATTCCTGGCTTATATACTGCAATGTGCTGTAAAAAAGCTTTAAGGAGAGATAAATATGGAACAACGTATTCTAGTCGTCCTGCCGCATCCTGATGATGAAGCTTTTGGATTGTCGGGGACGCTTGCACAATTAATAGACCAAGGTGCTTATGTCACTTACGCGTGCTTGACGCTTGGGGAGATGGCCCGGAACATGGGAACTCCGCCGTTCGCAAGCCGGGTGACACTGCCCCAGATTCGCCGGAAGGAGCTTGAAGAATCCTGCGCAGCCATCGGCATACAGGATTTGAGAACGCTTGGCTTCCATGATAAAACGATTGAGTTCGAGGATAAAGTGCTGCTCGATGAACATATAAATGCTCTTATAGAAGAAGTACGCCCGACCCTTGTTGTCACTTTTTATCCGGGCTACAGTGTCCATCCTGACCATGATGCGACCGGGGAAGCTGTTGTTCGGACGGTGGGCAGACTGCCTGAGGCAGAGCGTCCGCCTGTGTATTGCATGGCGTTCTCCCGGAACCATGAACAGGCGATTGGCAAGCCGGATATTTCATTTGATATCCGGGACTATTTGAAGCATAAGATGGATTCCATCAAAGCGCATCGCTCCCAGTTCCAAGCAGGCGAGATTCTTGGAGACAAGGATCATACGGACAAAGAGCTTCGAGAACGGTTCGGAACGGAACGGTTCTGGACGTATAAGTTTGATTAACAGAAAGAGAGGCTGCCCCTGAATGAATGGGCAGCCTCTCTTTTGTTTAACTGAAGTCTCATCGGTCTTGTATTGAAATTTCCAGTTACTTCTGGGCAACTTTAATTTCGGATTGAAGTTTGTCTAATTCACCTTGTAACGTTTCGGCTGGGACGTCGATGACAACACTGCCACCGTTGGAGTCCTTTTTCACACTTTCAATAATTTCAGGATCTTGGTACAGCTTGGCGATCGCACGGTAGGTTTCATTGTCTTTATCTTCAAGGCGGGTTGCGAATACGTTCAAGTACGGGCGAGTCGTCTCAGACAACGGATCATCATGGAAAATCGCATCCGACAGCTTCAGTCCTGCCTGGCCAGCAATCCCACCGTTAATGATGGAAGCTGCAACGTCTGGCAATACGCGAGGTGTTTGCTGAGCCACAACCGTAACGATTTTGAGCTTATGCGGATTATCTACAATATCATCTGTCGTGCCGTACAGACCAACATTATCCTTCAGCTTCAACAAGCCTGCTGCTTGGAGAACAAGAAGGCCGCGTCCCTGGTTAGCCGGATCGTTTGGTATTGCTATTTGCGCGCCATCCGGAATTTCGGAAACATTCTTATACTTTTTGGAATAAAGGCCAAGTGGTGAGACAACAGTTGATCCAATAGGTACGATATTCAGATTATGCTCAATATTGAACTGGCTGAGGAAGGCCAGATGCTGGAACGAGTTCACATCAACTTCTTTATTCGCGAGTGCGAGGTTGGGCAAAGTATAGTCCGAGAATTCAATAAGCTCGATTTCAACATTCAGCTGTTCTTTAGCCTTTTTCTTCAGCAGCGGCCAAGTTTCACCGTCTGTGCCGGAGACACCAATCTTCACTTTAATCGGCTCTGATGGTTTCACTGGCTCTGGTGTTTGCTCAACCACCGTATTGGCAGCAGATGGGGAAGCATTAGCTGCTGTCGACTTATCCGAGTTAGCTGAAGCAGTCGTATTGTTTGAATCTTTGTTGCTTCCGCAAGCGGACAGCACCCCTACAATTAAAATCAGCATGAGACTTAGGAAGAGAACCTGCTTTTTCATTTTTAACACACTCCTTTTATTTTTTGTATATGGAGATCCCGTTTATCGGCGTAAAAATTTACGTGATATCGTGTTGCCGAGAAATTGGGCGATCTGCACCAGGATAATAAGGACAACGATCGTGACGAACATGACGGACCCGTCGAATCGCTGATAGCCATAAGTCATCGCTAGATCACCAAGCCCTCCTCCACCAACAGTGCCGGCCATGGCAGAGAAATCAATAAGCGCGACAGTCATAAACGTCAACCCGAGGATAAGAGGGCCAAGCGCTTCGAGGATGAGTACACCAACTATGATCTGAACGGGACTGGCTCCCATGGCTTTCGCAGCCTCGATAATGCCAGGATCAACAGCGACGAGATTATTCTCGACAACTCTTGCAATAACAAAGGCTGCAACGATTGTCATCGGAAAGATCGCAGCCCAGGTACCGATGGTTGTTCCAATAACGGCACGGGTGAATGGACTAATTGTGACGAGGAAGATGATGAATGGAACAGGGCGGATAATGTTGATGGCAATATTAAGAAAGGAGAAGACAAAGGTATTCTCCAGAATGTTACCCTTGCGTGTGACAAAGAGTAAGAGTCCGATTATTAACCCCAGGATAGCCCCGAATAGTAAGGTGAAAATAACCATCGTAATCGTCTGGCCTGTTGCCTCAAATATGCGCGGCCAGAACGTATTCCAATCAACTTTCATGGTCGACAACCTCCCTCACTTCAACATTTTGACCAAGCTCATGAATCATAGGATCGAGCTCCGGTGTCTGATTCGGGAACTCCACGATCAGGCTGCCGAACAGCTGCCCCTGTAATTCATTAATGCTGCCGTAAATAATGTTAAAGTCGATATTGTATTTCCTGGCGGTCTGTGACAGGATCGGTTCGCTTGTCGTACCGCCTTTGAATACAATTCGGTAAAGCCGGCCTTTATGGCTCTGCTTCAGAATGTTCAGCAGCTTCGGAGAAAGCTTGTCGTTTTGTACAGAGCTGATGAAGTTCCGGGTTGTTTGTTTTTGTGGATTCGCGAAAATATCAAAGACCTGTCCTTCTTCGATGACACGCCCGTTTTCCATTACCGCTACCCGATCGCAGATTGTACGGATCACATGCATCTCATGTGTAATAAGAAGGATCGTAATGTTGTATTCCTCATTAACACGCTTGAGCAACCTCAGAATTTCGCCTGTTGTCTCGGGATCAAGTGCTGATGTAGCCTCATCGCAAATAAGAATATCGGGTGATGTAGCAAGCGCCCTTGCAATACCTACGCGCTGCTTTTGGCCGCCGGACAGCTGTTCGGGATATTGGTCAGCTTTATCCTCGAGCCCGACGAATCGGAGCAGCTCGGCTACACGAGCCTTGACCTGTTCCTTTGGTATTCTCGCAAGCTTAAGCGGATAAGCAATATTGCCGTATACGGTACGGGAGTTGAATAGATTAAAGGTTTGAAAGATCATGCCGATCTGTCTGCGCAGCTTCCTAAGCTCCCGGGACGAGATCAAGGTTACGTCCTGCTCATTTACGACTACTCTGCCGTTGGTTGGCTTCTCTAATAGATTGACCAGGCGAAGCAGAGTACTTTTACCTGCGCCGCTGAAGCCGATGACCCCGTAGATTTCTCCTTTAGCAATGGAGAGAGAGACGTTATCGACTGCGTTAACCACCTTTTTTTGAGACAGGAAGGTTTTAGACACCGATTCAAATTTGATCAAGTGAAATTCTCTCCTTTATTGCGCATTACTTTGAATAAAGTTTAGTAACCGCATATGTATACTTAGAAAAATAAATAAAAAATGGCCTCTCCTATTTGCAAGAAGAGGCCACTTAATCAGACTGGGCTCCTCTATCTCAGGCAGAGATATGGTTCGCACAGTTCTGAAATGATCAGTCAGCTGTATCGAAAACAACACTATTTAACCATTTGTTGCTTATTGGAGGCGGAATTTTTTATATCCGTGTCTCCAACTTGGGATTTACTATAAAGCGTTAGAGAGGGTGCTGTCAATCCCTGAAAATTCAAAAATATGCTAGCTAATGTTGCACTTGACATCCATCTTTATCCAGTGGTAGAGTAGCCTCAAATTCTATATCCGTTTTAATTTATCGGAATAGTAAGCTTGTTCTGGCATAGGTTTGAGGAAAGGGAAGGTGAGGCATCTTGGCGAAACAAATTTTGTTTAATGTCTTCGAAATGTCGAGTGCGATGCATAATTCGCATGGGCTTTGGAAGCATCCAGGCAACGAGAGAACACGGCGTTACAAGGATTTGGATTATTGGACAGAGCTTGCGCTGCTGCTCGAGAGAGGGAAGCTTGATGCGGTATTTTTCGCGGATGTAATAGGGGTATACGATGTCTATCAGAAAAGCAAAGATGCCTCCATTCGGGATGCTGTGCAAGTACCACTCAATGATCCGGCTTTTGCGATCCCGGCGATGGCGCAGGTGACGAAGAACTTGTCATTTGCCCTGACGGTCAGCACAACGTATGAACATCCTTATGCGCATGCCCGCCGGATGAGCACGCTGGATCATTTGACGAAAGGACGTTTTGCCTGGAATGTGGTCACTTCTTATCTTCCAAGCGCTGCACGAAATTTCGGGCTTGATGAAATGATCAAGCATGATGATCGTTATGAGCTGGCAGATGAGTTCCTTGATGTCTCGTATAAGCTGTGGGAAGCAAGCTGGGAAGAGGATGCCGTCATCAATGATCGGGAGAATAAGGTGTTCGCTGATCCATCGAAGGTGCATGAGATTCATCATGAAGGCCGCTTCTTCCGTGTTCCTGGGCCGCATCTTAGCGAACCTTCTCCGCAGCGGACTCCTGTTATTTATCAGGCGGGTACATCACCAAAGGGCAAGGAATTTGCGGCGAAGCACGCGGAGTGCCTGTTCGTTGGAGGGCCGACGCCAGAGCAGACGAAGCAATCCATTCAAGAGATCAAGAGACTTGCAGAGTCATATGGCCGTAATTCGGATCATATTAAGGCATTTACATTCTTGAATGTCATTGTGGCAGAGACTACAGAAGAAGCTGAAGCCAAATTCGAAGAATACAAGCGGTTATGGAGCGGCGAAGCGGCGAAAGCGCAATATGGCGGCTCCAGTGGCTATGATCTGGCGGAGTATACCGATCTCGACGCGGTATTTGAATATAAACATACCGAGCATGGACAGTCACGGGCGGCTTCGCTGACCAAAGATAGTCCGAAGAAGCTTACCGTCCGTGAAGTGTTGGAGGGTTTCGATACGATGAAACGGAGATTTGCCATTGTTGGTAATCCTCAGGAAGTAGCAGACGGGATTCAAAGTTATTTTGAAGCGACCGGGGTGGACGGGTTTAATCTTACGCATATGATTACGCCGGGCAGCCTGGTAGATTTCGTTGACCTAGTCGTTCCTGAACTGCAGATGCGCGGGATTTATAAGACAGAATATGCACCAGGCACCTATCGGGAGAAGCTCTTCGGGCAAGGCAAACGCCATCTGCAGGAGGGTCATCCCGGGGCAAGGCTTCGTAGCTTAGCACAAAGCAGGGTGTAGAGAGAGGAGGAGGATGGAGATGGCCACTACGGTACATCTTTTGACGAGAACAGCGACACCGTTGCCTCATGCGCTTGGGCTTGCTTATCAATTGGGCGAGCTGATCGTGGATTTCAAGCGGCGAGGAATAGCATTGACGATGCAGCCCAATGAGATCCGGATCAGCTTCGATGAGATGCAAACGTATGCTGTACGCTGGGATGAACCATTGGAAGGGTTATCACTGTTAGCGAGTGAGAAGGAGAACCGTGTAATTCTCGGCATAACTCGGCTTTTTCGCCGCGGCTCGCTGCTTGTCCGGTCGGATTCCCATTTGCGTGGCATCCAGGACTTGAACGGGGTTGAACTAGGCATTCCAAAGCTAGCTGACAACTCCTTGGATCCTTGGCACGCTGCAGCAAGCAAAGCGGTTCACGATTTTTTGGGCAGTACGAACAGCTATGAATCTTACAAAATAAAGGTCGCTCCGCTCATCGTTCATTCGGCAGCTATTCCGGAGGAACAAGCGGTTGCCGAGCGGCTGACGGAAGCCCTGCTGTTGGGGGAAGCAGACATTGTTTATGCGGAAGGTGTACTGGATCAAAGGCTGCGCTCGTTTGTCGGTGCACGTTCTATTTATTCTAAACGATATGCTGTTCCGATTCTTCTAACCGCACCGATGCGGTTCGTCGAGGAGCAGCCTGAGGAAGCGAAGCGGCTTCTTGGCCATATTGTTGCTGCGATGGAGTGGGCAGAGCAGCATGCGGAGGAAACTTACCGTCTAATAGGTCATCTAACGGGAGTTCCCGAGAAGGAGATAACAACGGTATTCTCGGATCATTTGCATGCCCAGCTTCATATGGAATTGACCTCTGATCTTACCACAGAGCTGCAAGAGATTCAGAGCTGGCTGCTCGACAATCATTTTTTGGAGAAGTCGTTAGAGCTGGGGACTTATCTTACAAAGGATTTGTTGACCGAGGCTGCAGGAGTCATTTCAAGTCTTAACCCAAAGGAGTTATCTCCTTATGCGATAACGGATGTGCCGCAGGAGTATTTCACCGATCGGCGGTCTGTCAGGGTGCTGAAGACAGAAGAGGAAGTACTTGAAGCAGCTGCGCAATTCGCTGATTCGATCAAAGATGGAGCATCGGAACGTGACCGTGAACGGCGATTACCGTTTCCGGAACTGCTGGAATTATCCGAAAGTGGTCTGTTGGGGGCCACTGTACCCCAGGCTTACGGCGGAGCAGGTATTTCGACTGCTGCTTTAACGGACATCATTCGAATGATCTCCAAAGCAGACGGCTCGATTGGACAAATTCCGCAGAATCATTATTATTTCTTGAAGGCCGTTGAGCTGGTTGGAACAGAAGAACAGAAAAGACTGTTTTTCGGTGAGGTGCTTCGAGGGGCTTTGCTAGGCAATGCAATAGCAGAGCGTGGCGTAAAAAAAGACTTTAAGCATATGTCGACCCGGTTAACAAGAAGCAAGGGAGAGGCAGGCTACCGGTTATCGGGTAGCAAATATTATTCGACCGGCTCTTTGTATGCCAACTGGATTCCGGTGGCTGCGCTGAATGAGGAAGACAAACGGGTTATCGTATACGTTCCAAGGCATGCTCAAGGGGTGACGGTTATTGATGACTGGTCCGGGATTGGTCAGCGGATAACGGGGAGCGGCAGTGTTATTTTGCGGGATGTGGAAGTTCCTGAGCAATATGTCTTGCCGAACTATCACATATTCGATTTGCCAAATACATATCTGGCTTATGGCCAGATTATGCATGCTGCCATTGATACCGGGATTGCACAGGCCGCACTCGAAGATGCTGCAGCATTCGTAAGGGAAAAGACTCGTCCTGCCTATGGCAGTGGTGTAGAGCATGCTTCGGATGAACCAGATATGATTCGCCGGTTTGGTGAGCTCGGCATTCGGTTATATGCTTCAGAAGCCTTACTGGAGAAGGCCGCGGCGGCGATGGATAAAGCAGAGGTCTTACCAAGCCAAGACCATGTAGGGCAGGCAGGCCTGCTTGTAGAAGCTGCGAAATACAGTATGACGGAGACGGTTATTGAGGTAACGAATGCTTTGTTCGAGGTCGCTGGAACGGCTTCTATGGATATCAAATACAATTATGACCGCCACTGGAGAAATGCACGTATTCATACTCTTCATGACCCGGCAAGATTGAAGCTGCGTCACGTCGGGAACTGGGTGCTGAACGGCGTCTATCATGAGCAGAAGATCTAAACCATTCGATAATCACAGGAGGAACTATGGAATACAGAACGATTGGCAGGACAGGAGTTCAAGTATCGAGTTTATGTTTTGGCACCATGTCATTCGGCGGGAATGCTGATCGGGAAACCTCGCTGGAGCTATACAAACGCAGCCGGGAAGCCGGTATTAATTTCTTTGATACTGCTAATGTGTACAGCGGCGGAGTAGCGGAGGAATGGCTGGGTGAATTTATTACCGGGCATCGGGATGAGCTGGTTCTTACCTCGAAGGCAGGGTTTCAGGCTGGTCCTGGTTTAAATGACCGTGGGGCATCACGCCGACATTTGACCCTCCAGGTCGAAGCAAGCCTCAAGCGGCTGCGAACGGATTGGATTGATTTTTATTTCATTCATCGTTTTGATCCGTTAACCGATATTGAGCAATCGATTCGTGCGCTGGATGATCTGCAGAAGCAAGGCAAGATTGGATATCCTGCAGTCAGCAACTGGGCGGCCTGGCAAATTGCGAAGGCGCTTGGCATCTCCATTCACCAGAGCCTCGCTCGCTTCGAGTTGATCCAGCCGATGTACAATCTGGTCAAACGGCAGGCTGAGGTTGAGCTTCTGCCTCTTGCACAGTCGGAGCAGCTTGGCGTCATCTCGTACAGCCCGCTTGGGGGCGGGCTGCTTACCGGCAAGTATGGCGTGTCCCATAAACCGGACGCCGGCCGGTTGGTTGAGGTGAAAAACTATACTACGCGGTATGGGGAAGACAGCTACTATGAGACGGCTGACCGGTTTACGGCTTATGCTGCAGAGCATGGATACCATCCCGCATCACTTGCCGTTGCATGGGCCGGCAGCCATCCTGCTATTACAGCACCAATCATTGGAGCACGTAATGTCGAGCAGTTGGAGTTCTCCCTAGGCGCTGCGGATATTACGTTAACGCCGGAGCAAAGAACCGAGATCTCCCGGTTATCGGCTGAGCCGCCGCTTGCGACGGACCGCCGTGAAGAGCAGCAATACGTTTGAGCTTATATAAATGGATAAGGGAAAGAGGAATGAACAATGAGCGAAACAAATAACTACGGCTTGGAAACTTTGGCGGTGCATGCGGGACAGCAGATCGACCCAACAACTTTATCCAGGGCAGTACCGATTTACCAGACGACTTCGTATGGCTTCCGGGATACGGAACATGCGGCAAACCTTTTCGCACTGAAGGAATTCGGTAATATTTATACACGGGTCATGAACCCTACAACGGATGTATTCGAGCAGCGTATTGCTGCTCTTGAAGGCGGCGTTGGTGCACTAGGGGTCGCTTCCGGACAAGCAGCAATTACAACATCAATCTTGAACATCGTTGGTGCGGGCGACGAGATCGTATCCTCGGCTTCACTCTACGGCGGAACTTATAATTTATTCGCTCACACCTTCGCTAAGCTTGGTATTAAGGTTGTTTTCGTAGATGCCAGCAACCCGGAAAACTTCCGTCATGCAATTACGGATCGCACAAAAGCGATCTACGGCGAGACGATAGGTAATCCAAAAGGCGATGTGCTTGATATTGAAGCAGTAGCGGCTATCGCCCATGAGAATGGTATTCCGCTTATCGTGGATAACACGTTTCCGAGTCCTTATCTGCTGCAGCCAATCAAGCATGGCGCGGATATCGTTGTGCATTCGGCGACTAAGTTTATTGGTGGACATGGCACCACGATTGGCGGCGTTATTGTAGACGGCGGCAACTTTGACTGGGAATCCAGCGGCAAATTCCCGGGTCTGACCGAGCCTGACCCTAGCTACCATGGTGTTGTGTATACGCAGGCGGTTGGACCAATCGCTTATATTATTAAGGCGCGTGTGCAGCTGCTCCGGGATTTGGGTCCTGCTCTGTCACCACTTAGCTCATTCCTGCTGCTTCAAGGGCTGGAGACACTGCATCTGCGATTAGAGCGCCATAGCTCCAATGCGCTTGAAGTGGCGCGTTATCTGGAGAACCACGAGGATGTCGAGTGGGTACGCTATCCGGGTCTGCCAAGTCACCCATCCTATGAACTCGCGCAAAAATATTTGCCGAACGGCCAAGGTGCGATTCTTACCTTTGGGATTAAAGGCGGAGCTGAAGCGGGCAAACGAATGATTCACAACGTGAAGCTGTTCTCTCATTTAGCGAATGTCGGCGACTCAAAATCTCTCATTATTCATCCATCCAGCACGACTCATGCCCAGTTGAAAGAAGACGAGCAGCTTGCAGCAGGTGTAACGCCGGGACTGATTCGTCTCTCCGTCGGAACGGAGTCAATTAAGGATATTGTGCAAGATTTGGAGCAGGCGATTGAAGCAGCGAAAGCTCTGCCGGTTGCCTGAGAATAGCTTCGAAATAAATCCCTGGTCGAATTGACCAGGGATTTATTTGTTTACACTGACTTATAACTCAGCAGGCAAACCATGCAGGTACATCGTTCTGCAATCGCTATGCTGTTGAAGGGCATCAATGGTCTTCGTATGAGGCATCACATAGATGATTGGGTAATCCAGTTCCTCATAATGCTCTCGGATAGGAAATGCGAGCCGTTCCTCCTCTAGAGAAAATTGAGCATTAATTCCAGGTTTATTACCGCGAGCATCTAGTCGGATCCACCTGTCGGCAGATTGTAAATAGACGGCATTTAATGCGTGGATGACGTAGCCGGTTTCTGGTGTATCCCCAAGGGTGAGGCGTTGATAGCAATAACCTGCTGGAATGCCCTGACTCCGCAAGATCGCGCATAATAGATTTGATTTGGCATAGCAAATGCCTTCTTTATAGGCAAGAACATCGGTGGCTTTGCAGGTAATACGAGTGCTTTGAATGTCCCAAGAATGGGAGATCCGATCACGGACAAATTCGAAGGCAGATTGGATAAATGCTGTTTCATCCACTGACTGATTATGTAACTCCTCCGCTATAGCCAGAATAGAGGGATGACGATAATCGATCCATTCAGATTCGGCCAGATAGTCGGCTAATGAAGATGATTCACAACGAAAAGACATAGAATGATTCCCCCATTAGATTAATAGATCATATAATTATGCAATTAAATACATATTTACTCAATAAGTATGTTTTCTATTATTTGGTCAAAATGGTATAGTGAATAGTAGAAAGTGAGCTAAGGGAGAGGATCGTATGAAACTGGAAGAGGTTACGTCTTTTATCACCGTATTAGTTCAGCCTTGGCAAGTTGATATATGTAACAAGCTTCGGGACATGGTTCACCAGACGGTGCCAGGTGTCGAGGAGAGAATGCAGTATAAGAAACCGCATTTCTTGAAAAATGGCAAGTATGCCGCGGTCATCTCAAC
The DNA here is from genome assembly GCF_052113225.1 of Paenibacillus sp. YAF4_2. Taxonomy (NCBI): domain Bacteria; kingdom Bacillati; phylum Bacillota; class Bacilli; order Caryophanales; family Paenibacillaceae; genus Paenibacillus; species Paenibacillus sp. YAF4_2. Next base: position 372,707 of record NZ_JBFRCT010000007.1, read on the forward strand.
AGCGAAAGAAGCCGTCAGCTTTGTTATTTTTAACACATCAGAGGTGGATTTTCCAGAAGAGCAGTTCGAAGGGCCGCCTGAACGGAAGACGATTAAATTTAAGTCAGGCCAAGCGGTTGATTATGACCTGTTGGCATCCTTGCTGAACAAGGCATCGGCAACACTGTAATCAACTGCTTACACAAAGAGAACCAGTAAGTTACTGAAAGATTTTTTCATTAACTTATAGGTTCTCTTTTTTATTTTGGCCAAACATTATAATGTTCATTGACCACAAATGGTAATCGATGTATCTTAACAGTATAATAGCCGATATTAGGATGAATGAGCGGTAGAAAGGTAGGAATAGACATTAATGAAGCTGATACGAAATAACAGGCCTCTTTATATACAAGTGATGGACATTATTAAGGATCGGATTTTGCACGGGGTGTACCCGGTTGATTCGAATATTCCGTCGGAGCCGCAGCTCGAGCAGGAGTTCCAAGTAAGCAAAATAACGGTGCGTAATGCGATCAAAGCGCTCGTACAGGAAGGGTATTTGGAGACGAGCAGCGGCAAGGGCACGAGGGTCATCCGCAATACGTCGTCCTCCAAGTTGTCCAAGCTCAAGCGTTTCACCGAGGTGTTGGTAGAAGAAGGCCATCAGATTGGCAAGCAGCTAATACGTGCAGGACTGACGGACAATGAGGAAGGATCAGAGCCGTATCGCTTCTTTGGTCCACAAGCGTTAAAGGTTGAGAGGTTGTACCTGCTTAATGGCAAACCCTATATTCATTACACACATTATCTGAATGCTGCTCTATATCATCAAGGTGCAGATGATAATCTCACCATTCAGTCGCTTTACGACTGGCTGGAGGAGCAAGGGGTAGTGCCAGTGCGCTATCAGGATGAGTTTGCCGTATCGCCAGCTCCTGAAGTCGTGTTGGTATCACTCGGTATCACTGCGGAGAGCGCTGTTTTGCTAAAAAGGTCCCGCTTTGCTTATGGAGCAGATCAAGAGTTGATTGAATACAGCGTTGGCTTTTATAGTACGGACATGCATCCTTATGTTGTCAATTACGATGTGTAAAGACGAAAGGGGTCTAACATGGAAGCGAACAAGAAGACATATAACACGATTGATGAATATATTGCCGATTTTCCCGCCGAACTTCAGGTCATTCTTACAAAAATCAGGCAAGTGATCAAAGAGGCTGCGCCAGATGCGAAGGAAAAGATCAGCTATCAGATGCCGGCATTTGAACTAAACGGAAACCTGGTCTATTACGCTGCCTTCAAAAAGCATATCGGGTTCTATCCGACGGCTGACGGAGTTAGTGCTTTTCAGGAGGAACTGTCTGCGTACAAAGGTGCCAAAGGCTCCGTGCAATTCCCGTTTAATAAGCCTATTCCGTATGAGTTAATCGGACGGATTACTGCCTATAGAGCGGCGCAGAACAGGGAGAAGGGGAGCAAATAGCATGAGCGAAGTTTACTTGGTTCGTCCTGCTATGGAGTGGAAAGAAGCTTATCTGGATTTTATCAGGAATGGATAACAAGCGGAGAAGATATCGTTCCGTGGGTGGTGGAGCAGGATCCACCCGACTTTGAAGGGATGATTCAGTGGCTGGATGATCACTCCAATGGTATTGATCTGCGTGAAGGATGGGTACCTGATACGACCTATTGGCTTGCTACAGCAGATCGGGGAATTGTTGGTGCAGTCAATATCCGTCATGAGCTGACGCCGTGGCTGATGGACAGGGGTGGACATATCGGATACGGAATCCGCCCTTCGGCAAGAAGAAAAGGGTATGCGAATAAGCTGCTTTCACAGTCACTTCAGAAATTGAAGGAGCTTGGTGTTCATCAGGCTCTCGTCGTTTGTGATGAGAGTAATGTGGCATCTGCCAAGACGATTCTTAACAATGGCGGTAAAGAAGATGAACGTTATATTGAGGAAAATGGCAATGTGATCAGACGGTTCTGGATCGAAGTCTAAAATGAGAAAAGAGGGTTTATATGAGTCAAACTTTACTTAATCATCTTGCTTTTGTACGTCAAGTTACGATAACTGCAGCACAAGGGTTGCCGGAACAAGCGTTGGATTACATACCTGAGGGCTTTAATAACAACATCAGATGGAATCTTGGTCATATTTATGTCATCCAAGAGAAGTTCGCGTTCCTCTTTGCAGGTGAGCCTTTGCAATTGCCGGACAACTATGACCGCTGGTTTTCAAAAGGAACAAAGCCTGCTGATTGGCAGGATGAGCAGCTTCCGACCCTCGACGAATTGCTGAAGCTGCTGGCTGAACAGCCAGTACGGATCAAGAAAGAATTGCAGCATCGTCTGGACGAGCAGGTGAAAGCCCCTTTCACAACAGGTAATGGCTTGGCCTTAAGCACCATTGAGGAGTTCCTAAGCTATACCCTGTTCCATGAAGGGATTCACTTTAACGCGATTAATACACTCAAACGATTTGCGGCTAACAGCTTGTAAGGAAACCTCCCTGAAAATCTAGGTTAACTGTTTCGAAATTTGTCAATTTTCACACAAGCCAGTCGAAAAGTTTTGGGCTTCATAATCAACATGTCACCTTTCATCGCATATGGTGTAGTAAGGTGGTGATGATGAAGTGACATTTACACTTGTCGACTGGATTAAGTACACGTTGTGGGGCATATTCGGATTCATGATTATTGATTTCGTAATTGCCTTTTCCAAGTCGTTCTGGGAAGGAAGCTTCAAGCAGACATCATTTCTTCCTTATCTGAAGGACATTCTATTCTACGTATATCCGCTATATTTCCTCATATCGATTGTAGCTTTGGACCCGACGGAATGGACGCTAATCACATTGTACTTCATAGGTGGACTATCGCTTATAGTCAAGTACGTAATCGACATTATCGACCGGTTCCGTCCAAAAAGCGAAGAAGAAACAGACTAAAAGCACTTCGCAAGTAAAGGTTCTTCCTAGCTGTTGTTTCCGGATTCTCTGAACAATCGGACTAGTGGTCCGAATCCGGAAACAAAGGCTTCCTCAGAACCTTTACTTGCTCCGTTTCGAACAATTTAAAAAGGTTCATCACAGCTCGATGAACCGCAAAAAGAAAAGACCCCTTGAGGGTCTTTTTTTTCATGTGAGCACGCCAATCCAAATAAATCGCAAAAGCCGTACTACAGCGGTTAAACGAGCGAACAGCAGGGTGCTGCGAGCCAAATAAGACGGAAATTCCGTACTACAGCGATCGATCGGTGAAGCAGCAAGGGTGCGCTGAGCCAATTAAGAGGGAAAAACCGTACTACAGCGGACAAACAAGCGAGCAGCGAGGCGCGCCGAGCCAAATAAGGCGGAAAAACCGTACTACAGCGGTTGAACGAGCGACCAGCATAATGCTGCGAGCCAAAGAGGAGCGGGTAAATAAAAAAAGACCCGCGCGATGTCTTTTCCTGTTTCACCTAAGACGATGAAACAAGGTTTTTTTGTAGGGTAACGATGGGACGGAGCAAGTAAATGTGCTGGAGAAGCGTAGCGTTCGCCTTTGTTTTCAAAGTTTAACCTTAGACAATTAAATTCGAAAAACTTTGAAAACAACAGCGATCGGAAGAACATTTACTTGCGCAGTACCATGTTTTACCCGACAGAATTAGCTTCGTTTCATCGCTGCTGAGCATCGTCCCGATACTCTTGGGGAGTCACATCAAAAAACTTCTTAAACACGCGGATGAAATAAGCCGTGTTATTATAGCCAACAATCTCAGCGATCTCGAACACTTTACCCGGTGTCGTACGCAGCAGGAAAGCCGCCTTTTCCATACGCAGCCGATACACATATTCCGTCAGCGGTTCGCCTGTCTCGGCTTTATAGATCTTCGACAGGTACACAGGGTGAAGATGAACATGATCAGCAATAGCTGGCAAGGACACATCCTTCGCCAGATGAATATCGATGAAGGACCGCACCGAACGAACGATGGAGCTATGATTATCCTTCAGCTCTTGCTCCGCATCTTCCCGGATCCCCTGCAAAATACGAATCGACCATTCCATCAATTGCGCCGCAGTAGTATAAGCAGGAGAATGGAAGAACTTCAAGGCTTCAGGAGACAGAACCGTTGACAACAGCTTGCCATTTTTGTGGATGATATACGAAAAAGCCCCCGCCAGCACGTGATAGGCCTCAATCAACTGCTCGGATACATCCTGCTCATTACCCGCCTCCAGCATATCCCTGAAGATATGTCTGATTTTAGCCTCGATGTCATCAAACCTTCCGGCATCCAGAAGACTGATCAGGGTAGGAGGCTCGTATAAAGACCAGATCGTATTAATCGGGCTAGTCTGCACGGCCTCTTGTGTAGTGACGAATAGTCCTTTTCCATGTCCCATCTTCCTGCGCATAGTGGTAACAGCTTGCTCGTAGATCTCTTTAGCCTGACTAGGGAACTGCCCCCAGCCTCCTACCAGTATGGAGATGGCTCCCTTAAGATAGTTCTGAACATTCGTTTGAATCTGTGCGGCATAACGTTCAAGCAGACTCTTGGCATCCGCTTCCGCAATAGACAAATCCCTTGGTTTGACCAGCAGCACAATATAATCGTGGGCATCCCGTGTATGCCAGATATAATAATCATTTTGCATCATTTCACTTGTAATATTGCAGATGGCATATTCCATAAGCGCCGCATCTTGTCCGGGCATTTCTGCAAAACGCTCTTCCATCCGAATAAGCATCATACCTATGTTATCCCCATCAGCAAAAGGCAGGCCAAGCAGCTTCAGCTTGTCGGCCACTGCAGCTTGCGAGCTGCCTCTAAGCAGCTCATTCAGCGTGTTAGCACGAAGTAGCGGCAAATTCTCGTTTAAGGTATAAAGCGTCTTTTGGTAGGAAGCTACCTCTTCCCATTTTTCTTTGATCTGATTAACGACACGTTGCACAGACTCCAGGAGATCCTCATCACTTACCGGCTTGAGAAGGTAATCAAAGGTATTCTGGGCAATCGCTTGTTTGGCATAATCAAAATCGGCGTAGCCGGTGAGCAGAATCGTTTTTACATGCGGCCATTTGCCGTTGATCTGCGTAATCAGCTCAATCCCCGACATTCCCGGCATTCGGATATCTGTGATGACAATATCGACGGCATGATTCTCCATCATTTGAAGGGCCATTGGGCCGGATAAGGCTTCATGGACAACGGTAATTCCACATTCTTCCCAAGGAATCGTCTCCGCCAGTGTCTCTACAACGGACCGTTCATCATCTACCAATAAGAGCTGTAACATGCTGATTCACCTACTTTTTTATATCATTTAAGATCTAGTGTCATTCCAAGAAATAGTCGTCTTGACTCCGCCTAATTCCGAACGGGAATAGGAGAGCCCAGCATCTTCGCCAAATAAATAAATCAGTCTCTGATGCACATTCCATGTTCCGCAGCCCATTTTATCATCAAGCGGCTTGGTAAGGCTGAGTTGCAGCTCATTGATTTCCGCGCCCGACATGCCAACTCCGCTGTCTTCTACGGTAATTCTGTAAACGCCATCATTTTCATGAAAACCTCTAATGATGATTTCCCCATTCTCTACCTGCGGCTCAAGACCGTGGACAATGGCATTCTCAACAATCGGCTGCAAGGTTAGTCGGGAAATCGTCTTGTCCAATATATCATCGGGCACCTCAATCGTAAATCGCATCCTCTCAAGACGGAGAGACTGAATTTCAAGGTAATTGGTGACCATACTGACCTCTTCGCGAATCGTAGCGACATCGTTCTCCGACCTCGTAATGTAGCGGAAATATTCCCCTAAATTCAGCGCCATGGCAACCACGGCTTTTTCATTTTTCATCCGGGCCATGTTCTTGATATAGAACAAACAGTTGTATAGAAAATGCGGGTTGATCTGAGATTGAAGATGCTTTAAGGTCGCCTCGCGCCTGCGAAGCTTCTCCTCGTATACATTCTCAATCAGCTCTTGAATTCGCTGAGCCATAATGTTGAATCTCCCAAGCAATAGGCTGAATTCACTGTTGCCGGAGTGGCGCAAACGGACCGAGAAGTCACCAGATGACAGACGTTTTGTCCCCCTTACTAGCTGCAAAAGTGGCATCTGGACACTACGGTAGATGACGAATATAACCGCAATACTCATGACGAGCAGGACCGCAATCGAGGTATAAAATAAATTCCGGCTGTTTGTGATGGGACTTAGAATTTGCTGCATCGGAACATAATCGACGTAATACCAATCTAGACTATTAGACTTGATATACGAGACGTAATATTCGGTGTTATCCAGCTTTGTACGGAATCCTCCTTTGTTGCCAAGACTGGATGATTTCAACTTTTGCGATAAAAGGGCGATCTTTGGTTCGTTAGCGGATTTGTTCCGGATGGTGCCTTGTGTGGCATTGAACAGGAAAGGATCACCGCTGTTGTTCACTTTGTTCTCGTCCAGCATGGTCTTTATGTGATTGATTGGGAAGTTGATCTTTGTAATCAATCGAGCACGACGGGGATTGGACATCGCTGTCGTTGGCTCGGTTGCGTACCAGACAAAGCTGTCTCCCATATACTCCCATGATTTAAGAAACGGTTTGGTAAAAGCATCCTCTTGATAAGAGATCGTATTGTAATATTCCGTCGACAGAGCGTCTCCGGTGCGTGGGAAGTATAGAGTGATTGTGGAATGCCATTTGCTGGCGGCATTGTATAGATTCATTTTTTCCAGAATAGCAACACTCAGCTTCACTCGCTCATAAGGCTGCCCTTTGAAGTCAGGACGCTGGAAATCCTGGATACTGGAGTCTTGTCCAATCGATACGCCATAGAGTGATAATTGATAAATATTGGACTCGACCTGGGCAGCAAAGGAGGACAAACGATTGGTTGTGCCGCTTTGGATTTCGTTCTCGATCACGCGTACACTTTCCCGGTTGGAGTAGGTGTAAAGGGATAGAACCGGGATGAGCAAGAGCAGGACCAGAAGTGTGATTTTGGTGAAAACATTAAAGCGCAGCAGCAAAGAGAGGCCCCCTAAGATAGTTAAAATATCAATATCGTTGTTGCAATATTAGGATATAGATCGGAAATGGGCGTTGCTATAATCGTTATATTACAAGGTCAGGACGACCTAGCAAAGTAAAATATTTTGTCAGAACATGGGGGATGCCGCGGTGAAAGACACAGCTATACCATCAACAACGCAACAAAATAAACGCCGTGTTTCCAAAAACAAATGGAACATGAAACGGAATTGGCCGCTTCACTTGATGCTCTTGCCGGCGCTTTTGCTTGTCATTATTTTTCAATACGTCCCGATGGCCGGGATTGTTATTGCCTTCCAAGATTTTAAACCGTGGAAAGGGTTAACCGGTTCCGAATGGGTAGGACTAGACAATTTCCGCTTCCTGTTCAAATACCCGGATATTGATCAGGTGATCTGGAATACGCTCGTTATCGCCTTCTTCAAGATGGCTGCAGGACTAGTTGTTCCGTTCCTATTCGCCATTCTGCTCAATGAGATTAGGATGATGGCATTCAAGCGGGTTACGCAAACGCTGGTCTACTTACCGCATTTTATGTCGTGGGTTATTCTCGGGGGTATCTTGCTCGATATTCTGTCTCCAGACGGAGGGCTCGTTAATAAGCTAGTGACGGCACTTGGTATGAAACCAATCTTCTTCCTCGGGGATAATAACTGGTTCCGATTCACTCTGATAATCAGTGATGTCTGGAAGGAATTTGGATTCGGAACGATTGTTTTCCTTGCTGCTTTAGCGGGGATTAATCCAGCACTTTATGAAGCGGCAGAGGTAGACGGTGCGACTAGGCTGAGACAGACCATTCACATTACAATGCCGGCGCTGATGCCAATTGCCATTGTGCTTGGAACGTTATCGATTGGCAATATTCTAAATGCAGGCTTTGATCAGGTCTTCAACCTGTACAACCCTCTCGTGTATGAGAAGGGAGATATTATCGATACCTTCGTTTATCGGCTTGGGATTTTGAATGGGAAAATGAGCTTTGCAACGACGGTTGGCCTGTTCAAATCCGTTGTCGGAATTGTGCTCATTGCCACTTCGTACCGATTAGCCTATAAATTTGCGAACTATCGCGTCTTCTAAGGGGGTTCTTCTTTTGTATTACAAAACGTTAGGCTACAGGCTTTTTAATATCGGCAACTATGTGTTTCTTGGCCTTCTTTCTCTCTTATGTATTCTGCCTATTATTCATATCCTTGCCGTATCGCTCAGCAGCATGGCACCTGCCAATGCGAATCTCGTAGGCTTCTGGCCAATGGGGTTTACGACAGATGCTTATGCGAAGACGTTCGGCAATTCCAATTTCCTTAACTCCTTGTGGATATCGGTTGAGCGGACCGTATTGTCTACGGTGATTGGCATGCTCATTGTATTACTGACTGCTTACCCCCTGTCGAAGGATGACCAGAACTTCAAAGGACGTACGATGTATATCTGGATCTTTGTCTTTACGATCTTGTTCAGCGGAGGACTTATCCCAAGCTACATTCTGATTCAAAAGATTGGACTTATGGATTCCATTTGGGCACTTATTCTGCCTGGTGCGGTGTCGGTCTATAATATCATTCTGATGCTGAACTTCTTCCGCGGCTTGCCTAAAGAGCTTGAAGAAGCAGCACATCTGGACGGTGCGGGTCAGCTCAAAACGCTTGTTCTGGTGTTCATTCCTTTGTCGATGCCTTCCATTGCGACATTGTCGCTGTTCACGATGGTTTATCAATGGAATTCCTGGTTTGACGGGATGATTTACATGCGGGATATCAAGGATTATCCACTGGCTTCGCTGCTTCAGACGATCATCGTGCAGCAGGACTTCAGTAAGATTAATGTGGATGCGAAACAATTGGAGAACATCTCGAATCGTACCGTTCGTGCTGCTCAGATCTTTATTGGCGCACTTCCGATTCTACTCGTGTATCCATTCCTGCAGCGCTTCTTTGTTAAAGGGATGGTCATTGGCGCGGTAAAAGAATAGCTATAACAACTGTTGTAAGAAGGGGCCGCGCAAGCGGCCTCATCTATGATAAAAATTTTAGGAGGGTACTATGGTTAAAAAATGGATGTCTCGAATGGTCATTTGCAGTCTGCTGGCTTCCTTTGCCAGCCCAGTTATCGGAGTGGATAGTACGTATGCTGCAGAGCCAGCTCAAGTGAAACCGTTTCAGGATCTGGAAGGACACTGGGCAAAAGCTGCTGTAGACCGTATGGCTTCACTTGGTATTGTAAGCGGTTACGACACGGGGGTCTTTAAACCCGGCTTGTCGATCAGCAGAGCTGAATTTATTACGATGCTGGATCGTGTATTTGGTTTTGCCGGTAAGGAATCAGCAGCCTATCATGATGTAGCAGCGGATGCCTGGTATTATGATGCGGTTACAAGAGCAAGCGGTTCAGGCGTTGTGAATGGGATGGATAAGGATCATTTTGCACCAAATGCACAGATTACGAGAGAAGATGCTGCAGTTATGATCGATCGGGCGTTTGAGCTCTCAACAGACAGCGAATCCGATGCCGAACTTAAGCAGTTTAAGGATAATAAGGCTGTTTCCAGCTATGCTAAGAAAGCGCTTTCCTATTTGACGGGTGAGAAAGTTATGAAAGGCTTCAACGGTAAGCTACAGCCAAAGTCGCCAATTACACGTGCTGAATCTGCTGTTCTCTTGTCCGGCATGATTGGTGATTTGATCACCAAGCCAGTCGTCTATGATGCTTCCAAATTAGAAGGCAATCTGATCATCCGCGCAACCGATGTTACGGTCAAGAATACAGCGGTGCATGGCAGTCTGCTTCTCGCCGAAGGAATCAAGGAAGGCGACGTTACGCTGGAAGGTGTTACGGTTACAGGCAAGACCGTTATTAAGGGAGGGGGAAGCCATTCGGTTGTCTTTAATGGTGCCCAGCTGAATGACGTTTCCATTAACAAACCTGGAAGTCCCGTGCGAGTTGTTTTTCAGAATGGTACTTATGCAGAGCAGGTAAGAATTCAAACACCAACAGATTTCGAGTGGTCTGAAGATAGTGAAGTGAAATCCCTCCAGGTTCAGTCAGATGGTGTTACGGTGAATGATAAGCCAATTTCTACGGGAACGGAGACTTCATTAGGAGCTGGTACTTCCGGTACAACAAATCCGCCAACCACTACAAACCCGCCGGTAGCTTCAGGAGAGACACCGGTACCCTCAACGACGATTCCAGATAAGGACTGGCAGCTGGTCTGGAATGATGAATTTAATAAACCGGCTATCGATACGACCAAATGGACGGTCGTGGACACGGGTGTTGTCTATAACAATGAACTGGAATATTACAGGCCAAATAATGCTGTTATTGAAAAGGATGGAGACCGTAGTGTCCTGAGCATTAAGGCTAAGAAAGAAGAGTATCAGGGAAGCAGCTATACGTCTGCGAAGCTGATAACGAAAGAAAAGGGCGATTGGACTTATGGCAAAATGGTCGTTCGCGCCAAGCTTCCTGCTCAGCAGGGAATGTGGCCTGCAATATGGATGCTGCCAACCGATGAGGCTCATTACGGCGGATGGCCGGCTTCCGGTGAGATTGACATGATGGAGCTAATTGGCGGAGCAAACAAAAATAAGGTCTTTGGTACGCTTCACTATGACAGTGTTCAACCGGATGGTTCACATGGCTCCGATCAGAGCAGCTATGTGCTGCAGAACGGTGCGACCTTTGCCGACGACTATCATGATTTTCAATTAGAATGGCTGCCAGGCGTTATCCGTTTCTATGTCGATGGTCAGCTTTATCATGAAGTAAGAGATTGGAAGACCAAAGGGCCTGGACAGCCGGAATACTATACGTATCCTGCACCATTTGATAGACCCTTCTACATGATTCTAAATTTGGCTGTAGGCGGAGACTGGCCGGGAGCGCCAAATGGAGATTTTACAACGGATCAGATGAACGTGGATTTTGTACGGGTGTATGAATATAAGAACCTGGACAGCTGGGAAGATGTAACGGGTAATCCTCCTGCTCCTGAACCAAAACGAGCGGCACAAGCGGATGGTAATTTGCTCTACAATGAGAAGTTTACCCAAGTAACGGATGCGAACGGAGTTCCGCCATACTGGCAGTTCCTCCTGAACGAAGGCGGAAGTGGTCAAGTGTCTGTTGTGGATGATGAGGCAAAAGGGAAAGCGGCCAAAGTATCAATCACGAATGCTGGTACACAGGGCTATTCGGTACAACTGACCCAAATGCCGGTCTACTTGCAAAAGGGCAAGAAATATAAAGTAACCTATGATGCCAAAGCGGATGCGGAACTGAACATCATGTCGAAGGTGAATCAATTTGAGAAAAACTGGAAATTATACTCCGGGGAAAAGCAGAGCCATCTGACGACAGAGTGGCAGTCCTATGAATATACCTTTGATATGTTAGAAAGCACTGATAATAATGCTAGATTTGAATTTAATCTTGGCAAAGATGCAGCAACAAGTGCCTATTTCGCAAATGTGAAGCTTGTAGAAATCGGAGATGCCTCGCCGCAGCCGGAAGTGCCGGTGGAACGGACAACGCTACCGGATGGCAATCTGATCTACAACGGTACGTTTGATCAAGGCTCGAATCGACTGGCCTTCTGGACAACATCGGTTGCCGAAGATGCATCAGCTGAGTTCAGCGTGAACAATTTCCTTGCGTTCCCGGTTATGGAGCGGCAATTGGTTGTTGATGTTGCGGATGGAGGAGCAGAAGCGGATGCTGTAACAATCTCTCAACCGGGATTGGTGCTGGAGAAAAACAGCGAATACGCGATTTATTTTGATGCAAAGTCTGACACGGCTCGTAAGATGAATCTTGATGTGGCCAGCAGCCACCCTGTTTTGTTTCCAAGTGGTAGTGAGATTTCGCTTGGAACAACGATGCAAACCTACTCGACAGAGGTTGTGATTGGAGACGGCGCAGATGAGGCTGAAGCGGAGCTTAAGCTGTTATTTGGCGGCGAGAGCGGTAAAGTAGTTGTAGATAATGTCCGCTTGGTGAGGCGTGGCGCGCCTATCTCAGTATCGGGTTATACGCATATTCCTGCTGCTGGTGCTTGGGAGATGCAGGGCTTGCAGCTTGAGAACGCCAGTGAGGGCGGCAAAAACGTTGGCTATATGGACGAGGGAGATACACTGAGATACAAGATTAGCGTAGAACGTTCTGGTGAATATGCGATTTCAGCGAGAGTAGCGAGTGGTCAGGAGGATTCGCAAGTCCGTTTGAACGTCAAAGACGAGACAGGTGACCTTATTGCGCAGACGACTTATGATCTTGGCAGCACAGAGGGATGGCAGAAGTATAAGACGATATACTTGGACCCAGTAGAATTGGAAGCCGGTAACAGCTATTACCTCGATTTCGAGGGATACGATTACAACACTCTTTGGGTAGATATGTCGCCTAATATTGTGTTGAATGGTGATTTTGATACAGATCTGAGCAGTTGGAACCTTACTCCTGGTGAGCCTGCTTCTATGAGCAGATCGAGTGAAGGCGAGTTAGTAGCAGAGCTGCCGGGAACAAGTCAGAACTGGTGGGATTATACGCTGCAGCAGAGCAATGTGAACATCGTGAAGGGCAAATCTTACAGACTGGAGTTTGATGCGTCTGCGTCGAGCTCGAAGAATATACAGGTTGTTGTCTCGCAGAGCAGCGGCGAATTCGCCAAGTACCTGGAGCAGACAGCTGCATTAGCAGCAGACCAAGCTCATTTTACTTACGATTTTACAATGGATAGTGATTCCGATCCGGCTTCTGTCCTTGTGTTTGGATTAGGCAATCCGACAGCTAGCGAGGGCGCAAATTCGGTTACGATCGATCACATTTTGCTGTATGAAGTGAATGGCTCGGCAGAGACAGGAGGACAGCCTCTTAACGTCAATTTGCTGCAAAATGGTGGCTTTACAAACGGTACAGAGGGCTGGTTCTCCTATACGGCAGCTTCAGGCCAACTGGCTATCGCCGCAAATAATAACAAACTCGAGGCATCCATCGGCTCGATAGGCGATAACGCTTGGGATCGGCAAGTGATCCAGGAGGGCTTCGCGATTCAGCAAGGCTCTAAGTATCAGTTTACTTTTAAAGCGAAGGCCAGCACCGTTAGAAAATTAGGGATTGGCATCGGCTGGGTAGATGTTCCGGCTGGTTATGCTTGGCATGGTTACTTTGGCCAACAGGTCGATCTGACGACAGAGGAACAGACCTTCACCTTTACCTTTGATGTGACAGATGGCAGCTATGATCCTTCTCGTATTTCCTTCGATATGGGCAATATTGCGGGCGGCAATGCCGGTGATACGACCATTACGATCTCGGATGTTAATCTGGTCAATTTGGGGCCGAATTAACACCATTTTATAGATCGAAAATGCACGCTTGGAGGAGGGATAGGGGAAGGCTGGCGGATTTACAGTGTCCTATCACATTTGGAGGTGTTGTATGAAAAAGAAAGCATCACTCGTTATGGCTGGTTCGGCAATTGTATCGATGTTATTCGTTTCAAGTTCGTACGGAGCTACTGAGTTTTGGGAACCTTTGACGTACTATAATCCTGCAACCTGGCAAAAGGCTGATGGCTACTCCAACGGCGGTATGTTCAATTGTACCTGGCGTGCGAACAATGTGAGCTTTACGAGCGATGGCCATTTGAAGCTGGGCTTAACAAGCTCTGCCTACAACGTATTTGATTGTGCGGAATACCGTTCCGTTTACAAGTATGGTTATGGTCTCTATGAGGTCAGCATGAAACCGGCTAAGAACACAGGCATCGTATCTTCTTTCTTCACCTACACCGGCCCGTCTGATGGCACGCCATGGGATGAGATTGATATTGAGTTCCTCGGTAAAGACACAACCAAGGTACAGTTTAATTACTTTACCAATGGCGTAGGCGGTCATGAGAAAGTCGTAGATCTAGGCTTCGATGCGTCACAAGGCTTCCATACTTATGCTTTTAATTGGCAGGCAGGCTCTATCAAGTGGTATGTTGACGGTGTCCTCAAGCATACGGCTACTTCAACGATCCCGACCAATCCAGGCAAAATCATGATGAACATCTGGAACGGCACAGGTGTAGACAGCTGGCTCGGTGCCTATAATGGCGCCAATCCGCTCTATGCCGAATATGATTGGATGAAATATACAAGCAATTAAAGTCAGAAACGGTGCAGGAGGTTCCTGCACCGTTTCTGTGCAAATAATTCCCGGCTAGTAGTTAGTGGCCTCGTACAGTAAAATTTTAAAGATATATATTCAATTTTTAACATCCTAAGGAAGTGCAATTGATGTTGCAATCTTAGTATAGAACGAGGTAGTCCAACTCCTTAATATAGGTTTTGTAAACTACTACATTGCACTGGGGGAAATGCAGTTGAAAGAAAATAAAAGAAAGTTGCTGCCTACGATGGTGCTCGCGGGAGTTATGTCTCTAACAGCGATCACTAGTGCGTGCGGCAACAATAACAATGCACCGGACAATGCCAATGCAAGTACAAATGCAAATGCCACTGCCAGCGATGCGCCTGCTAATAACGCCGCTGAAGACAATGGAACAAACGAGCTCAAGAAATATGATCCACCAATCACGATCAGCTACCTGCGCCCATGGGGCCCGGATGTAACATTCAAAGATGGTGAAGATGCAGACAATAACGTACATACGAAGTGGGCACTGGATAAATTCGGAATCAAGCTGAAGAACCAATGGATTGCTCCTTCGACGAACAATGCTTTTGAAACGAAACTTCGCTTGTCTCTTGCAACAAATGAGAAAATGCCGGATATCATCTCCTACCGTGGCGACTTCACCCTCGTAAGAGAGCTGATCGATTCCGGACGTTTCGTAGATGCTGGTGAACTGTTCGACAAATATGCCAGCCAAACTTGGAAAGATGCCATGAACGAAGATCCAACTGTATGGTATCCGTACATGGAGGATGGCAAGCGAGTTGGTATTCCAATTCTCGATTACGCTTACAACGGCGACCCGGTTATGTGGATTCGCGAGGACTGGATGCAGAAGCTTGGGCTTCCAGCTCCTAAGACCCTGGCTGATCTCGAAAAAGTGATGGATGCCTTCACCAATCAGGATCCAGATGGCAACGGTAAGAAAGATACGTACGGTCTCGCGATCGGCTTCAAAAACTGGCTAAACACGTGGATGTCTGATGCTGGCTGGATCTTCGGCATGTATGGCACGCAGCCAAACCAATGGAATAAAGCAGCGGATGGCACGCTCGAATACGGTTCCGTATCCGCAGGCTCGAAGCAAGCACTCGCAACGCTTCAAAGCTGGATGAGCAAAGGCTACCTGCCGACAGAAGCGGGCTTGTACGACGAGACGAAAGCGTCGGAAGATTTCACAGCAGGCAAAGCAGGTATCGTTGTTGGTCCTCACTGGATGCCGGCATGGCCGCTTGAAGATGTGAAGAAAAACAATAAAGACGCACAATACAAAGCTTACGCGCTGCCTGCTGGACCAGACGGCAAAGTGGGACGCCATGGTACAACAAACTCCAACGGTGTTGTGTTGATTAATGCAGAGATGGAACATCCAGAAGCGTTCTTCGAATATCAGAACTACCTGTTCGACCAACTCGCGAATCCTCCAGCTGGCGGCGAGTTCGAGAATGGTATGGCAGAAGGTTATGACTGGGTAATGGTAGACGGTCAGGTGAAAAAAGATGCTGCAAGCACTGGAGGTTTTGCTCCAGAGAAGTATACGCTCACATTTGACGGAGCACGTATTCCAAGCCTGAATATGCAAGTGCTCGCGAAGCTGGCGAATGGCGAAGAGGCAACTACACCATTCGAGAAGAAGAACAAATTAAGCGCGACTCAGCCACTCCTCGAAGCAGCTAAGATTGTTCTGGAACAGAAGGATGCGGTTATGCCGCAAATGTTCACAGGTGCTCCAACAGAAACGATGCAAACGAGCAATGATATCTTGACGAAGATGGAGAAAGATACATTCTCCCAAATCATCTACGGTAAAGCTCCTGTTGATTCCTTCGATAAATTCGTAGAGAAGTGGAAATCTTCCGGCGGCGACAAAATTACGCAAGAAGTGAATGACTGGTACAAATCCGTTAGTGCTGGTGCAAAATAATAAAGGTTAGGCAAACGAGTGATCGCTTCTCCCATTTGGAGAGGCGGTCACTTTTTTAATAAGGCAAATCCTTTCCTACTATTCACTCCTTTAAGAGTTTGCTATAGTAGGGGTTATTTAATAAGTAATCACTATTTGGGGAATTAGAGGTGCTCAAATGAGAACCATTATGATTATGCTCGACACTTTGAATAGACGTGCTCTATCCGCTTATGGCGGAGAAGGCGTTATAACACCGAACATTGATCGGCTGGCTGAGCAGTCTGTTGTATTCGACCAACACTGGTCTGGCTCATTACCATGTATGCCGGCTCGCAGAGATATGATGACCGGGCGTGCTGCTTTTCTAGAAAAAGGTTGGGGCGGCATCGAGCCGTTTGACCAAACCTTGCCGGCTGCCCTTCGGGGAGCGGGCGTCTTCAGTCACATCGTCACCGATCATTATCATTACTTTGCGACAGGTGGGGAGAATTACTGTCAGTCTTTCTCGACGTGGGATTTCCACCGGGGGCAGGAGGATGATCCTTGGTTGTCTTCTGTCGCAGATCTGCAGAAGCGGGCTGAGTATTTCGGGCAAGTGAGGGAGCAATGTGACAAGAATCGGACGCAGTTCATCCGGGAGGAAGACTATCCGGGACCACGGACGATTCAAGCGGCATGTGATTGGCTGGAGAGGAATGGACGCGAAGACCGTTATTTTCTAACCGTTGAAGCGTTTGATCCGCATGAGCCTTTTGATACACCTGATTATTATTTGGAGATGTATCAAGATAACTATCAAGGTCCGGCTTATAGCTGGCCGAAGTATGGCACGGTTGATGTACCACCCGATGCCCTTGCCCATATTCAGAAGCGTTACGCCGCGACCATTACTATGATTGACGTGTGGCTTGGCAAGTTGTTTGATACGATGGAACGGCTGGATATTTTGGATGATACGATGATTATCTTCACGACTGACCATGGCTTACTGCTCGGCGAGCATGAGCAGACGGGCAAAAACGTGATGCATGTTTACAATGAGCTGGCTAATATTCCGCTTATGATCAGGCTTCCTGAAGGTCAGGGAGCGGGGACACGGATCAAGGCGCTTACACAAAATATTGACCTCATGCCAACTATTCTTGATTATATGGGCGTAGAAATTCCGGAAACGGTGCAAGGAGCTTCGCTTCTTCTATTAATAGAAGGAACGCAGGAGCATATTCGGGAGGCTGCTTTATACGGTTATCACGGGATGTGCGTGAACGTAACGGACGGTCGTTATACTTACATGCGCGCGCCGGTCTCGCCGGATAATTATCCGTGTTATACGTACACGGCCATGCCAACGACGTTCCGCTCTTATCTAGGACGTATCGCCCCTGAACAGATCGAAGCAGGACGATTCCTGCCCTATACGTCTTATCCAGTCTTCAAGATTCCGGAAAGTACGGAAGGCTTGAAGTATGCACGGAATCAGTTCGTTATGGAGACACGTCTTTATGATCTTTCGAATGATGGAGCCCAGGAACATCCGCTGCATGATGAAACGGCAGAGGCTAGAATGATCGAGCTGCTTATTAATGGAATGAAGCAAGCCGGAGCACCCGAGGAACAGTATGTCAGACTAGGCTTAGCTTAGGCAGGGAGGAATACAATATGGCAGAAGATTCGCAAGACAATCCATTGAAATCTTGTTGTTCAACGCAGCGTTCGTCTATTGTAATTGCGCCTAAGAACCTTAAGCTAAAAGCAGGCGTTCAAGTGGTGAAAGCTAAGCCTTCAAATGAGGATACGACAGGAATGGTCCTCATTCCAGGAGGAACCTTTCTTATGGGGACTAACGATAAGGAAGGCTTCCCTGCTGATGGTGAAGGACCGATCCATGCGGTTACGGTCTCGGATTTTTATATGGATGAATGTGCTGTAACGAATGAACAATTCGGACGGTTCATCGCGGCAACTGGTTACGTGACAGAAGCCCAGCAGTTCGGCTGGTCATATGTGTTTCACTCTTTCGTATCGGAAGCTGAGGCGACAAAAGTGACCATGACACCCCAGTCAGCTCCATGGTGGTTCCCTATTGAAGGAGCCGATTGGAATCATCCGGAGGGACCGGATTCTGGTATCGAAGGCCGGGAGGATCATCCGGTTGTTCATGTATCCTGGAATGATGCGATGGCCTATTGCAAGTGGGCAGGCCGACGACTTCCTACGGAAGCCGAATGGGAATACGCCGGCAGAGGCGGTCTTGTCCAGAAGCGTTATCCTTGGGGGGACGAGCTGAAGCAAGGCGGAGAGCATCACTGCAACATTTGGCAGGGCAAGTTCCCGGTCAAAAATCATGCCAGCGACGGCTACCTCGGCACCGCTCCTGTGCGGAGCTTCCAGCCAAACGGTTATGGCCTCTATAATATGGCGGGCAATGTATGGGAATGGTGCTCGGACTGGTTCAGCCCAGCTTATTACCAAAGCGGCGAGAATGACAATCCGCAAGGTCCGCGCGGCGGGGAAGGAAGAGTGATGCGAGGTGGTTCCTATCTATGCCACAGCTCTTACTGCAACCGATACCGTGTAGCGGCACGTAATAAAAACACCCCCGACAGCTCCACAGGCAATGCGGGATTCCGAACGGTGCTGTCAGCGCCACAATAAACCAATTTCTAAATTAGCTGCACTACTCTAAAACCCGATAAGACCCTCGTAGGGTCTTATCACACAAAATTAGCTGCTCATACAAGACCCTTTCAGGGTCTTATTTTGCGTCTCGCCCTCTGTTTCCGTCGTTTTAGGCGCCGTTCCTACATTATTAAGACCCTACGAGGGACTTATTACAACAGATTCTGCAACTCGAATACCTGATAAGACCCTGATGGGTCTTATTCCACAAGTCTCTGCCCGTCTCCGCCATTCTCCATAACTTTATCGCAGAGTTCAGTAAGCATTAGCATTATTTGAGTAACAAACTTTATGACCACCTGAAGAGGTGGTTTTTTATTTTCCTTCATAAAATTTCCTTCTGAGGGAAACCTTAAGATACACATAGAGGAGCAGTCTGTCTCGTATGAACGAGAAGGGGGATATATATGGAGCATAACGGACAACCATTAGAGCAGCCATCTATACCATCTGCATCCGTCAGAGACAATATGGCCTATATCAAGCAATTGCTTGGTGCGCCAAGCGACTTATTAATACGCACCTTTCTAACGGCTGAAGGTGAAAAAGCTGCGGTTGTTTGTATAGAAGGATTGGTAGACAAGCAGGTTATCCAGAATCAGGTCATTAGCCAACTCATGCTTTCCGGCGGGAGTTCTTTTGTTCGTACTGAGCATAGAGAGAAGACCGGGCAGATGGATGACGAACACAGTAATAGCATGTTTACACATGCAACAGAAACCGAAAGGTTAGCTTTGCAGGATATGAGAAATTCAGCCGATTGGGATGATATTGTGCTGACCATTTTATCCGGTGATGCAGCCTTGTTTATAGAAGAGATGGAAGAAGTCATTCTGATCGGGAGCAAAGGCTGGAAAAGCCGAGCGATTGAAGAGCCTCAGACCGAATCCATTATCCGGGGGCCAAGGGATGGCTTTACGGAAGATATTCGGACGAATACAACACTGGTTAGAAGGCGGATCAGAGACCCGCATCTTCGGTTTGATTCCTTTTGCATTGGACGCAGGTCACGCAAAGATATAGTCGTTGCTTATATTGACGGCATTGTGAATCCATTGCTTGTGAATGAGGTGAAACGAAGAATCAGCACCATTGATATGGATGACGCCGAAGGCTCAGGGTTTATTGAGCAGTGGATACAGGATCATTATTGGTCACCATATCCACAAATCATGAATACGGAACGTCCCGACAAGGTGGCTGGTGCTCTGTTGCAAGGACGGGTGGCGGTGCTTGTTGACGGTACGCCGTTTCAATTAATTCTGCCGGTTACGATTTCTTCTTTTATTCAATCTCCTGAGGATTACTATCAGAACTGGATCTTAGCGAGTGTCCTTCGAATCTTGCGTGTCTTTGCTGTGTTTGTTGCGTTATTTCTGCCAGGCCTGTACATCGCTTTATTAGAGTATCATCACGGGATGCTGCCGTCCAAGCTTGCTTTTTCCGTAGCGGGTACAAGAGAAGGCGTTCCCTTCCCGGCTGTCGTGGAAACCTTTCTTATGGAAGCGACTTTGGAACTGCTGCGTGAAGCGGGGGTACGGCTGCCCAAATCAATCGGACAGACCATTGGTGTTGTAGGTGGTCTTGTTATTGGGGAAGCTGCAGTAACCGCGGGAATCGTAAGTCCGGTCATGGTCGTTATTGTAGCTGTTACAGCCATCGCGTCCTTTGCTATTCCATCCTATGGGTTTGCAATTTCCATTCGATTGATGAGGTTCCTGATTATGATCGCGGCAAGTGTATTTGGATTGTACGGAATCGTGCTTGCCCTGATTATTAATTGCATTCACCTTGTGAATTTGAGGAGCTTTGGTATTCCGTATACAGCCCCACTTGCACCGCTCAGACTTTCGGATTGGCGGGATCTCATTTATCGGCTGCCCGTTATCCGGTTATCTCATAGACCAGAAATATTAGAACCTATGGATAGTAAGAGACTGAGTAAGGGCAGCAAAGGAAAGAGGTCACAATGAGAATCAATAGCTTTGGCGAAAAACCATTATCATCCCTGGAGATGAGCATGACCATAGCTTCCATGCTAATTGGCGTTGGCATTCTGACACTTCCCCGTGCGGTTGCGACCTATACGAGGTCTTTCGACGGCTGGATGAGTATTTTACTTGCGGGTTGTGTTGCGCTTCTTGCTGGTGTGCTCGTTTCCAAGGTGGCCATTCGTGCAGGGAATAAGACTTTCCTTGATTATTCAGTAACCCTGGTTGGCAAACCGGTAACATATATCATCGCCGCTCTCCAGTTCAGCTATTTTTTAGGCTTCTGTTCATATGAGACAAGAGCGATCGCCAATATATCGAAGCAATATTTATTTGATCGGACGCCAGTTGAGTATATTTCGCTAGCATTTATTCTGGTTGTGGTTTATGGAGTCTCTGGCAGCAGATCAGGGCTGCTTCGGCTGAATGTCTTGTTTTTGCCATCTGTCCTATTAATGGTCATCACTGTCGTCTGCTTTGGTTACAGATGGTTTGAATTTACAAACCTGCAGCCGTTTTTCATTACGCCGCCTATTGGCATCATGCAGGGAATGAGGGAGGTTATCTATTCCCTTCTCGGGTTTGAGATCATTTTGTACTACATTGTTTTTATGGAACGTCCTGAAAAAGCTACCACATCAGTCCTGTCAGGCATTACGGTGTCCGTTGTCATCTACCTGGTTATCTATCAGCTAGTGGTTGGTATATTCTCCAATATTGGTGCCATGAATATCGTCTATCCAACCATTGAGCTTGCCAAAGAAATTCAATTTCCGGGCAACTTCTTCGAACGGTTTGAATCCTTATTTTTTGTCATTTGGATCATGACGGTATTTAACACAGCGGCAATGGGATTTGATTTGGCCAATGAATGCATGTCCTTTTTGTTCAAAAAATTAAGTAAGAGATATCGGCTGCTAATCATTGCCCCTGTCTCTTATTTAGTTTGTATGGCTCCGGGAGATATGGCGGAGTTCTCCACTCTCGGGACGATGATCAGCTATATGGCCATGCTTTCCGGCATTTTATTGCCTATCTCTCTTCTTATGTTTGGCGGTAAGAAGAAAAAGGAGGAGAAGGTTAATGACAAGAGCAGCGCCTAGAAGACGAATGCTGCCCTTGCTATTGGCGGTTTGTGCTTTTATGACAGGCTGTTGGGACCGAGTTGAGATAGATCAGCGTGGCTTTGTTGTTGGAGTAGGAATAGATGAGCAGGATAAGAAGGAAGAAGGGAAAGGGGATGAGGATAATCAGAAAAACAATAATCAAACCGGCTCGAATCAGATGTTCAAGGTTGTTTATCAGATTATCATGCCAGCTGGCCTAAGCACCAATAAGGGAGGTGGGGATGGTACAGGCGGCAAGGCCTATTTCAATATGGCGGTGGAAGAGAATACAATGGCGACTTCTATGGCAAAGCTCTCCCAGCGTTTAAGCCGCGCTCCTTTCTTTGAGCATTTAAAAGTGATTATCATTTCAGAGAGTATTGCTCGAAAACCTAAAAAATTCGCGGAGACCATTGATTTCTTCCTGCGCGAAAGCCAGATGAGACGTTCTACTAGAGTAATGGTAACAAGGGATAAGGCGGTTAATATTTTGAATACGCATCCACCTGATCAGAGGCTGCCGTCTGCTTATTTGGAAGAGCTCTCAGATAATACGAAGGAAAGCACGAGGATTTTACCCGAATCCCGTATCGGCGATGTGCATGAGTTTTTGCTGAAGCATAAAAGCTTTGCCATCCAGGGTGTCCAGAATGGTAACCGAAATTTTTTAACAGTAACGGAAGCAGCTGTCTTTAATGGATCCTCGAATCAACTGATTGGTTTTTTAAATCCGATGGAAACTGCCGGGCTTAACTTTATGGAAGGGAATGTAAGAGGCGGTCAAATTAAATTCACCTTTGAAGACCGGCTTGGCGTATTTAGCATTGAA
The DNA here is from genome assembly GCF_052113225.1 of Paenibacillus sp. YAF4_2. Classification (NCBI taxonomy): domain Bacteria; kingdom Bacillati; phylum Bacillota; class Bacilli; order Caryophanales; family Paenibacillaceae; genus Paenibacillus; species Paenibacillus sp. YAF4_2. Next base: position 395,443 of record NZ_JBFRCT010000007.1, read on the forward strand.
CGGATGAGTAAGAGGCTGGAATGTAAGTTTGGCCCCGACAATATGCCTTCGTTTACTTTTCATATTCGTGTGGAAGGGGCGGTCGATGAAGTATTTCATGCACCGGATACATTGAAGGAACCTGCCATTAATAAAATGGAGGCCGCTATACAGGGGGAGATAGTCAAATTGATGACGATAACCACCAATAAACTGCAGCATGAATACAACTGTGATGTCATGGGGCTTCGTGAATATTTATTTCACAAACATTACAGATGGTTTCAAGAGCATGAGTCCCAGTGGGAGGAGGAGGGCAAACTCTTCTCGACTCGACCGGTACAAATGGATGTGAAGGTTAGTGTTCGGAGCAGCGGTAATATTAATTTGACGGAGGATTAGAATGGATTTCTTGAGAAAAATGATTGGCCTATTGACGTCAGTCAGTATTTTGTCTAGTTCCATCCTATGTGTGGTCATCCCTATGTGTTTCTACTGGGTATCGGATAGGATGCGGAAGCATGATCCACCATGGAAGCAAGATCATCCGGATAATCAATTGGAAGGATCCATGCTGCCTCCGGGCTCCTCTAATGAACAGTACGAAGACATGGCATGACCGTTTGCAGATGGCATACTCTTCAAACTATACTTTATTGTAAGTTATGGAGAGGGGTGAGCATTTGTCGACTCATACTAGGCAATTAGCAGAATGGCTGGGGAAGCATGCAAATCCGGAAAATGCCCGCAGCATGGAAGCTTATATGCGTAATCAATTTCCATTCCTCGGGCTTAAGACGCCGGAGCGTAAACAGTTAACGCGGGAGTTCTGGAAAGAGCATGGTCTGCCCAAAGGCGAACTGCTGCTACAAACGGTAAGTGAGCTATGGCAGCTGCCGGAGCGGGAGTATCAATATACGGCGATGGTCTTACTGGACAAGCACCGCAAGCAAGCAGAAAGATCACATATTGAGGTATTAGAGCGACTGGTTGTCACAAAGTCTTGGTGGGATACGGTAGATATCATTGCTGGGCAGCTTATTGGATTCCATTTATCGAAGTACCCGGAGCTGCTTGCCGATTATCCGGATCGCTGGATACATTCAGAAAATATGTGGCTGCGACGGACGGCTATCCTCTATCAGCTGAAGTATAAAGGAAGTACAGATACCGATCGACTCTTTCATTATATCGACCTGCAAAAGGAAGAGTCAGAGTTCTTTATCCGTAAAGCAATTGGCTGGGCGCTTAGGGAATACGCGAAGACAGAGCCAGATGTGGTTCGACGGTTTGTTAATGAAACTCCCATATCCTCTCTTAGTGTAAGAGAAGCTTTGAAGCATATAGGAAAAGAGTAGACTACTGGCGAGAGAAGGAGTGAAAAGTTTTTTTGAAAAAGGCTTGCAATGGGATAGACGCCTATGGTATATTCTAATTCCGGCCGAGAGAGATACACGGTTCGGACGAAAAGCTGAACATCATTGATTGATAGAGATTGAAATCGATGAAAATAAAGCTTGACACTGAATTCGATAACGTGATAAGATATGCAGCGTTGTTGAATAAATTGTTCTTTGAAAACTGAACAACGAGCAAAACTGCCCCGTTAGAAATAACGGAAAAAGCGATGTATTGATCTCTATCGAAGTAACTCAGTGATGAGSGACCGCGATTAGAGGTTGATCAAAACGCCGATTGGAAAACTTGTTTTCCAATGCGGTATAAAAGTTTGAGCAAGTCAAACACCATTTCATGGAGAGTTTGATCCTGGCTCAGGACGAACGCTGGCGGCGTGCCTAATACATGCAAGTCGAGCGGATCTTTTCCTTCGGGGAAAGATTAGCGGCGGACGGGTGAGTAACACGTGGGTAACCTGCCCATAAGACTGGGATA
>NZ_JBFRCT010000008.1:0-380796 GCF_052113225.1 Paenibacillus sp. YAF4_2
GAAAGCATCTAAGCGTGAAGCCCCCCTCAAGATGAGATTTCCCAATTAGTAAGACCCCTTGAAGACGACGAGGTTGATAGGTTCGGGGTGGAAGCACAGCAATGTGTGGAGCTGACGAATACTAATCGGTCGAGGGCTTATCCTACAAAATCTTGCGTGTTAATCGCAAGTGATATAAATTGCTTAAGTTTCATTCATTCGCATCCAGTTTTCAAGGCGTAAGCCAAGAAAAGTCTGCCGCATTAGCGGCAGGCTTTTTTGTTGTTTTAAGGGGTTGAAGGAAAGTTAAAAGATATTAATAATCATTTCAACCCTCCGATAACTTAATAATAATACGAATTATATATTAAATAACGAGTATATTCATGAAAGAACATCAGTGAATTAGAGTTATATTAGAACAGATTAGAATATTCTAGTTAATTATGATGTTCAGGATAGTTATGGTATACTCGTGAGCCCAAGAACAATTTAGGCTACATACATTCTGGAGGGATTTGCTTGATGAAACGAAAGCTAGGATTACTTGCTCTAACGATGCTGATGGCATCGATCTTCTGTCTGCCATTTCAGGCTTCAGCCGCATCATTAACCGTAGGCAGCAAAGGTAGTGAGGTTGGAGATTTACAGGAAAGACTCTACATGCTGGACTATTATAAAGGTTCAATTACAAAATACTTTAGCGCTTCGACGAAATCGGCTGTTGCAGCCTTTCAAAAGGGAGCAGGCCTTAAAGCTGACGGTGTTGCGGGTTCCGTTACGCTGCATGCGCTGCATAAAGTTACGGTTGACCGCTCCGACCTATCTCGAATGGCGAGAGTCGTGAATGCAGAGGCGAAAGGCGAAAGCTACAAAGGGAAAATCGCTGTAGCTGCTGTTATTTTGAATCGGACCAAAGCTAATGGTTTCCCAGGTACAATTCGCGGCGTTATTTTTGCACCAAGCGCTTTCAGCGTAGTGAGTAACGGGCAATTCTGGGATATGCCAACAGTCAGTGCACTGGATGCATCAAAGGATGCTGCGAAGCGCATAGATCCAACGCATGGAGCATTGTATTTTTACAACCCAAAACTTACCGATTCCAAATGGATGAAGTCTCGTCCGGTAATAGCGAAGATCGGGAATCATGTCTTTACGAAGTAAATAGAATGGCCTGTCGTTACGATTATCGTAATGACAGGCCATTTTTTTATCCGAAGAAGGTTTTGTACAGCAGGTAGATATTGAGTCCAATAATGATAATGGCCACGAACCAGGCAAGCAGCTTAACCCAGAGTGGATTAACGAATGTGCCCATCTTCTTCTTATCACTTGTGAATTGAATGAGCGGGATAACGGCAAAGGAGAGCTGGAATGACAAGATGATCTGGCTTAAGATCAAAAGATCGGTTGTACCGCTTTCTCCGTATATGGCTGTTACGATAACGGCTGGAATAACGGCTAAGAGCCGTGTAATCAAGCGGCGGAGCCATGCGGCAATCCGAATGTTCAGGAATCCCTCCATGACGATCTGGCCGGCCAAAGTCCCCGTTAAGGTTGAATTTTGACCAGATGCAAGCAGGGCAACTCCAAATAAGACGGAGCCTACTGCTGTTCCAAGCAAAGGTGTCAATAAATCATAGGCTTCACTAATGTCAGCAACCTCGGTCATGCCTGCTTTGTTAAAGGTTGCAGCAGAGATGATCAGAATGGCAGCATTGATGAATAGGGCAAAGAACAAGGCAATTGTAGAATCCCAAGTTGCATATTTTATCGCTTCACGTTTGCCAAGCTCTGTCTGCTCAATGCGCCTAGTTTGAACGATAGAGGAATGCAAATACAGGTTATGGGGCATAACGGTTGCACCGAGAATACCGATCGCGATGTAGAGCATAGTAGGATCCATAATGATGTGATGACTTGGAATAAATCCGGCAAATAAGGCCGATGTATCTGGCTTGGCGAAGAAAATCTCCGTTATGAAACACGCACCAATCGTAAAAATAAGAACGATAACTAAAGTTTCAATATAACGGAAGCCTTTGTTTTGCAGCAACAGCACGATAAATACATCGAGTACGGTAATAATAACTCCATATATAATCGGGATTCCGAATAATAAATTTAATGCGATGGCAGAACCAATAACTTCGGCTAAGTCACAAGCTGCAATCGCGAGCTCACAAAGGATCCAGAGACCAAATACGACCGGTTTGCTGTAATGATCGCGGCAAGCCTGCGCTAAGTCACGGCCTGTTACAATTCCGAGTCTGCCAGCCAATGCCTGAAGAAGCACTGCCATCAGGTTGGAGATGAGGATAACGGAGAGCAGGGTATAGCCAAACATGGCGCCTCCAGCAATATCAGTGGCCCAGTTCCCTGGATCCATGTAGCCAACAGCAACCAAATAGCCAGGACCTGCGAAGGCGAGAAATTTTTTGAGCCAAGAGCCTTTCAGTGGAATACGGAGCGAGCGATGCACCTCAGGGAGAGAAGGTTGAGAGCCTTTTGTTCTCCATGCATCATCCTGCGAGCCTGTAGCAGATGGTCCTACCATCGTGAATCACCTCTTGTCTTTTCCTTAGACTAATAATGTTGCCTTAGCGCAACTTATCTTGTAAAAAAAACCACATACTTAGGTGTATGTAGATATTATCTGAATGTTCCTATAAATTTATTGTACCAGTGCAACTTTTTTTGTCAACGACAACTTTTCCGTAAAACCAAAATGGTTATTTAGAGTGAAGGATAAATAGTACTCGTGTGGAAAAAGTTATTCTGTCCCATTTTGTTAATTAATACTCCATGTAGGTGATGTGTACGCGAAAGGCTGTTCCGCTCGGGAACAGCCTTAACTTGATTAGGGATGTTTATGAGTAGGAAGCTCCTCATAGTGGCTATCAAATGATTGTTGAACATGATCCACGATTTCTTCAACGGCTTCGCTGACCATATCCAGTGGTCCAGTGTTTTCATGATTTTTTGGCGTATTAATGCCTGCTACGGTATTGGACGTTTCATTATACATTTCGTTATATTCGTCATCGTGCTTCTCTTTGTTGTGCATGTTAGATTGCCTCCTTCTACACATAGCTCTGCTACTGGTCTTGAGGTAGTTTACCCGATTAGAGGAAAAGCCAAACAGATGTCATTCGACGAATTTCTACGTACATGCACTTCTAGGCCGTGGCCTACATACAATGTAGAACCGACTTCATCGTGAACCAGTGGTATGTCATGCCCCTGGTAATCCAGCTTATGGGGGTGCAGGAATATGGGATTGTTTGCTGCAATTGCTCTGTTCATTAAGCAGCTGTCGCTGCTCGTATCGTACGTGAAAAATAATGCTTTTCCGCAGCCGCTTCATGAAGAGGAAGAGATGAAGCATCTGCAGTTGATGGCAGAGGGCAATGCGCATTCGCGCAATCTGTTGATTGAACATAATTTGAGGTTAGTCGCGCACATTGTCAAAAAATTCGACAATACAGGAGAGGACCTCGAGGATCTAATCTCGATCGGAACCATCGGGCTTATTAAAGCGATCGAAAGTTTTCAGACGGGTAAGGGGACGAAGCTCGCGACATTCGCAGCTCGTTGTATCGAGAATGAAATACTTATGCATTTACGCTCTTTGAAGAAGACTAGGAAAGACGTCTCTCTGCATGACCCTATAGGCACAGACAAAGAAGGCAATGAAATTACTTTGATCGATATCCTGGGTACAGAAGCAGACGATGTTGTTGACCGGGTGCAGCTGAAGATCGAGAAGAGCAAGATCTACCGTAACCTCGATATACTCGATGAGCGGGAGCAGGAAGTGATCCGCGGCCGCTTCGGCCTGGATCATGGTGGGGATGAGCGGACGCAGAGGGAGATTGCGAAGGAACTGGGTATCAGCCGGAGTTATGTGTCGCGGATTGAGAAGAGGGCGTTAATGAAGCTATATCATGAGTTTTATAAGGCGAAGAAGTAAAGTGAAGAAAATGGATTGTTATAACTACAAATTGCAATGAGTTAAACTAATTGCTCGTAAGAGGGACATTAAAACATAATGTAAGAGATGAATTCTTGTTCGCATTATTAAGCCATCCTTTTAGTGAAGGATGGCTTTTTGAATGAAGAATTTTAAATTGGAGAGAATGTAATATTCCTCTCCTACCTACACAAATTGGTTGTTGAAGCTGCGGACTGGACCGCAACCAATGAAATTCTCTGATAAGTATGAAACATCCTGGACACTTTGAGAGCGAATTAAGACTTCCCTATTTTTCATTAGCTAGGTCACATAAGAATTTCTCTACCACATCGTCCTCGAGATGGAATAGATCTATTATAGCGTAATCTTGCTCCAGTATATGAGCACCTACGTATTCCTTTTGAGTAAGGGTAAGACGTCCTTTATTATTGTTTCTCCTACTGTACTCAAACGATAAGAAATTTATAAGTTGGAAATACCTCATGTCAGTATACTTGTCCATCCATAACTCTTGAATTAAATGGGTGATTCTTGCGATGCGTTCAGGGCTTCTCATGATATTGGCCTCCAGTAACTCTCTTAAATGGTTTTTTATTATAACTTCTGTGAGGGTTTTAGGATTTCCTCTTGTCATATAAATATTTTAACGAGCTGAAAGGGCAGGAGTTATTAAGCTAACGGGCAGGTTAACGCAACTACTGATCAGCAGGATGCGTATTTATAAGAGAAGACAATTACCTGTTAGTCAAAATTCAACAGATAGGAAGATTGTATCAAATGATGAAGCAAACTAAATTCACCTTGCTATCTCTAGCACTAGCCGCAGCTTTAACGATTCCAGCAGTAATTAACGCTGATTCTGAAGAGGTAACACCGACAGAATCCAATTCCCCAATCGTAACTCCAGCCACGTCGCCAGAAGTACCTGACGAAGGCTTTGAATCTATTACGCCGTTTATTAAGGGTAACCAACAGCCTCTCACAACCGTGACCGCTTCTACTTCTGGCGCCCCCGCCTATTTTGTAATACCAGCTGGTTATGGACATGGAAAATTTTATTTTCACAACACAGGTAAAGGCGTGCTAACGGTTACGATGAAACACTCGTCAGGGTTAGAGTATATTGCAGCAACTATACAGCCAGGACAAGCATATACATGGAGAAGTACGACGGATTATCCACAAGGAATGCGCGGTGGTGATTATGCCATCTCATTCCAGTGTTCCAATGGTGTAAGTGTAGAGTGGTCTGCATCCGCTTCCGATAGTGTAACTTGAAGAAATTACACTGAATGAAGATCTGGGATTGATAAAGGGAAGTCGGATGGATTGGTATCTTCACTTTTTACGTTAAGCTATCGGGAGACTATAGTTCAATCAATAAGGCTGCAGCAGATCGGAAGATCTGCTGCAGCCTTTGTTGAAGTAAAGGGCAGGTTAATTTCAATATGAGGTAATATAAATATTATCCTATTGTGGCTAGGGAGTAGTGTAACTGTCTAAGCATCAGCTCATTGAAGTTATGGGAGATGATTAAAAGTTATACAGGGTTACCAATAAGTGAGGCATATGAACCTAGATGGATTAAACAACTCCGCAGACTATTACGGGGAACTTTAGTTGAATAGCCAAACTAAATGAAGCCGCCGGTACACGATCGGCAGGTTTTTTTCGTTAATAGAGGGAGTGGATTTCCAATATATTACAAAAGTATGTTGGGAGGTGTGTTATATACGGTAACTGACCATTAGACGGTTACCGCTATCAGCGGTTCGGAGGTTACTAAAGAAACTACATATTTTTTATTCGCTTGAATGGATCAGCTAAGAAAGTATATTTACTACTAGGCATTTTCATTAAAATAGCGATGCAGGGATGAACTGCAACGCTATTTTATGATAATCACTTCTTTGGATATACTTACGTGAACCGTAACTCCAGCGAGTTACCCCCTTTAGGGACAACCCTTTTATAAGTACGGTGGAGTGAGAGGACGGGGGCTAGCGCTCCCACCTACACGATTCAATGACTACTACCGCTGTTTTCCAACTTTACCCCGGCTTTATTGCCCTCGAAGTAATGCCAGGTTCGATAGCTGTCAATGACGCTTGGGTCGGTGCTAGAACCGTAGTAGCTCGAGACGTATTTGTAATCCGCAGTATCTTTGCCGCTCAGCATGAAGACAATCTCAATATCGGGATAGGGAAAAGTCCGTTTGCCATGCTTATCGGCATAGCGCTGCTTCACGATCTTCGTCTGTACCGGATCGCTGAGGAAGAAGTTGCGAGTCTCCTCGAAAATTGCCGTCCGCTCGGCATCGCTGCCGTCCATGACATACCGGAACGATAAGCCTGTATCGCCGGAGAGGATCGTAAGCTGCTTGACGGATGTGTACCGCGACAGGATGTCGCTTCGGAACGTCTTCGTTTCATCCGTCTGAACGGACGAAGGTTGTGAGCAACTTGCAATAAAAAGCAAGCAGCAGGCCATCAAGATGAAATAAGAGTTGCGCATGGCAGTGCCTCCTTTAGATGGTGAAGTGATAAATAGTGGACTATGAGAAGTAGATCAGACCCGGCGAACCGATAATGCCTTCGAACGCTTTCATAGCATCGAAGTGGGTCCGGTAGTTGATGCTTTCTCTACGGCCCCAAGTCGAGACAGCAATCCAGCGGTTGTCGTTCACGTCGCGGTAATATTTTGTAATGGTCATCCAATGCCATTCATATTCGTAATCGGAAAACTTGGATAGATTAAGCGTGCCTACCGGAACATTGGAACTAAGACCAGCTTTAATATATGTCGCGGTATTATCCAGAGTGAAGGAAGCATTGCTAGTTACCCGCTTGAGCGTAACGCCTTTGTCCTTAGCATATGATTCGATATCGTCTGCAAAATCCCAGATGGACAATTCGCCGAGCCAGCCCGGATTGATTCTAGAATACATCGTGTTCATATGGGCTAAGAAATCAGTATAGGACAGCGTGCTACCAGTGTATAATTTACCGTATTTAGTCGAATTAGTAATCTTGGCCATGTAGTTAGTAATATTCGCGGCGGCTACGGGTCCACAGCCATTATTCTGCCAGTCGCTATCCGCGTACCAGTTTTGATTGCCCCCATAGCTGTAAACGCCTGTTTTGTATTCAATAGGAACGAATAGTGAAGAGCTGCTCTCCGTCGTTAAGCTTACATCTTCCTTTGTAACGGTCGCAGCGGCGGCCAATGCAGCCGAGCTCGTAACTATGGAAGATGCGTTCAATGCCGAGACGGCAGCTACGGGATCATTAGAAGCGGAAACATTATCGGAGCTGTTCAGAATGTTTTTCAAATGCTTCTCGTTCTCCGCATTGCGAATGAACTCGTAGCCGCTCCGAAGAGCTGCCTTGTTCTTAAGTATCTTCTGGGTCACATCTTTCTCCGCCGATGGCTGCGTCAGATCGGAATATTGCTCACCGCTAGGTTGTACCGCCTTGACAAAGTATTGATAAGGAGGTAGGAATACGACGGAAGCAACGGACGCGCCGTTCGCTAGTGCTGCTAAGAGTTTCTCGCGAAGAGTTGAGACGGCATTATCTTCGATTCGAACGGAATAAACATCATAACCATCGGCAAGGGCGCCTACCGTTATGAATCCGATTTCCTTATTGGCCTCAAGCAGAGGAACCATATAAGCAAACAGGTTGCCTTCGAAATCATAGAGCGGCAATATATTATCCGACGGAGTGATTTTTTTGCCTTGCGTTTGAAAATCGTCTTTTAAATAATGCTTAATGTGGTACTGTGCTACTTTCAATATCTCTTTCGTGTTCAACTTGACAGCGTTCTTTAACGATTTGAGGGTGGAAGTCTCTGTCGCTTCCGGCTTAACTTCTTTTACAGACTGCGCTTCGTTGGTGTTGGCAGAGTCTGCGGCGGTAACAGACGTTCCTCCTGCCGTAATTGCACATGTTAATAACGCGATTAATAATTTTTTGTTAATACTAGCGGACATAACAATCCCCCTAATTTGGTAGAAGTCCCCTTATTTTTTCACAAATTAGGAATTTTGTAAGTCGAAATATAGCGAATGAACATAGTTGTTTCGACCTATTTTTATTAAATATATTTTATGAGCGCTATTGGTACTAGGATTCATTAAGTCAAGTTATGCAGACAAATTGGCACTAGAATCTTGGCAAACAGGAATCAAATATCGAAAATTTGCTGCATTGGATGTTTATTAACAAATTAACTCTCCACATTACTCAATTTTTGCTGTTAGTATTGATGAACAGAATTGAGTTAACGGAGAACTATAGTTCAATTAATAAGGCTGCAGCAGATCGGAGGATCTGCTGCAGCCTTTGTTGAAGGGCAGGATAGCGCAACTTTCCAACTGTTGGAAACGTAAATTAACATGAGGGGTATTGGAGGTGATTGATTGATTAACAAGAGGAAACGAAGTGTTTTAATTGCAGTTATATTAGTAGTAGCGTTATTTACTTCGATATATTATTATGCTGAACGGAGAAACAACTCTTATACAAGTGTTACAATGTTCATGTACATTGAGAAGAAAGAAGATTATATCGAACCTGGTAAGTACATGAAAATGTGGGTAATTGGTTCAAACTCAAGTGACAGTAGTCAAAACAAATTAAAATATAAAGTAATGATAAAGGACTCATCGATATATAACCTTTTAGAGGAAGGTAAGGAATATTTCGTTACTTTTGAAGGGGTAAAAAAGAAAAATCAATCCGAGTATACTTACACCTTTGGTCAATTGAGTATTCCCGGAGGGACGGAACTACGTGGCGAAGGAATAATTGAATAAAAATTAGAGATTCAACTAACGGTGAACATTAGCGTAACAATACGACAGCAGCCGGCGTACAACGTTTGGTTGCTGTTTTTGTTGAAGTAAAGGGCAGATTAGTGGGATAGTATCGAACTTATTATTCTGTAGAAAAATGCATTTATATAATCAGAAGTAAAGCGATCATAAAGGAGAATATAAGAGTTTCTCGAATACTCTGAAATGCTGATATTTTAGGTGTGTATTTATTGTTTTCAAATGGGGGGATCAAATGTCTGTTACTTTATATCTTATGAGACATGGTGAAACGGATTGGAATAAGGAAAAGAGGCTCATGGGTCACTTTGATGTACCCATTAATGAGGTCGGATTACAACAAGCACATATATTGGTTGAAAAACTTTATAATATTAAATTAGATTCAATTTATAGCTCAGATCTTCGAAGAGCTTTACAGACAACAGAAGTTCTCGCTGATCAGTTAGGGATTAGCAAAATAAAAAGCGATTGTCGATTGCGAGAAGCGCAAGGCGGAGTTTGCGAAGGATTAACTTGGGCTGAAATGCATCAAGCACATCCTGAGTGGTGGGAGAATGACCAGAAAGACTGGTATTCCACTCCTTATTCAGGCGGAGAAAGTTTGCTCGATATAACTAACCGTGTTGAAGATATTTTGAATGAACTCGCTAAAAAACACGTCGGAAAGCATATTGGTGTGGTGACACACTGGGGGGTTATTTGCGCTGTATTAATTTCTGTACTTAAAATAGATCAAGAACATATGAAAAGAGTACATATCGATAATTGTGGGTTAACAGTAGAACATTGGGGAAAAGAAAAGTCTTTACTACGACTAAATGCTTGAGAATAAACTACGCTAACGGGGAACTTTAGTTCAATCAATAAAGCTGCAGCAGATCAGAGGATCCACTGCAGCTTTTGTTTGTTGAATTGAAGTAAAGGGCAGGTTAACGTGGTGACTACGCAGAAATATTATTCATCATTATAGGATGGGTGACCGTAATGAAGGTACTAATTAAAGAGGAATTGATCGAGTTAGTAAGGAAAATTATGAACGTTGAAGGTAGTGAGGAAGAAATCGATAACATGATCGAACTTCTCAAATCTAACGTCCCGCATCCTGAAGTTAGTGATTTAATTTACTGGAATGAAAAAGAACTTACAGCAGAGCAAGTGGTTGAACAAGCACTGAGCTATAAGCCCATTCGGCTATAAACATTGCGCTAAACGAGGGACGGGGAACGTTAGTTGAATAGCCAAAGGACGAATAAAGATGCCGGCATGCAACCGGCATCTTTATTACTTCTTTATTATTATATTATTATTTATTAGTGTCGGGTGACAAGAACTTGATAACATTCCCGATAAGACACTTCATTAAGTCATTGCAGACAACATAATTTGCGAAAGTCTTATTAAGTTATTCGGGATCAACGTCCCAACCAGCCTAACCATGGTTGAACAAGTAGGGTAGTTTTGGCAAGGCTGGTAGCTCAGAAATGACCTACGATGTATGGAACCAATTGATGGCCTCTACTACAGGAGGAAGTAGCGCGCAGTATCAATATAATGGAGAAGAATTGCGAGTTAAGAAGACAGTAGGTAATCAAACGACGCAATATCTATACGAGTATGATCAGGTCGTACTCGAAACAGACGGTGGTGGGAAACAAACAGTCAGTTGTTCCTCTTAGTACTATAGTATCTATTTGGACTTAGACTAGAAAATATATGGTGTAAAATGGGTTAAATAAAAGGCATATACAATGTTTTAAATAGATAATATTACCTATATTAATGTTAGTTCTGATGATCAAAAATCCCTTTAAACTTTTAAATCAATAGTTATAAGATAATTTGTAATTATATGTTACGATTTCGTGAAAGATATAGACTTTATACTATTCCATATTATAGAATTTGACATGCAACAAACTACTATGATTTGGGAGTGAATGTTTATCATGTTTAAAAAGTTATTGGCATCATTGGTATTACTCTGTATGTGTATCGCCCCTAGTTTTGCCCTGGCTTCTGCTGCAGACCCAAGTGCTTCATCTGAGTTAGATTTGGTTAGAAACGCTGTTACTAATTTCTATGAAAGTATCAATAATAAGGATAGCGAGCTTTACCTTCAGTCTATTGCAAATCCTGAAGAACCTGCTAATCAATACAATGCTGTTAATCTATCGAATGAAGATTTGATTATTAATTTTGATATTATTGATATTGAAAAAGTAAATGATTCTAAATATACAGTTAATGTAGCTAAGACACAAAATGGTGTTGAATATCCACTAACACCTTATGATGTAATTCTTCAAGATGGTCAATGGAGATTCGATCCATCTAATATTGTTTTCTATGACAAGAAAGATCTCTATGCTGATCATATTAACGAGAATGTGAATGTAGTTAGTGAAAATGAGAATTACGCTGTGAGTAAAACTGAAACAAATCCTATTGATTATAATGAAGCTTTTGCAAGTGTAAATACATTATCTGTTTTCACAACACTTGGATCGCTGTCATACAATTTTGGTAATATGTCAACTGATATCTATTTCTCTGGAACGATAACGGTTAAAACAACTCCAACAAATGCTAATAACCCAAGTGATGACTTTGTTGCTGTAGAAGTTTATAACGTTGCATCTAGTGGTGGTGCATATTTGACAGGCAAAACAGCTAGTGCTACAGGTTCTGCAACAACAACTTTTAGCGGATATTATGGTTATTATAAAGTAAGTGCATATTTGTATAACTATGGTGGGGCTGGCACGTTTACAATTAACTACTAAAATAAAAACTGCCTCACTCTAGCGAGGGAGGCAGTTTTTATTTGCGTTATTTTTCGAGAATTGGTGTACTAGCAACAATATACTGCATATAAACGTCAATTAAGAAGTAGAGTTATGAAAGGAGGTGAAACAGTTGAGTAAAGCTAAAAAGATAATCTTTTCTTGCTCACTTACTGCAGCACTTATCGTAGGTGGTGCCTCTGCTGTCTATGCACAGTACACTAACCAAGACGCACCCGATTATCAAGTAATTACAGCTGATGAGTACTTAAGAATGTCTCATATTGTTGGGGAAGTAAATCAAGGGAACTTACCAGTGTCGGCTCTTAAAGAGGCTGGACCAGTACTAGAAAAACATCCAGAAATGATTACAAAAGAAACATGGGCAAAGTATAATGCATTAAAGTAGTCTTATTATTTAGATTTTAATATTAATAACCATTACTTGACGACAGCGCCAATAGGGCTGTCGTCTTTTATATCCATATAGATGATCAGAAGAATTAGATTATGCTAACGGTTTGAAGAGCTGAGAGAAAGCATTCATTATAAAATTGGATTTCTGAAATGTGAGGGTGTAAACAATGAAAATTAAGTCCGGCGGATTCGAAGCAATGTATCACGGTCGCATACTGGCCTATGGGATGAATCCGATCGAAATTGTATTGTCGGAAGAGAGCGATCCGCTGACCTTCGCCCTGTTAATCATAAAGAAGAATAGCATTATATTGAAAAATATGAAAACGGCTAATCTAATGTCGGGTGACAAGATCATAGTAACATTGAGAGTCGCATAATCTGCGGGGCTTTATTGTTTTATGTTATCAAGTTCTTGTCAAAATGAAATGACAAGAACTTGATAACATTCCCGATAAGAAACTTCATTAGTCACTGCAGACAACAAAAATTTGCGAAAGTCTTATTTAGCTAAGGAGTAGAATAGTTCCAATAAATGGTTTAAGAATTATATGAAATACAGAGCACATTATATTCATGTTTGACTCTTTAGAAGACACTGTAATTGAAGCCATTCTTCCACTGCCACAACTTCTATTTGATTTGGTCGTCTTAAATGTGGGATATTTTGCAAAGTGACTGAGGAAGGTGTGTTAAGAAGGTGTCAGATTAAGAGAATAGGAACTTCTATTAATCAAAATCAGATTGTTTAAAAATGATTCGCCAAGTAATGTCATCCAGGGCATTATCCATTTTAATGTTATTAAAAAGGACTCTGGATTTGGGATGAATTATGTACCTTTTCAAACCATCAACTGTTATCTTTTTATACGTCCAATTTTTTAACAAGAGGTGAAACAGGCTTGCATGATGATCCGCAGAAACGGGAAATTACGAATCGGCGTCATTTCTCGTTTCGTTTGAACTTATTCTTTTTTGTCGTATTTGGGCTATTTAGCGTACTTATTATTCAGCTTGCTATCTTGCAGTTTGTAGAAGGCCCGAAGCTTAGCGCCCAAGGCAGCCAGAAGAGCACAAGAAGCGTCAAGATTGCGCCGATTCGCGGCAATATATACGATTCGTCAGGCACTCCGATTGCTTATTCGACATCAACGCAGTCGCTGTATTTCACAATCTCGCCTGATTTCAAGGACGGGGATGCCGAAACGATCGCGGCGAAGCTTGCTGCCGTGTTTAAGGATAAAGGCAGTGATGATCCAGAGAAGCAAATGACAGTGGAAGATATTATCCGGCAGATGGACTTGGACTTCCGCCGCAATACGATTTCTACCCCACGGCGTATCAAAACGGATTTAACGAAAAAAGAAATCGCTTATTTCATGGAACACCGCTCAGAGTTCAAAGGGATCGATATTGTAGAAGAAAGCGTTCGTAACTATAGCAAAGATACGGTCGCCGTACAATTAGTCGGTTATTTGAAGAAATTTAAAGGTGGTGTACGCGAAGCGTTAGACTTTTACAAGGATAAAGGGAATGAAGAAGATCCGCAGCTTCAATATCTGGACGATGAAGACGTAGGCTATGATGGTTTGGAATTTATGTACCAGGATATTTTGCGCGGAAAAAACGGTCTGAAGACGTATCCGGTTAACAATGCGGAGCGGATTATTGGACCGGTTCAGATTACAAACCCGCAAAAAGGCGATGATCTATATTTGACGCTCAACCGGAATGTTCAATTAACAACGGAACAGGCGATCGTTGACCAGATCCATAAAATCAGCACGTCAACCATTAAATCAGAACGTGCCGAGAATGCAAAAATTGGTTTTGCTGTCGCAATGGAAGTGAACACGGGCAAGGTTGTGGCGATGGCGAGTATGCCGGACTATGATCCGAATATTTGGTTTGGCGGCAAGATCAGCAACGAAGATTATAAAAACTTCGAATCCGTCTTGAACAACGGGACGATCAGAGAGGTATTTCCTCACTACGAAACCAAGGAAGAGCGGAACCAGCATCCATCGTCCCTCGTTCCTCCGGGCTCAACGATGAAGCCATTGTCGATTCTGATCGGCTTGAAAGAGAAGCTGTTTACAACATCCAGCACCTATTACGATAACGGGGCCTATTTCTTTGGTTCTAAAGGCCATGAAGTGGAGATTGGCAATGCCTCGAAACACGCCTACGGCTTGCTTGACCCGGCATCAGCGATTGCCCATTCCTCCAACCCGTTTATGGCGAAGATGGTGGGTAACAACCTGTATGAGAAATATGGCAAAAAAGGCGTCGACGTATGGGATAACTACATGAGGCAGTTTGGCCTTGGCGTCTTGACCGGCAGCGGTCTTCGAGGCGAATCCAAAGGCACGATCGATTACTACCATGAACAGCAAACGGCCAGTTCCCAATCCGCATTGGTGCGGGCATCGTTCGGTCAGCAGGCGCGTTATACGCCACTGCAACTGGTGCAGTACGCAGCCATGCTAGCGAACCATGGCAAACGGATGAAGCCGCAATTCGTCGATCAGATTAAAGACGCGGAGGGCAATGTCGTTCAGACCTTTAAGCCTGAAGTGCTGAACACGGTTGATTTCTCCGAAGCGTATTGGGAAGAGATCGAGAAAGGCATGTCTCAGGTTAAGGTGCAAGGATTTGAAGGCGTAACTTATACGTTCGAGAGAAAAACCGGTACGGCCCAGTCCGACGTAGCCGGCCGCCGTGTGGATAATGCGGTATTTATCGCATACGCGCCAAGAGAAAATCCGAAGCTGGCTGTAGCGGTTGTTATTCCGGACGGTGAGTTCGGCGGCTGGGGCGCTGCTCCTATTGCCCGTAAAATTTTCGACTCGTACGATTACGAGGTTGGTCTTGATGGCCCAGCGGGCAAACTGAGCGATCCATGAGCTACCGATCGAGTTAGAGAAGCTGGAGCACCTGCGAATCTTGGACTTAGGAATGTGCATGATCCAGCGGAAGCCAGATTTCCTCTACGGTATGAAGCAACTGAAATATATTAATGTGTCGAGGAATTCGTTATCGTTATGGGAAACGATTGAATCAGAACAGTAGCTTAATGCACTAACGGGAAACTATAGCTGAATTAAATGAACGAAATGGAAGGATAAGGAGGTGATTGTTATGGATCGCATTTCAATTTTAACAACATTATTTGCTTGTTGGATTATTGTGTTGCTTATTGAAATTTTTAAGCTTCATAATACGGTTAATGAGGTGCACACACCTGATAATACTCTATTTAATATCACTCTAATTGCAATCACATTAATAGTAGGTGCTGTGGGTATTATAGTTGCCGCAATTGTATCACCGAAAAAATCATTAAACTAAATGGGAACTATAGTTCAATCAATAAGGCTACAGCAGATCGGAGAATCTGCTGCAGCCTTATTTGAAGTAAAGGGCAGTTTAGTGGAACAAAACGGTTAGATTGTTCTCAAACAGAATATTAAATCCATGTTATGATGTGGCAAATGGGTCAAGGTTAGGTGAGCAGATTTTCTATTTTTGCGAGGGAGGCGATAAAGGGATATGGTAAGTTCGAATCAATGGGATGCAGAATGGGAAGTATCAGAAGAATTGGCTCATAAATTAATAAATAGTCAGTTTCCACAGTTAGCTACACATAGCGTAAAAAAACTAGGACATGGCTGGGATAACACTGTTTTTCTTGTCGGGGAGGAATATGTATTTCGCTTTCCAAGAAGAGAAGTTGCAATTAATCGTTTAAGGATGGAAGGAAAGATACTACCTAAGCTTAAAGATTATTTCTCCATTGCATATTCGATACCATTATTTTTTGGTGAAGGGGATTTTAATTATCCTGCACCCTTTCTTGGCTATCACTATTTATCCGGAGAGTTTCCAATCGGACTAACTGACAAGCAACGTGCGTTATCAGCAACAACGCTCGCGCAATTTTTAAAAAGCTTACATGCATTCCCTGTGCAAATTGCTCAAGAAACTGGAGTTCAACATGACCATAGAAATCTGACTGATATTGCGATGCGTAAGGAAAAGATGTATCAATTCATTACCGACCTTACCCATCATTTTAGTGAAGAAGAGTATCATGCAATATCGAATTATTTGGAACAGCTCAGAACTGAAAGCGTGAAACAAAAGTACGTATTCCTTCATGGTGACCTTCATTTTAAAAATATGCTGGTAGATGATAATGGGAGAGTTTCAGGGATTATCGACTGGGGAGATATCAATATAGGACATCCTGCTTGTGATTTGAATGTTGCATTTAGCTTTTTACCTCCGGATGCGCGTTCTGACTTTTTCAAAGAATATGGGGATGTAGATGAAGAAACGAAGATATTAGCTAAATTTATTGCCATATTTATTCCTATTTTGATAATGATGCAAGCTATTGATGATAAAGATGAAAAGTTGGTTGATGAAGCAAAAGCGAACATAAAACGTGCTCTTGCAGATTAAGAAATGTTATTCCGCTAACGGGAGACGATAACTCAAAAAAACACGTGAACGATATTATCATTAAATAGATTGTGTGGAGGTGCGATACATTAGTGAATAATTCGCAGAATGATAAGTTCAAGATATCGCAAATGTACGATGGTATTGCTGAAATATACGAAAAACATACGACACCTCTAACCCATTTTCAAGCTTCCGTAAAGGATTTTCTAGAAGAGAACGTACGTGCTGGACATCGTTTACTTGATATTGGGTGCGGTCCTGGACATTTGACGAACGCAATGCCACTTGAAGTGGAGGTCGTCGGTCTTGATTTATCGACTTCTATGGTTGAAATCGCACGACTTAAACGCCCTTCTGGTACATATTTAGTACACGACTTCCACAGGACATTGCCTGTTGAACTCGGGAAGTTTAATACGATACTAGCTAACGGTTGCTTCGATTTTTGCGAGGATCTGATGCAAGTCATCGGTAATGTGTCAGCAGCTCTTGAACGGGGAGGCCGTTTTTACTTCACTGTAAACGAACGCCGCGCTGAATTGCCATTTCATGATGCGCCTTGGATTGACGCAACTGGTGGATTGACTGATACACGGATATTTTTCTGGACTTTTTCCGAAACGGTTGCTGCAATTGAGCAGTTTGGCCTCCGACCTTTAACTTATCGGCACGCGCCTGGTTGGGAGAACGAGGCTTTAGAGACAACGATCTATTACGGCTACTGGGTGGTGGAACGTCTCTAGCGTTTCTGATGTACAAAAAGCGATAGCAGGCTGCCAACATAAACGGCAGCCTGTTCAACTAACGGGAAACTATAGTTGAATAACCAAACGTAACAAAGCTGCCGGTACACGATCGGCAGCTTTGTTACGTTTATGGGCAGATTAACGCAACAAACTCTATAGATATTCGTCTAAATACTGGAAGTATTAATTGGGATTCATTTAGTTCTTTATAAAATGCACCAATGGAATCCACTAAAGGAGTGTATTAAAATTACCGTGAGTATAAGTTTCATTTTTTTAACTGTCCTAATTGTCTTACTAATAGTATTTTTGGTGAATTGGTTTGCATTATGGTTCAAACCACTCAATATCGTTTTGTAAGGTATTCAGTTAAATATCACTGGTGTATTTTTGTTACTTTTGTGGCTAGTATTAAATCACAAACTCGAAGAGCAGCATTACAATGTACTAGTATACCTTGCTATAGCATTCGGTGTTTTAGGGATTTTATTAAGCTGCTCTTTTGCATTGAGAAGGCATGAATAAATCCGAATGCGAGGTTTACAGCAGGGTTTCGGGATAATCCTTAATGAGGTGATAAAATGAATAGGAAATTCATCTTCGTACTACTCGGAGTAATTATAATTGCATCTCTTGGATTTAATGTATATCAACATAAGGAAATACGAAGTGAAAACAATGAAAGAGAAGAAACATCCAAATATTTCATGAGAGAGCATGAAGTAATATTTTCAAATGCACTTGCATCAATAAAAGATGATAAAGCAGACCGCACCAATACAGATATACTTAATACGCTTATTGAAGAAGTTAGCAAAGCACAAATGGATTTTTTGGCTGCAAGGTATGTCCAGGAATCTGAGAATGGTGGTCAATTCGAAGTGAATAATCTTGTAGTAAATGGATATTTAAATCAATTTAAGGCTTACCGTAGGCAACTTAAAAATGAGACCATCTCTAAACAAAATGGTGAAGTTAATGAGCA
This sequence comes from Paenibacillus sp. YAF4_2, assembly GCF_052113225.1. Classification (NCBI taxonomy): domain Bacteria; kingdom Bacillati; phylum Bacillota; class Bacilli; order Caryophanales; family Paenibacillaceae; genus Paenibacillus; species Paenibacillus sp. YAF4_2. The sequence continues at coordinate 18,197 of NZ_JBFRCT010000008.1, forward strand.
AATAAATGACTTGCAATACATTGCACAGTGGTTGGATAAGAAGTATCAGAACAAAGATTTTGATGTTTATTCGGACCAAGAATTCTATAACGAAGTTTTTCCTCAATTGAAAAGTAGTGTTAAAGATTATTATTTTAAAGGTTATTAGTAAGGACTTAAACTAAACATTCCTGTAGAGCTTAAGAAATGAGCTTTGAAAAAAAGGGAGCGCCTCGTTATGATGGGTTTGTCGACAACACATCAAGGAGGCGCTCTTATTATGAAGTTTAAGCAAACAGATGCACAAAATCAACGGATTGAACAGATTACCACCTCACATCTTGTCATCGGGATCGACATCGCTCTGACTAATTAAACTATCTGGGAACGATAGCTCCATATACACCTACGACGAAGCTGCCGGCATTATCGGCAGCTTCGTCGCGTTAACGGGAAGGTTAGTTGAATGATTTCGCGAATAACTTAAGTCATGACGAATTTACGAAGTTCGCAAAATGACGTTAGCCAAAAGAAGTTCTTAGTTTAGGAGGAGTCTATATGATATTAGAAAAAGTTATAAATAGAATTGTAATACAAAGTGAATATAAGGATTTTGTTGATAAGTATATAGATAATATACTTACCGAATTTAAAAGTAAGATTCATAGCATTTATATGTGTGGCACGATTCCAAAAGGAACTGCTAAACCTTTTAAGTCAGATGCGGACTTTACTATTGTATGTGTAAATCCCAAAGATATTGATTACGAAAGATTGTCAAATATTAAAGACAGGCTTTTGGAAGAATATCCAGTAGTAACTAAGATTGATACAATAATTTGCTCGATTGACGATGTATTAAGTAAACCAAATGAGTGGGGTTTTTGGGTAAAGATAATTTGTGTTTGCATATATGGTCATGACGTTGGTGAAAAAGTACCACCGATAATTATTTCTCCAGAGTTCATTTTAGACTTAAATACAGAGACCAAGAAGGAAGTAGGTCGTGTACATAGAGGTTTAATTTCTAATGCTAGTGATAACACATTGAAAACTAGACATATTAAAGGTTACTCTAAGAGATTAATTCGTGCATTATACTCTTTGGTTTTAGAAGATACTGGTGTATGGCAAGATGACATTATTAAGATGAAGGATGCCATATTAAACTATTGTGAGATTGACTCCGCTTTAGTTGATTATCTGTATGCTTGTTACTTGGATAGTAATAATGTACTTGTTGAAGAGTTTCTGGGAATTGCAGATGAAGTATATAGCTATTTTGAGAACGCCTTAAATGCAATGGCTGATTCCAGAACTTCCTTCGACTAACACCATATTGACGCTCCGGGTCACTCAGAGAAGCGAGTGACCACATCCAGTCCCCTAAGCCCGTCGGGACGTCACTGCATTAGGTGTTCGGCAAGCTCACAACTATAAGCAGCGACTTGAGAACAACAAAATGGCAGCTGATCTAGATGATCAGTTGCCATTTTTGATGAAGAAAAGGGAGTTTAGTCTAAATACTTGCAGTTAATCGGATGAATTTGATAATGTATAAATATGCAGTGATATATTTATTTATACAATTTAGGGGGTAAGTATGTGCACTTAGTGGATATTAGAGGATTGACGTATAAGCAAATCACTGAAATTTTTATGCTAACCGACAAACTAAGAATGCAAAATGATACATATTCGAGTTCTTTAGCTGGAAAAACCTTTGTTCTATTCTTTCCTGAATCGAGTCTAAGAACAAGAATTACTTATGAGAAAGGTATAAAAGAATTAGGAGGAGAGTGTGTATTATTTCCTCCTGAAACCCTAGACAAGAGGGAAAAGTTAAGTGATGTCATTAATTACTTGGATAATTGGGTGGATGGAGTCATTGTAAGGCATCCTGATTTTTCGAAAATCCAAGAATTATCTAGCCAATCATCGATACCCATTATAAATGCAATGACATCCGACAACCATTCTTGTGAGATTTTGTCTGACTTATATTCAATAAGCAGGCTAAGAGAGGACTATATGGAACTTGTATATACTTTTGTAGGACCAGCGGGTAATATTTGCAAATCGTGGGCAGATGTTGCAGCTGTAATGAATCTAAATTTTCATCACGTTTGCACAAAAAGTCATGATTTGGGCATAGGTTCCCCACACTACAACTTCCATATTGAACTTGAAAATATTTTAATGAGAAGCGATATTATATTAACCGATTCTCTACCTAAGGAATTGATTACCATTGAGTACATCAATAAGTACCAAATTACTTTAGATAGAATGAAATTAACAAAGAATAATGCAATTCTGAATCCGTGTCCTCCGTTTTTCAGAGGAGAAGAGATAAGTGAAGATGCAATATCTTCTGATTATTTTGTTGGTTATTCATTTAAGAGGGATTTACTATATGTTCAACAAGCTATTGTACTATATAGTTTGTTGAACTAACGTAAGAAGTACGACAAGTTCTGCTATAAGCGCCGAACAGCGTGAAAGGCAGAAGATTACAAAATAGTAATCTTAACTTTACAACCGAGGATGGGAATGATGGAGCCATGTTTCTTGAAACCATCCCGCCAATACTCCTGCAGGCGTCGTGGCTGGCAGGTCACGGGGTATGAAGTACAGGTAGATTCGGCAGAACGAAGGCTGGAGCCATTCTAACAGAAAAGGTATGCCAACGGATATGCCGCGCGGCTGAAAAACTGGATATGGTGAGAATGTTCCCCGGAAGGAACTGACGAACAACCGAATGTACGGGTCTAAAGTTAGAACATATGGAAACATATGGACCATCAAACGGTGGGGTGAGCGGCGTAAAGTAAGAATTTCTTCTATGAAATACGCTATACCGAACAATGGCGGCATTAAACTCACAGGCCTAGAGGTAACACCTAAGTCCAGAAGGAAGAGCTAGGTTGTAAGGGACTTGGAAAACAAGGGACGTTGCAACAAGGGCTGTCACCCGAAACGGTTGCTATAAGGCATTTGCCGAAATGCATTTATCTTTGTGAGGGTAGGGGCACGATTGATGAAGTTCCTGTAATGGGAATGGAGGAACAGCCCCAAGTCTAACTGAAAAGAATGATCATTCTCCAAGCGTGAATTGCACCGATCGGGTATGAACGTGGGGATTTCCACAGTGCAAACTTAACGGATTTTGGATGCGTAAATCCCAAATCTGTAAGTAACGAGGACCTAATGATCTAGTACGTTCAGTTAGAGGGAGCGCGGAGTGCGGTGAAAGTCGCACGCTCCGTGTGGAGCAGGGGAAAAGCTGGAGATCACATCAAACGCTTACCTATTGCGACCTATAGTTCAATCAATAAAAGCTGCAGCAGATCGGTGGATCTGCTGCAGCTTTTTTTAAAGTAAAGGGCAGGTTAGTGGGAATAACTTGAAAAAAATAGAGGACGAGATAAAATGAAAAGACATTGATATAAAATAGTAAAGGAGCTGGTGAAAGTATTTATGTCAGCGACAAATAAATCAACATTTTTGGGGAAATTTATTGCATATACAATATGTTCAATTCTCATCATCTCACTAGGAATAAATGTATATTAACACAATATGTCTATTTCCGAAAGAAATAATGCTATAAAAATGTCTGAAGATTTCATGAGCAATCATGCAGCAACCTTTTCAAATGCTTTATATTCTCCTGAAAATATTGATATTATGGAATACATTAATAATCCAGATAAGTTAAGTGTAATTATTGAAGGAGTTCAACTTGCCGAATCTTATTATTTGGCAGCTTCGAAATTCAAAACAATGCAACTGAGCGGTAAAAGCACTTTGCTATCGGGATTACTTCTCAATGATTATCTAAATGAACTTCGTTCATATCGAACCTATCTTCAAAGTAATTCCAAAGAACCTTACGATATTAAAGAAGTTGCAATTGTTATCAAAGACCTCCAAACGATTTCAAAATTGGTTAATGGGAAAATATAAAAATAAAGAGTTTGAAGTATATACGGACGAAGATTTTTATAGGGATGTTTACCTGAAGCTTGAAAGTGATGTGAAGAGTTATCGGTTTGAACAGCAATTCTAAGTTAATTCATTACGCTAACTGGAGACTATAGTTCAATCAATAAGGCTGCAGCAGATCGGAGGATCTGCTGCAGCCTTTGTTGAAGTAACGGGCAGGAGAGTTGAAGGGTGAGGGTGAGTCTATGGGTTATATGTTTCAAGATGGGTTTCCAAATTATTCAAGAGATGATGTTACTGAAGAAATTAGGTTAATTCCCTTACAATAACGCAGCAATCTACAGCGTGGTCGAAACGGCAAAGGAAAACGGGCTCCATCCGTTCCGATATCTCATATACCTGTTCGAGCAATTGCCTCTACTTCTGGATTAGCGGGAACCAAATGCGTTGGAACTGTTCATGCCTTTATAGACTCTCAGAACGAAACTCAGACAATAAATCTTCTAACCGTTCATCAGTTCCAGTGTCTTCGATTGGTGTGAACACCCTCATCAAGAAGTCACCGCTTTCAGAAACTGTGAAATTATTGTAACGAAATGTCAACAGGCCCGCTTGAGGATGTTGGATTACTTTTTCCCCTTCCGAATTTCCGGTAACATCATGTCTCCCCCACCACTCCCTGAACTCCTCACTCCTGTCATATAACATGTTAACTAATTCCTTATACCACGAATCATTCATGTATAAGGCATATCGGCTTCTGAAATGAGCTAGCAGCATGGTGGCAACGTTTTCCCAATTAACAATGCGAGCTTGCTTATCCTTCATCATAAACATGCGCCAAAGGATATTCCTCTCGATCTCTGTCGCTTGTTTAAAGTCTCCACATACCTTATTCGTTGCTTGGTTCCATGCAGAAACGTTCCAGCGCTTATCGATGACATAGGCAGGGTAGGTCCCCATCCTGTCAAGAATTTGTTGAATGGCTGGAGAAATGGATTCATCCACTGTTTCGTGTGGAAGTACGGCATGGTTAGCCAACACGAGCAGATGATTGCGTTCGTCGTTGCTAAGTTGAAGGGTACGTACCAAGCTTTCCAGTACTTGTTCCGATACTTGAATATCACGTCCCTGCTCCAGTGCGGTGTACCACGGTAAGGAAATGCCTGATAGACTTGCCACTTCTTCCCGCCTTAGACCAGGCGTACGACGGCGTGAGGTCTCAACCGGTAATCCCGCCTCATGCGGAGATAGACGCGAGCGGCGGGTCCGGAGAAAATCAGCTAGTTCTTTTCGTCTTCTTTCAGAATTCATAACAAGGATTCACCTCCATATCCTAATATGTTTTATACCAGTATCCATACGATTAGTATTCGGAATAGTACTACAAACACAGACCTATTTGTGTGTTTATTAGCTGATTATAATCGAATTGTCGCCTGTAGTGAAGGAGGAGTCGGCAGTGAATTTGTTCAAAACCGATCATGAAAACGAGGGAGATTCTATGGTAAAAATAGAACAGAGCGAACGAAGCAGTACATTAAGAGGCAAACGCGTTGTCCTCCTTGGAGGAACGTCAGGAGTTGGATTTGCAACAGCCGAAGCCGCTGCGCGGGAAGGGGCGTCCGTAGTCGTCGTCTCCAGTCGAAAAGAGAGAGTTGACAATGCGATCTCGCGTCTGCCCCAAGGTGCGGAAGGGCATGTGGTTGATCTATCGAATGAAGAGAGGGTTCGTGCATTCTTCAGCCAAATTGGAGAATTTGATCATTTGATTTTCACGGCTGGCGAGTCCTTGCATATCGAAAATCTCAGCACAATTGACATGGAAACAGCACGTCGATTTTTTAACCTGCGCTACTGGGGGGCGTTTATGGCCGCTAAATACGGTAGCGAGAACCTCAGAGAGGGCGGGTCAATCATTTTAACTTCTGGCGTTGCCGGAGTTCGGCCGCAGAAGGGTTGGGCGGTCACAGCCAGCATATGCAGCGCTATTGAGGCACTGACCAGGGCATTGGCTGTCGAACTTAGCCCGCTTCGAGTCAACGCGATAAGCTTCGGGTTAATGCGTACCGAGTTGTGGAACGACATGCCTGAGGAAAACCGAAACGATATGTACGAGACTTTGGGAAAAACCCTCCCGGTAGGCCGAGTAGGAGAACCGGAAGATGCGGCCGAGGCCTTTCTATATTTAATGCGCGAGAAATTCTCCACCGGACAGACTATTGTCGTGGATGGCGGTTCTTCGCTGGTATAACCGGGACCGTGTGACTAAAAGGACCGCTGCGATCGTCCGTTTGCGGCGGTCCGTTTAGTCGCACGGTCCCTAAAAAAGGTGTGGGGGATTAAACTAACTGGGAACAATAGTTCAATTAAAAAATCTGCAGCGGTTCGGAGGATCTACTGTAGCTATTATTGAATCATTTTCACCGTCAGTAAAGTCACAGCATTTTTCCCGTTGCCCTGATCTATATGACCATGATCAAGTAACGGCAAACGGTGATGTTGTGAACGCTCATGGAAAACCGCTCAGCACTCGGAGCGGTTTTTTTATGAGCAGTTTAAGACATAACCTGTATGATAAAAAATCACATAATGACGCAAGGTAAAGCAACTTCTTACGGGAAAATACGTACATATAGAGTGTGGTAAAATTTAGGTGTTAAGTATAATCTCGATTGCTTTAAAATTAATCCTATAATATCAATTCATGGTAATTTAAGGATGGGTAAAAGTTCACTGAATTAATAAGGAGGTATATATGAAAAAAATATTCCTTATTGTTATGTTGTTATCAACGACTTTGTTACTTATTGTTGGGTGCAGCAAAGAGAAAACATCACCTTATGGTACGCCTGTACCTATCAAAGGTTTAAAATGGGGCATGAATGAGGAAGAGGTAATGAATGCTTTAAAACTCTCCGATAAAGATATTACAAATGTAGATACAGGGCATGCTCATAATGATCAAATTAATTTTAATAATCCAATTAAATTATTTGACCACCCTGCTGAAGCTAGTATGACTTTCTCCTATAACATATTAATTGGAATTACAGCGCAATTTGCACCGGAAGATGTACCAGACTTAGAAAAAGCGATAACGAAAGAGCGGGGAACAGGGATTTACAAATATAACGGCAAAAATGAGAAAGCCGATGTAACCTGGGCAGACGACATACTTGAAAATAACAAAACGTGGAAAGCTGCAGTGAAAGAGATCTATAAAAAACTTGGAGTTAAGGTTAGCGATAATTTAATGGAAGATGGGGTTTCCGTTGGTCAAATGCCGATAACAAGTTGGAATCTAACTATTGATAAAAACAGCCCCCGATATGGAAATATGATAATAAATGGTGATGTCGCAGCGATGCTAAATTATCCTGAAAAGTATACGCCCGAAATGATTAATAAATAGTTTTAATGAACCGCCTTTTCTGCGAAGGCGGTTCATTAAATGGTGGGGAGGTAAACTCAACGCTAAGGTGGGTATTAAAGCAGCTTGCAGACCGAGGAAAGATTGAAGCCAATGTATACCCTCATCGCTTCCGTCACACTTATGCATGCCAACTTCTTGATAACGGTGCACCATTAGATTTCATACAAGGTATGCTAGGACATGAAAAAGCATCAACTACACAAATCTATGCTCAGTTACGTGGCGAGCGCCGGCGAGAACTCTATCGTAGGTTCTTTTAAGGTAATTGGATCTTAGACAAAAAAGGTGGAAAGAAACTTGGATAACAAATTAACTCCTAAACAGCTAAAAAGACAGCAGGAGCGTGAAATGATTGATGAATATCACAAATTGGTAACTGAAAAAGCCCTGGAACCTTTGTATCAATCATTTAGGGAATGGAAATCAGGTGCTTTGCCATATTTTGAACTTACAGAGCTCATTCATCAGTTTCATAAGAATAACCAGGAAATATATAAGGACTTTAACTACACTGAATATCAAGAGCTGGTTCTTCTTGCTAAGATGAAATTGGGACGATTAACTGAGGATGAAATCAAAGAAAATAAGCGACTTTTAGAGGTCTTGGGATTCGAGGATAGAAGTATTGATCTAGAAGAATAGGTTTTTACAGGTGTTGAAGATCCATTATTGAATTCAGAACGGTAGCCTCAATAAAAGGCTACCTTTTTTTGAATAGGCATAGGCTGTTTACTTGCAACAAACTCTCAATTAGTAATATTCCACCTTGTTTTAAGAATACAATTTAATAGAATACAAGGGGGTTGAGCGTGAATAAGAGCATTAATTATATATTTGGGTTGATTGGCGGATTAGGACTTATTATTCCTCTAATATTAGCAAGTAGTATTCCTCCTTCAATCTTCAGGGCTGCATTTTATATCGACGTACTTAATGTTATAAAGTTGCTAGCTAATATTGGGTTATATGCTGTTTTACTGTTCAGTTTCTTACTGGTTCTAAGCGGAATAAAATCTCTAGTAAAGAAGTGAATAGGCATTCTGACCTCTATGTATGACTATAAGAAACAAGAACAGTAGCCGGCCAATAATGACCGGCTACTGACGTTTCTCAACTAATGGGCAGTTTACTGGAACAAATTGTAGTATTGGGGATGGGGCTGCACTCATGTGAATTTGTAGAACAAAAGCATTATCATGAAGTGGAGTAGGAATCATGAACAAATTTATACTTATAGTTATTTCGTTTATTGGATTCTTTATTGGGATAATTGCTGTACTAATAATATTGTTATTTAAAGTGTTCTTCCTACATGTATTTTAGTGTTTAATTGGATAACCAGAACATTTTAATTCAATAATTTGTGTAATTCTTACAAGATTACTAAAGGACCATTTTATATAAATAGCGAGGATTTCAAATGATAAAATCGAAATTAGAATTCAAAAGTCGTGTGAGAGACGGCTATCCAGGACTTATAACTTTTGCAGATTTTATAGTAGACGGACAATCATTATACGATTTATATGCCAAGGAATTCGATTTTGTATCTTGTTTAGGATGGGGCAGTGAGGAATTTCAGAATGAATCAAGGCTTATTTTAATGAGTAAACCTGATTTCCAAAATGGGAAGAACTCAATTTATATTTGTCCTGCATGTGCTGATTTGGGTTGCGGGGCAGTGTCATTATTTATCGAAAAGACAAAAGATATTGTAACTTGGACTTGCTTTGAAGGCAGTGGTAAGTTATTCGGTAAGCAATTTACGTTCCATTTCGATAAACAAGATTATATTAATCAAATAAAAGGTACATATGGATTTGGCGGGTTTAAGTTTCCTTGGGCAGAATAAGCATTCATGTATGTATAGAGAGGACTGAATACGCGACTGCCATTATAAATTTTGCGCAAAGATATGGCAAGTTCCGCGTTGCCATTTTCACGCTGCCGGCTAATTTTGTAAGAGTCTACTCAAGCGACCTTATTTTACCCCAACGACCGAGTGGAAAGCTCCATTACACTTTGCACGAAAGACTGCAACTCTTCTATAAAAATTTTTGCAGCTTGCCCCATAAATTTATCCGTTCGATAGAGGATGCAAATATCCTGGCTTGGCGTTGGATTAAGAAGCGTTACGGCTGAGATGTTATCGCGTTTGAGGTAATCTAGCAACATCCGCGGAAGAATTGCCGCTCCTATCCCTCGTTCGACTAAGGACAAAAGCGTCGATAACGTGGAGGTTACGATTGAATTGTCTAATTCTATCCCCTTTTCTTGGCAGCTAGAATGAATGACCTTCGTAATCTGATGCTCCGGACCGAACATGACCATCTTAAGCTGCTGTAATTGTTCAAAGGGTATCGCCTTTGACTTCGCAAAGGGGTGATCTGAATGGATGGCCAATGCAAACTCCTCGTGGAACAATGGAATGATCGAGATTCGATCATCCGGATTCGCAGGCACAATAGTAACGCCAAGATCTCTTGTGCCGTCAACAACCTGTTCGTACACATCCACGGTCTCCGTAACGCGTATGGAAAGCTTGGGGTATGTACGGTGGAAATTGATCAACAGTGTATCGAACAGCAAATCTCCATCTCCAGGGAGAATTCCGATGTCCAGTCTGCCGCCTTCCATACGCTTCAGATCAGTAATCGCTCCCTTAATATAGTCGATGCGTTCGAAGATGACATGACATTGATCCAGCAAGATCTTACCCGCCTCCGTCAATGCAATCCGTTTGCCAATACGATCGAACAGAGGCATCCCAAGCTCGTTTTCCAAAAACTTGATCTGCTGACTCAAATTCGACTGTGTCGTGCACAGGTTCTCGGCCGCTCTTGAGAAATGCATTTCCTTACAAACGGCGGCAAAATACTCAAGTTGCCTGAACTCCACTCCTCGTTCCTCCTTTTAATATGCAGTCTCCTTTCATCATTATAAATGAAAATCCAATTTTTCCAATTCTTCATTCAATCATTACTGAAACCGATCAATTGGATCGGAATCTCGTGATTGTTGCTTTGTGGAGAGAGGAGTACACTTTGGATGTGAAAGCGATAAACTTATAACAATTTAAACGGGAGGCATTTAACCATGACCAATTCGATTATTACAAGCGGGAAAGTTCTGCAACAGATCGTGATCGGGCAGCTTCAGGGCGTTTCGGAGGATCAATTCGATATTCAAGCGAAAGGTTTCAATAACACGATTCGTTGGAATGTCGGTCATATAGTTTATTGGATGGATAAATACTCCACTTTATCCTTCGGACTCCCGTCTGTAATTCCGCCTCATTATGCATCGTTGTTCGGCTCCGGAACGAAACCTACTGAATGGACGATTAATCCACCCTCGAAGGAGGAGCTGACCGAACTATTAATGGCGCAGCTTTCCCGTCTCTCCGAACTGACGCCCGAAATGTTGGACATGACGCTGCAATCGCCATATATCATGGGCCCGTTCCAATTCATTACCTCCAGCGAGTTGTTCAATTTCGCTCTGATGCATGAAGCCATACACCTTGGCATCATTTCGAGCCAGCTTAAAGCCATGCAATAAGATGTCGTCATAACGAATAGTAGGTGGATCTGATCCGCCGTCCGATGTTCCATTTGTGAAAAAGGAGATGAGTAATAGATGAAACCGGATCAAGTGTTACTTCAATACTTTCACAATTTGGTGGATATCAACAAAGCCCTCAATTATGTACATCATGATGCCAAGTTTATCGCGGCATTCGAGGAAGAGACGGACAGACATTACTTCTATGGAACCTATTATGGGATAGAAGGCGTAAGGACGCTATTGTCCAAGTTCCAGAAAGATCTTGATACCCAAGAATTCGAGATCCGCAAGATACTTGCTGATGAAACTACTGCTTTAGCTTGGGGAAGATTTAAGCATCGGATTCGGCCTACTGGCAATATGTTTGTAAGCTATTGGGCGGTGGTATGCGAAGTGGAAGACGGCAAGATAAAGTATTTCCGGGGCTTTGAAGATACAGGTGCCTTGGAAGCCGCTTATAGAGAGGATTGATGCACCACGAGAATTCCGCATTTGTTCGACCGCCATGTCACACTAAAACGAAAAACTTTAGCCTAATATACTGGGAGCAGATCGCCGTGTGAACAAATAGGAGAAGTTGTCACAACGGCAGCTTCTTCTTTTTGTTCTTTTTGACGAGATGAGGATTCACCAGAACGGGCTCTATACCTTGCTTTAGGAGACAAAGTGCAAGGCTAAACCAGTCGATGAAGCTGCTATAAGTTTGTAGGATCATTGATCCAGCGTTCGAACTGATCGAACCCTTCACGATGGTTTCCGAACTCGAGTGGAGTACCCAGAGCAATCCCGCGAAAGCTGACAGCGCGAGGCACATGAGTTTCTTGAGCGATGTCTACGCCAATGACCAAATGATGAACGGTGTGTTGATTTGGCTTGTCTTGTGTCTTAAACTTCATGTTAGAGCGATCTCCTGATGGGCTTTTTTAGGCAATTGCTCTCGCGCGTAACCCCATCGTACAGAGGCGCTCGTTTTTGTTCATACTCCAAATTATTCGTTTTACAGGAATTCTAACGGGACCGTAAATCGGGTGTTGACCTGGAGTCGGCTCCAGCCTATAAAATAAAAATATTCAGAAGCAGGGAGGAGTGGTAATCAGATGTATTCGATCGGGCAAGCGGCGGAGTTGGCGGGTTTCAGTATCGATACGCTCAGGTATTACGAGAAAATAGGCTTGACCAAGCCGCCAATGAGAAATCCAGGGGGCCTGAGGTTGTATAGTGAGGATGACGTGCGGCTACTTTCTTCTTTGCACTGCCTCAAAAAGACGGGGTTGTCGCTAGGAGAAATGAAGGCGTTTCTGCAGGAAGGACGATGCTTCGCGAATCCTGCTTTCCCACTAAGCGACGAAGACAGGGAGGCCATCGCAGACCGCACACAAATTCTTTCAGAACATCTGGCTAGAATGGAGACGCAGTACTTAGCGCTAGCGAAGGTAATCGGAAAGACGAGAGAGAAGCTGGATTTCTACAATAAGATATTGGAAAAGGAGGCAGCGATGAAATGAAGATCGCATCGATTGGTTCAGGGAAGATGGGCGGGACACTGGGTACAAGATGGGCACCTATTGGGCATTGCGTGATGTTCGGCTCACGGAACCCGCATAGCGAGAAGAAAAAGCTCTTGCTGCAGGATGCGGGAGCTAACGCGCAGGCCGGGACGATCAAGGAAGCGGTAGCGTTCGGCGAGGTAATCCTGCTAGCTGTGCTGCCCGATGATGTGGAGCACGTGCTGACCGAGGCGGGGGATCTGGATGGAAAGATCCTCATCAATTGCACCAACCGATACGACGACAAGTCCGCTGATGCGGAGGTCCGGCGTCTGGCTCAGAATGCGCGCGTTGTCCGCGCTTTTCACACGCTGCCTTGGGAAGTGCTTGCAAACCCGCAGTATGAAGTAGGCATAGCCACGGCATTTTTGAGCGGGGATGACCCCGAAGCTGTAGCAACTGTTGCCAAGTTGACAACCGAGATGGGGCTAGATCCGGTAGATGTCGGTGATCTGATTGTGGAGTGGATCTCCTTGTTCGCTGTCGTATTTGAATGTGATGTTAATCACATATCCGGGTTTAATTGCATTCGGAAGATAGAAGGGACCCAGGTGGCTATTCCATGGTGTATTATTTTCTCCGATTCCCAGTCTCCACTGTCCTGGGTCTTTGCCCAAGGTTCTCTCGCTGCCTGTCCACCATATCCATTCTTCATAGTTTTCGGGTGCCGGCGGAGGCGGATCCTGGTTCGGAGCCATAGGCGGGGCCGGGATGGCCTGTATATCGGGCCTTAGGTTAGGCTGCGGAGGAAGGTCTTCTAAGGTGATAACCCTTTGGTCATTCAATGTGCTTTTCATCTTATCCACTGACGTACCGGTACCAAACGGGGCACCCACCCAAGTCGCCCAATAGCTCCACATAGCTCCATCGGCTTCCATTTCGTCGATACCCGGTATCGGCCCAGTCTCGGATAGGGCAAGCATCTTCATCTTCGTGAGGCCAAGTGTTTGAAAATCATCTGTGATGAATCTATTGTATCTATCGACATATGATTTGTGAACGTAGTCATCCGCGCCAACATCGGTGCTTGCTATATCAACAACGTCTGCGCCGGGGAACCAGTCTGCGCCTTCCGAGCACCAAACCCAAATCAAGTTGTCCAAGTGGTGAACGTTCGTCAGACGGTCGTACATCAACCTCCATAACGCTTTGTAATTATCCGCTCCGTATGCGCCCCACCAGAACCATGTGCCGGAAGCTTCATGCAGCGGCCGCCACAGCACGGGAGTGTTACTATCTTTTAATTTCTGCAGTTGAGCTGCGATTAAGTCTATGTCTTTGATGATATAGTCATACAGGTCGCCGGATTTGTTGGTCATCGCATCAGTGAATGCTTGACCGAACCTCTCTTGATCCATATCAGAATTGTAAGTGGTTTGCCACCATTGTTTGTTGGCTTGTGTATATTGCGGGTCGATATGCCAGTGCCAGTGGAAGCCGACGATGCCTCCATCGACTTTCGACCATGCTATTGCCCTGTCCACGGTATTTGACACAACGCCGTTATTAACAGCTGCTTGGTCGTAGTCGTACATCTCAAAATTCAATAACGCGGGCATTGTCCCAATAGTATCTTTGAAATAAGCCCGCTCTCTGAAATAATTCTTTTCGTTGTCATCGATGTCATGCCCGGAGATGACTTTTTTGCCGTAATTACTAACCAGGATATCCCAAAGCCATAAAGCGTCCGGGTTGGTAGATCCGCTGCTTAGCTGAGTGTCAATGTTCTGAGAGTCTGTGAGCTTTTCAACCACGGCGGTTTCTGTAGCATCTCCGCCTATACCAAATGGGGTAGCGGCTGCGATGCTTGGAGCGATGGCCATCATAAGCAACACAACGTTCAGTGCTAATAACAGGGTTCGTTTCATTTAATAAGCCTCCTAAATAATTTTTTGCGTAGTGCGCAGTTATAATATACGACACATCGCAACATGTCTCTTGCAGTATTGGTAATATCGATTGCACTATATTGACATTTTTGAAAGCGCTTTATTAAAGTCTTCCTGTAGTCGTTTTAGTAGTGTTAAGGCTGTGTTTTGATAACACCACCTATAAGGCAATTTTTCATGGGTATCTATCAGTCTGGATGCTTAGTGCGATAGAAGAGAAAAGTATTTATGTTTACTCTGATGTGTTACTTCTTAAAAAGGCTAAAGATATATTAGACATCCTAGAAGTCAATGGAAGTTCGAATGAAGAAAAGACTAAGGTTTCAGTTAATGCCATGGAGACCTTGCGTATTTTTAATGAATAAATCATTCAGTTAAACGGAGAACGTTAGCTCAATAAAATAGCGGCAGTCTAGGACATTATTTTCTCGTCCTTGGCTGTCGCTGTTTTTTCTAGCGTTCGTATGCTTTTTAATTGTTACTGGTGCCTCGCAGAGTTCTGAATTGTTCCGGAGTCACTCCCTCTGACTTCCGAAATGTCTGAATGAAGTACGAACTGTTCCCAAATCCGATGCGCTCTGCTATGTGCTTAACTGTCATGCTAGTTGATACAAGAAGAACTTTGGATTGAAGAATACGGCATTCTATTAAATATGCAATAGGGGTTTTACCGATTAAGCTATGGAATTGCCTGCTAAAATGCGAGGGGCTGCAGCTTGCTTGAGATGCCATATGCTCGAGTGTTAGAGGCTCACAGCAGTGTACTCGTATCCAATCCGCTGCTTCGGCCAGCTTGTCCCGCATCCCAGGTTTGGGGATGCCTTCAATAGTTTCTGCATGCTGGACAATTAGATTGATCATCTCATAAGTAATAGCTGATAATCGCACTGCTTCTTCTTGCATCGGAGGGATGTTGCTGTTTAATAATTCTGACCACAATTGGTCAAGTCTTATAACTCCAGTCCACGAGAAGAGCCAAGGCTCACGTTCTCCTCGCCCTTGCAGAATTGCTCCCAAACCGCGTGCCGTAAAATGAATCCATCTAACATCCCATGGCTCGCTGCTGTCGGAGTAATATAACTGAGGAACGCAGGGACCATAAAGAAAACCAGTACCGCTCTGCAATTCTACTAATTCATCTCCGATCCGCACATATCCCTTGCCGGCACGAACGATATGCCAATTGTAGGTAGTTAGTCCATTCGGCCGGTTCTCATAATGTTCAGGTTCTTTTGAGTAGTGTCCAAATGATTCTGGGTAACAGAGAAAACGTTCGAATCTTGGGTGCGGAACAAAATGATTTATACGCAAGTTTTTCACCTCAAATAGCATAATTATGATATGCATAGCAAAAATATATGATTTAATGCAGGCTTTATAAATAATATAATTAATTCAATGCAATTACTGCAAGCAAAATAATGATATATGGATTGGGGAGTTATGAAATGAGAATGGGGATGGATTATTATCCGGAGCATTGGGATCGCTCCATGTGGGAAGAAGATGCGAAGCTCATGCAAGATACAGGCGTCAGCCTGATTCGCGTCGCTGAATTCGCTTGGTCAAGACTTGAGCCGACTGAAGGCAATTACGACTTTGAGTGGCTTGATGATGCAATCGACACGTTTGCTAGACATGGGATCAAAGTAGTCATCGGCACACCTACTTGTACACCTCCCAATTGGCTAGTTAAGAAGTATCCTGATGTATTGCCAATAGATGCACAATTGCATCCTCATTATCCTGGAGTTCGTGGGCACCGTTGTTTTAATAGCCCTTCGATGAGGCATTACTCTTTTCTAATCGTGGAAAAGCTTGCTCTTCACTATAAAGATCATTCTGCTGTAATTGGATGGCAAATTGATAATGAATTTGGGCTTCACGAATGTAACTGTGAGCATTGCAATACGAAGTTCAGAGACTGGCTTAAGGATAAGTATTCTTCAGTAGAGAATATCAATGCAGCTTGGGGTAATGTTGTTTGGAGTGGGGAGTATAGCGAGTGGTCTGAGATCACTACCCCGCTTGGAGGCAATAGAGCTAAGAATCCATCTTATCTATTAGATTACAAACGTTTTGAGACCGATTCCGTTGTAGAGTTTCAACAGCTGCAATTGGACATTTTGAAGAAACACTGTCCGAACCATTTTGTTACCCATAATATTTGGAGTTATCCGATGAGCCTGGATTATTACAAGCTAGGCGAGAAATTAGACTTTGTCTCTCTTGATTACTACCCAAGCACCAGTCCGGAAAAGGATGTTACGAGTGGTTACAGTGGGGCACTAACCTTGGATTTGACTCGTGGAATCAAGCGTCAAAATTTCTGGATTATGGAGACAATTAGCGGCCCTCCAGGGTGTTGGATGCCAATGTGGCGTACACCATATCCTGGCTTTATAAGAGCTTATTCCTGGCAGTGCATCGCTCGTGGCGCCGATACGATCGTTCATTTCAGATGGAGAAGTGCTCCATCAGGAGGTGAGCAATTCTGGCATGGACTAATTGATCATAGTAATGTGCCTGGCAGACGATATGAAGAATATCGTGGGCTATGTGATGAAGTGAACAGGCTTGCTCCACTCTTGGAAGGTACACAAGTGAAAGGAAAAGTGGCCATCCTACATTCGCACGATCAATATAATGCCTTTCAAGGTCAATTACAATCTGATGGAATGGATTATTTTGAAAATATAAAAACGCTTCATCGTGCTTTTACTAAACTTGGCATTATGACGGATGTATTAAGTGAAAATGAAGACCTAACGGGATATAAGCTAATTGTAGCTCCTTCGCTTTTCCTTCTCGATACAGCACTTGCATCTAAATTTGATGAATATGTTAAGAACGGAGCGACGCTAGTAGTACTGCCACGTACAGGTGTAAAAAATCCAAATAACGTATGCTGGATCCAGCCGTTACCTGGACCACTTTCTGAATCTGCCGGGGTTACGGTCGCGGAGTATGATCCAATTGGAAAAGATAAAAACTCCATTAACTGGAACAACAAGTCGTATTCCTGCAGTCAATGGTGTGACATTTTAACACCTCAAGGTGCAGAGCCGGTAGCACGTTACGAGGATGATTTTTACGCCGGTAAAATTGCGGCAACTGTTCATACAGTAGATAAAGGAAAGGTTTACTATCTAGGAACGTTCCCTGAGGAAAGTTTCTACTCAGACTTCTTTAAGGATGTAGCTGATACATTAGGTTTGACTTATATCCCTAATTTACCAGAGGGAGTTCAAGTTTCTATAAGATCTAATGGAGAAAAACAATATATGTTCCTACTAAATCTTTCGCGTAAGCAACAGACTATTCAACTGGAACAATCGTATTATAGTGTTCTTAACAATAAAGATATAGCTCAAGAATTAAACATGAATCCATATGATGTGGAAATTGTGGAGCTTCTGTAGAGTATTCCTTAAATTAGGGGCTGTTATTTCTCTTCTAACGGGAAGAATGACAGCCTCTAGATCGCAAGAGAATTCCTCCCATTGGGGTTGCGAGTATGTTTATTTTCTGATTTATATCAAGCATTTAACCATGGATTTTTAATTTGCTGTTAAGTGACTGTTGAGTATGATTCAAAAAGGAGTTTATCAAATGAGTTTCATCGTTGAAGAGCAAACGGCTTTGTTTCATTTACAATCTTCCCAGATGAGCTACCTAATTCAAATCGTGAATGGCTATCCTGCTCATGTATATTGGGGGGAAAATTAAATCATTGAGGACCAATGAATGATCTATTAATTGGGGCTCCTAATAACGCAGGATTAGATCGGCTGCCACAAGAATATCCGCAATATGGCAGTGGAGATTTCCGCAATCCAGCTTATCAAGTTGAACTTGAGGATGGAACGCGCATTACAGAGTTAAGTACTTGGGTTACCGCATTATTAAAGGAAAGCCGTCATTAAATGCATTGCCAGCCGTTTATATCGAGGATGAGAGCGAAGCTGATACGTTGGAGCTGGAATTAGAAGATACGTATTCAAGACTCAAAACAGCTCTAAGTTACACAATCTTTACAGATCGCAATGTTATCACACGTTCTGTGCGGCTTACTAATGATGGAGTTACTCCTCTTCGATTGCGTCGTGCTTTAAGTGCTAGTATAGATTTTACAGGTAAAAACGATATGGATATTGTTTATCTAGCCGGTGCTTGGGCGCGGGAAGGAAATATTACTCGCAGGAAGCTACATCAGGGTGAAACACGAATTGACAGTAAACGGGGTATGAGCAGCCATTAGTTTAACCCATTCGCAGCTTTGGTTTCAAAGGAAACGACGGAGTACCATGGTGAGGCTTTTGGTTTTAGTCTTGTACACAGCGGTAGTTTTGAAGCTGTAGCTGAATTAGATTCTTTCGGTTCTACACGGTTTAATATGGGAGTAAACTCATTTGATTTTTCATTGCTTCTGAATCCAAGAGAAGGCTTCCAAACTCCGGAAGTAGTTATGGTTTACTCTGATCAAGGGCTTGGAGAAATGTCGCGCACTTATCATCGTTTATACCGCACAAGACTATGCCGTGGAAAATTTAGGGACGAAGAACGTCCGATTCTGGTCAACAATTGGGAAGCAACCTATCTTAATTTCGATACAGAAAAATTAGTATCAATAGTAGAAGAAGGAGCCAAGCTTGGCATTGAACTTTTTGTCCTTGACGATTGTTGGTTTGGAAAAAGGGACGCTGATAATTCTTCGTTAGGTGATTGGTACGAGGATCTTCGGGAACTTCCTGGTGGACTCGCTGATCTGGCTGATCGTGTAAATCAGCAAGGCCTCAAATTCGGACTCTGGTTCGAACCTGAAATGATCTCTCCGGACAGTGAGTTGTATAGAAATCATTCAGATTGGTGCCTTCATGTTCCAGGGAGGAGGCGGACGGAAGCGAGATGGCAGTTAGTATTGGATTATACTCGTAAAGAAGTACGCGACTACATCTGTGATTCGCTCTCAGCCATCTTCTCTACCGTTCCTATCGCTTATGTAAAGTGGGATATGAACCGTTGCTTGACGGAAAATCCTTCCTGCGGAACGTCAGTCCGAGACGGCTCATCGTTATGTCCTTGGTTTGTACGAGCTTTTAGAGCGCATTACGACTAGGTTCCCGCATATTCTTTTCGAGAGTTGTTCAAGTGGAGGCGGACGCTTTGATCCCGGAATGCTATACTACAACATGCCGCAAACCTGGACTAGCGATAACACGGATGCGGTCGAGCGCTTGAAAATTCAATATGGAACCAGCTTTGTTTATCCTGTCAGTGCAATCGGAGCTCATGTATCGACGGTGCCGAACCATCAAGTAGGGAGGAAAACCCCACTTGAGTTCCGTGGTGATGTAGCCATGTCAGGGAATTTTGGGTATTTGCTCGATCTTACTAAATTCACAGTCGAAGAAAAAGAGATAGTTAAACTCCAAGTTGCAACGTATAAGCAGATTCGGAGCTTAGTGCAGAAAGGTGACTTCTACCGTCTGAAGAATCCTTTTGAAGGAAATGAATCGGCGTGGATGTTTATTTCTGAGGATAAACAGGAGGCACTAGTTTACTATTTCCAAGTGATGGCAGTGCCAAACACTCCTAGACGTACTTTGCAACTCGCTGGACTTGATCCAGAGATCGAATACGAAGTTCAGGGAAGCAGCGTTCACAAGTCAGTTCTTGGAGGGGATAGACTTATGCAGCTTGGCTTACCTTTGAATTACGAACAAAAAGACTATTCCAGCGGATGGTTCAGGCTTCAGGCAATTAATAATTAAAAATAGCTAAAAAGAAAATGACGGGAAAACATGGTGCTTAGCAAACGAGGCTGTCCACGTTTCCGTCATTTTCTTTTCTCTTAAGGAGGAACCTATGCAACAGGTTAAGATTTCCGGTACAGATCTTACTAGCTCGTCGCTCTCGCTTGGAGGTGTTCCATTCGGTAGCTCAATGGATAAAACGGAGTCTTTTACACTGATGGACGTGTATGCTTTTAACGGTGGTAATATGATCGGTCATTTTTGATAAAATTATTGCAGTGTCACGCTGTCTACATAAATCGATGTGACGCCACTGGAATTCGCCGGCGACAAAAATTGTACACCAACTTCCTTCACATCGCCAAGATTGGCGATACCAGATAAATTCAGTGTCAGTGTTGTAGCGCTGGTGGAATTAATTGTGACAGAGCCGCCATCTGACCATGACCAACCGCTGCCCGTTTTGATAAACAGTTTCGCGGTTAACCCACTGCCCGCATTGCTCCATGTAGCATGTTTAACCTGCGCAGTCAGTTTCGTTTTGCCGCTGAAATTGTTCGCTCCTGTGTAGCTGAGAAAGTATTCGCCACCTCCAAGCGTTATGTCCGCTTTAAGCGAGTTGTTACCGATTCCCGCCCAATCCGTTGCTAACCATGGTCCTCCTGAGAGATTAAACCCAGCCCAGCCTTGCGTACTGTTTTCGAAACTGTAGACAGGACTACGATAGTTTTTCACATTTGGCAGTTCATCCAACGTAAGCACGTAAGATGAGTTGTACACTTTTATCAAATGATTCAGCGAGTTGGTAATACCGTCTGTTAGGTGGCTTCCAACCCAGGTACAGAACCAACTCCAATCAGCATGATAAATTGGCAGCAGATCCGGATCAGGAATGGGCCCGTTTTCTGTCATGGCCACGATCTTGCTATTCGAGACAATATTATTCAGATTATCGTATTGTGAAATTTGGGTGCTGTAGTCGCCCGCAGTCGGGTACGAGTCAGTACTGATAATGTCAACAACGTCACTGCCTGGGTACCAGTCAGGTGATGTAGAGTTCCAGATCCAGATCAGGTTGTTGATTTGGTGGTAATTCGTCAAACGATCGTACATTAAACGGTAAAGCTGTTTAGCTGGCTCCGGGCCTTTCGCGCCCCACCAGAACCAGCCGCCGTCTGCCTCGTGAAGCGGCCGGAATAGAACAGGTACGTTCGCTGTTTGCAGACGTTTCAGCTGTACAGCAATCGCATCGATATCGCTGATGAGCTTCTGATAATCAGTAGAGGACGTGTGTGAGAGTGCATAGGCAATATCGAATGTCGTAGAGTCGGTGTAGAACGCTCGCCACCACTCCTTACCCTGTTGATCAATAATTCCGGCAGGTGCATTCCAGTGCCATAAGAAGGTAACAATCCCACCTTGGCTGTCCCAGTTAATGGCGTTTTCCACTTCACTTGAAGTTGTACCATGTGCAACACGTGTCGGCGAGTAGTCCATGAAGTCGAATCCGACGATTGCGGGCTTTTTCCCGACATTGCTTTGCAGCCAAGGAACGTTCTCAATCCCCTGCTGTCCGGACAAAATTTTACTACCGTAGTTATCTACCAAGAAGCTCATTAGGTTTTTCGTAGCAGCTGTTGCGTTCGGGTTGACGAGCGTATTGCTTACAGTATGTGTTGCAGGAGCAGGAGCCGTCTCGATTTTAATATAATCGATATCAAACCATCCCCAGCCTCTGTCAATCTGAATTGTGTTCGTACCAGCATTTAGTAACATTTTGGTTGCAGTTATTTCCGTAAAGCCTGTGGTTTGGGCAAAATCAACACTGCCTGCTGCCGTGTTATTCAGGCTGATCGTTGTTGACTTAGGTCCAGACGGTGAATTGTAACGGATCTTAATTAGATACAAGCCTTGTGTAGCAATCTGCGCCGTTACTTTGAGTGAATCTCCATCATTATCGAAGCCTGTTACATATCCGCTGCCGGAATAGCCTGGAGTTGCAGTAGAAACCTGAGTACCTGTCAATTGGCCGCCTTCTGCCTCAACAATAATCGTCGCTGCGGATGCACTGGAAAACGGAATGATGGAGATGATCAACGTAACTAGCATGGTGAGGATTAATGATCTTTTCAAATAAATACCTTCCTTCCAAATTGGGTTGATCTAGCTCTTTCCCTAGTGCTGGATGATCATGATTAGAAGATATAAAAACGCTTACATTCTTGCTATTTGAATCACCCCCTTTGAACTAACAATCTTGTGACGCTGAGGAACGGCAATGCAGAATAGGGTTTTGGTTCTATAAGAGCAATTGAAGTGGGTCCAAATTTCATATGAAGATTAATGGCTAAAGTTATATAACATTACTTGATGAGTTGGAATGACGGCATTAAATGGATCGGAGGATGATGACGAGTATATTGGTGCAGAGATGAATGATTTCTACAAGACACTATAACAGGCATATAAGCCGACCGAGACTGAGGGAAACTGAATTCTGCTCTTGTTTTCGTCCTGCACATATAGAGATTATAAGAATGTTCATTGTTTGACGATATAGCTTCATGTATGTTGTACATGGCATAATGTAAGGTCAAAGTCCATTCTAATCGGCAACGATTAGAATAGACTTGAAAATAAGCCGGGCATCCACTTAAGGATGTCCGGCTTATTTTTTGAAACAAGGTTGACCAGACATGAGACACTCTCTGTAAATGCTCGGGGAGACACCAATCATCCGTTTGAACATTTTGGAGAATAACAGCGGATCAGGATAACCAACCGAATACATATTTCCGCGATGGATAGTGATCGGTTGTTAAGCAAGGCGCATGCTTTCTGCATACGAACTTGCAATAAGTACTGCTGAGGAGATAGTCCTATACTTTCTTTGAACAAGCTGGAGAGGTACACCCGATCGATACCGATCATTTCGGGTAGGCCTGAAACGGTAATGCGGTTGCCGTAGTTAATTTTTATATAATCAAGGGCTCTAGCAGTGTAGGTTTCTTTGACTTTTGGCAGCGACTTAACTTGGTTGGTGGATGAGAGAAGATCCACCCAATCGGCCATTAGGCGATACATAATGCTTTGTTTGTACAATAAACTTGTCCGCTCATTGGAAATGGTTGCATCGAATTCATTGATGTAACTATCGTACCAATTGAAAGGGGAGAAATGGAAAAACGGCTTGTCAATGCCAAGTTGTACTTGATTGAGCCAGTAATCTATTTGTTTGCCTACAAATGCGATCCAGGAATAAACCCAAGG
Source organism: Paenibacillus sp. YAF4_2 (assembly GCF_052113225.1). Taxonomy (NCBI): domain Bacteria; kingdom Bacillati; phylum Bacillota; class Bacilli; order Caryophanales; family Paenibacillaceae; genus Paenibacillus; species Paenibacillus sp. YAF4_2. The sequence goes on from NZ_JBFRCT010000008.1 coordinate 41,589, forward strand.
ATCCTTGTCATCAGCACACATGTAGTAAACATGATTAGGGAAGACAAGAAAACCTTGTCCTTTTTCTAAAACATAGGTTTGTCCGTTTACTTGATAAATACCCTTGCCTTCGTGGATGAATAAGATTTTAAAATGATCTTTTACGCCCGGTCCCCAAAATAAACCTGGTTCACAGTGTTGTTTCCCATAGTATCGGAATGTAATATCGTATGACATATGTAAGTTCATCGAATTCCTAGTCCCCTCTGCTACTGAAATAATGATTGGACTGTAAAGAAAAAACTAAGATCACAAAAGCCTAAAGAAAGATAAGTACAAGGATGCCAGTTGAGTGGACGTATAATTCAACATATTTGTATCCTCCTCACAAGAACCTCTGTCTCACAAAAGTATCGTAAAAGAGTTAGCTATTTGGCGCTATACAACAACGATTGGATTTTTTTCGTTTTGATTGGATTACTAATAAGATTACTAATAATAGTTATAGAAAATAGAAAGAACTCGAATACATGAACAAAGTGTCAGCAAAGTCTGGATGTCTTCACATCATAAAATAAGTGATGGACTGACCTTGAAATTTGAAACAGCGACAGCAAAAGACCAAATAGTCCTAGACTGCCGCTGTTAATTGAACTAATGTTCCCTGTAGCCCAATCTTCTTTAATAACTCATGGAGATTTGTTCAATATTTCTATTGTAACACCTACAACCACACCATTTAAGCGTACCGTCATCCTAGGCAGATTACAAAGTTAGCAGGATTGATTTTAAAAACTAAACTCATTAATTTCATTACTACAACGAATATAACACTTCAATATTAAATGAAAACCTGCTTGGAGGCGGCAATCATTTTGAGTCCACTATCCATACTCGGAATAATTGGAGTAATCTCCGGTGTTTTGCAAATTACAATCCCTGAAATATTATTAAGTCTTAATCTCTTTGGAGTCAGAACTAAAGAAGCTGTCAAGGTTGGAGGTTATATTACACTACCTGCGGGATTAATTATTATCATTACAGACTTGATAATAATTAATTAAGGTCATCATTGTTCAGAAGTTACGCTAGACGGGAAACGTTAGTTCGACTAGAAGAGGGGGAGCAGACCCCCGAGGTGCTGCTCCCTGTTTCATTGAAGTTCGTTGCCCTATTGGTAATAAAGGTTAAATATGGGGTAATATCGAATGATATGATCTAACCAAATTGAATGAAGGTGCTGCTAATGAATTCCCTAATTGAAGAATCAGTAATAAAACTCGCAGAGAGATTTCAGTTGCCAGAGCGTTTTGTGAACACTGGAACAAGTTTTAGGAGGTGGTTTGTTAGTGAAGTCAAAAAGTCTGCAACTGCAAGTGAGTTGAAGATAAGTGTGATTTAAGCCCAGGGAAGGTTCCATTTAGGTATTGATAGTGAAAATCCCGAGCGTCGTAAAGTATCAGCTGGGAAAGACGCAATCAAACTTGTAAGAGAATGCATATTACATCGGCGAGATTTTACAGTTGAGACTACACTTGCAGGTGGTAATGTCATCCGCCAAATGCGTGAAGCGAAAACAAATGGCTTTGAAGTCATTATGTTTTATGTAGGACTAGGTGATGTTCGTCTTAACATTGAACGTGTTGCAGCTCGGGTTCGAAATGGCGGTCATCATATTGAAACGGCTGATATTTTAAGGCGTCATCATACTTCATTAAATAATTTGCTTAAACACCTGGATGAATGAAGTTTTACTCGAAAAGAAATTTGTCATGATATGAACCCAGCTAGATATCCTCGCATAGATTTAATTTATAGTTAGATATTAAAAATTACATCGGGTTGTGTACACAATGTCAAAAAGTTCGATAATACAGGTGAGGATCTCGAGGATTTAATCTCCATCGGGACGATCGGATTGATTAAAGCGATCGAAAGCTTCCAGACAGGTAAAGGCACAAAATTGGCTACATTTGCTGCTCGCTGTATTGAGAATGAAATACTTATGCATTTACGCTCTTTGAAGAAGACTAGGAAAGACGTCTCTCTGCATGACCCGATCGGAACAGATAAGGAAGGCAATGAAATTACCTTGATCGACATCCTCGGCACGGAAGCCGATGATGTCGTTGACCGGGTACAGCTGAAGATCGAGAAGAGCAAGATCTACCGCAACCTCGATATACTCGATGAGCGGGAGCAGGAAGTGATTCGCGGCAGGTTTGGCCTGGATCATGGTGGGGATGAGCGGACGCAGCGTGAGATTGCGAAGGAGCTGGGGATCAGCCGGAGTTATGTGTCGCGAATTGAGAAAAGGGCGTTGATGAAGCTTTATCATGAGTTTTATAAGGCGAAGAAGTGACCTTATGATAATGATAAAAAAGGACGCCATCGAGATGATTTCACTCGAGCCGTCCTTTTTTGCTTGTTATTGAGCTTTAGATGTTGACTTGAACCAAGCGGTGACTTCCTGCGTCAACGCCTCAAAAAAATCAAAGAAAATACTTTATTCCACTTTGCATAAAAGTGAAAATCTGATACGATATAGAATATAGTCTATAGATTTAGTAAGGATTAAAGGGAGGCACTTTTTCATGGACAAATTGACGCTTGATTCCATAGATGCAACAACACATCTGGATCAACTCGAGGCTGAAGCGATTTATATTATTCGAGAAGTAGCGGCGGAATGTGAAAATCCCGTGATGTTGTACTCGATCGGTAAGGATAGCTCCGTAATGCTGCATTTGGCGCTGAAAGCATTTTATCCGGAGAAGCCGCCGTTTCCTTTCTTGCATATCGATACAACGTGGAAGTTCAAGGAGATGATTGAATTCCGCGACCGCAAGGCGAAAGAATTCGGAATCAAAATGCTTGTTCACTCCAATCAGGAAGGGATTGAGCAAGGGATTAACCCATTCGATCATGGTTCCGCATATACGGATATTATGAAAACCCAAGCCCTGAAGCAAGGCTTGGACAAATACGGATTTACAGCTGCATTTGGCGGCGGAAGACGTGATGAGGAAAAGTCACGTGCGAAGGAGCGGATTTTCTCATTCCGCAATAAGAATCATGCCTGGGATCCGAAAAATCAGCGGCCGGAAATGTGGAAGCTTTTCAACACCAGAATCAATAAGGGTGAAAGCATCCGCGTATTCCCGATTTCCAACTGGACGGAAAAAGATATCTGGCAATACATTCGCAGAGAGAACATTGATATCGTGCCCCTCTACTTTGCGAAAGAAAGACCTGTCGTCAACCGTGATGGGCAGATGATTATGGTGGATGATGAGCGGATGAAGCTCGAGCCGGGTGAGAAGATTGAAATGGCAAAGATGCGGTTCCGCACATTAGGCTGCTATCCGCTTACTGGCGGTGCCCCTTCAGAGGCGAACACGCTGGATGCTATCATCGAAGAAACGCTTGGTGCGGTATCATCCGAACGGACAACAAGGGTGATCGACCAGGAAGAAGCGGGAAGCATGGAAAGACGCAAACGGGAGGGCTATTTCTAAGATGAAAAGTCTGCTTAAATTTATTACTTGTGGAAGTGTGGATGACGGCAAATCCACCTTGATTGGACATATGCTTTATGAGGCGAAGCTCTTGTTCGCCGACCAGGAGAGAGCGCTCGAGCTGGATAGCAGGCTGGGCAGCCGTGGCGGAAAAATTGACTACTCCCTGCTTCTTGACGGGCTGATTGCGGAGCGTGAGCAGGGGATTACGATTGATGTGGCTTATCGGTATTTTACGACGGATCACCGTTCATTCATTGTAGCGGACACGCCAGGGCATGAAGAATATACACGCAACATGGCAGTAGGCGCATCCTTTGCTGATCTTGCTGTTATTCTGGTGGACGCAACCAAAGGGATTATTACTCAAACGAAGCGCCATACCCGGATTTGCGCCCTCATGGGGATTAAGCATCTGGTTTTGGCGGTAAACAAAATGGATTTGGTGGATTTTGATTCGGATAAATTTGATGAAATCAAAGAAGAATTTTCTCGCATCACCACTGAATTCCGGTTTGAGAGCATTCAAGTGATCCCTGTTTCTGCAACAGAAGGGGATAACATTACGAAGAAATCGCCTAATACGCCTTGGTACAAAGGTCTTGCTTTGCTTCCGTATTTGGAGAGTGTTGATGTTCATGCAAGCGACGACGTGAAGCCATTCATGATGCCCGTTCAGCGAGTATGTCGACCGGACCACACCTTCCGCGGATTCCAAGGCCAGATTGAAGCCGGCAGCATCGCAGTTGGCGATGAACTGATAACGTTGCCTAGCCATGAGAAGGCGAAGGTTAAACGAATCTTAGTAACAGACCAAGACAGGAATTCGGCTCATGCAGGACAACCTGTCACTATTCAATTAGATCGGGAAGTTGACGTTTCAAGAGGTTGTGTGTTTACGAAGGACAATCAACTCCAAGAAGCTGACAGCTTTAGCGCCACGATTCTTTGGATGGATGATTCTGTCCTGACACCGGGCAAAGATGTTCTGGTGAAAGTAGGTACGAAGATTCTTCCTGGTACGGTGACAGCAATTAATTACAAAATCGATGTGAATACAGGCGATACGGTTACAGCGGATCATGTGGTTAAGAATGAATTGGCTAAATGCGAAATTTCATTATCGGATGGTATTGTTTTTGATAAGTTTGAAAAAAATAAAAGCATCGGTGGATTTATTCTCATCGATCGTGTAACGAATATGACATCCGCTTGCGGCGTCATTGATGAAGCTCTTCAAAGCTCTTACAGTGTCGACCGAATGGATACGGAAATCACCAGAGATGTTCGTGCCCAGCAAAAAGGACAACAGCCATTAACGCTTTGGCTAACTGGTTCCGTTGTGGGCAATACGGCTCTTGCGAAAGAAGTCGAGAAACGGTTGGTAGCGAGAGGCTATCATACGATGCTAATCGATAACAGCTCAGGAGAATCTGTGCGGCAACTCGCGGCTTATGCCACATTGCTAAACGATGCGGGACTTCTTGCATTGGTACCGGCTGGTTCTACGAGCGACAACGACCAAGCCATTGCGCAAGAAATCATCGGTCAGGCCTTTTTGCCAATCGAGGCTGCTATAAACTCTTCGATTGAGGAAGCCGCAAAAGATATCGTAAAGCGTGTTGTGAAGGCTCTCATTCCAGATAGTTATACCATATAAAAAATAAAAGCACTGAAGTCCTAAGGACTTTATATCGACACTCTGAGCCGGCAATGCCGGCTCTTTTCCTTAATAAGTTCATTAGGACTTGGTGATTCCGGCCGGTTCGGCCTGGATTATGGCGGGGATGAGCGGACGCAGCGGGGGTATCATGAGTTTTATAAGGCGAAGAGGTAACTCATAATTTTATAAGATTGGCAAAAGACAACTCACTTCTGCAATGGGAAGAGAGTTGTCTTTTTGCATTGGCTATAAAGCCAGCTGAGGGATGTGGCAGGCATACCTACAATTACTGAGGTATATTGTCAATTCATGAACAGGTTGTTTCTCTCCTATATTGGATGTAGAATTTCGATGAAATCAAAAGATACTTTATAGGAGGTAAATTACTACGAAAGGCTGCCCGTTATCTGTTTTAAGATACAGTTCAATAGTTACATTATTATCTTTAAAAGGTAAAGAAATGCTGTTAACGTAAAAATATGAGCATTGATTTTTTTATTGATGTTATTTTTAGGTTTTAATTAAGGTTTGATATTAAATAAACACAAAAAAATCTTTACTTTTTAAACAAAAAAACACATCGATTAAAAATAGCAATTGTTTTAAAATGAGCACAGCTTCAAATCAAAGCTAGATATAACCTTATAAGGAGGCAACAAAATGATTAGAAAGTCATTCGCTTTTTTGATAGCGTTTACAATGTTGGTGTGCTTTGTACCAAGTCCACATGTATTCGCTGCGCAGCAAGAAGATACGACCTTTGAGAATCCGTTAATATGGGCGGATGTTCCGGATCCCGATGTCATTCGAGTAGGTGATACCTATTACATGACCAGTACAACGATGCACATGAATCCTGGTGTTCCTATCATGAAATCTTATGATTTGGTCCATTGGGAAATCGTCAATTATGTGTATGACATCCTAGCAGATGAAGATGAGCAAACTCTTCGAAATGGAAAAAATGATTATAGTAAAGGCTCATGGGCAAGCAGCATTCGTTATCATGAAGGCAAATATTACATTGCGTTTGCTTCATACAACACCGGTAAAACTTACATCTATCAAACATCGGATATTGAGCATGGCCCGTGGACACATGCGGAGCTGGATGGTGTCTACCATGATATGTCTCTTCTGTTTGATGATGATGGACGTGTGTACATGGTGTACGGCGGTGGAGATATTCGGATCATCGAGCTTAACTCAGATGCGACCGCTATTAAAGCGGATGGGCTTAATAAAGTACTGATTCCGAATGCAAGCTTGGTTGCAAGCACGCAGGAGAACGTTGGTCTTGCTGCAGAAGGCACACATATCCAGAAAGTTAACGGCTATTATTATGTATTTAATATTACGTGGCCCAAAAATGCGCCAAGAACGGAAATCGTACACCGCTCTGCTACAATTGATGGCACCTATGAAGGTAGAGTTGCCTTGCAGACGGGAGTAGCGCAAGGCGGCATTGTGGATACGGCAGATGGCAAATGGTACGGAATGCTGTTTCAGGATCATGGATCGGTTGGCCGAATCCCATTCCTTGTTCCGGTGACGTGGGAAGATAATTGGCCGGTATTTGGCGTAGACGGCAAGATTCCAGAGAATATACAAATTCCCGTAAGCGGTGTCGATTCAAAGAGCTTATTCGTAGATTCCGATGAATTTTATCCACGAGCCGAGAAATCCGGTGCCTCCCATTATCAATCAACTGAATCAGGCTTAAACAAGACGAACACGGTACAGAATACAACGTTGGCAGCCGCACCAGAGACTGGCGAGCTGACGGTTGAAGAGGTTCAAGAGCTTCTGATTAACGGCGATTTCGAAGACGGGCAAGAACCATGGTCAGCCCATGATGATGCGGTAGTGACGGTTACAAATGATGTCTATAGCGGCGGATCGCAGAGCTTGCTCATAAGCAATCGACAAGCTACTGGGGCCGGTGTTCAGCAGATGCTTACCGGCAAGCTCAAAGCCGGCGGCACTTATAAATTCTCGGCAAAAGTGAGATATGACGGAGACGAGACGCTTCCGGCTGCCAAGCGGTTTAATTATGATATCCAGGATGGAGACTGGCAGACCATTAAAATACTTGGCTCTGCCATGATTACGAAGGGAGAATGGGGGACCATTGAAGGAACGTATACGATTCCAGCTGATACCACATTTGATGAGCCTCGCATTTTCCTTGAGACCGTATGGACACCAGAGCAGGATCCCGTCCTGGACCGAATGGATTTCTATGTGGATGATGTGTCCTTCAAAGATGTGACACCGGATTCCAATCTTCTCAAGAATGGTGGATTTGAATCAGGTCTTGTCCCATGGACGAATCATGATAATGCCACGGTTGCGGTAACGACAGACGAAGCTTTTAGCGGTAACAGCAGTTTGTTCGTCAGTGGAAGAGCGGCTACAGGTGCAGGAGCGCAGCAAGATCTAACAGGGAAAGTGAAGCCGGGTGGTGTGTACAAGTTCTCAGCGAAAGTGAAATATGACGGAGCTGAAACGCTTCCTGCTGCTAAACCATTTAACTTCGATTTCCAGGATGGAGATTGGAGAACGATTAAGGTTCTTGGTTCAGCTACGATTGAGAAAGGAAAATGGGGAACAATTGAAGGAACCTTCACCGTACCGGAAGATGCTGCATTAAATGCTCCGCTTATTTTCCTTGAGACTGTATGGACGCCTGAACAAGATCCCGTAAAGGATCTGATGGATTTCTATATCGATGATGTATCTTTGGAAGATGTGACACCAGTCGGAGGATTAGACAAAACAACAGACGGAGAAAACGATTATAACGGCGATAATTTGGCATTAGTATGGCAATGGAATCACAATCCAGATAACAATAATTGGTCCCTATCCGAGCGTTCAGGTTACCTGAGGCTGACAGCGGGTCACAAGAGTACTTCCATGCTCGATGCCCGTAATACGCTTACGCAACGTACGTTTGGTCCGGAGAGCTCAGGCAGCATTGCAATCGATGTTGGTCAAATGAAAAATGGGGATTACGCGGGACTTGGCGCCCTGCAGAAGGACTACGGGTTTGTAGGGGTCAAAATGAACGGGAATACGAAATCCGTTGTTATGGTTAATGGAAGCTCGGGAACGGCAGAGGAAATCGCCAGTGTTCCACTCAGCCAAAGCAGAGTCTACTTAAAGGTGGAGTTCGATTACAAGAATAACACGGATAAAGCATACTTCTACTATAGTCTAAACGGCACAGAGTGGCATGCGATCGGCAATACGCTGCAAATGAGCTATAAGCTTGATCATTTTATGGGCTATCGCTTCGCCTTGTTTAATTACTCGACTAAGACTACTGGCGGTTACGTTGACTTCGATTATTTCCGAGTGGATGACAAACTGACTGGCGGAAACGATGCAGCTGCTATTCTGAATGCAAGCCTAGATGATGTATCCAATGTCATTGGTGTTCAGAACATGGAGTTGGAGGTCCCGGTTCACATGGAAGCATTGCCGGAGGGACAATATACATCCATCGCGGCATCGTTCAACATTCCAGAGCATCTTTCTGTTACAGATGTCGTGTTTAATACGGACAACATAATGGGGGAACCAACGTACACGTATTCGGGCAAGCAACTGCAGATGCGTGTATCCGGCAATAACGTGAACATCACGAATGAGTCCTCTGATCTGTTCGCCACCATCAAATTGAGAGTCGATGGATTCGTCCCATCTGATCTAATGGAACAGATTCGTACGGATTATATGAAGGTCGAAGGCGGAAATATAGCTTATAACGTGCATAACGCAGTAGCGAACATCGGATTGAAGCTATTCGATACCAAAGCACTTGCGAAAATTCCCGGCTATTCGAACCCGCTGATGAGCCATAAGCTTGGAGCTGATCCGTTCGCTATGGTTTATGACGGTAGAGTCTACATCTATATGTCTAGTGATGAATTCGAGTATGACGGCAATGGAAATGTAAAAGACAATTCGTTCAGTAATCTCAATCGAGTATTCGTCATTTCCTCTGATGATATGGTTAACTGGACCGATCATGGCGCAATTCCAGTAGCTGGACCAAATGGCATTGCTAACTGGGCAACCTTCTCTTGGGCGCCTGCAGCTGCGCATAAGAAAATTAACGGAGTAGATAAGTTTTTCCTTTATTTTGCGAACGGTGCAGGGGGCATAGGAGTGCTTACGGCAGACAGCCCGATTGGTCCTTGGACTAATCCACTTGGCAAGCCACTTGTATCGGGCAACACACCTGGCGTACCTGGTGTCGTATGGTTGTTTGATCCGGCTGTGTTGGTGGATGATGATGGAGCTGGCTACTTGTACTTTGGGGGAGGAATTCCAGGAGATCCAAATCCTTCAGCTGAACAAATCGCCCATCCGAACACGGCCAGAGTCATAAAGCTAGGTGATGATATGGTCAGCACGGTTGGCTCGGCAGAAAAGATCGACGCACCCTACATGTTCGAGGATTCCGGCATTCATAAATTTAACGGCAAATATTATTATACCTATTGCTCTAATTTTGCAGGAACACATCCGGAAGGAACGCCACCTGCAGGTGAAATCGCGTATATGGTAAGCGACAATCCAATGGGGCCATTTACTTACGTTGGACCCATTCTAAAAAATCCGGGTGTATTTTTTGGAGTAGGCGGCAATAACCATCATTCCATCTTTGAATTTAATAACGAGTGGTACATCACTTACCATGCTCAAACCGTCAGCAAAGCGATGATTGGGGATGGGAAAGGATACCGTTCTACGCATATCAACAAAGTGGAGTTCTATGAGAATGGTCATATCAAAGACATTCAAGCGGATATGAAAGGGGTATCCCAGCTTGCTAATCTGAATCCTTATACAAGAACGGAAGCAGAAACGATTGCCTGGAATGCAGGCATTGCTACGGAGAAGTCAGAGGCACCAGGAAACCCGGTTGAAGAGATTAATCTGGATGTTACGAATGTGAGTCAGGGAGACTGGCTAGCGGTAGCAAACGCTGACTTTGGGACGGATGGAGCAGCGACTTTCGAAGCGAATGTTGCTTCCACCAATGGAGGCAAAATCGAAATTCGAGTAGACAGTCCGATCGGCGACGTCATTGGCACGCTGGATGTCCATTCTACAGGCGGAGCACAGCAATGGAAGCTCATGAAAACCGATTTAACGAATGTAAAAGGCGTTCATAATATCTTCTTTATGTTCAGTGGTGAAGGGGATAATCTATTTAATATCGATTATTGGAAGTTTACTTCAAAGAACCCAACGTCACCAGTAATTCCAATAGAATCCGTTAGCCTTGCAGATGCTCCGGCCTCGATGAAGGTGAACGGTCAAGTAACGGTAAATGCTGCACTCGCTCCGGAAAATGCAACAAGCCCTGCCTACAAATGGGAAGCAAGTGGTGCGATCAGCATCGCAGGAGCTGACAATCAAGCAGCCGTTACGATTAAGGGAGTATCTGCAGGTTCTGGAAAGCTGAAGTTGACGGTTACAGCTGGCGGAGTGCAGAAACAAGCGGAAGTAAGTGTTACGGTATCGAAGGATAGTGGCAGCGGTAATACAGGAGCACCAGATCCGACAACTCCAGAACCGGCTGTTCCTGCATTTTCCGATCTGAAAGGCTATTCTTGGGCGGAAGAAGCTATAAACGCTTTGGCGAAAATAGGTGTCATAAATGGAACATCCAGTACAACATTTGAGCCAAGCCGCAGTGTGACAAGAGCTGAATTCGTAACGCTGCTGGTCAGAGCGATGGGGCTGAAAGCCGATGTAACAGACAATTTTGTCGATGTACCGGCTCATGCGTATTATTATGAAGCATTAGGCATAGTCAAGCAGCTTGGTATCGCGCTGGGGTCTGGCGACAATGAATTCCACCCGAATGCTACCATATCCAGACAAGATATGATGGTGCTTGTAGCACGGGTACTTGAGCTGACGAATAAAGAGCAGTTGGAAGGTAATGCAGCTGACCTAAGTGGTTTCACAGATAAGGACAAGATTGCTGATTATGCAGCAGAAGCATTAGCGGCATTAGTGAAGGAAGGTATTGTAACGGGAAGCGGGAACGGAAAGATCAATCCTCTTGGGGTGACAAGTAGAGCCGAAGCGGCCGTTATTATTTATCGTATACTGAATGTGTATGACCCAACACAATAATTTTCTTATATCCCCGAGCTGGATGCATCAGCCGGGGATTGTTTTTTTGTTTTGAACCATCTAAGAATAGATCAATAATCAATGAGGATAGGTCATTGTTTTGAATAATTAGATATTCTATACTAACTTCAATAAGAATAATGAAAGCGTTATCAATATTAATTAAAAGGAGAATTTAAATAATTTTCACAGAGGGGAGCGGCAATTAACTCAGCCTCAAGCATTAATTTCTGAATATTAGGAATTATAAATTAATTTATAATCAGGTGGTGTAAAACGATGCGAATTCCTTACAACAAGAGTAGAACTTCATTTATAAAATTTCTTTACATACTGCCGTTTATGATCTTACTTGGTATTTTTGCCTACTACCCTCTTTATGGATGGGTATATGCATTTTTTGACTATACGCCACCTATTCCTCTATCTCAGTCGCCCTTTGTGGGTCTAAAGTGGTTTCGTTCTTTGGTCGAAAACCAAGTGAAAATAGATCAACTTCTTCAAATTATAAAAAATACGTTTGGCATGAGCGGCTTAAATCTGCTTTTCTCCTGGCTTCCTATGGTCTTTGCCATATTTTTGACGGAGATTAAAGCGGTCCGATTCCGGAAATTTATACAGACGGTAACGACCCTTCCAAACTTTATCAGCTGGGTATTGGTTTATTCAATGGCATTTTCCATGTTCTCGAGTGAAGGGATCATTAATGGCTTTTTAAAGTTGTTTGGATTTATCGATTCTCCGATATTATTCCTTCAAAACTCTGACCATGTTTGGTTTACGATGTGGATGTGGTCGACTTGGAAAGCATTGGGCTGGTCCGCCATTTTGTATATTGCAGCAATTATGGGGATCGATGATTCTCTTTATGAAGCCGCCCATGTTGACGGTGCGACACGGATGCAGATTATTTGGTATGTTGTATTGCCAAGCATGATCCCGACTTACTTTGTATTATTAATGCTGCAAATTGCGAGCTTCCTGAATAATGGTTTGGAGCAATATTTCGTATTTCAGAATGCTTTTAACAAAGATACCATACAAGTTTTGGACTTATATGTATACAACCTCGCAATGGGAGGCGGCAGTTATTCCGTTTCCGTCGCGATCAGTATGCTGAAGAGCTTGATTAGCGTGGTGCTGCTCTTTTCCGTGAACAGGTTGTCCAAATGGCTGAGAGGAGAGAGCATCGTATGAGTAAAGTGAAATTACAGACCAGCACCACAGATAAAATGATTTCTGTCTTGATCTATACGATGTTTTCCCTGTTTGCTCTTATATGCGTTTATCCCTTTTACTCCATTATCATTAACACCATCAGTGCGAACGATATTAGTGCCAGAGGCGATGTTGTATTTTTCCCTAAGCATATTCATTTCCAGAACTATCTGGATGTGTTTAAAATACCAGGATTATGGGACGCTGCTGTAATCTCTCTAGGCAGAACTGTAATAGGTACGACTTTGACGGTCGGCGCATCCGCTTTTCTAGGATTTATGTTTACCCAGGAGGATATGTGGGGGAGAAGATTCTGGTATCGATTTACGGTTGTTACGATGTTTTTTAATGCTGGAGTTATTCCATGGTATTTGACTATGAAATCTTTACATTTGACCAACAACTTTTTGGCTTACATCTTGCCAACAATCGTAGCCCCATTTTTCATCATTCTAGTAAAAACCTTTGTGGAATCAACCCCAAAAGAATTGCAGCAGGCGGCAAGTATTGACGGAGCCGGGATTATGACTCTCTTTTTCAGAATCATGCTGCCTATAAGCAAGCCTATTCTAGCAACTGTTGCTATATTCTCGGCCGTAGATCAATGGAATTCCTTTCAGGATACACTGCTGCTTGTTACGGACAGCAAGCTGTATAGCTTGCAGTTCATACTCTATAACTATATTAATCAGGCAAGCTCGTTATCTACCATGGTCAACCTGCAAAATGCCGGTTCAACAGCCATGGCAAGCTTGGCGACAAAACAGACCACTACATCTATTCGAATGACCGTGACCATTATTGTTGTAGCGCCAATTTTACTGATTTATCCAATATTCCAAAGATTCTTCGTAAAGGGAGTTATGATCGGTGCAGTGAAAGGTTAACTTGCGCCATTATAATAAATGAAATGATTCGGGGGGATGTAAATGAAGAGCAGCAATAAAAAATGGACGTTGTTATCGGCTGCAGGTATCTTCTTGTTGTCGACAACATTAGCTGGGTGTCAGAACGCTTCCAATCCATCGCCAAGTAAGTCATCAGAGCCTAGTAATGGGACGGGCACATCGCAGTCCGGCAAAGGGATCGATCACAGTAAGCCGTTGACTGTTACCGTTTACGATAATGCGGCCAATTACCAAGGAGAGCAGACGGGCTGGTACGGAAAGCTTATCAAGGATAAGTTTAATATCACGCTTAACATTCTCGCTCCTCAGGTTGCCGGTGATCAGCTATACAAGACTAGAACGGCAGCAGGGAATTTGGGTGACCTCCTAATCGTTGATAACAGTCAACTGGAAGAGTTAATTCCGGCAGGGCTAGTGATGGATATCACGGACAAGGTGAAAAACACGCAATACCTGTCCAAATATGTGGACAATCATTTCAAGCCTTTTAATGCTGCCTTCGATAAGGTGAATCCGGACGGGAAAATTTACGCCATGCCGACATTTGAAGCGGATACTTCTCCAACCACATTCTCGGAAGAAATCCCTTACTCCAGTCCGATTATGCCTTGGGATTATTACAAGGGAGTAGGAGCTCCCAAGATCAATAATTTAACTGATCTTCTGAATGTATTGAAGGAAATGCAAAAGAAATATCCTGCTACGCCGGACGGCAAAAAAATCGTTCCGATAACCCTTTGGAAGGACTGGGATGGCGGAAGTATGGAAAATGTACGCTGGCTCAGCAACTGGTACGGCTATGAGCAGCCAGACGGAACATCGACCATTCAATTGAATGCAAAAGGTGATATTGTTCCGCTTATAGATGATAACAGTATGTACAAGAAGATATTGCAATTCTATTTTACAGCCAATCAAATGGGGCTTGTTGATCCCGACTCTGCCTCCCAGGATTGGAATAAGGTCTCGGAAAAGCTGACCAACAAGCAGGTTCTTCTCTTGTGGTACTCCTGGCAGAGAGGCTTCTACAATTCGATTGAAAGAGGCAAAAATGGTGATGGGAATATGGCTGTTCCGATTGCTGACACTCATATTATTCAGAGTAGTGATGCTTATTACGGAAATGGAAGAGTATTTGCCATTGGTTCAAAAGCAAAGGAACCGGAGAGAATTATGGAATTGCTTGATTGGATGGCTTCGCCTGAAGGTCTGCGTTATTATACAAACGGATTTGAAGGCTTCAATTACGAAAAGACTGAAGATGGCAAGTTGAAGCTTACCGAAATAGGACAAACTGCCTTCCAAAAAAACACTCCGGTTCCGGATCAGTACGGAGGCGGCGGATACCAGGATGGACAAAGCAAGATTAACAGTATGATTATGAGTGATTTTGTCACAGATCCGGAAACGGGAGAATTTTATAACAGCACTTATTGGAGCTCAACTATCGAGGCAAACAAAACGGCACTCACTACAGACTGGCAGAATACCTATACCGCAGCAAATGCAACCGAGTATTACATGAAGAACAATATGATTGATATCGTGCCGAATATCAATACAAGTCTTGGAAGTGATTCGTCTGACATTAAAAACAAACGCAGCCAGATTTCTGATTTTGTAAAAAATACATCCTGGAAAATGGTATTCGCTAAGAGCCAAGCAGAATTCGATCAGTTATGGACAAAGATGAAGAGCGATGTAGTGGGACTCGGTTGGAATGATGTCGTTGCTGTCGATACAGAAAAAGCTCAAAAAATCGTAAAAATGCGCGCCGATGCAACAGCCGGCAAGTAATGATTCGATTGAAGGGAGAATGATACATGCTTAGAGTTGTAAACGTGGAAAACGGGATGGTACAAGGGCTGCCGGCGGCTGATCCCCGGATTACGAGCTTCAAAGGAATTCCTTTTGCCGCTCCGCCTATAGGAGAAAATCGCTGGCGTGCCCCGCAGCCGGCCAACGATTGGGATGGCGTTCGGAAAGCCTACGAATATTCGCCGATTCCGTTGCAGGTCAGACAGGAACTCGACGATAACAATATTTATACACGGGAATGGGCGGTGGAGCCGGACATTGCCATGAATGAGGATTGTCTCTACTTAAACGTATGGACTCCGGCTAAAAGTGCGGATGAAAAGCTGCCGGTGTTCGTCTGGTATTTTGGCGGCGGCTTGCAGGTGGGGCATCCGTCGGAAATGGAGTTCGACGGCGAACGTATTGCCCGAAGAGGCATTGTTGTGGTCACAATCAACTATCGCCTGAACGTATTTGGTTTTCTAAGCCATCCTGAAATTACGGCAGAAGCGCCGGAAGCGCCTGCAAACTTCGGCCATCTCGACCAGCAGGCGGCTACGAGATGGGTCAAACGCAACATCACGGCTTTTGGCGGTGATCCAGATAACATGACCATCGGCGGACAATCTGCTGGTGGCGGCAGCGTCATGGGCCAGCTCACCTCACCGCAGAACAATGACCTCTTTCAGAGGGCGATTGTTCAGAGCGGCATATTTACGAAGCTTTACCCAAGCACCCGAGCGCCGAAGTTTCAGCGTACATTGAAGGAAGCCGAACAAGAAGGTATTCAATTCTTTGATTTCCTTGATGTTTCCTCGCTTGAAGAAGCCCGGAAACTGGATGCCGTGTATGTCCGGGACAAGATGGTGGAATATAGAGCATTCTGGGGTACGGTCATCGACAATAAGTTCAGTGTGGGCAACGCTTTCGAATTGTTCCTCCAGAACAAGCGCTGGCTGGTGCCGGTCATGTTCGGCCATACGTCATCCGAGTTTTTCAGCATTCCGGAGGCTGTCTCGCTGGACGAGATCCATACGATGGCGGTTGATCTATTCGGTGATGAGGCCAAGACATTTCTGGAGCTATGCGGGTACTCATCCGGCAACCTTGAAGAGGTCATAAACAAAGCTTCGGTAAGCGCAATCGAATACGCTATAAGGATTGCTGGTCAGGCTAATGCCGATACCGGAGCTGATATTCCACTTTACTATTACAATTTCGATGCAGAAATTCCAGGGTGGGATAATCCAGGAACCTTTCATTCGGTAGATCTTTGGTTCTTCTTCGAGACCCTTGCCAAATGCTGGCGGCCTTTTGTCGGCAAGCATTACGATCTGGCACGCCAGATGTGCAATTACTGGGCGAACTTCATCCGTGCCGGAGATCCGAACGGCAAAGATTCTACGGGAGAGGATTTGCCGCGTTGGGAGCCTTATACGCCTGATGCACCGTACGGCATGAAGTTCGCGGATCAAGCCGAGTTTGCCAAGGAAAAGCCTAATGATAGGATGAAATTCCTCGTAGGAGAATTTTTCAAGGAGAATCGATTGATTTCGACGGAATGACCGGTACGTCCTGAAACTCTTCGAAAGAGTCGGTATGCATTTGGAATTTTCGCGGCGAGTAACCGGTTACTTGTTTGAATTGCCGGCAGAAATGTTCCACATTTTGATAGCCGCACCGATAAGCAACCTCGGTAATGGTTTGAGAGCCGTGAAATAAATATTCTTTGGCTAGACGAATTCGGCTGCTGATGACATCCTCAATGCAGGAAATACCAAAGGTCTTTTTGTAAATGGTCTGTAGATAACCCGGGCTGATTCGGAGGGAATCCGCCATTTTCGGAACCGTCCAGTGATCGCCCGGGTTGCTCTGAATAGCTGCTCGTAGTCTTAATAAATCGTAATATTGTGTCGTAAAGCCATCATGGCAGTAGGACTCTAATAGCTTATTGAACAACGTATGGAGTAGATAATCGATGGAGGATTTCTTGTAATCTCTATTAAAATTATGTTCAATAACTAGCAGCTCGAACAGCTTGTGGCAATAGTCCGGATCATCCAAAGAAAATGGAATGCCAAATGGAAGCGATGTTTTTGAAACGAACGGCTCGTCCGACTCAAACCGGATCCAGTTGTTTACATATTTATCAGCGCAGGCCTGGTAATATATTTTTTGTTGTGCTTGGTAGAGGATTGCGCTGTGGGGCGGGTATTTCTTGAGTTCTCCATTAACCCAGAATAGAGCGGGGGTCTTGGTGATGACCAGAAGCCAGCAGTGATGGCCTTGAGGAATATCAAATATAAAATTACTTGCGTGCGTAGCATCGCTTTCTACATAGTGAATATGATTCATCTATTTGTCTCTCCTTTTACATGCTGTATATTCCCATTATTCCATTCATAAGGACAAGGATTGCCTCAAATATACAGAAAAGGACTTAGTAATATTCAGGTAAAAAACTACCTATAACTTGTACGGTAATTAAACCGTTTTTAACAGGTTGTTGTCAATGAGCTGGAGATGCTACTTTATTTATTAATAGATTGAAAGGGGAAAGGAATAAATGTTTCTTGAATCAGCTCCACTCGGCTATGACCAGTATAGGGAGGACATTCCTCATGGTCATATAACGACAGTCGAATATGAATCGGGCACGGTTGGCAGCAAACGCAGCTGCATGATTTACACACCTCCAGGGTATACAGAGGAACGAAAGTATAATGTCTTGTATCTCTTGCACGGGATTGGCGGAGATGAGATGGAATGGTATAAACATGGTGATCCGCAGGTTATTCTAGATAATTTATTTGCGGATAATAAGCTCTCTCCTATGATCGTGGTTCTCCCAAATGGGCGTGCGATGATTAATGACCGGGCTGAGGGAGATATATTTGCCCCTGATAAAATAAAAGCATTCGAAACGTTTGAATCTGATTTGCTCCATGACTTGATTCCTTTTGTAGAGTCGTTTTACCCAGTCCTAACAGGCTCTGAGAACCGAGCATTAGCCGGTCTATCCATGGGAGGCGGGCAATCTTTGAATATGGGGTTTAATAATCCCGATTATTTTGAATGGGTAGGGGCATTCTCTGCCGCGCCAAATACAAGAGATCCCGAGCAATTGCTGCCTTATCCGGAGAAATCGACAGCGCAACTGCGTCTGCTGTGGTTGTCTTGTGGTGAGCTTGATGAGCTGAAGCATGTCAGCGACAGAACTCATGCCTATCTGAAGCAGGAGAATATTCCACACCTCTGGTATGAGGAGAGCGGTAGTCATGACTGGCCGGTCTGGAAAAATGATTTGTACCATTTCTCCCAGCTACTCTTCAGATAATACGATAGAACAAACAATCGGGGCAGCCATCTTGTAGCGGTTGCCCCGATTGTTATGTTAGTTAATCTTCACTAGCTGCCACTGCTGATTCAAGTTGCCCCGATACAAATTCTGTTGAATCAGAGCATTGTTGGCTGTTGAAGAATTAGCAACTTCAACCGCCTTATTGCTGTTAACGTTAATAATGCTCCAATACCCGTTGCTCAGCTTGATTAGTCGGAACTGCTGCGGGGTATTATTGTAATCCGACATAAGCTGAATAGCTTCTCCATTGTTTTTTGTACCGTTACGTACATCCATGACTTTGCTGTCGGACGAGCTGACGCTCTGGAGCTTGTAGTAATTGTTGTAGGTGCCTTGATCTGTGATAACCCACTGCTGTGCGGTTGCGCCATTGTCTGTGTATTGCTGGAGCTGCAGTGCATTTGTGTTTGCCCCGCCTGGCACTTCTAACGCTTTGCCGGAAGCCCGGTTAATAATCTTGTAGGTCGATCCGGACTGTATGCCATTCCAGATTCCGTTCCATGGATGCAGCTGCGCCCTTTCGTAATACCATTCGAATATAAAGTGGGCCATGCCGTCTCTCGCCGTATTGCCGTCATACTTTAATCCAGCCGTAGGATCTGCGAAGGAGCTTCTTGTACCCGGTTCCAGCAGGAAGCCGTTCATATGAACGGCGATGCTGACATTGCCAGCCGCTGTAAAGATTGCTTTCGTATTCTTACCAAAGCCTGCGTTGGAACCGTTGAACAAATCCCAATAGGAAGAGTCTCCGGATAATGTCTTGAACCATGTTGTCTCGGTAATATTGATTGGATAATTGTTGGCACAAGGCTTGATGGTATCATCCCAGATCTGCTGCAGAGTTGCGTAATCATCATGGGCGCCATAACCAGGATACCAGTGAACGGCATAACCGTAATTGTTGAGCGGATCAGTCAGCGGGTAAGAAGCGCACAGCTGATAATATTGATCCCAACCAAGTCCTGACGCCCAGATCACATTATCTGCTCCATTATTGCGGATAGTTGAGATGATTGAGTTCTGGAACGTCTTGAGAGAATTCCAGTAGGCAACGAAGTCACTTTGGGCAGGGTTCCCGCCCCAAGAACCGTTGGCATAAGCTTGGACCGGCTCATTGATAAGCTCGAACATGACATTGTCCGCACTTTTGATTGCCGTTTGGGAGGACAGATAACCCCAGATTTGATTGAATTTGTCTAGATTAGCCTGTGTAGTCGCTTGGTTATTCAGAATGGTGAAGTCAAGTCCAAGCGTGACATATACTCC
The DNA here is from genome assembly GCF_052113225.1 of Paenibacillus sp. YAF4_2. NCBI lineage: Bacteria > Bacillati > Bacillota > Bacilli > Caryophanales > Paenibacillaceae > Paenibacillus > Paenibacillus sp. YAF4_2. The sequence continues at coordinate 61,461 of NZ_JBFRCT010000008.1, forward strand.
CTTGGTCTTGGCGTAGTTAATGAACGGAATGATAACATCCTGAGTGACGGACTGTAAGCCTGCAAAATTGTAGGTACCGGCCGCCACGTCGCCCATGTCCTCACGATCAATGAACAGGCGGACCTGGTTCATATACCAGCCATGATTGTTGCCGTATTTGTTTGATGTGCTGGTAAAGGTATCAGTAATGTCCTTCAGGTACGCCAGAACCGCCGCATGCCTGTTCCCGCCATACTGATCTAGATAGTAGCTGCTGTCCTGATACGTCCAGTAAGAGCCGGAAGGCTGATGCCAACCGCTCAGCAGTACAGGCTGACCGCTGCTGTTCACAAGCTGATTGCCGCTTACATGAAGCTTGGACATGGTCATTCCTGACCATGCATTTGCCGGATTACTGTTCAGCAGGGATGGCGTTATTATAAGGGCCACCAGTGTGAACAGCTTCAGAATCCAGCTTGACTTGCTCTTTCTCATTAATACCCAACTCCTTTGATATTTGGTTGTATGTGAAATCTAGGAAGTACAGGGATACCCCGCAAATATACAGCGGTCGGCGCGGTGTCAGCTAAGTAGGAGGCAGCTCTAAGAAGGGGGATTCATGTGGGGGATGCAATTGAATGCGCTTGCAAGAACGAGTTTACTACTTGGGAACAGGTGATGAACACCTGTCTAATTATGGGGCTTAACCCGCTTAACGATATAACAGCGGCAGGCAGCCCAAACGGCTGTACAGTCATTTTTCTGCTCAACAAGTAAACAACGGGTAAGGAAATAAAGAGATGTGTATTGTTTAACCCTACTGCTGGCCAGATAATTAAACATATCATCTCGAAAGCGGTTGCAAGGTAAGCTGACTTCTTGATAAAGTGCAGGTGTTAATGATGTACAAAGCAATAGTAGTGGACGACGAGCCCTATATGCTGGAAGCCTGGGAAACGCTGATTGACTGGCAGGCGTTCGGCTATCAATTATGTGGAACGGCAAAAGACGGTGAAGAGGCGCTTGCTTTAATTAAGACAAACGAGCCGGATCTGGTTATGACAGACATTCAGATGCCCGTACTGGATGGTATTGAACTAATACGTGTGATGAAAGAGGAGCTTAGACTGGAAGCCAGGACCGTTATCGTAAGCGGTTATTCGGAATTTACTTATGCACAGCAAGCGCTGCGCTATCAGGTTGATCATTATGTACTCAAGCCCTTAATGCTGAAGGAGATTCACAGCATTCTCACGGAACTGAAGGAAGAGCTGGATAAAGCGCTATTAGCCAAGGAAGAAGTTAAGAGAGAGAGAGCTGCGGTGGAAGCAGCCACAATTTTAAGACTGGCCAAATGCGGCGGAGCTGCTGCTGTCGCTGCTGCTGAACGGATGCTCGAAGTAGAAGGGGATTCACAGGTGACCCTACTTTTGGCTGAATCTGCTGATCAGACAAATCGAAGCGGGGATAGCCAGTCTGAAGCAGAGACTCTGTCCATTGCAGTCCAACTCCAGCAATATGTTAGTCATATATTCCACGATGACAGCATTCGGATGTGGCTGTTCGAAGATGGTCCGGAGCGTGCGGGACTACTTGTCGTGAATGAACAGCTGGAGCAGGAGAAATGGGAGACAGCTCTATCACTTGTTGCAGCTGCGCAGCCAGTCTTGCTGGAAGAGCTGACGGTTTATAGCAGCGCGAGTTCTTGCAAGCTGTCAGAATTGCATGAGCTGTACAGCCAAATGTTAGAATCTCGCCGCAATACACAATTTTTCGTGAAATCCGGTCTTTTGGTGTGCCGCAAACATGAACACGATAACTGCAAATTGGTGGACATAACAAGCATTGCTCAAGAGCTGCTTAATCATATAGAAGCTGGTGATGCTGACCGCATACAGTCGACCGTTGATCGCATGCATGCAAGTTATGAAGGTACGCCATTCACGTACGGCTGGCTGCAAGGAGCTCTTGAGTATCTTTGTGGTGAACTGCTGCGAAGATCTGAGGAGGAGAAAGATGAGTCCGGTTGGCTGCTGAATTGGTGCAAGGAAACGACAGGTACAAAGTACTGGACAAGCGAGCGGCTTAAGGCGAAGTGTATGGAGGTATCGGTGCATGTAAGGCACCGGAATGAACCAGCTCGTGCAGTGGAAAGAATCATTGCTGAAGCGATTACCTACTTGAAAAACCATTACCAGGAAAAGATGCAAATACTAGATGTGGCTGATCTGTTCCATCTGAATCCGGTTTATTTCGGGCAGCAGTTCAAACGGACGACAGGTACCAGCTTTCATGATTTTATTCACAATCTTCGGATTGACGAAGCGAAAAAGTTGATCAGGAGAACGGATTTGAGGCTTTCCGACATTGCCAGAATGCTCGGCTATCACAGTACGGAATATTTTACCGTCAAATTTAAAGCGCTTACAGGGAAGCTGCCTTCCGCTTACAAAAATGCTTGTCAGAGGTGACTGATATGGACGGCAGAAAGCATGGGATTATTGGTATTAATGATATCCCGCTGAAATACAAGTTCCTTCTTATTTATTTACTATGTGTGCTGCTTCCGATCGTAACCATCAATCTCTTTTTCTATCAACGAAATTCGGAAGATATTAAGATACGTGAGCAGGACAATTTGCGCAAATCGATAGAACGAGCGTCCGGTGAGCTTCTTGGCATGATTGACGAGAGCGTCGCGCTCAGTCGATCCATTGGCAGTGATGATTCGCTCTATGAGGTGCTGGACCGGACTTATGATTCCCCCAGTGATTATTATGAGGTGTACAACGGATTACTGCGAGACCGGTTAACTCGTTATATGTCTGAGAATATTGTGGAGGCTCGTATTTATACAGGTAATCCTACGATTCAGACTGGTGCAAACTATTATGTGATGGACCATTCGGCTGATGAGGATTCCTGGATCAAGCCGCTTCAGCAATCTAATGGCAACATTATAGTAGCGGCCTATTACGAGAGTGCAGGATTTAGTCCTGGCAAACGAATCAGCGTTATTAGCAAGATGAATACGTACACTTCATTTTCAAAATACCCCAAATATTTACGTATTGACTTAAATGTAGATAAAATTAATCGCATTCTTGATCGTGAGCTGGACAGTCTTCAGCTTCGTCTGATGGATGGCCGGAACCGGGTAGTTGCTGTTAGCAGCGGACTACAAAGTCCTGATTTGTCTAACCGGGAAGAGCTGCTGGTTCAAGAGCCGGTGGCAAGCAGCGACTATACCATTGAACATACGCTGGGAGATGTCAGTTATGCAAAGGGATGGAAGCTCACAGGAATTGCAGATACGCGGCGGATAGACAAGCTGCTGGAGGATGCGCACCGTTCCATCATTTGGCTAGCTGTGATTAGTACGGTACTACCGTCTTTACTTATATTTATTATTTTCCGTTCCTATCATTATCGGGTGAAGAAGTTATCCAGACATATGCAGAAAGTAAGGAACGAGAAATTCGAGCTCATTGACATTCAGGAAGGCCGAGATGAAATTGGAGGTTTAATTCATACCTTTAATGTCATGACTGGCAAAATTACAACGCTGATTAATGATGTATATAAGCTGGAGATCCGTCAAAAGAGTATGGAGCTTGAGCAGGTACGGACAGAGCTGTCGATGCTGCAAAGCCAGATGAACCCTCATTTCCTCTTCAATACCTTAAATGCACTGCTGATCGTCTGCATGAAGAAAGGCTATTGCGAGGTAACAGAAATAATCAGTAATCTGTCGCTGTTAATGCGCCAGCTACTGCGGAGCGCGGACGGTCTTGTGACGCTGGAGGAGGAACTTCAATTCACTACGATGTACCTGCAAATCGAGAAGTTCCGTTTTGGCGATCAGTTCGACTATCATTTTGAGATTGATCCGGAATCACTCTCCATGAAAATCCCAAGAATGAGCATTCAGCCGCTTGTCGAGAATGCCTGCAAGCACGGTTTGCAGGTCAGAAAAGGGAACAGGCTGATTCATGTTACCTCTAAGGTTAGTGACCGAGCTCTTGAAATCAAGGTAATCGATAATGGAGTCGGGATGGATGAGAGAAAGCTGCAGCAGCTGATGGATAGAGTAAGAAACGATCAGGATATGGAAGGTCATGTCGGTATCCGCAATGTATACCGTAGACTAGAGCTGTTCTACCACGAGAATGTCCGTTTTCTGATCAGCAGTAATCCTGATAACGGAACGGCAGCTGGATTCCACATTCCTTTATCCAAACTTGAGCCTGTAAAGGAATAGAAGGAGGCAAATACATGTATAAAGTTCTGCTGGTAGATGACGAACCCATTGCAATTGAAGGCCTTGAGATGCTTATTAATTGGGCAGAGTACGGTTTTCATATTGAAGCCGCTTGTAATAATGGGGAGGATGCGATGAACCATATCCGGAATTATAAGCCGGATCTCGTCGTTACAGATATTCAAATGCCGGTCCTAAATGGACTGGAGCTGATTGAGCAGACTCGCACCATGGGCAATCATTCAACGATGTTCGTTATTACAAGCGGATACAACAATTTCGACTATGCAAAGAGAGCGATTCGCCTTGGTGTTTCGCATTATTTGACAAAACCTATTAATAGTAAGGAAGCAAATGCGGTACTGCTGCAATTGCAGGAGACGCTTGAGGAGCGGGAACGTCAACACCTAATTAAGGCCAGTGCAGATCGGTGCGCAACTAAACGTGCTTTATCTCGGCTTCTGTTCAACAGAGTGGAGAAAGAGAGACTTGAGGCTAAAGAGCTGCTGCAGAGAGTTGCAGGACAGGTGGATGAATGGATCTGCATGCAGCTTATTGCGGATACTGAAAGTCTAGGTAATGCGCGTGAGGCAGCCCACCAGTTTTCTGTTCAGCAGGATTTGTGCTACTTGATTGATGGGGATAAGGATGAGCTGGGCCTGGTAATCGGACTTCAGACGTGCGGCGAATCCGCTGACAGGCAAGGGCGCATACATGAGTATGCGGACCGGCTGCTGCAAACCGTGAAGAACAGGGTCCATGGAAAAGTCGGAATAGCGGTCGGCAACAGCGCCAGCAGCCTGGATGAATTGTTCATGTCCTGGGAGAGCGCTGAGGAAGCCGGCCGTKTTTTATTTTTMAGCGAGACAGAGATTGTTCTCTGTGAAGATATCCAGGTAAGCCGATTCTCCAATGATTCCAGTTTTCTGAAAGCAGCGGATTCAATTATTGAAATGCTGGAGAGTGGCGATGAGGGAGATTTGGAATTATCGATCCATGAGGCCTATTGTAATTTCAAGTCTAACCGAACAATTCCTGAACTAGTCAGTATCTTTTGTACCCAGGTTATGATGCGCTGTGCGGCTGTGTATAAGGAGCTTGGAGGTAATCCAGATGAACTGCTTGTTGGGTTCGGACAGAGGTTAAGTGCTTCAGGAAACGGGAATTTGTATGAAATGGCCGTTGCCTTGACTAGCTTTTGCCTGAAGAGCCAGAAGGGGATTCGGCTGTTACAGGAGAAGAATACGGGCGGAACAGCGGTGAAGGTAGCAGAATTTCTTAATCAGAATTACAGGGATCCCTTGACGATCAAAGATATTGCAGAACGCTTTTATATGAATCCGGTCTATCTGGGACAGCTGTTTGCGAAGAAATACGGCAAAGGAATTGTTGATTACATTCATGATCTGCGCATGGAGGAAGCTAAGCAGCAATTAGTCGAAACGGATCAGGCCTTGTATATAATCGGAGAAAAGCTTGGCTACAGCAGCTATCAATATTTTATGAAGCAGTTCGAGAAGCGGGTGCTCATGAAGCCGGCAGATTATAGGAGCCACTATAAAACCACTTAATTATGGGGGTTAAAAATCTAAAGTATGCGTATGTTGCAAGCGTATTCATTTCTTCATAATAAAGAAGCAAGGACATAAGGAATTTAAAGGAGGAGCAATAAAATGGGGGTAATGAAAAGAAAGACGCTGTTAACCACGATGTCGCTTACACTTGCACTTAGCTTGACACTTGCGGGCTGCAGCGGCGGTAATAACAACAATGGCAAAGAATCTCCGACAGCTTCAAGCAATGCAACATCTGGTTCTGCAAACACGGCAACGGATAAGAAAGAGCAAATTACGATTTCGGCCTTTTTGGGTTCACCAAGTCAGGCGCCTACAGCAGATAATCGGATTTACAAAAAGATTCAAGATGAGCTTGGGGTTAAGCTCAATATGGAAATGCTGGTAGGCGATCTGCAGCAAAAGCTGGGGGTTATGATTGCCGGCGGCGAATACCCGGATCTGATCACGGCCGATACAAAACTTGTAGCTGCAAAGGCGGTTATTCCGCTGGAGGATTTGATTGAGCAGTATGCACCTAATCTAAAAGCACACTATGCTGGTGTATGGAACAAGATGAAGGACTCCAGCGACGGTCATATTTATTGGCTGCCGAACTACGGCGTTCAGCAAGGCGAAGTTCATTCCAACTCCTATTCCGGTCCGGCCTTCTGGATTCAGAAAGATATTTTGAAGGAAGCAGGCTATCCAACTCCGAAGACACTTGACGAATATCTTACTCTCATTCGCAATTACGCGGCCAAGCATCCGACAACAAGCGACGGTCAACCGACTATCGGCTTCACAACTCTTGCATTCGACTGGCGGACCTTCGGGCTGCTGAATGCACCTGAGCATCTGACAGGACATCCGAACGACGGTGGTGTTGTGGTCGATAACGATGTAGCTTCCGTTTTCGCCGATAAGGATATTGCGAAGCGCTACTATAAAGAACTGAACGGCCTTTATAACGAAGGTCTGATGGATAAAGAGGCATTTGTTCAGAACTACGATCAATACCTGGCCAAAATCTCGACCGGCCGCGTACTTGGCATGTTTGACCAGCACTGGAACTTCCAGGCGGGTGAAGATACGCTTGTTTCCCAGAACAAGATCGGTGAGACGTATGTCGGTTTCCCACTTGTTTATGATGCAGGTACCAAAGATTATTATTGGGATCGTGCTTTGCCTAACTTGAATAACGGTTTTGGCATCAGCAAGGATGCTAAAGATCCGGTTGCAATTATTAAGTTCCTTGATGCCCTTATGAGCGAGGAATGGCAAAAAACGTTGTCATGGGGTGAAGAAGGCGTTGACTATATGGTAGGCGACGATGGAAAGTTCTACCGTACCGAAGAACAACGTAAGCAGCAACAGGATCCTACCTGGAAGCTGGCAAACAAAGCAGATGCCTTCTACGCTGCATCACCGAAGATGGAAGGCAGCTTCAGTGACGGTAATGCAACAGATGCTGGCAGCCAGCCACAGGAATTCTATGATTCGCTTAAACCGGAAGATAAAGAACTGCTGGACGCTTACAAGTTCAAAACCTGGACAGATTTCTTCTCTGCACCGCCAGAAAACCGGGTTGACTATCCAGCATGGCAGGTCGATCTGATTGACGGCTCGGACGCATCTGTTGCCAACAAGAAGATGACAGATTCATCGCTTAAGTTTTTGCCGAAAGCCATTATGGCGAAGCCTGAGAAGTTCGACGCAGTATGGCAAGAGTATGTCAACGACTACAAGAAAATTAACGTCAAGGCGTACGAAGACCGTATTAACGAGCAGCTGCAATGGCGGACTCAGAACTGGACTAGCAAATAAAAAGAAAATAGGATGAAGTGCCGGAAGCAAAGGCAAAGCTTTTGCTTCCGGCAGTCACTCTATATGAAGGATCGGAACAAGGAGGAGAGAAAGATGGCGAGTACCCCGGAGATAATGACATCAAAGCCGTCTGCGAAAGCCGGCACCAAGTTATCGGTAATGAAACGGATGCGTGGCCAGAAGCAGCTCATGCTGATGTCGCTGCCTATAATGATTTACGTAGTAATTTTCTCTTATTACCCCATTTGGGGCTGGACTATGGCTTTTCAAAATTACAGTCCAGCAAAACATTTCTCCGAGCAGCAATGGGTAGGTTTCAAGCAATTTAAATTTTTGTTCAGTGATGAAACGTTCCTGCGGGTTCTCCGCAACACGATTGGTATGAGCGTTATTAATATGGTGTTTGGTTTCGTAACAGCGATTGTATTTGCCATATTGCTTAATGAAATTAAGAACAAGCTGTATAAACGCACCATACAGACCATTTCTTATCTGCCTCACTTCTTATCATGGATCATTGTAACTGGCATTGTTGCCAATACGCTGTCGGTAGATGGCGGGATCGTGAATGATGTACTAATGAAGCTTGGCTTTATTAATGAACCAATTATGTGGCTGAGTAAGCCTCATTATTTCTGGGGAATCGTAGCTGGATCCCATGTATGGAAAGAAGTTGGTTGGAATGCCATTATCTATCTTGCGGCTATTACGTCCATCGATCCTTCCCTGTATGAAGCAGCGGAAATCGACGGGGCTAACCGATATAAGAAAATGATGCATATTACTCTTCCGGGTATCAAATCCATCGTTATTATTTTGCTAATTATGAACCTCGGTTGGATTCTTGAAGCAGGCTTTGAGGTCCAGTACCTGTTAGGTAACGGGGTTGTTATAGACTGGTCGCAGACGATTGATATTTTCGTACTGAAGTATGGTTTGCAGCTCGGAAACTACTCGCTTGCGACAGCAGCGGGCATCTTCAAAACAGCCGTTAGTATTACTCTTATTTTTGCAGCTAATAAAATCGCCCAGCGTTTCGGCGAAGACAGACTGATATAGGAGGGCAATCTGAAATGAAAACAAAGCAGCTTCGAGGAGAACCGATTGTCTTCCATTCGTTTAATACCATTGTCATGATCTTGCTGGCTGTTGTTACCTTATATCCGTTTCTGAATACGCTCGCTGTATCCTTTAATGCCGGTAATGATACGATCCGTGGAGGCATTTACTTATGGCCGCGCGTTTGGACACAGCAGAACTACACGGCCGTATTTGCAGGCGGAGCGATCTACCATGCATTCTGGATCTCAGTAGCAAGAACAGTTATCGCCACGGTGCTCAGCTTATTCCTCACCTCTATGCTGGCCTACACGGTAAGCAGGAAGGAGTATGTGTTCCGCAAGCCGATTACGATCATTATCGTGCTTACGATGTACTTTAACGCAGGACTGATCCCTTCTTACTTCCTAATCAAGGATCTGCATCTCTTAAACAGCTTCTACGTCTATATTATTCCAGGACTGATCAGCGCCTTTAACATGATTGTCATCCGGACTTATATTCAGACTTTGCCGGAGGGACTAATTGAATCGGCGAAGATAGACGGTGCAGGGGATTTCCGTACCTTCATCTCTATTATTTTTCCGCTTTGCCAGCCTGTACTGGCGACAGTCGCACTGTTCGTAGCAGTTGGGCAATGGAATTCTTGGTTTGATACATTCCTGTACGCCTCCTCGAAGGAGAATCTCAGCACTTTGCAATACGAGTTAATGAAGTTGTTATCTTCTTCCATGTTCTCTAACAGCAATGCCGCTGTATCCAGCAGCGGAAGCGCGATGAACGCCGTACAAAACATGGTGACACCTGTGTCGATCCGGGCTGCGATTACGATCGTATCTGCCTTGCCGATTCTCGTGGTATATCCATTCATGCAAAAGTATTTCGTTCATGGCATGCAGCTTGGAAGCGTGAAGGAATAGTTTTAACTCCAAATAACCGTGCGGGTAAATAACCTGCACGGCTTTTTTACTTGAACGCAGCCTGTAATTGCTGTACATTTCATAGTATTAAAAAGTAAACAACGGGTAACGACATAAAGAGATGTGTATTGTATTATCAAGTGTCAAACAAGATAATGAATATCATACAGCTCGTCGCAGCTGCGCCCGAGTGAAAAGGGGTAATCCTGTTGCGGATACCAAGGTCAAGGTCAAACCAAGCTAAGCTTATGCTTACAGCATTTATGTTTCTATCAACCTTAGCTGCATGTGACGAAGAAAACGCTGTCAAACCGCCGAAGGAGCAGGTCAGCAATCCCCCAGTAATAAGCGGTGACCCGTCCTTCAGCCGATACGACCCTCCGATTGATCTTTCCTTTGTCAGAGAAACAGGGGAAGGACTGGATAACCTTATCAAAAGCCTGCCCGGGGAAACCCTGGCGGATAATCGCTGGACCAGGCTGGATGAAGAGGTTCTCGGAATCAAAATCAAGTACAATTGGACAGCCAAAGGGGATTTATACCGTCAGAAGCTTGGTGCCTCTATTGCTTCAGGCCATATTCCGGATGTAGTCGCAGTGGATGCCCAGCAGCTCCGGGAGCTCAGCAATGCAGGACTGATCGAGGATTTGACGGATGTCTATGAACAATATGCTTCTTCCCTTACGAAGAGAGTACTCAGTGAGGAAGGTGATGGTCCATTTGAGACGGCAACGATTGAAGGCAAGCTAATGGGCATTCCGCAGACAAGTTCCTCCATTGAAGATGCCGACTTGTTATGGATTAGAACGGACTGGCTGAATAGACTAGGGCTGAAACCGCCAACAACGATGCAGGAACTATTGACCATTTCGAAAGCGTTTACAGAGGATGACCCTGATCATAACGGCAAAGACGATACCTTCGGAATTGCGGCAACCAAATATTTGGGAGACCCTGTTATGGGGCTTGTGGATCTTATGGCCGGGTATAATGCATTTCCAAATATATGGATAAAGAATCAGCAGGGCAAACTCGTGTATGGAGGGATTCAGCCTGAGGTCAAGACAGCTTTGAAGGTCATTCAGGATATGTACCGGCAAGGGCAGATTGATCCTGAGTTTGCTTTGAAGGACGGAGAGAAGGCTAACAAGCTGATCGCAGCCGGGAAGATCGGCATGATCTACGGCGAGCAATGGGCTTCCTTTCTAGTGCAAACAAGCCGTGATAATAATCCGAACGCTGACTGGCAGGCTTACCCGATCGTGTCTGCTACTGGAGACGCAGCCAAAGTTCCACTTAAATTCAACACGAACACCTACTTCGTGGTCAAGAAAGGTTATGAGCATCCGGAGGCCATCGTCAAGCTGTTTAATCTGCATCTAGAGAAAAACTGGGGACAAACAGCGGAGTATGAAAAGTATTACAACACGACCTATGCCGTATGGCAGCTATCACCGGTTACACCGTCCCCAACTCGCAAAAATCTGGAGGCGTTCCGTCAAATTGAGGATGCGAACAGGAGCGGAAATAATGCTTTGATGAAGGATGAAGCCAAGTATATTAAGAAGAGAATGGATACCTATTTGTCCGGTAAGGATTCCGGTGAAACAGGCTGGGGCTGGCTGAAAACTTACGGTCCTACGGGAGCTTTCTCTATTATCGATCAATATGAAAAAAATGATCAGCTGCTGTATGAGAGTTTTGTAGGCGCTCCAACAGATACCATGATAGATAAGCAGCAGATTCTAAGTGATTTGCAGAATGATACCTACTTTAATATTATTTTGGGCAGACCTATCAATGAATTCGACCAATTTGTGAATAACTGGTACAAACTGGGTGGGGACAAAATTACAGATGAGGTTAATCAGTGGTATGCGAAGCGCGAAAGCGGGAAACAGTGAATACCTGCCAACGGTGCCCTATATATACGTAAAATAGATCAACGGAGGTATTCATTTGTTTAGACTGCCAGCTCATTCATGGCGCAATGCACTGTTTGTCAGGCTGATTATCACGAATCTGATTGTGATCCTGCCGATTATTTTACTAGGGGTCTATTTGTATAACTGGAGTTATACAAATGCCAGCAATGAAATATCGAAAAATACAACTGCCCAGCTCTCCTATTATCTGGAGGACTTGAATCATGAGATAGAGTGGCTGGAAATTCAACAATATGATATTTTGCAGGACACGGACATGAATAAACTAGCGGTTACCTGGGATTTGATGGACAATGCTGAGAGGAAGGAAAGCATCGATTATTTGCTCCACCGTTTTACTTCCATTAAGAACAGCAGCTCTTACATTAAAGATATTTATGTGCACGTACGTACCATTCAGAAGACCATCTCATCCAGCAATGGAGTTGACGATTTCAATCAACGCAGCTTTGACTATTTCCGTACAGAAGTGGATAAGAAGCAGGTACGCCTGATCCGCTGGGATAATTCGCTTCATTTAAGTGCTGCCAAATACGGCGGCAAGGAAGGTGCTCCTTTATTTATTGTTCAGATTGAGCTGGATATGGACAAGCTTAAGGAATCCTTGCAGCAGATCAGTGTCTATCCCGAAAGCGGCTCTTTTCTAATCTCGAATAAAACCGGATTTACACTAGCCAGCAGCGATGGCACTTCAGACGCCTTACAGAGCAATATATTTGCTGCGCTTCGTTCCAAAGATAATACAATGATCACGCGGTTAAATAATCGTAATTATCATCTGGATAAAGCTTACTCTGAGCCGCTCGGATTATCTGTCATCACCTATCTGCCTGAATCGGTTGTGAAGAAGCCGCTGAACGGATTTGATAACTGGGCTTGGGTGTTCGCACTGACCTCCTGCTGCGCAGTCGTTATTTATGCTTTATCAACTTATAAGTTTGTTCATAAGCCGCTGCTGCTGCTTGTACAGAGCTTCAGAAAGATGGAAGGAGGTGCATTGGACATTCATATTGACCATGAGCAGAAGGATGAATTCGGCTATTTGTATAACCGGTTCAACCAGATGATTAAGAAGCTGCAGACGCTGATCGACCAAGATTTCAAGCAAACGATGATGATGCAGAAGGCAGAGCTCAAGCAGCTTCAATCCCAAATTAAACCACACTTTTTGTACAACAGCTTTTTTATTCTGAACTCATTGGCAAAAACAGGGGATCTAGAGCGCGTTGAGCTCTTTACGAATATGCTTGGCGAGTATTACCGGTTTATTACTCGCAACGGCGAGGATAATGTTCACTTATCGGAAGAGACTCGGCATTCCAGAATGTATACCGAAATTCAAAAGCTCCGATTCTCCAGAAGAATTAAGGTAGAGTTCGATGAGTTGCCTAAGGACATGGAGCGGATTCGGGTGCCAAGACTGATTATACAGCCGATAATCGAAAACGCTTATGAGCATAGTCTCGAGAAAATGACAGATGAAGGCTTGCTCCGTGTATCCTTCGCTATGGATCAAGAGGAAGCAAGAATTGTAATTGAGAATAACGGCGATAACCCGATCAGCGACACTCAGATTGAAGCCCTTCAAACAAGATTAAACAGCAGAGGAGAATCCGGTGAAATGACCGGCATGATTAACATCCATCGGCGTATTATTTTGACCTATGGAGAAGGCAGCGGTCTGTCTCTGTCCAGAAGCGAGTTGAATGGCTTGAGGGTTGAGATTAGAATCAGGCTGAAAGGGGCCGGTGACTTTGTATAGACTGCTGATAGTTGATGATGAAGATATTATTACGGATTCCCTGTACGAGGTCTTTCACCGGCTGATGCCGGAGAAGCTGGATGTCTGCAAAGCTTATTCGGCCAAGGAAGCTTTGCAGTGGATGTCACGGACAAGGATAGATATCGTCTTGACCGATATTAGCATGCCAGGGATGAACGGTCTTGAGCTTTCCGATGAAATTCAAGCCTTCTGGCCAAGATGCAAGGTCATCTTCCTGACGGGATTCAGTGAGTTTGACTATGCCTATAAAGCGATTCAAATGCCGAAGGTCCGGTATTTGCTGAAGACAGAGGGCTACGATAAGGTTACGGCAACGGTACAAGAAGTGATTCAAGAGATTGAACATGAGAATCAGATGAGCAAAATGCTGGAGCAGTCACAAGAGCAGCTCTATGCTCTAGAGCAAATGGCACAAGGAGATTACATCCGCCACCTGCTTCAGAAAAGCTTAAATCTAGAAGAGACACGTCTGATAGATGAATTCCGTAAAATGAACATCGGTCTTGATCCGGAATTGCCTGTGTTCCTGGTCATCGGACATTTATGTTACCCGGATGGTACTACTTATATAGAAAGAAGCAGCTTGCTTACGAACGCTAGAATGATCTGGAATTCGTATTTGTCGGAGAAAACAAGGCATATCGGTACTGTAGATAAGCAGAGAGATCTCTTATGGCTGCTTCAGCCCTCCGAGTCTGCCGATGAGAAGTTCTACAATCATTTTGTCCGTTATTTGGAAGGCACGCTGGAATTGATTCAAGAGACTTGCCTGCAATCTCTTGGACTGCCAGTAGCCTTTACGATAAGCGGCACTCCCTGCGCCTGGGATGTGATGAACCGGCAGTACGAGCGGCTCCGTCAGCTACAGCAGATGAAGATTGATGGAGATGGAATGACCATTATTTTAAAAGACCGCGGTGAACAGCTAGAGGACTCCATAGAGCAGCTTCAAAGGAAAGAGGAAGGGCAAATCTCCTCTAAAGCAGAGATGCTTGCTGCCTTTCTGGAAGCAGGCAAAGCAGATAAATTCGATGAAATATTCGAAGAGCTGAGTACGAGCATGCTGCAGGCTAACAGTCCTGTCAAAAGAACCATTGAAGTGTACTATTCTATTGCGCTGGTTCTGCTCTCTTATATCAATCGTTCGGGGCTATGCCGTGAGATTCATGATTTCAGCAAGCTGATGCGTTTGGATGAGCACGCATCAATGAAAGAGGCGATTCACTACTTGAAGCAGGTCAGTGATCAGCTATTTCAAGTGAAAAGCTCAGTGAAGAAGGAAAATGCATCCAGCGTCATTGGTAACATATGTGAGTATATCAATGAACATTTAAGCGAAGATCTGTCTCTTGTCCGGCTGGCCGAGATCAATTATTTCAATCCGTCCTATTTGTCCCGGTTTTTCAAACAGGAGTGTGGCGTCAATTTATCTGAATTCATAGATAATTGTCGTGTGAGAAGAGCAAAGGAACTGCTGAAAGAGGATGACCTGAAGGTGCGGGAGGTTTCCGCTCTGGTGGGTTATGAGGCTGCACACTCCTTTACAAGGTTTTTTAAGAAGGCTACAGGCATGACACCGCAGGAATATCGGGACGCTCTTACCCAAACTTGATCACATCCCATCATTCGAAACAAATCAGCTTATGCTTACAATGCAAGAATCATCACGAATCGTCTAATCCTGACCATTTGTGTGATTATTCTTTTAAGGAGGAATTATCAATGGAAGAATTACAGGTTAAGTTGGCTAGCGCAGTAGGTAAAATACCGCCTCAAGGTAATCCGCTTGTCTCGCACAAGTTTGGAGCAGACCCATACGCTCTTGTATATGATGGCCGCGTCTATCTGTATACGACAAATGACGTGCTGGAATACAGCGAGGATGGCGCCGTGAAGGATAATACATATGGAAACATTAACAAGATTGGTGTTATTTCCTCTGCGGATCTGGTGAACTGGACGGATCATGGCATTATTAATGTTGCAGGTCCTAATGGAGCAGCTAAATGGGCAACACAATCCTGGGCGCCTGCTATCGCTCATAAGGTCATTAACGGACAAGACAAGTTCTTCCTTTATTTTGCGAATAATGCAAGTGGAATAGGTGTACTCGAGGGAGACAGCCCAACTGGCCCTTGGAAGGATCCAATTGGTAAAGCGCTCATATTAAGATCGACACCTGGAGTTGAGAAGGTTACCTGGTTATTTGATCCGGCCGTGCTCGTGGACGATGATGGCAAAGCTTATATCTACTTTGGCGGAGGGGTGCCAGAAGGCAAAGATGAAAATCCGGATACAGCACGAGTCATGCAGCTTGGTGAAGATATGACCAGCGTAGTGGGCGAAGCACAGGTTATCCCGGCCCCATTTATGTTCGAGGATGCAGGTATTAACAAATATAACGGCACTTATTACTATACGTATTGCTCAAACTTCTATAACGGCGTTCGTCCGGAAGGAAGCCCTCCGGCAGGGGAAATCGCCTATATGACCAGTGACAGTCCAATGGGACCATGGACATACCGGGGAACGATTCTGAAAAATCCAGGGCATTTCTTCGGAGTAGGCGGCAACAACCATCACGTCATCTTCGAGTTTAAAGATGCCTGGTATATTGCCTATCATGCCCAGACTTTATCGAAAGCGATGGGGGTTCCGAAGGGTTATCGTTCCACTCATCTGAATGAAGTTAAGTTCCAGGATTCCGACCAGTCCATTCAAGAAATGACGGCCAATTACGAAGGTGTTCAGCAAATTCAGCCGTTCAATCCCTATGAGCATGTAGAAGCGGCAACGATTGGATGGAATGCTGGAATTACTGCGGAAGGTTCTTCTGACGGCAGCGTGGTCGTATCAGATATAGACAGCGGTGATTGGCTCGCATTGTCCAAGGTTGATTTTGGCAGTGGTGCTTCCGGGTTTGCAGCGTCTGTATCAGAAGCAGGTTCGGTTGGTGTAATTGAACTGCGGTTGGATACTGCAGATGGCCAATTAATTGGGACCTTGCAGATTCCTGCTGCAAAGACGGAGACCGTTGAATATCACACTGAGGTAACTGGTGCCAATGGTATTCATGATTTGTACCTAGTGTTCAAGGGCAAGCCTGACAGCAAGCTGTTCAAGCTGCATAGCTGGCAGTTCAGCCAATAAAGATGGTTTTGTGAAGCAGAGGATCGCGGCAAGAAAGGGCCGCGGTCTTTTTTTACAGGCCGGAAAGGATACGGATGTTGTCCATGAAGCCAATTCAAGTCTTTGATACCTTTACCAGCAGTCAGTTCATATGCACCTACAGCGGCTATAAGCCAGCCAACAGGCATAAGTGGGGGCCGGGCGTACGTGATATTTATGCGTTGCACTACATTATAAGCGGGAAGGGAACGCTGGAGACGCGTAATCAGCGGTATCTGTTAACAGCAGGCGAGAGTTTTATAATCTTTCCGCAAACGGAGATTCACTACTATCCGGATCCGGAGGATCCTTGGGAGTATGTATGGGTTGAGTTTAAAGGTGATGAAGCGAAGCGTCTAGTGGCGTTGACGGGGTTTGAGCCGGGTAAACCTGTAGTCGAGGTATGTAAGGTTGATTTAAAGCTGTATTTCCCTGTAGTGCCAGGTGCTGAAGCGAGACCTTTTGAGAAAATGAGAACAGAGGCGCAATTACGTTTACTGCTCTCTTATTATATGGAATTTTATCCAAGAGAATCTCCTTCGATCAATTACGTCCAGCTGGCGAAGGAATATATCATGATTAATTATTGGCGGACTACCTTGACGGTATCGGATATTGTCCATGCTGTCAGCCTGGAGCGCAGCTACCTGTTCCGCCTGTTCAAGGAAGCCGAAGGGATGTCTATATCAAGCTATGTGACTGCTTACCGGATTGAACGAGCCTGCGAGCTGCTGAGGTCACCTGGATTGTCCATCAAGTCGGTCGCATGTTCGGTAGGCTACAAAGATCAGCTCTATTTCTCCAAGGTATTTAAGAAAGCAGCGTCATATACGCCATCTGAATATATGACGCTGCATAGCCTAGACACGAATGCTTTAGCGGAAGAGGACGCAGTTGCCGGATTCCCGGAAATACCGAATTAGCTTTACGATAGGCTCCCGTCCGCAGTCTAATTTGACCCCCAAGCAATCAATGCATAAAAAATGCTGAGCTGTTCTGGAAACAAGTTTCATGTAGATCGCTCTGTCATCTGCCTGAAGGGGAGCCTGACAAGCCTTGCAGGCTATACTATTCATCTTTATTTGACCAGCTTCGCCCGTACAATCAGGCAGTCATGTGCCGGCACAACGGGAGCGAACCGCTCCTTGAACACGCCAAGTTCCTTATGCTCCCAGCAGTCGTACATAGATAAGGAGAACCCGGAAGCGTAGGGAAGGCCGATATCCCAGAATTGCAGCGACAACTCTCGTTGACTATCGCTCAGATTAAAGAAGCCGATCGCTACGTCGCCATCTGTAAGTACTTTCACCAGCATAAAGACATCCTCAGCATGGAACCATTGCGGCTCTGGCTTGATCCGGTAAGCTCCACGGCTCTCGATATCTTGATTAATGGCGATTAAATCCGGGTTCAACAGTATATCTTTGGTCGCTTGATTAGCCGTGCGGATATCGCAGCCGATCATGAGCGGAGAACCCATTAAGCTCCATAATGAGAAATGAGTTTTGTATTCATTGTCACTGCAGCCGCCTATCTTACTGCCGATAAACGAGTTATTGCTGCCGCCATACATGCCGACAACGAGCATATCCATATCGTTATGGCAGAAGGAACCGGTATAGCATTCTTTGTCCAGCTGAGAAAGAGCAAGATTCTTGATAGAGTCCCAATGATCCTGAATATCGCCTGTTGACCGATACATATGGGCACCGGACTCACGTATCCATTGATAGACATTATCCTCGCCCCAATTGCAGGCAGAGAAGAGGATTTCTCGTCCGCTGTTTTTAAGGGCAAGACTCATTCGTTTGTACAGCAGTTCACCAGAGATATGCCGGGGCTTGAAGCAGTAATCGTATTTTAAATAATCGACGCCCCATTCGGCGAATAATTGAGCATCTTGAAATTCATGCTCAAAGCTGCCGGGATAACCCGCGCAAGTATGGGTGCCAACACAGGAGTACATGCCGAATTTCAGACCTTTTGAATGAATATAATCGGCGAGTGCTTTCATTCCGCTCGGAAACTTGGCAGGATCAGCAATCAGATTCCCTTGCTGGTCACGCTGTTTCAAGCTCCAGCAGTCATCTATGACGATGTATTCATACCCTGCGTCCTTATAGCCCTCCGTTACGAATAGATCGGCAACATCACGAATTAACTGTTCGTTGATGTCCCAGGTGAAGGTATTCCAAGAGTTCCATCCCAAGGCGGGAGTAAGTCCAAGCTGCTTGTCCATTAGTTATATACATCCTTTCTTATGCTGGGAATTAAGAGTTTAATGAAAAGAGCTGTTTGTATTACAACATAAGCGGCCTTGCCAGCCTATAGCCTGATGATGCTTTTATATGGATGGTTGTTGTTTCTAATAGAGTCATCATTATAAAAGCTTCTAACCTATAATTTGACGGGTTATAGAGCCGCAATCCGGCGGGTTGTTCGGGCCTGCTGCGAGAGCTAAACTTTCCTTGTTGCGCCAATAAACAAGGAGAGCAATACCTTGATGAATGGAGAGGGGAACTGAAACATGAGCAGCATCGTTATAACGAACCCTATTATTTGGGCGGATGTACCTGATATTGATATGATCCGCGTAGAAGATACTTTTTATATGGTCAGCACTAGTATGCATTCGATGCCAGGCTGTCCGATTATGAAATCTGTTAATTTGAAGGATTGGGAGATCGTAAATTATGTTTTTGACACGATCGAAGATAATGATGCTCACAATCTATCAGACGGCAAAGGCATTTATGGGCAAGGCTCATGGGCTTCCAGCCTGCGTTATCATAACGGAACCTATTATGTATGCTTCTCCTGCAATGATAGTCAGCAGTTCTATATTTACCGGACGCGGGATATCGAACAGGGCACATGGGAGCGCTCGGTCATTAATGGGCTTCTGCATGATCCTGGAATGCTGTTTGATGAAGATCGTGTCTTTGTATTCAGTGGCAACGGAAATATCTATATTACCGAATTAACAGCTGACGCTTCCGAGATCAAGCCTGACGGAATCCGCCAGCTATTAATTGAAGGGGAGCGGGAAGGCATGGGGCTGCGCATAGAGGGCTGCCATGCTTATAAGCTGCACGGTTATTATTATTTATTCTTCATAGATTGGCCGCGAACCGGTCATGGACGCCGCCGAGAGCTGTGTTACCGCTCGAAGGAGCTTCTTGGACCTTATGAACATAAAGTTATTCTCGATGATGATCTCGGCTATCACAACAAGGGAGTTGCGCAAGGCGGTATAATTGATTCGCCTTATGGTGAATGGTTCACCTTCTTATTTCAGGATCATGATGCTGTTGGCCGAATTCCATGCGTGCTGCCGATGTCCTGGGAGGACGGCTGGCCGGTTATCGCAAGTGACGGCAAAGCGCCAATCTCCTTCGAAGCAAATCTGCCGGAATCGGCTTCCAAGCCCATTATCATCAGCGATAAATTCGACTATGAAGAGAACAAACTCGCTCTGAACTGGCAATGGAACCATAATCCCGACAACACACGTTGGTCGGTTATCGCGCGCCCGGGTTATCTGAGGCTGGAGACCGGTCAAATCACGGATCGTGTCGTGCTTGCCCGCAATACGTTGACCCAGCGGACGGAAGGTCCGACATGCAGCGGAAGTGTGATAATAGATCTATCTCATATGAATGCTGGCGATCATGCCGGTCTTGTCGCCCTGCAAAGCGGATATGGCACGGTTGGCGTTCAAGCAGAGGGTAATGGCGAGTATTATGTCGTGATGGGGATGAACCGCGGTGATGGTGGTATGGAAACGGTGGAAAAGCACCGGTATAAAGAAAGCCAGATTCATGTGAAAATAGATTTTGATTTCCGTGACAGCATTGATCTTGCCTATTTCTATTATTCGACTGATGGATTGGAATGGACGCAAATCGGCCGTCCTCTGCAGATGAGGTACACGCTGGACCATTTCATGGGCTACCGGATTGGTCTGTATAACTATGCCACGAAGCAACCCGGCGGCTATGTCGACTTCGATTATTTCCGTTACAGCAAGTCAATAGAAGAAAAGGGGATATGAATCATGACAGCAGATCAAAAACAGCTGCAAACAGAGGTTTCGTTAGCTGATGCCTTTCAGGACGATTTTCTTATTGGAGCAGCAGTAAATAAACGGACAATTGTCAGTCAGAGTGATCTTCTGAAAAAGCATTATAACAGCTTAACTGCCGAGAATGAAATGAAGTTCGAAAGCCTTCATCCGGAGGAGCATCGTTATACCTTCGAGGAGGCTGACCGRATTTCGGGATTCGCGAGCGAGAACGGCATGAAGCTGAGAGGGCATACGCTTGTATGGCATAACCAGACGCCAGACTGGGTATTTGAGGATGGCAATGGCGGGAAGGCAGGTCGTGACTTGCTTCTTGACCGAATGAAGTCACATATTGAAACGGTAGTATCGCGTTACAAGGATACGATCTATTGCTGGGATGTTGTGAACGAAGCGGTAACGGATGAGGGAACAGAATGGATGCGTCCAACCAAATGGCTGCATGGCATTGGTGAAGATTACATCGAGCAGGCTTTCAGGTTTGCACATGCGGCCGATTCGCAAGCGCTGTTATTTTACAACGATTATAATGAGTGCAATCCTGGCAAACGGGAAAAAATCTACTTCATGGTCAAATCGCTGCTGGAAAAAGGTGTTCCTGTTCACGGGATCGGACTTCAGGCGCATTGGAATCTGTATGATCCATCTCTGGACCAAATCCGTGAAGCCATTGAGCGTTATGCCTCACTAGGCGTAAAGCTGCAAATGACGGAGATGGATGTGTCTATGTTTGCTTTTGACGATAGACGGACGGATCTGACGGAGCCTACAGCGGAAATGATGCGTCTGCAGGAAGTAAGATACAAGCAGTTCTTTGAACTGTTCCGGGAATATAAAGAGGTTCTGACCAGCGTAACCTTCTGGGGGGCGGCAGATGATTATACCTGGCTGGATCATTTCCCTGTTAGAGGCAGGAAAAATTGGCCGCTCTTATTCGATACCGATCAGCGTCCGAAGGATGCGGTCAAAACCATCATCGGACAATAACAAATAGAGAGAAACGCGTTCCCTGCGGGAGCGCGTTTTTTCGAATTCTAAGAATTTATAAGTTTCATTCTATAAACAGGGCTTAGAATTCTCCGGAATGAAATGCGCCCCGCTGCCAAGGACGGCGAAGCCGTTTCACCTTGTGTGAAAGCTGCCATAGTCATCCGGTTTTTTCTATAGCTTGGCGGGTGTTCTACCAAAGAGCGACAGGTTGTTGCCTCTTTCTGTAAGCACTACACTTTTTAAGAAAGCAATTGCGGGGGTGTTGGTCATTAGGAAACAACGCATAGAGGAAAGGGATATAGCTGTGCTGGCACTGGAGGAGAAGCAAATAGAAGCAGGTGGTCAAGTGCTTCTTACGGCAACAGGGATTAAGCGGGTATTCGGAAAAGGTAATACCGCTGTTACCGCTTTGTCTGATATTGAGCTTGATGTACCTGCCGGCTCGATGGTTGCCCTGAAAGGGCGGTCGGGCTCGGGCAAGACAACACTGCTCAATATTTTAAGTGCGTTGGATGAGCCGACAGAAGGCCAGGTTTTTTTTCGTGGTCAGGAGATTACAGGATTATCTGGTAAGGCGAGGAACGCATTGCGGCGTAAAGAGATCGGGCTGGTGTTCCAATCCTTTGGTTTGATTCCGCTGATGTCTGCTTACGAGAATGTTGAGTTCGGTCTTCGCATTGCGGGGACACCGGTCAAGGGCAACCGTGAAGCTGCGGAACGGGCGCTGGAACGGGTAGGAATGCGCGAGCGGATGAAGCATCGTCCAATGGAGCTGTCGGGTGGTGAGCAGCAGCGCGTGGCTATAGCCCGTGCGATTGCACATGAACCAACCCTGCTAATTGCTGATGAGCCCACCGCTGAATTGGACAGCCGAATGGGTCTGCAGGTGATGCGGGTGTTCAGAGATCTAGTCAGACATGCCGGTATGACCATTCTTCTTACTACCCATGACCCGGGAATTATGGAGCTAGTTGATTATGTTATTGCATTGGAGGATGGGAAAATTGTTTCCAAAACAACGAATCAATTCTAATTGGAAGTCGTTCGCGAAGCGGACTGCGGTCGTGGTATTCACAACGATTGCCTTGTCCGGCTGCTCACTTCTTCCTCGTGAAGAAGCGGCACTGCAGCCACCACTAATTCAGCCGGTTCAAGAAAAGCTGGATCTGGTTGCTGTAACCCGCGGCAATATTCAAACCTCGCTGAAGGGTACGGCAACCTTTGTCTCCTCGAATGTAAAGACGCTGTCATTTACCGAATCAGGCGGACAGCTGAAATCCGTTGACGTTAAGCTTGGACAAGAAGTGAAAGCCGGCGAACTACTGGCTGAGCTGGAGACAGAGGATCTGGCACTGCAGGTTCGATTGCAAAAGCTAAGCGTAGAGCGAGTGGAGCTTCTGTATAAAGAAGCCGTGCAGGGCGGAGTGTCCGGGACGGAGAAACGGCTGAAAGAAATCGACCTTGAAAGAGAACAAATATCGCTGCAGGCGATGGAAGGCAAGCTTAACAAGTCGCAGCTGTACTCCCCAATCTCTGGAACGGTCATTTACGTCGATTCAATTAAAACTGGCGATCGTGTAAATGCCTTTCAAACGATTGTAACGGTAGCTGATCCTTCCAGCATGCAGCTGACTTATGTGGCGTCGGATGCCAAGGATGTTCTTGGTATAGAAGCTGGCATGCCCGTCAGCCTGAAGTATAAGGGGAAGGACTACACCGGTAAAGTGCTGCAGTCTCCATCGAGTGCACAAGTCAGTACAGATCAGTCAAAGGCTGACAGCAACGGTGTAACAATCGTAATGGGGATAGATCATCCGCCGGAAGGGATTCAAATCGGCCATAGCGCCGACATGATGATTGATCTTCAGAAGCGGGAAAATGTTATCGTGCTGCCGCGGAAAGCGATCCGCTCTTATATGGGACGCAATTATGTGCAAATTGCAGACGGTGAACGTAAAAAAGAAGTCGATGTTGAAGTTGGCCTGACAACGCCAACTGAAGTGGAGATTGTAAAAGGCTTGGAGGAAGGACAGCAGGTTATTCTAAACAACTGACGGTACTATGAAAGCCCGGGTGACAGGGCGCAAGAATGAGGTGTACGCATGGCATTATGGACAATGATTCTCCGCAAAATGGCAAATAACAAATGGCTGCAGTTGAATTTATGGTTTGGTCTCACCGTTTGTGTAGCTCTGTTCAGCTCAATGCCGCTTTATTCGGATGCCATCCTGCAAAGGACTTTGCAGAAGGAACTTCAGATGGTTCAAAGCAAGAACTCCGAGTATCCGGGTTATGTACGGGTCAGCACATCGGTCTCTTCTTCCAAGATGGATCAGAAAACAGTAGAGGCGATTGGACGAGCGGACCGGTTCATACAATCGATTCCCGAGCGAATGGGGCTGGAGGCACTATCCTTTTATCAGCAGCGCTTCACCCAGAAAATGAAGGTATATGGAGCGGATGCATCGGAGCAGGAGATCAAAACACAGAAGACGACAGGCGGCTTCAAGTCGCTGTCTGATATGGAGAAGCGGGTTCGTCTCATTGACGGCCGGATGCCAGTTGACCGTTCGGATGGCCTGTTTGAAGCGCTGGTAACGCAAAAGTTTCTTAACTCTACCAAGCGCGATCTGGGAGAGGAGCTTCTGGCAGAATCGGCGGATAAGCAATTGTTCCGGGTCATCCCTGTTGGGATTATTGATACGGACCCGTCAGCAGATCCGTACCTGCCTTTTTTGGTGACGGATGAACCAGACGGTTTTATGATCCCCTTCCAGCAATTCGAGCGCGAATTCATTACAAAGGGCGGCAAAGTAAGGGTATCCGACCTGGAATGGCGTTATGCAATGGACTATAAGCAGATGAGTATGGATAAGATCGAGGTATTTAATGAAGCCAACCGGGCGATCCGAAGCTACTTCCGCGGACGACTTGGTTCAGCAGAGGTTAATATTCCTGCGAATGAAACCATTGCTTCCTATCAAGGCAAGAAAGAAAAGCTTGATGTTATGATGCTATCGCTGTATTCCCCGGTTATGCTCATGCTGGCATTCTATTTGTTTATGGCGGCTAATCTCGTAATTGAGAGGCAGAAAACGGAAATATCCGTGCTGCGAAGCCGCGGAGCCAGCCGGCTGCAGATCATGACCGCGTATACCCTGGAGAGCATGCTGCTTGGTGCAAGCGCACTTGCGGCTGGTCCGTTTATTGGGGTTACCTTTACCAAAGTACTTGGGGCATCCAACGGATTCCTTGAATTTGTTCAGCGCTCGGCACTGGAGGTCAGTCTTAACAGTAGTGCATACAAGGTCGCTGTTACAGCAGTAGTCGGAGCAATTGTACTAATCTTGATACCGGCTTTTTTGGCGACCAGGGTATCGATTGTAAGTCACAAGCAGCAGGCGGCAAGGCTCACCAAGATGTCCTTCTGGCATAAGACGGGCATCGATATTGTGCTTGTCGGTCTGGCATTATATTTACTCTATAATTTTAATAACCGGCAGGAGGATTTGAAGCGCCTGGCGCTGGATTCAGATGCCCTGCAGGTGGATCCACTGCTGTTCCTAATGCCTGCTCTCTTCGCGTTAGGGGCCGGACTATTGGTGCTGCGGATATATCCATGGTTTATCCGGCTTATATATTGGGCAGGACGCAGGTGGTGGCCGCCAGCACTATACAGCACGCTAGTACAAATCAGCCGTTCATCAAGTCAGTATCTAACGATTAAAGTGTTCCTAGTGCTGACGGTATCGACCGGCTTGTTCAGTGCCAATGCAGCCCGGACCATCAACGATAATATGGAAAGTAAAATCCAATATAACATTGGCGCAGACATTACGTTGACAACCCGCTGGGAAAGCGATGCACCTCCCCCAAGCCTGCAGGGGGGAGAGCCTCAGACACAGGCGGCGCAAGGCACGGGTGACAAACGGGTGCAATATACCGAGCCGCCGTTTCAGCCATTCCAAAATCTGAAAGGCATAGAATCATCAGCCAAGGTATTCCGTAAGGAGGGGGCAAGATTCAGTGCTGGCAGCAAAAATATATCCGGAGCAACTACGCTGGTAGGCATCGACACCATGGCGTTTGGTCAAACCGCATGGATGAAAGATGGTCTGCTGGATCATCCGATCAACAGTTATTTGAATCTTATGGCAACTAATCCGAAGGCCGTATTAATCTCGCGGTCGCTGGCGGATGCAGCCAAGGTGAAACCTGGAGATCCAATTCGTATTTATTGGGATGGACTCGATGAGGCTTTATTTACTGTATACGGCATTATCGATTATTGGCCGGGCTGGAGTCCACTGCCGGTTGCTGCGGATGGAGAGGAGAAGGCCTCTAAGCCCAATCTGATCATTGGCAATCTGAGTACTATTCAAAACAGGCTCGCTGTTGAGCCATATGAGGTGTGGCTTAAGCTGAAGGATGGTATTTCCAGCCAATCCATTTATGATCAGCTGACCACAGCCAAAATCAATGTGACCGGACTTCAAGATGCAAAGCAGGAGCTGATCACGTCCAGGAACGATCCATTCCGAATGGCGATTAATGGCGTCATGACGCTGGGCTTTGTGATCTCCATGCTGATCAGCTTCTTTGGATTTCTTTTATTCTGGGTGCTGGCCTTGTCAGGCAGAACACTGCAGTATGGTGTCCTTCGGGCGATGGGGATTCCGTTCCCGCAAATTATCGGGATGCTGCTCAGTGAGCAGCTGCTTACCTCCGGCGCAGCGGTTATTATCGGTGTGCTTATCGGCAACATGACCAGTGAACTATTCGTGCCCTTGTTCGAAATGTCATTTGCAACGTCGGAGCAGGTTCCGCCATTCGAGATTGTATATAAGCTCAGCGATTATGTGCAGCTGTACACCATTATTGGTCTGACACTGACCATTGGTCTGCTTATTCTTGGCTACCGGCTGTCTAGGACCAGAATTGCTCAGGCCTTAAAGCTGGGGGAGGAGTAAAGCATGATCAGATGCGAGGAACTTGTGAAAATCTACAAAACGGCCGATCTCGAGGTTGTTGCTCTTCAAGGTCTGGATATGCAGGTGGACGATGGCGAGTTAATGGCGATTATCGGTAATTCAGGCAGCGGGAAATCCACGCTGCTGAATATGCTGGGCGGACTGGATAAGCCGTCTGCAGGCAAGCTGTTTGTTGATGGTAAGGATTTGCTTTTGTTCGGTGAGAAGGAGCTTGTGAACTATAAGCGTGAGACGGTTGGCTTCGTATGGCAGAATAATGCCCGCAATCTGATTCCTTATCTGACCGCACTAGAGAATGTGGAGCTTCCTCTTCTCCTGAAGGGCAGAAGGCGCCGGGCGCGTGCAATCGAGCTGCTTGAGGCAGTAGGTCTTGGACATCGTCTTAAAAATAAGCTCAGTGAGCTGTCTGGCGGCGAGCAGCAGCGGGTCGCTATCGCCATCGCGTTGGCGAATGAGCCAAAGCTGCTTCTTGCTGATGAACCAACGGGCTCATTGGATACGAAGACCTCCGATCAGGTACTAGATCTGTTCCGGAATCTCAATCAGACAATGGGAATTACGATTGTCATCGTCACGCATGATCCGCTGCTCGCCCGTAAGGTGGACCGGGTTGTCCAAATCAGGGATGGTAAAACCTCTGCTGAAATGATCCGCAGAGAATCCTACGCCGACGAACTGGCAAGGCTTGATGCCGAGGATGCGATGTCTGGTCAGCAGGAGAGCCATATTGAGTATGCCGTGCTGGACAAAGCCGGCAGGCTTCAGATTCCGGCAGGCTATCTGGACGCAGAAGGTTTCAAGGACAGCAATAAGGTGCGGGTGGAGATGGAGGAAGGCCGTATTATCCTCTATCCACAGGAAATCACGCCATGATCCGCCCCGTAGGGGGTGTTTATATGGGATATACAAGAAAAGGTGAGGTGTATTAATGAAGGTACAAGGTTGGAAGCGTTCTTTATCAAGTGTTTTGGCAGCAGTCATGCTGCTAGCATCCTTGTCGCTAAGTGTGCTGCCGAAACAGGCAGGGGCAGAAGCGGGAATAGAGAGGATTGCAACGAACTTTGAGGATGGTACGGTTCAAGGCTGGCATGGACGCGGAGGGAATGAAGTGCTGACCGCTTCGGAGCTTGCTGCCCACACTGGGGCATTCGGCCTGAAGGTTACAGGAAGATCACAAAGCTGGAATGGCCCGCAGCTGGATGTAACCTCCATTATGGCGGAAGGAAAAACTTATGCGCTTACCGCATGGGCCAAGCTTCCCACCGGCGTAACGGCAGCTTCAATATCAATGACGGTACAGCGTACAACCGATGGAACGACTTATTATGAAGGAGTTAATGCCGGAAGTGTAACCGCGGACGGCTGGGTGAAGCTTAGTGGTCAATATCAATTGAAGCAGCCGGCTCAAAGTCTATCTGTTTATTTTGAAGCTTCTTCTAATCCAACACTGGATTTTTATATTGATGATTTTTCGATTGAGCGGCTTCCTGATCCAGAACCGATTGTTATTCAGCAGGATATTCCATCCTTGAAAGATGTATTTGCCGATGATTTCAAGTTGGGTACGGCTCTTCTTGCTAATGAAATTGAAGATCCGAGCGGACCGGATGCCCAGCTGATTAAGAAGCATTTCAACAGCTTGACGGCAGGCAATGAGCTGAAGTGGGATGCTACCGAGCCGCAGGAAGGACAGTTCAATTTCACTCGTTCGGACAAAATTGTTGATTTTGCCGTTGAGAATGGCATTGCCATGCGTGGTCATACGCTGATCTGGCATTCTCAAACCCCGAACTGGGTGTTCTACGATGAGAATGGTAATCTTGCAAGCAAAGAGCTGCTGTTTGCTAGGATGAAGCGTCATATTGAGACTGTAGTTGGCAGGTATAAAGGCAAAATTTATGCTTGGGATGTTGTTAATGAGGTGCTTGAACCAGGTGATAATCAGCCGGGCGGTCTCCGCAACAGCCTATGGTACAAGATTGCAGGCGAAGAGTTTATCGAGAAGGCATTCGAATATGCGCATGAAGCAGATCCGGATGCGAAGCTCTTTATCAATGATTACAACACGAATATACCGGACAAACGGCAGGATTTGCATGACTTGATTAAAAGGCTGCAAGATAAAGGCATTCCTGTTGACGGCGTTGGTCATCAGACACATATCGGCATTGAAAATCCACAGGTTCAAGAGCTTGATGATATGATTCAGGCTTTTACTGATCTGAACATTGAACAGCAGATTACTGAGCTTGATATGAGTGTGTACACGAATGACAATGATGCCTATGAGACATTCCCGCTAGACCTGCAGATTAAGCAGGCGAAACGGTATAAGGAAATATTCGATGTGTTCAGGAAGCATGCGGATCAGTTAACGGCTGTTATTTTCTGGGGCAAGGATGATCTGAATACTTGGCTGCGAACCTTCCCGGTCGACCGCAACAACTGGCCGCTGTTGTTTGATGAACGGCTTCAAGCGAAATATGCTTATTGGGCATTGGCAGACCCGAGCAAGCTGCCGGTAGATATACAGACTACAACAGCAGCGAATGCTGGTGCTCACATTGATGGTAAGCTGGAGGATGCTTGGAGCAAGGCCTCTGCTGTATCCATACTAAACGAAGGTGCAGCTGTCGCGAAGTTTAAGACCTTATGGGATCCAGACCATCTCTATATGACTGTTGATGTATCGGATGCAAGCACGAACGGAAATGATGCAGTTGAAGTATTCATCGATGGCAATAACGGTAAGACAACAGCATACGAAGCGGATGACAAGAAATATACCTTCCGCCGGAGCGGAGCAAATCCGGGTAAGCCTGCTGCTTATAAAGTGATTAAGCTTACTGACGGATACCGGATTGAAGCTGCAATTCCGGTTGATAGCATGTCGCTGAACGATAAGCTTGGATTTGATGTTCGTATTGTAGACAAGGCCGGCAGCACAGTAACGAATACTTCCTGGAACGACAGAACGGGTTCACAGGATACGGATACGTCCAAATATGGTGTATTAACCCTGATTGAAGGTCCACAATCTTCAGAAGCTCTGATGGGGACGCCAGTAATAGACGGCAATATGGATTCCTTATGGAGCAAGGCCAATATAATAACAACTGACCGATGGGTGCAAGGGACCAATGGGTCAAAAGCAAAGGTTAGAACGCTGTGGGATGCAGGACGTTTATACGTTCTCGCAGAAGTGACGGATTCGCTGCTATCCAAGCAAAGTCCTAATGTGTGGGAGCAGGATTCACTAGAAATATTTGTTGACCAGAACAAAGCGGCGACTGCCAGCTATCAAGCGGACGACGGCCAATATCGGATCAACTTTGATAATCAGCAAAGCGTAAATCCGGGGGTGCTTGGTGGAAATCTTGTATCTGCAGTGAAACAAACGGCGAACGGTTATGTCGTAGAAGCCTCCATAAAATGGACCGGATCACCTCCGGCAGCCGGAGACATCATCGGCTTTGATGTGCAGGTGAATAATGATGAAGACGGCGACGGGGACCGTGACAGTGTGGCGATATGGAATGACCGTTCCGGTCTGTCCTACACGAACACTTCTGGTTTTGGACTTCTGAAGCTTGGTGGTCAATAAGGCAGGACCGGGTTAAGGTCATAACGAAGAAAACCGGCTAAAGTTCGGGACTTATGGATAAGTCCAAAGCTTTAGCCGGTTTATTATTTTTTATAACTGCAAGCGCTTTCCAAAAAGGGTTTTCGAATTAAGCGATAACTGTGCTTTGCTTACGGTACTCATTAGCGCTCGTGCCGGTGTATTCCTTGAACTTCTTGTAGAACCAGTCAATTTCCGTATAGCCTACTTCATTTGCGATCTCATAAATCCGCATATCCGTTCTCTCAAGCAGGATTTTTGCCTTCTCCATTCGCTGCTGAAGAAGATACTCGTTAAACGACATATTCTCCTGATCTTTGAATTTCTGACCAAGATAGGCACAGTTGAAATGCAGCAGGCTTGAGATTTTTTTTAAGGTAATGTTCTGATGCAATTGCTCCTGTACATATTGCTTGACAAGGTCAATGATGGACGGATTCAAATTTTTTTTCTTCTCATAACTTAAGGTAATCCGATGGGATTGAACAGATAGAGCGTCGAGCTCTTTCTTTACCTTACACAGGCTGGCGGCCAAATCCTCCGAATGCACCGGATTCGCAATGTAATCGCTTACCTGAAAGGCCATCGCTTTCCGCAGAAGCTGGAAATCATGACTGCCTCCAAGAAGAATAATAGGTACCCGGCTTTGCTCACGGATTCGTTCACAGAGCAGCATCCCGCTGGCATGCGAATGTTTAAGATCTATAAGAATAAGGTCGACTGACTGTGTTCTGAGAATGGCTTGAGCATCAGAGAGAGAATCCGCATCGGCTTGAAGCATGAAGCCATGCTGCTCCCAATGAAACATAAGTCGGGTCTCTTCTCTGGAATAACGGTCAGGTTGAACTAGCAACGCCCTATACATAGGCTGAGCCTCCCTTTCTAAGGAATCGTCTCTGACGGATTATGGTTTTTATTATTGTTCATCTTGTGGACAGGTGACAATGTGCATTTCTTTATCCATCATCCATTTGTTTACCTCTTGGCTTAATTGCTTCCTTACAATCCGCGTTATTCCTGAAAACCTATAAATTGACAGGTCATTGACCTATCTACAGGCAGGTTGTTGGTCAGAAATGTAAGCGCTACACTTTTCCCTGTAAACCAAATTAGGGGGGACCAATGTGAGAGTGAAAAAGACGGTTATGATGCTTTCGACTTTGATGTTAGCTGCTTCATTAACGGCATGCAGCAGTGGCAGCGGCAGCAATGGCAATGGGAAAGGCAATAGCAATGCTAACAACGCAGATGCGACGGCGAGCAATAATGCAGCCGCCTCTAATAACGCCGCAGCGTCGAATAATGCGGGGAACGCTGAAGAAGATCCTTCTTCGCCCGAAATGGACTTCGACATGGGCGGCAGAACAATCAAGGTTGTATCCTGGTGGGATATGACGATTGGAGAAGACAATCCGGACAATATCCAGCGCAAGAAAAACCTGGAGGAGCTTGAGAAGAAGCATAACTTCAAGATGGAATTCGTAGCGGTTGACTACGGCGAATACCAGCAAAAAGTTGTCGCATCCCTGCTTGCAGGCGAACCGCTTGGCGATATTGTGAGATTGGGTAAAAACTACACCGTTCCAGCCCTGGTCCAGCAAGACCTGTTATGGCCGGTTGACGAATACACGAAAAACACAAAGGTATTTAATCCAAAGGCTACCGAATTCATGTCGTATAACGGCCGCGGTTATGCCTTCTCCGAGGGCCAAGGCAACCTGATTACCGGCATTTTCTATAACCGTACTCTTCTTAACAAGCTTGGTATTAAGTCTCCTCAAGATTATGTGAAAGAGGACAATTGGAACTGGGATACATTCACTCAAGTAGCTAAAGATGCGAACAAAGATACGAATAATGACGGAAAGCTGGATACATGGGGACTTGCTTCAGGCGGATTTATGGATCCAGCTCTTGTCTCCAATGAAACGAGCCTAACCAATGGAGATAAGCAAAATCTGGACGATCCAAAAACCGTTGAGGTATTTAATTTCCTCTCCAAGCTGGCAACAGAGAAGGTTGCCCGCCCAACAGAAGGCGGAGACTGGACAGAACCAGGACAATTCTTCCGTCAAGGCAATACGCTTATGTATGCAGGAGCCATGTATGAAATTGGTGGTTTGAAAACGGATATGAAGGACTACGATATTGGCTTTGTGCCATTCCCTAAAGGTCCAAGTGCTACGGCGTACCATTCCGCTGAAGGGGCATTCCAAGCCCTTACCATTCCGAAGAGTGTAGAGAATCCCGATCAACTGGTATACATCTGGGAAAAAATCAATGATATCGATTCGATCTACGACTATGCGGACCAAGCATCGCTTGAGAGCAACTTCACGGATGAGAACGATATCCAAAATGCCCGCGATGCAGGCGCAGGCATGCTGGTGCTGGACAGCGGCACATTCCCGAAATTCCCTTACTACGAAAT
Organism: Paenibacillus sp. YAF4_2; assembly: GCF_052113225.1. Taxonomy (NCBI): domain Bacteria; kingdom Bacillati; phylum Bacillota; class Bacilli; order Caryophanales; family Paenibacillaceae; genus Paenibacillus; species Paenibacillus sp. YAF4_2. The sequence goes on from NZ_JBFRCT010000008.1 coordinate 94,075, forward strand.
GATTGGCGAACTGACCTCAGGCAACTCGGTGTCTACCGTGATCGACACGTATAAAGCACCGGCTCAAGCTGCAATTGACGAGGTTTACAAAAAGTAACAATTGAAGTTAATGCCGACAGTCCCTATTTTGAATATGGCAATGGGGACTGTCGCTGAAGTGAAATCTCTTGCCGCAGGAGGGGAGAAGAGTTGAGTAACAAAAGAAGAAAGCGCTACGGAATTGCCATACTGGTTCTACTCGTATTTTTTTTGTCCATTTGGGCTTTCTACCCTTCGGGTCAGCTGCATAACGGACGCGCTCAGGCGATGGGCGGATTTCAGGCGATTACAGACTCGGATGATAGAGGCGGCTATAACGAGTATTTGAAAAGTTATTCTGCTGATGACAGACCTTCTCAAGTCATTCGTATAGAAGGCGAAAGCTTCGCTGAGAGCGATGGAGAAGGATTTGAGGTAGATGATCATCTGGAAGGATTGAACGGAAAAGCAGTCTTTACGCCGGATGCCGGCTCGATCAGCTGGAACATACCTATTGAGCAAGCGGGACTCTATAATCTTCGGATTCGTTACTATCCGATTGAAGGGAAAAGCTCAGCCATTGAACGCAAGCTCACGATTAATGATGAGCAGCCATTTACTGGAGCTGATGATCTGTTGTTTGACCGGTTATGGGGCAACCGTGATGCTAAGATTCAAAGAGATGACCGGGGAAATGATCTTCGTCCAAGGCAGATTGAGAAGCCAGCTTGGCAGCTCAAGCCATTGATGGACAGTGAAGGTTATTATGCAGAGCCCTATTTATTCCACTTCGACAAGGGTACGCAGAAGCTTACTCTGACGGCTTCCCGAGAGCCGATGGCCATCGACTATATCGAGCTGTATCAGGATCAGACCATCAAGTCCTATGAGGATTTGAAGAAGGATTATGAAGCGGAAGGCTTAAAGCCTGCCAAGGATCAATCTATGATGATTCAAGCGGAGGACGCGGAGCTCAAATCGTCTCCTACGCTATATCCATTGTCTGACAAGTCAAGCCCTGCCGTTATTCCATATGATGTGTCCAAGATTCGGATTAACGCAATCGGCGGCGTGAACTGGAAGCTGCCGGGGCAGTGGATGGAGTGGGAAGTGGATGTACAACAGGATGGATTATATCAGATTGCTTTAAAAAGAAAACAGGATCAGCTTCGTGGTGTATTCAGCACACGCAGTCTGATGATTGATGGCGAATATCCGTTTAAAGAAATGAAGCAGATTCCGTTTAATTTCGATATGGACTGGAAAATGGACGTCATGGGCGGTGATGAGCCCTATTTGTTCCATTTGACGAAAGGCAAGCACGTGCTTCGTTTGTCCGTATCCCTGGGCGAGATCGCTCCGCTGCTACAGACGATTGAATCAAGCGTCCTGCAGCTTAATGAGATATACAGAAAGATTCTGATTATTACCTCCAATTCGCCTGATCCGTACCGTGATTACCAGTTAGAGAAGCGGATTCCAGAGATGACGGAAGTGTTCAAAACACAGGCAGCTACGATAAAAAGTGTTGCCGATTATCTCGAGCAAACAACGGGCGAGCAAAGTGATAAAGTAGCGGTTCTCCACACGATGGTGACTCAGCTTGAAGAAATGGCTGCAAAGCCTGAAACGGTTGCTAAACGGCTGTCCGCTTTCAAGATTAATGTCGGCGGACTTGGTACTTGGATATTGAACGTCAGAGTACAGCCGCTTACGCTGGACTATTTAATCGTATCTTCCCCTGAAGCAGCGCTTCCGCGTGCAAGTGCAACCTTTTTCCAAAAGGTTAAGCATGAGCTTGGAGGACTGATTGCTTCTTACACGGAGGACTACGACAGCATCGGCAATACAAAGAAAAGCGACAAGTCAATCACCGTATGGATTACGACCGGCCGTGATCAGGCGCAAGTATTAAAGAGCCTGATCGATGAGAGCTTCACGCCGGAGTCGAAAATATCCGTGAAGCTGAGACTTGTTCCGGCTAATATTCTACTTCCTGCGACGCTGGCTGATGAGGGACCTGATGTTGCCATGCAGATTGGGGAAGATGTGCCGGTCAACTATGCGATGAGGAAAGCTTCAGCGGATTTGTCCGTATTCCCTGACTTCAAGGAAGTTGCCTCCAGGTTCAACGACAGCGCTTTGGTTCCTTATGAATACAGCAATGGCGTATACGCCTTGCCGGAGCAGCAGACCTTCCCGATGCTCTTCTACCGGAAAGACGTGATGGCAGAGCTTGGATTAACACCACCTCAAACCTGGCAGGAAGTATACAATATGATTTCCGTGCTGCAGAAGCATAATATGGAATTCTGGCTTCCAATCGACGACGTAAAGAATAATGCGAATCTGATACCGAACACAACTTTCTCGATGATGCTCTATCAGAATAACGGAAAGTTCTATACCGAGGACGACAAGAAAAGCGCACTTGATTCGGACATTTCCATGGAAGTTTTCAAGAAATGGACGCAGTTCTATACCAACTATAAGTTTCCGCTGATTGCGGATTTCCCGAACCGATTCCGTACCGGCGAGATGCCGATTGGGATTGCGGATTATACGACTTACAACAACTTGACGGTAATGGCGCCTGAGATTAAGGGGCTATGGGACTTTACGATGGTGCCGGGGACGGAAATGCCTGACGGCACGGTAAATCATGAAGTGGCCAGCCATACAACCGCTGTGATGATGCTGGAGAATGCCAAGGATAAAGATGCGTCATGGGAGTTTATGAAATGGTGGACCAGCAAGGAGACACAAATTGCATATGGCCGTGAGATGGAAGGATTGCTCGGAGAAGCCGCTCGTTATCCGACCGCTAATATTGAAGCACTCGAAGAATTACCATGGCCAGTCAAGGATTATCAGAACCTCCAAAGCCAGTGGCAATGGGTGGAAGGAATTCCTCAGGTTCCGGGTGGATATTTCACCGGACGCCATCTGGATAATGCCTTCCGTAAAGTAGTCAACGGCAGTGAGAATCCTCGTGAAGCCTTATCGGATTATCTGTTGTATATCAATGATGAAATCGCAATTAAGCGAAAAGAATTTAAATTACCGAACTAGCTTGGGGGTGAATTCCGATGCCTGAAACGAGTCAAACCGTAATCGTGCCTGCGCCCGATCTCATCCGGCAGCCGGTCAAGGTATCCAGATGGGCGCAAACATTCAGAGAGATTAAGAAAAACAAGCACTATTACATCCTCATGAGCCCGTACATGATTATTTTCACCCTGTTTACCATTATTCCTGTTGTATTCTCGATCTGTCTCAGTTTTTTCTATTTCAATATGCTCGAATTCCCAAGGTTCGTAGGCTGGGACAATTATTCCAGGCTGTTTCTGAATGATGATGTCTTTATGATTGCCTTGCGGAATACGTTCATGTTCGCTGTCATTACAGGACCAATCAGCTATCTCGCCTGCTTCCTGTTTGCCTGGATTATAAATGAACTGTCTCCGAAGATACGGGCGATTATGACTTTGATTTTTTATGCACCATCAATTGCAGGAAATGTGTATTTCATATGGCTGATCGTATTTTCGGGAGACCGTTATGGTTACTTGAATGGTTTCCTGATCAAATTCGGCTTTATACTGGAGCCGATCCAATGGCTTACGAATGAGAAGTATATTCTGGCCATCGTTATTATCGTTCAATTGTGGCTGAGCCTCGGTACCAGCTTCCTTGCGTTTATTGCAGGGCTTCAGACAATTGATAGAACGCTTGTAGAAGCAGGCGCAGTTGACGGAATCCGGAACCGTTGGCAGGAGCTGTGGTTCATTACTCTCCCTTCGATGAGGCCGCAGCTTTTATTCGGCGCAGTCCTGCAAATTACGGCTTCGTTCGCCGTAGCGGATGTTTCCATTGCGCTGGCGGGCTTCCCAAGTGTTAACTACGCGGCGCACACAATCGTCACGCATCTGATGGACTATGGCACGATCCGCTTTGAGATGGGTTATGCCTCAGCCATTGCAACCGTTCTATTCCTGATTATGGTGGGCGCCAATAAGCTGACCCAGAAATTGCTTAGAAAGGTCGGTGAGTGACGTTGAACAGTTGGATGGCGGTTTTCCGTATTCAGAAGAAACTTAACCGATCCCTTACCGTCAGTTTTTTACTCTTCCTGCTACTTGCCGTGTTCGGCCTTTTTATGGCCATTCCGCTTGTCTACGCAGTGAACAATGCCTTCAAACCGTTGGATGAGTTGTTTATTTTCCCGCCTAGGATAATGGTAAACAATCCGACGTTGGATAATTTCTTTGACTTGTTTGCTTTAATGGGTAATTCCTGGGTTCCACTGTCCCGCTATATCGCTAATACGCTGGTTATTACGCTCGCGGGAACGTTTGGGCATATTCTTCTTGCATCAGCAGCTGCCTATCCGCTTGCCAAGCATAAGTTTCCAGGCTCCCAAATGATTTTCTCAACCGTCGTTTTATCACTGATGTTCTCTGGCACGGTTACAGCCATCCCAAACTATATGATGATGTCTTGGCTGGGCTGGATTAACACGCATTTATCGATTATTATTCCATCGCTTGCTTTCCCACTGGGGCTATTCCTAATGAAGCAGTTCATGGAACAGATCCCGGATGCGTTAGTGGAAGCTGCCAAGATTGATGGAGCAAGCGAGTATCGGATCTATTGGCAGATTGTGATGCCGAATGTCAAGCCTGCATGGCTGACCCTTATGATATTGCAATTCCCTATGCTGTGGGGCTCTGATGGGGGCAACTTTATCTACAGTGAAAATCTTAAGACGCTTCATTACGCATTGGGGCAAATATCACTCGGAGGAATTGCCAGGGCTGGCGTTGGGGCTGCCGTCGCACTCATCCTGATGGTCGTTCCAATCACGCTCTTCATCATATCCCAGAGCAGTGTCATCCAGACGATGGCAACTTCCGGGATGAAAGAGTAGAAGGGAGCCGAAGCATGATGTGGGTACAGAAAAAAATATACCTCCTCATTGCCCTATGCTGCTTAGTAGGCATAAGCGCAGGAGGAACAATGGTTCAAGCAGCGGATGGCGCAGAATCCTATAACTATTCTTATTGGGGGCTGACAACTGTAGCTCCTGCCGCATACCAGGCTAATGTATTGTGGAACGGTGAAAGCATAGGGGCAGGAGCTTTCAAAGAGCCGAGTGATTTCCATGTGACAGAGGATAATCAAATCTATGTGCTCGATTCAGGCAATAATCGGATTGTCGTGCTGGATGATAAGTTTCAGCCCGTACAGATGATCAGTTCGTTTGTCCGTGACGGCAAAGAGGAGACTTTCAATAACCCTCAAGGGTTGTTTGTAACCGACAGCAAACAGCTAGTAGTAGCAGACACCGGCAATAAACGGATTGTCCACCTTGATCAGAGCAATAATCTGATAAAAGTTATCGAAGCTCCAAAGTCCGATATGCTGAACGAGAAATTTGATTTTCAGCCGGTCCGGGTGGTTGTTGATAAGGCACAGCGGATTTATGTCATGTCCACTGGCGTGTACGACGGTTTTATGGAATTCAGTCCGGATGGCACATTTACTTCGTTCGTTGGAGCGAACCGGGTCTCCTTCAATCCGACGGATTATTTGTGGAAGATGCTGTCGACTAAAGCACAGAAAAGCCAGATGGTCATGTTTACACCAACCGAATTTACCAATCTGGACATCGACCAGGAAGGCTTTATTTATGCAACGAATGGTCAGGAGAGCGGGAATGTCAAAAAACTGAATGCCCAGGGTAATGATATATTGCGGAGAAATGGATACTTTGCCCCGGAGGGCGATATCCGCTATAGGAGTGCTGACGGACCATCCCGATTGATTGATATTGACGTTGGTGACAGTGAGATTTTCTCCATTCTGGACGGCAAACGTGGCAGGATTTTCACTTACGACGGAGATGGTCATTTACTGTATGTGTTCGGAGGGATGGGCAATCAAATGGGGCAGTTCAATACGCCGGTTGCCATTGAGCGGCTTGGCGATGAATTCCTCGTACTTGATAAGGCACTTGGTGAGATTACTGTATTCCAAACAACCGAATACGGCCGCACGCTGAACGAGGCTGTCAGAGCTTATTACAATGGTGAAGAAGATAAAGCCTACAGCTTGTATCAGCAGACAATCAGCATGAACGCCAATCTCGAATTCGCGTATGCAGGGATTGGTAAAGCACTGCTGCGCCAAGGAGATTATCACGAAGCTATGAAATATTTTAAGGAAAGTATGGACCAGAAGGATTATTCCAAAGCTTTCCTGCTTTACCGCAAAGAAGTGCTCCGCGAGTATTTTCCCGGGATCATGACAGGTGTTCTTCTAGTCATTGTTTGTTGGTTCGGGATCAGCAAGTTCCGGAAACGGAAAGGGGGGAAGAAGATTGCCTTCATGGAACAGTGAGCTGTACAAATATCCGTTATATTTGATTCTGCATCCCTTTAATGGCTTCTGGGAATTGAAATATGAACGCAGCCGGAAGATGAATCTGTTCATCTCCTTGGTCATCTTGTTCCTGCTGATCGTCATGAAGATTATGAAGACCCAGTACAGCGGATTTCTTGTCAACATTGTATATCCGGACAGTATTAACAGTCTGATGGAGACGTTATATGTCGTGGTGCCTGTCCTGTTCTGGTGTGTAGCGAATTGGTCGCTGACAACCTTAATGGATGGAGAAGGCAAATTTGTCGATATTTTTACCTCGACTTGCTTTGCCTTGGTACCTCTCCTGGTCATTCAACTGCCATGGATCGGGCTGAGTAACCTCATTTCGCTGGAAGAAGTGTCCTTCTATCATTTTTTCAATAGTTTGTCTGTGCTCTGGTGTGCCTATCTCCTGTTTGTCGGCAATATGACGGTGCAGCAATATTCACCGTCGAAGACAATCGGAACTATTATTCTCACCATTGTGGCCATGGCGTTTATGGCTTTCTTATGCTTATTATTCTTTAGTTTGATTCAGCAGATGATCGCTTTCGTACAAGTCATTCACCAAGAAATCGTGCTTAGGCGTTAGCAACGCTTTCGAAGCAAGAATTGCTTCACAATTCTTTTAGATTATGCTTACGAAGTATGAATCATCACAATGGCCTGAAGCTGGCCATTTGGGTGATCATTCATTTGAGGCATATGCTTTCGAAGCAAGAATTGCTTCACAATTCTTTTAAGTTGATGCTTACGAAGTATGAATCATCACAATGGCCTGAAGCTGGCCATTTGGGTGATCATTCATTTGAGGCATATGCTTTCGAAGCAAGAATTGCTTCACAATTCTTTTAAGGAGGCAAGAAGATGAATAAGGCCAGAATGGCCCTGCTGACCGCATGCTGTCTGGTTGGGTTCATGCTTGCCGGATGCTCGGATTCCACATCGGGCAAACAGGCGGGAGAAGCCGAGCAAGCCGCAATGGCGTTTACACAGGGAAAGGCTTTAAGCGCGTCCTTCACTGATCCCCGCTTTGCCGACATGAAAGGGGTGGCCGAGAATGATCAACTTCAGTTATTCGTAGATGATCAGACTGGCGCTGTCGCTGTTCTTAATAAGCAAAGCGGAGATGTTTGGCGCAGCAATCCGCCCGGCAGCAGCGGGGATACCCTAGCTGCCGGCGTGAATAAGGATTTATTATCAGCCCAGATCAAGCTGGACTTCTACAATAATTTCGGTCAGCTTAACTCAATTAATTCCTATTCGGACAGCGCAGTTAACAAACAGATCAACATGGAGAAGCTTCCGAATGGTCTCAGCGTTACCTATCAATTCGGCAAGGCGGAGAAAACGCTTGAAGATATGCCCAAGATGATGACTACTGAGCGGTTTGAGGCATTAAACAAGAAGCTGGACAAAACGGGACAACGTGCGCTAAAAATCGCCTATAAAGAAAATAAGGAACAAACGGCATATGAACGAAATGACAGCGCGTTAAATGGGCTTCAGCTTGACCGGGCACTGAAAGCGATCGAAGCAGCCGGCTATTCGGAGGAAGATCTGAAGAAAGATATGGAGGAGCTTCATTTCTCTCAGGAGAAAACAGCCCCGAGAATATTCGAAGCTACAATCGAGTATGCCTTGGACGGCAACAGTCTGGTTGCTTCCGTCCCGGTGGAAGATATTCACTATCCCAAAGAGTACCCGGTAAATAGTGTATCCTTCCTTAATTTCTTTGGGGCAGGCGGGACAGACGAGAAAGGAACGATGCTAGTTCCTGATGGTTCAGGCGCACTGATTAACTTTAACAGCGGGAAAACAAGATACCCTTCCTATCAGCAGCTTGTCTATGGTCAAGACAAAACAATGGCAAGAACAGAAGATGCTGCAAGGGAAGAGGCAGTCAGACTTCCGGTATTCGGCATCATCCGTGAGAACAGCGCATTCCTTGGCATTATTGAGCAAGGGGAGTCAGTTGCAACGATTAATGCGGATATTAGCGGCAGGCTGAACAGCTATAACTACGTTTACCCAAGCTTTAAGGTCATCAATAAAGGCGAGGTAACGCTGGACGCCAATGGTCAGCAGCGTTCGCTTCCGAAGTTCCAGGAAAATCCGACAAAGTCTGATTTTGTTGTCCGATATGCCTTCCTGAACGGGAAGGATGCTACCTATCAGGGAATGGCCACTTACTACAAAGAGTACCTGGTCAAAAGCAAGTCGCTTCCTGTTCTGGAGAAAGCTGCAGATGAGGATAACATTCCATTTTACCTCCAGCTGGATGGAAGCATCTCGGATAAAAAGCATATTATGGGCATACCGTATCGTGCGCTTAAAACATTGACCACCTTTAATGAAGCTAAGGCAATTATCAATCAGATGAAGCAGCTGGATATTCATAATATTAAGCTAAAGTATGCCGGATGGTTTAATAATGGACTTGATCATAAAGTGCCCAAATCTATTTCGGTAGACAGCGAGATTGGTGGAAGCAAAGGGCTGAAGGACTTGGCATCGTTTGCTGCAGGCAACGATGTTACGCTTTATCCAGACGTTGCGCTTCTAACGGCAAATACCGGCGCGGATTTTGATGAATCCAAATCGGCATCAAGAACGCTAAGAGGGGATCCGGCAGCGATTTATCCGGTAGACTTAGCATTGAACCGGCGAGATATTAACAAGTCGCCATCTTATATCGTTTCACCTCGGCTTGTTGAGAGCTATGTAGATTCAGCTTTGAAAGGTATCCGTAAATTTAATGCGGTAGGGATTTCGCTCAGGGACCTTGCCGATCAGCTAAACAGTGATTACCGGAAGCATAATCAGATCGACAGGACAGAGTCTGAGGAGATATCCAAGGCGGCACTGGCGAAGCTGCAGGATGGAAATTTGCAGGTGATGGGTAAAGGCGGGAATGCTTATGCACTTTCCTACTTATCTGACATTACAGATGCGCCGATGGGCAACAGCGGCTTTAAGCTGGAGGATGAGCAAATCCCGTTCTATCAGATGGTAGTCCGCGGATTCGTGGATTATACGGGAGCGCCTTTTAACCTGTCGAATTATACCAATGAGAAGCAATATATTCTGCAGTGTCTGGAGTATGGCGCTAATGTGTACTTTGAATGGATTTATGAGCCGAATTATTCGGTGAAGGACACCGATCATAACGAGCTGTTCGCGGTGAACTACAAGCTGTGGATTGACAAAGCTGCAGGCATATATCAGGAAGTGAACAAGGTTCTGAAGGGTGTCCAGCACGAGCCGATTACAGGACATGAGAAGCTGCAGCAAGGCGTCTATAAGACGGTGTATGGAAATGGCATGTATGTCATTGTCAACTATAACCGCTCACAAGTGACGATTGAAGGCAAGACCATTAAAGCTGAGAGCTACATGACGGGTGGTGGCCAATCTTGAAACTAATATCAAAGCTCGGCATGAAGAATAGAACCTATGCAGAGCAAAAGGCGCTGCTCGGATTTCTGTTTGTATTGCCTTGGCTGCTAGGGTTCATCTTCTTCTTTATTATTCCGTTGGTCAACTCTTTCCGATATAGTCTCAGCAAGATTGAAGCAAATTCATCCGGTTTGAAAATCAGTTTCATCGGCTTTGAGAACTATATCAATGCTCTGACCGTGAACACAAGCTTTAACCGTACGCTGACGGAGTCCATCATTAACATGGTTGTTAATGTCCCGTTAATCGTAATATTCAGCTTGTTCCTGGCCGTTCTGCTTAATCAGAAGTTTATTGGCCGTTCCATTGCGCGTTCGATCTTTTTCCTGCCTGTTATTCTAGCTTCCGGTGTGATTATGACGCTGGAGACATCAAGCCTGGTTCAAGCGGTTAACGATCAGAACCAAGGCTCCGGCGGTGCTATTCATGCTTTAGGCGCCTATGAGCTGGCGGGACTAATGCTGGATGCAGGCGTAAGTGAGAGCATTGTTAATTATTTGACAAGTGCGGTAGAAAGAATCTACCAGATCGTCAGCCAATCGGGTGTACAGATTCTGATCTTCCTGGCAGGCATTCAGACGATCTCCCCGCAGCTGTATGAAGCTTCCAAGATGGAAGGGGCAACAGGCTACGAGGCGTTTTGGAAGATTACCTTCCCGATGGTCAGCCCTCTTATCCTAGTTAATATGATCTATACCATTATTGATTCCTTCTCAAGGAACGAGATGACGGATCTTATTAAAGAGACGGGGTTTACTAACTTTGACTTTGGACTTAGTTCGGCAATGGCTTGGCTTTATTTCGTGTCAATTATGCTGATTCTGCTGATTAGTTCCTATATCGTTTCGAGGAAGGTCTTCTACCAGGAATAGAAAGAAGGTGAGCTCGTTGATTATGGCCCGATTATTATCATTTGAAAGCTGGAAGCGCTGGCTTTGGTCGTTCGTTCGACTAGTCCTGATTGCCGGACTTTCGTTTGTTATTTTATACCCGATCATTCAGAAAATATCTACTGCCATAAAAGCAAAAACGGATCTATATTCACCTATTGTTGTATGGATTCCCGAGCATTACTCGCTTGAGAACTTCAAGAATGCGATCTCCATTATGGACTACTGGAAGACGCTCCTGAATACGTTCACGCTGTCGGCGACAACGACAATTCTGACGGCACTCTCTTGCGCACTGGCGGGATATGCATTTGCAAGATTGAAATTTAGAGGCAGCAACCTGTTGTTTGCAGGCGTTATTCTAACGATCATGGTCCCGCCTACAACGATACTTATTCCGATGTACTTGAATCTGAAAGACTTCAGTCTGATGGGGCTTATCCCTCTTATTACCGGAAAACCTGTCAATTTGCTGAACTCCTATTGGCCGTTTATCTTAACCTCCATAACAGCAAACTCTCTAAAAGCCGGATTATATATTTTTATTTTCCGGCAGTTCTTCCGGGGCATTCCGCGGGAAGTCGAAGAAGCGGCTTATATGGATGGAGCAAGTGTTGGCCAGACGTTCCTGCGGATTATGCTACCTAACGCGATTCCGTCCATCATTACGGTGCTGCTCTTCTCGTTTGTCTGGCAGTGGAATGACAGCTTCTTTACGACAACCTATCTCACCTCGAGCAACGTCATGTCAACGCAGCTATCGTCCTTGCCTTATAATCTGTCTATCGTTCTTGGGAATGACGCATCAGCGAAGGATCCGTTCTATTTAAGTATGGTGCAGGATACAGGGATTCTGCTTGCTATTCTGCCTCTTATCATTATGTATCTGTTCGTGCAGCGCTACTTCGTCGAAAGTATCGAGCGGACAGGACTTGTTGGGTAATAGGTTTGCCGACTCACCTGGTGGGAAATGGCTGGACACAGCATTCTCACTAGGTGTTTCTTATTTCACAAGAAGAAGGCGGGTTTCTGATGCTTCGAGTACGTAAGAAAGTCTTTTTTACTATTATTTTATCAGCAGCCCTCCTCGCGGTAATCCTACTAGTAATGGGTTTGAACAAATCCGGAGAAACCGGGCAGACCGCTGAGGCTCCTGTTCAAACATCGGATCAAACAACGCGACAAGAACCGAAACGCAGTACAGAACCGTCGAAGCAGCCTGCTGAAGTCGCAGCGTCTTCCGTTCAGATGAATATACCGTCGCTGGCGGCAACCTTCAAGAATGAATTTGCTATTGGAGCTGCCCTGGAGCCGAACCAGACAAGCGGATTATCGGCAGATCTGATGAAGAAGCAAGTGAATATGATAGTCGCCGAAAATGCCATGAAGCCGGCTTCCATTCAGCCGGTAGAAGGGCAATTTAAGTGGGGCCAGGCGGATCAGATTGTGGCTTTCGCCAAGGCGAATGGCTTGGCTGTGCGCTTCCATACCCTTGTATGGCACAGCCAGGTGCCTGACTGGTTTTTCTTGGACACAGACGGCAAATCGATGGTAGATGAGACTGACGCCAAGAAGCGGCTAGCCAATAAGAAACTTCTGCTGGACCGCCTGGATGCTCATATCCAGGCCATTGTTAGTCGCTACAAGAATGATATTCAATATTGGGACGTCGTTAATGAAGTGATTGAGCCTGCGGATCCAGACGGGATGCGGAACAGCAACTGGTATAAAATAACGGGAACCGACTATATTGCAACAGCCTTCCGGGCTGCAAGAGAAGCGGGCGGCCCTGGAATTAAGCTGTATATTAACGATTATGGAACGGATGATCCGAAGAAGCGGGATCGACTCTATGATCTGGTGAAGGAGATGCTGGATAAAGGTGTTCCGATAGACGGTGTTGGTCATCAGACACATATCAGCATTTATAACCCGTCTGTTCTGAATATCATTGATTCTATGAAAAAATTCAAGGAGTTGGGACTCGATAACCAGATTACCGAGCTAGATATGAGCCTCTATAAATGGAACGACCGGACCGATTACGGATCTGCCGTGCCGGAAGATATTTTGCAGAAGCAGGCACAGCGATACCGGGAACTATTCGAAGCATTGAAGTCCAATGAAGGACTGGTAAGTGCTGTTGTTTTCTGGGGGATAGCTGACGATCATACCTGGTTAAGCACATTTCCAGTTACTCGGACGGAAGCGCCGCTTTTGTTTGACAAGCAGCTGCAGGCGAAGCCTGCATTCTGGGCGATCGTGGATCCCTCAAAGCTTTAACGAATTACTATCTATGATGATAAGCGGTTATATTTAAAATTACATCCAGCGCAAGAATGCGAAGGAGCTCTGCATCAGCCGCACTGTTGAGCTGCGATTGGCTGAAGAAGGTAAAATGCTGCGAGACCATTAAATAAGCAGCGAGGGTCTTCTTGGAAGACCCTGGCTTTCTCTTTAAGCAGCAGGTTGTTGTTGCTTTTACATCGCTTTATATTTAGGTTTTTTGTTTGAGTAGGATAATTTCTAGCCCCAAAAGCTAATCGTGAGAATTCCTATTAAAATGAGAACCGAGCACAATATGCGTAAAGTGCCCTGCATCTCCTTAAGGACGACAATGCCTAGAAACGTGGCAAACACGGTGCCAATTTCACGCATAGGGGAGATATGGGCAACGGGTGCGTACTTCATTGCGAAAAGGAACAATAAATACGATCCTGGATTAAGAATCGCTCCGAGCAAAATGATCCTGCTATTTAATTTCCATTCCATGCGTAGTTGTTTAGAGGCGATAACGGTCGGTGTCAATGCTGCAACGAACCCGATATTAGTCACCTCAAGTAAAGAAATGGCTGAGATATGCTCAAGGTTAAGCTTATCCACGAAGACGTAGCAGGTCGTGCATAAGCCAACACTAAGCGCCATAAAGAAAGGTTTAAAGGACCTTACGGAAGCCGAACTTGATCTTGCGCTGGTGAAAATGCCACTTAGTGAAACGAAACCAATGACCATACAAAGCAGTCCCATCCATCCGTATACCGATAAGGATTCACCAAGGAACAGGACACCAATAATGGGAACGAATAAGGTACTGGTACCTCTCATAATGGGATAGATTTGCGACAAATCACCCATGTTGTAGGTACGTGCTAACAAGAGAGAATAAGCGGCTTGCAAGCAGGCGGATAACAGCAGGAGACTGTAGGACGATAAGGATAAAGGATGGAGCCACAATTCTCTTATTAAGTAAGGAAGAAGGACGATGGTGCTTACCATAAGGATGGACCATAGGAAGACGCTTTTGTTACGACTGCTTTTCGTGAATAAACTCCAAATGGCATGCGCCAAGCCAGAAGCGATGACTAGCAGCGTTGCGACGATAATCAAACCATTACCTCCAAGTTAAGTACCAGGGATGTGTTCAGGCTGCTCGGTAATGACAGTGCCGTCAGCAAGACGCAGCCATGTCTCGAAGCTACGCTCGTCTTCTCGGAGTCGAATCATTCTTGCGCCTCGTTGAAAGCCCTCTTTTCCATATGTGTTATAGCCGCTGGCTCTGCCGTAACATAGACGAATCCCGTGCAGCTCACCCCAATAATCGTTGATATGATCATGGCCAACGAAGGTTCCTACGATATCACCCATTTCTTGCATGGCTGCAAATAGGCCTGAGTTCACTTGGCTGCTGGAGACACTAGCTTCGTAAAAGTTCCCATAACAGGTCTTGGTGTCCCACACCTCTTGATATTCTGGGAAGGGGATATGGAAGAAAGCGAGAGCTGGCAAAGGCTGTTCAGCAGAAGTATCTCTAATCTGTTGGGATTCTTTCTTGTACCATTCTATCTGATTGCTGCGAATCCAATCATACCCTTCAATATGGGAAACAGGTGAATAAGCACCTGAATCAAAGAAATAAAGGTTGAATTTGCTTTGCCCTGCAGCATCTTGAATGGACAACCGGTAATTTCCTTCTCCGCTAACTTCTACCGGGCCCCGCTGGGTAACCGTATGAGGATACTCCAGAACGGCATGGATGAGCTCTTCTCTTGTAATGATCGATTCCGTGTCATGATTGCCGAACACGATAGCCCAAGGAATCCCGCGAATTTCTGCGGAGTGGACTGCTTCTCGTAATGCGCCTACTGGATCCTCGCACATGAGATCACCTGGGGCTACATTACCGGTATAAATGACATCACCCGTGAAAACAACAAGATCCGGCTGTTCAGCATCGAGAATGTCTTCCATGAGACGGCGTGTCGCCTGATCTAGAACACCGTCATCTTTCCAATGTAAATCCGTGAATTGCGCAATCGTAAAGGTGTGATTCTCGCGAAAGACGAGTGAATGTGGCACGATAAGCCCTCCATTTGCATGTAATGTTGTTACCATTCTTTAATCATGTTGATTTATGTTGTTTTCATGTTGTTTTATGAAAATTGTAGCGCCACTATATCAGACTGTCAACCAGCAATTCTAATAACGTTCCGCTGATTGAGGAATAAGCGGATGAGTTGACATCCTGTACCCCTAATTCTAAAATGATGAAAACAACATAAAACAACATTAATTAGATGAAATCAGTCAAGTAGGAGGCCCCTGATGTCATTAACATTTGAAGATCGCAGGATGACGATTTTGAATCATTTGGAAATGGAAGGAAAAGTGCAGGTGCATCACCTGTCTGAGCTGCTCAGCGTTTCAACGGAAACGGTGCGGCGGGATTTGGATCGACTGGAGAAGGAAGGCAAGCTTCGCAAGGTGTACGGGGGCGCGGTCAAAATGCGTTTGGAGCTTGTTGAGCCGCCTTTTCTAAAGCGGACCCAGATGATGAAGACAGAGAAAATATCCATTGGTAAGCTGGCAGCTTCTTTAATTAAAGACGGTGAAACGATAATGATGGATACCGGAACGACGACAATTGAGATTTTGCCTTATTTAAAGGAACGAACGAACATTACCTTGATCACGCACTCGGTCCCAGTACTTAATCTAGCGATGGAAACGTTTCGTGGGAAAATTATTTTTGCAGGCGGGGAAGTAAATCAAGAGTACCAAGCGACAACAGGCTCCCTGACCGATCAGATACTGGATCAATTTAAAGTGAACAAAGCGTTTATTTCGGTGGGTGGCATTTCTCTTGTAGATGGCATTACTGACTACCATTTAGCAGAAGCGACCATTTCGCGTAAAATGATGCAGCGGGCGGAAGAGTCTATTGTGGTTGCGGATCACTCCAAATTTGGGATGTCCACGTTTTCCAGAATTTCGAGGCTGGAGGAGATTTCTATGCTGATCACGGACACGGGTTGTTCCAAAGAATGGGTAGATACAATGGAAGCGCTTGGTATTGAGGTGCGAATTAGCGAGTAATAAGGTGAAGAAGTGAAGGCTTGTAAATGAACACAGGAGCCGGCAAAGCCGGCTCTCTTTTTTTGCGGATGAATCAATTGACGTAAGCATAGGGCAGCAGATAACCTTGTTTTGATTAGATATTTTGAGAGCGAACTTGCAAAAGGATCTCACTTCAAGTAGCAGCTTATAATACGTTAATTGCAGATACTGCCAGCACGAAGATTAAAAATACGACTGGCAGCATGATTTCTTTGCCATCGCTTTTCGCACGAATTTGTGTAATCGTAGCCCCAACCATAATTACCCCAAGCCACAGACCAGCCAGTATAGCCACCAGTTGCGACCAAATGCCAATTATCATCAACACACCACCGAGAATTTCAAGAATACCGATTAAAATGCGAAATCCATTCGAATATCCATAATGTTTGAATGATTCTATGGGCTCTTTGCCTCCAAACTTCATAAAACCGACAATCACATAGCCTATGCCTAGAATAACCTCGAGTACAATAGATAGAATGTGCAACACTTTCACCTCCTTACTGAGTTTGAATTAGGCACAATTAAGCGCATGCCGAGACTTTGCTGTGGATCGTTTGGCATTGTTGATACTGAGCCCGATATAGACACAGTATATGATAAAACTATGCCTTTGTAAAGCACAGTTTATAGCTCCAATTTAATAATTTCTGCCGCAATGTGTTCAATCGTATATTGCTCGAAAACACGGAGCGTACTCTCTTCCACCTGAGAAGACATTTCCTGAAAAAGGCCTTTTAACTGATTCCCTCGTTCGCAGTCGGTCGTGGAATCGATCATCCCGCTTCCCAAAGGATCATGCAGTTCTAATGCCCGGTAAACGTCCGCCACTGTAATCAAGTTTGCAGGTTTGGCCAGCAAGTAGCCTCCGTCTCTGCCTTCCCTGGCTTCAACCAGACTTGCACGAACCAATGGACGAAGCATACGGCGCAAAAAAGTCGTTCCTGTGTTCATCATTTTCGCAAGTTCTTGACTTGGACAAACTTTATTTGACATTGAAAGTAAGACAAGTCCTTGTATGGCCAAACCAAATGTCGACGAAGTGACAGTGCGGTTTTTGGGAGTCGGATGCATGCCATTTCACCTCATCTCTATAATGTGCAGTGTTTAAATAGTTACAAAGAATTTTCATTTTTTTGGCTCATGAATTTCCCTCATGTTTCAGCATAAAAAACTGGTTGTAGAAAGTCAACCTTGTTGAGCAACAGAATCCTTATTTTCCGGGAAGGCGATAGGATGGGCTTCATAAATTGGAATTCTGTTTGAATGTTTTTAAGGACACAATGTCAAAAAATTCGATAATACAGTCGAGGATCTTGAGGATCTGATCAGTCAGGATATTCTCGATGAACGGAAGCAGGAAGTAATCCGCGGCCGGTTTGAGCCTGGATCATGGCGGGGATGAGCGGACGCAGCGCGATGGAGCTGGTATGGAGCAACCTTATTAAATATCCAACTTTAAACGATGCTTAAGAATCAGGCTTTATGGCAGTTTCCCTGGCCGCATTGTGAGCCAGTCTATGCAAGTAGTTGTTTTTCTTATGTTTGCTAATATACTTGATCTGAATATCAACTTCGGGAAACATACTGTTGAGAACGTTTAGAGCCGCTAATAGTTCATCTCTTCCTAGCTTTTCATGGGGATGAGAGAATCGTTCTTGAGTTAAGAGATGTGAAATGCGGATACAATCGGTAAATATGACCGCGATTTTAGGTTGATGTTCCACTAATGCTGCAGCAAGTGTTTCCAGACTCAGAATGATCGCCATCATTTCGCCATAGTTCGAACCTTGATCCCGTGTAATCGGCAGCTTCTTGGCTGTCATGCTAACCATTCGATTAAAAACCATACAACAAGCTGCACCGTAAACGTTGCGCGAAGCGAAGCCGGCGTAATCGCAATAAAGAAAAATCGTTCCTTTATTCACAATATTTTGTCTTAGCCTAGGGCTCGCAAAGGCTTTTTTGACCAGCAGGTCATTCATTATATTCATAAGCGCATCTCCGATAAATAGATGGTACCAAGTAAGTAGTATTGAATCAGCATAAACCGTTGGATCACAATTTAAACCTGCGCATAACCGTAAATCAGAAACTACGCTGGATAGCTGCAATCTGTATCGTTATAATCGGATTCAACAGATATGACTAGCGAGATTAAGGGATATCGGCAGCAGTCGAGATCTGATCTCATATGAAGCCAAAGGGAAGAATTTCCGTTTGGCTTTTTTAATTGTTCAAAGTTGTGGAAGGTTACTTGTTCTTAGTTTGATCGGTGTGTTTGTTGTTGTAAAAAGGATATAATAGAATGACTGCCTTAGTAGGTATTATTCTTATACAACATTGGAGGATTACATGTCCTGGAGCAAATTGAAGCAACAACTAGAGAGTTTTCTCTGTCCTGCATTAGTTGGGAGGTTCGAATATACGGCAACCAGCTACCGTTATTCACCTGATAAAGCAGGACATTGTTATATTGCAGTAGACAAAAAGAACGTACTTAATATGAGTGATGCAACGACATTAATCAGATGGTATCAATCGGAGCAGGAAATTAAGAATGATTCGGATATCTATGTTCCTATTACCACGGAAGAAATTGAAGCGGTCAGAAAAGGTGCCAAGGGGCCGGTTCCTGAGGATCGTCTAAAAGTAATGGCAAGAGGCAGAAAAATATCAGAGCTTGCAAAGGAACTTATAACAGCTCAGTCAACATTAAGTAAATCAAACTTTACGGTTGATGCTACTAAGTTTTTAGCCAGTTCTATAGAAGAAAGCTTAGAAAGCAATAATATCTTGTTAAATATTTTGGCGTTAGTTGATAGACGAGTTGGGAAAAAGCGTGTTCTAAATATGAAGGATAAAATAAAGTTAAAGCATCCAATTGTGCAGTATTTTTATGAACTACGGCTTAGTACGTTTTGAGGAAGCCACTAACCGCTCACTATCGGTGAGCGGTTTTTATTTGTTCACCTTAGGTATCCGTATAGAGACACAAGTACCTTCACCGACTACACTCTTTATCTGTACGGACGCATGGCTTCCGAATAAATGCTCTAGTCGCCTCTTCGTATTATTGAGTCCGATGTGCCTCAGGCCGCTGCTGCTCTTTTTCTCCTTTGTTTCCCAGATTGTCTGCAGCCGTTCCGGCTCAATACCGACACCATCGTCCTCGATTGTGAGGAGGAGCAGGCTTTCGGATTCATGAGCGGTAATACGAATCGTGCCAGGCTCGTCCTTTGGACATATACCGTGGAAAATCGCGTTTTCGACAAACGGCTGAATCAGAATGCGCGGTACAAGACAATGAAGGGAGCGATCATCTAACTCCCACTCCACCTTAAACATATCGGCGTACCTGTACGATTGAATGTCAATGTAATCCCTTAGCAGCGCGACATCGTCATGGAGCGGGACAAGCGAATCATCTCCACCCGTTCTCACCGCGTCCTGAAGCACTCGAATAAAAGCGGCAACCATACGGACGATGTCTTCATTCCCTTGCTTTTGGGCCATGTAAATAACGGCATTCAGTGTATTGTACACAAAATGTGGATTAAGCTGCGACAACAGCAGTTCCATTTCTAGCTCACGCTTGGCTTTCTCGTACTGGATCGATTCTTCGATGTGAGTCCTCAGCTGGCTTGTCATCCGGTTGAACCCATTCCCCAGCTTTTCCATCTCATCACCTGTGTTGATATGTACGGATGTCTGCAAATTACCGCTCGATACAGCATTCATCGCACTATACAGCCGCATAATCGGACGTGTAATGCGGAGGATCGCCGGAATCATAAGGGCAAGGATAAGCGTGGTGCTGACAAGCGTGAAGAAACCGAGCAGGTACAAGACGATCTTGGCCCGGTCGAACAACGATGATTGCGAGATGAAGGTGGCTAACCGCCAGCCGGATGTTTCGAATCGGTCAACCAGGAGGTAACCGTTATTCACGCGGAATGCTCCTTCCTTGCTCGCGGCATCATCAAAATCATGGACAAGGCTGGCAACCTTTTGATTGTCGCCGTTTGGTTTAGCATACAACACGTTTCCGGAATCATTAAGCCAGGCTAAGCTCACGAATGGACTGAAGTCGAGAAGCGACTGAAAATGGCTGTAGTCCAGATTGACAATAAATTTGCCGATCGTCTGTCCGGGCTTCTCGATGTCCCGCACCGTCACGACATAGCTGATGATTGTCGTCTCGGAAGTTGGTTTCTGGTCTGCAAGCATAAGGTGGGGCTCGGTGAAGCCGTACTCAGCACCTGACTGGACGAAGTTCAAGTACCATGGCTCCTTCAAGCGCTCGCTGAAATACCCGTCGTTGCCAGCTGCG
The DNA here is from genome assembly GCF_052113225.1 of Paenibacillus sp. YAF4_2. NCBI lineage: Bacteria > Bacillati > Bacillota > Bacilli > Caryophanales > Paenibacillaceae > Paenibacillus > Paenibacillus sp. YAF4_2. The sequence continues at coordinate 114,598 of NZ_JBFRCT010000008.1, forward strand.
TTCCAAAACACGCGTCCGTCCGGGAGCACGATCGCGTAGCTGGTTACTTCCTTGCGGAGGCCTTTGTAGCCATCGACGAACTTGAACGTGGTCTGCATCATCTTGAACTGATCAAACGTGTCCAGCTGATCATACGTTTTGTAGAACTCCTGCAGCTGCTCGGCAATAATAAGCGTTAACGTAAATTTGGAAATGTCATCGGACATATAGTCGAGCTGGCGAACTGTCTGGCTCAGCTTCGCTTTGTCCTCCGCCATCATTTGACCGATCAGGATATGATTATAGTAGTAGTATGTAAAGGCGATGGACAGCAGGAAACTGACGGCGGCGACGATAACGATTCTCCAAAAAATGACGGTGCGAAGTCTGGTCATCGGGCTTGCTCCTTTGCACGGAACTGATGGGGGAGAACGCCGGTCAGCCGCTTGAACACTTGACTGAAGTGCTGGGGAGAACGGTAGCCGACGCGTGCGGAGACTTCAGCCATTTTGGCGTCCTCGCGCATGAGGATCAGTTTAGCTTGCTTGATTCGGTATTCGGTCAGGTAATCAAGGAAAGTGCGGTTTAGCTCTCGCTTGAACAGCTCGTGCAAATATCTAACGCTAATGCCGATTGCGCAAGAGACATCCTCGACCCCGATCTCGCTTTGGAAGTTGGCATGGAGGTAGCGCAGCGCCTGCAACAGCTTCGGTGACAGCTGTTTGTGGACAGCCGATCCTTGCTCGCGCAGCTCACCGAAAGCACGGAAAATCCGCTCGCGTATGCCTGCTACATGGTATAGGGGACCGGCCGTTCTTGGTTCGAGCGGATCTGCTTCGGGAAGTCCCGCTGCCGCAAGTCGTTCGCGGTACAGGGTGGTCAGCGCACGGATGGCTTCGTACAAACCGTTCAAATCCCATTCCGGTCGCGAAAGACTGTCGAACCACTGTTTGACAACGCTTTCAAAACTATCGTAATCCTCTTGTATTAGAGAGGATGCGGCCGCGTTAAGCCACCGGCGACCACTATTCACATTGACAGGCGCCATTCGTACCGGCAAAGGAAGATCATCCGTACATGCTAGAGCACCACGGCCAGAGAATACGGTATGTCGCCCGGCGTCTTCCAGTTTACAGATCAAGACAGGTAGATGCGCTATATCCGTATATTCGAAAGCGAAATAGAGCGAGAGGGTATGACCAAGCCGGTCTTCGAGCCCACTTTGCACTGCCGATGCAAGCGTGAAAAAGGCATCACGCTGCAGAGGCGCGTTTTTGTCGCACTGTTCGAATAACGCAAACAGCCGGCCTGCTCCATGCGTGAATTCCCCAATCAACTCCCAGTTTGCTGATTTCTCCACATGCTTAAATTCTTCCTTCCATCCTGTAGTTCCGTTCGTATCGTGTGGTGCCGTGGCGGCTGGGATTGTCGTGAATGGCACATCTGCTTGCAAGAGGAGCGCGCAAAGCGGCGGCCGCGCAATATGTCCGCTGTGCCTGGCCGGCTGACCGCTTGCGAAAAATGCTTCCTTCAGCTGCTCGGAGCGGGAGAGCTTACGCTGCCTTTCGCTCATCTCCCATGCCAGCTTTGCTTTCGCAAGCTCCTGTATAAGCTTGTCTCGATCAACTTCGTGTTTGATAAGGTAGCTCGACACGCAGCCTAGCGAAATCGCCTGACGGGCATAATTAAAATCCTCGTAAGCGCTCATTACGATGAATTTGACCCCCCAGCCACGTTCAGCCACCGCACGGATGAGCTCGAGCCCGTCCATGACCGGCATCCGGATGTCCACAATCATGATCTGGGGACGATGCTCTTCACAGAGCCGAAGCGCGCTTCGGCCGTTCGTTGCCGCCGCTGCGATTTCATATCCGTTTTCTTCCCATGGGATCAACCTTCTAATATGATCCAGCGCAATGCGCTCGTCATCCACCAATATGATCTTCATCGAGGGCAGCCTCCCATGTCATAAGTGACTCCATTATACTCTACATATTTGGGGCGGTGAAGCAAAGTGCAGAATCCCGACCAAAAGTGCAGTTTTGTATTGTTTACGCTTTCATAGAGACTTGTATATGATGAGAACGTAATCAAAAACCTAAGGGAGGCTTTCGGATGCGTCGTTCGAAATGGGGAAGAGGAATCGCGCAGGCAATGACCACTTTGATTCTAATCAGTCTGCTTGCCGCATGTTCAGGCGCGGGTGGAGGCAACAGCGGAGGAAACAACAAGACAAGCGCCCCAGCGGCAGAAACAGAGAATAACGCTGCTGTAGAAGACGGCGGCATTAAGGAGCTTTCAGGGGAGTTCGTGCTTTGGACCTGGGAGCCGGAGCATCCGACGGCGATAGCGGCTTTTAACGAGAAATATCCGGGGATCAAAATTAAGCGGGTGCAGGTCGAAGCGGCGGATGTGCCGAAGAAGCTGCAGACGACGATCGCCTCAGGCGGCGAGCTGCCGGACGTTATTCGGATCGAGCGCGGGCAGAAGGCAAAGATTTTCAGCATGGATATTCTCGAAGATCTGGAAGCCGACCCCTATAATGCGGACCGAAATGTGCTATTCGAATATGACGCCCCCGCTTTCTCCATGAATGATCATCTGGTTGCTATTCCGGACGATATGAGTGTTGCCGGCGTTGCCTACATCAAGCCGTTAGCCAAAGAGTATCTGGGTACGGACAATCCCGAAGAGATGGAAGCGATGCTGCCGAATTGGGACGCATTCGTTGAAAAGGGCAAAGAAGTCTTGGACAAGAGCGGCGGTAAGGTCATGATGTTCCCGAGCCTTGGCGGTGTATACGATATTCTGAAGGGCCAGCGGGATGAGCCGTACTTCGAGGATAACAAATTAAATGTTCAGCTGCTCCAAAGCGTAGTTTCGCGGCTCGTCCAGTTCCGCGATGCGGGTATTGTAGACAAGCTTGACCAATGGACGCCGGCCTGGAACGCCTCGTTTGGCGGCGACAAATATTTATTTACGCCAAGCCCGGTATGGATGCCGCAATATGTCATCGGACCAAACGACAAGAAGCCTGACCGGTGGGCGCTCATGGTAGCTCCGGAGGGCGGTTATATACGGGGAGGTTCGTCGCATGGTATTCCAAAAGGCGCGAAGAATGCCGAGCTCGCATGGAAATGGATCGAGTTTACATCGATGACGCAGGCAGGCGCGGAAGCGCAGAAGAAAGACGGCGTATTTACCCATTTCAAAGAAGCGTACCAAAATAAAGAGTTCTCGAATTGGACATGGGAGAACTTCGGCAGCCAGGATATCGGGGAGAAGTTCTTCGTCGACATCTCCGGGGTGACGACCGACGTAGCCGAGAATGTGAATGACCAAGTGCTCGACGAAGCCATGAGTATTGTGCTGCAGACTCTAGCGAAGGATAAAAGTTTCGGCGTAGAGCAGGCGATGGACCGGATTCAAAAAGAGCTGAAGGCGAAATTACCGGACATCACGTTCGGATAACGGCTCGCTGGATGCGGCAAAGACGCTGGGAGCGGCCGGGCGGCCGCTCTTTGCGCTTTCCGCGGGAAATATAAAAGATGGGAGTGAGATTGATGGATGCCGTGAAGCGAAGATGGGTTCCGTATCTGTTTCTGTCGCCGTATATGTTGTTCTACGTGGCCTTTGGCCTGATTCCAATCCTATTTTCGTTCTATGTGAGTCTGACGAGTTGGGACGGGATCGGTAAAAAATCGTTCGTTGGGCTGGACAACTATGCGTTTCTGTTTAACCCCGACTCTTATTTCTTCACATCAGTCGGGAATACGCTGCTGTTCGTAGGCGTTTCGCTGCCGCTACAGATGGCCTTTGGTCTGGCGATCGCCGCGCTGCTCTACAGCAAATTCGTAAAGTGGAAAGCTTTTTTCCAGCTCGTTAACTTCCTGCCGTATATTGTCACGCCGGTTGCCGTTGGCCTCATGTTTAATCTGTTGTTCGATTGGCAGGCTGGCTTCGTCAACAAGCTGCTGCTCGAATTTGGCCTCATCGACGAAGGGATCTATTGGCTTGGCGAACCGATCTATGCGCGTATCGTCATCGTGCTGATGCTGTTCTGGAAGGGATTCGGCTACACGATGATCTTTTATCTCGCGGGGCTTGCAAACATCCCGAAAGATTTGCATGAGGCGGCTGCCGTCGACGGGGCGACCGGCATGAAATCATTCTGGACGATAACGCTGCCGCTGCTTCGTCCGGTTACAACCTTCGTTGCGATTACGGGGATTATCGGCGGATTCCAATTGCTAGAGGAACCGATGCTGCTGCTAGGCGGTGCTGGAATGGGATCGGCGTCCGCAGTCATCGGCGGACCTGAACGCTGCTGCCTGACAACCGTTTGGAATATGTATGACACGGCGTTCGGCAGCACAACTCGCTACGGATTAGGTTCGGCGATTGCTTATGGGCTTTGTCTCATTATTGCCCTGTTCTCGTTTATAGGCACCAAGTTCTACAGGGAGGACACTTAAATGAGTACACGATCGCGTACCATTACGGCGACGGTCAGTATCGCTCTGCTGTCGATCGTCGCCTTGCTGCCGTTTTACATTATGGTTGTCATGGGCACCTACAGGAACGAGGATCTTTTTACGAAAATCGTGCTCTTCCCGGGAAACTACCTAGCGGAAAATTTCAAGACGGTAGCGGCGAGCCGCTTTGATCTAGCTTATTGGAACAGTTTTATCGTTTCGGCTGTCAGCACGGTGATGTCGGTGTTCGTCAGCGCGCTTGCGGGTTTTGCGTTTGGGAAATACGATTTCCGGCATAAATCGAAAATATTCGGAGCCGTTCTGCTGACGATGATGATTCCGGGCCAGCTTGGCCTCGTTGCGTATGTCATCGAGATGCGCTATCTGAGCTTGTCCGATACCTTGATGCCGCTCATCCTGCCTTGGGTGGCAAACGCATTTGGCGTGTACTGGATGACGCAGTTTATTCGCGGCGCGGTACCGGCAGAGGTGATCGAAAGCGCGCGGATCGACGGATGCTCGGATCTCGGGATCTTCTTCCGGATCGTACTGGCCTTTATTTATCCGGCAGTAACAACGCTGTCTCTTCTTGTCTTCCTCTGGTCATGGAATAACTACCTGCTTCCGTTGATTGTCATCAACAAGCCGGAAATGTACACGATCCCGCTTGGCATTACGACGCTGGGGTCTGCATACAGAACCGATCTCGCGGCACAAATCCTCGGACTGTCGATCGGAACTTTGCCGGTGCTCGTTCTATTTGCGATCGGGTCGAAAAGCTTTATTCGAGGTCTGACGGCAGGATCGGTTAAGGGATGACATCGAAGCTTCTTATATAAAAAAAACGAGCCAATGGAAGTTGAATTCCTAAGGCTCGTTTTTATTTCAATTTGCGATTGAAGTTCGCCCGATGGCGTCCAGGCGCTTCTTCGCTTCCTCGTAGACGTCACTCGGAAGCGGGCCAAGCTCGGCGAAACGGAGATTTTCCGCCAGGTGAGCGGGATTCTTGGTTCCGACGATTGTCGTCGTCATGGAAGGGTGGGACAAGGTGAAGCGCAGCAGAAACCCGGTACGCTGCTCGCCATGCGTAAGTAAATCATCCAGCTTCGCTTGCTCCCATGCGCTCCAGCGATCCTCCGAGCCGCGCCCGATGCCCGGTTCACCTTGGCCAACGCCGCCGCGAACGATAATGCCTGCACCGGTATCCGCAGCCTTCGAAATCCAATCCTCATGCTCGCGTTCCAGAGCGGAGTAAGGCAGCTGGAACGTATCAAACGTTCCCCAGTCTACGAAAGGAGGAAGGTTCGGAAGGTAAGAGGAAACGCCGATGTAACGGGCTTTGCCGCTTGCTTGAATTTCTTTCAGCACGTCGACCAGCGAGCCTTCCTCGGCTTGTTTCACTGTTGGTCCATGCAGCTGCAATACGTCGACATAGTCGGTTTTCATACGTTTTAAGCTCGTATCGATATTATGAAGTAAATTATCGCGTGTCCAAATATGAGACGTCTCGTCGTGATCACCGCGATCGGTGACGCAGCAGCCGCATTTTGTTGCCAGAATGAACTCGTCCCGGCGGTGGCTGATGAAGCGGCCAATTAATTCCTCACTGCGGCCGTAATCGTAAGAGGTATCAATCAGGTTGATGCCTGCGTCGAGTACGGCATACAGGATACGCCCCGCATCGGCGTCCTCGACTGGTCTTCCGCTCCATACGCGCGGGCCGCGAATTTCCATGGCGCCGTAGCTCAGCTTCGTGACTTGTAATCCGGTGCGGCCTAATATCGCTTTGTCCATCGTTGATGCTCCTTTTCCACTTTATAACATCTAAGCTGTTTATATCATTAGATTGATAGACTGGCAACTGCAAGTACTGGTTTTCTCACAATCGGACATCACTGGAAGGACCGTTGTTCTCGTTGCGGCGCGCTTCTTCCAGTTCTTGCTCCCATGTCAAATGCTGATAAGCTGCGGCGGCTTTGTCCGATTCGAACCATTGCATGAAGTCCTGCCACATGGCTGTTGTCCAGGCTGCATCGATTTGCGCCGTTGTATAAGTTCTGCTGTTCAAGCGGGCGAAGCCAAACACGTCGCGGACCTGCGACTTCTCCGCATGGGTTGCCGTTAATTCAGCCAAATGGGCCGGGATAAAGATGACACCTGCCGGCGTGCCAAGAACGATGTCGCCCGGGAGGCAGACGGCTCGACCAATACGGGCGGGAACGTTCATGCCAACCATCGTGACGTCGGCGATCGCAGTTGGGTCGCTGCCTCTATAGTAAACATTAATATTTTCGATTTGCTCAATTTGCTGATTATCTCGTATGCCTCCCCAAATGACGGCGCCTCCGGTCTTCGTGCGAGTAGATATAGCAGTGGATAGGTTGCCTCCTACGTAGGTGCCTTGATAGATTTTATCAAACATGTCTATGACGACGACGTCCTCTTCCTCCAGCGAATCAATAACCCATTGGTTGAAAAAGCCTCTGCGATCCTCTTGCTCATGGCCGTAATTCAGCAGTGTGTCATGCAAATCCGGGCGCTTAGGCACCATAACGGCTGTAACCGCGCGRCCGACCATGATTTTGTTCGGATGAATGATCTTGAAATCACCCTCGAACTGATAATGATACCCTCTCGACCAGAGTGGTCCCCATGCTTCCTCAAGCGTGATCCTGCTTAATCGGCCGAGCACGCTGGACGGCACTTTGGGACGGCCATCTGGGAAGCGCTCGCCTAGCCATAGCGGTGATAGCTGGATCGTATCTTCTGCATTATTAAATTTCATATCGGACACCTCGCTTTTATCTTTTGTATTGCTTTAGCTCCAAAGCCGGTCGTTAGACCAAAAGCCGTTCCATTCATCGGTAGGAAGCCATAGTCCAGGAATTTCCGGGTGCAGATGCTGTGCGATAACCTCGTCGTTAAGCTCCTCGATGCCAAGGCCCGGCGCATCAGGCACATGGATGAATCCGTTCTGGACCAGCGGCTTAGGCAGTTTGCTGACAATCAGATCGTCCCACCATTCAACATCGACAGAATGGTATTCAAGCGCCAGGAAGTTTTCCGTGGCGGCTGCGGCATGTACGGCTGCGAGGCAGGCGATAGGGCTTTCCGCCATATGGATGGCCATCGCAACGCCGTATTCCTGGGCCATGTCACCGATTTTTTTCGTTTCTAGTATACCGCCGGTCGTCAGCACGTCAGGATGGATGACGGATACGCCTCCGGATTCCAAGAGGGGTCTAAAGTTCTCCTTGAGATAGATGTCCTCTCCGGTGCAGATTGGAGTCGTCACCATGCTAGCGAGCTGGGCATATTGATTCGTGTATTGCCACGGAATCATATCTTCCATCCAAGCCAGATTGTATTTTTCAATTCGACGGCCCAGCTTGATGCAGTCCTGCAAGCCGATGTGTCCGAAATGGTCTACTGCAAGAGGTACCTCGTAGCCGATAACCATGCGAACGTCGGCTACGTATTGCTCCAGCATGTCGAGACCTTTCTCAGTAACATGAATGCCGGTAAATGGATGCGCGATGTTATAAATATCGTAGTGACGATTACGTATTTCCCGCAGTTCATGCTCCGTGAAATTCGAATGCTTGCGGGAATACCAAGATTTGGACAGTGCTTTCTTTTCCTCGAGAAAGCCAAGCGGGGCGTTTAATGTTCCAGGCTCATTAATAATCTGATTGATGCCAAGATCCATCTTCAGGAAGGTGTACCCTTGTTCCATCCTTTTTTGCAGCGCTAAGCCCATTGCTTTCCCCGTATCCTTGCCATCGACGTCGGTGTCGCAGTACATGCGGATTCGTTCGCGGAATTTGCCGCCAAGCATTTGATAGATTGGCATGCCGTAGGCTTTACCGGCAATATCCCATAAGGCGATCTCAATGCCGCTCACTCCGCCGCCTTGCCGGGAATGTCCGCCGAACTGCTTAATTCTGCGGAACAGCTTGTCGATATTGCACGGATTTTCGCCTAGAAGCCTGCTTTTGAGCTGAAGGGCAAACATTCTGTCAGCGCCGTCTCGTACTTCGCCGAAACCAACGATGCCTTGGTTCGTGAACACCTTGATCAAGCTGCAGTGCATGGGAGCACCAGCAATATCGGCAAAACGAATATCGGTGATACGAAGCTCCGAAGGTTTGGAGTAGGTATTGACGTAGGCTAACGTGCTTTCATAGCTTTCCTGTTGAGTCACGGGCATGGCTCCTTTAAGAGATATAGGTATTGGACATTATCAATTAGTTACATTAACATGCCTGCACCATCCACACGGATGGTGGAGCCTGTCATAAACGAGGTTTCATCTGAGGCAATGTAGCAGGCTAGTGCTGCGACATCCGCAGGCAGTCCGACACGGCCAAGAGGGAATTTTTTTGGATTGGGATTACTATGTGATTGCCTTGACTTGCCGACGTCAATTGCGCCGGGTGCAATCGTATTGACCGTAATGCCATAACGCGCAAGCTCGATAGCGCTTTCCCTGCCTAGCATTTTGATGCCGCCTTTCGACATGCAGTAGACTGCATCGAAATCGGTAGGTCTTTTGCCATGGACGGAGGAGATATTAATGATGCGGCCGAAATTCTGTTTCTTCATATAAGGGATAACCGCCTGCATACATTGCCAGTACCCTTTAAGATTGATGTTCATGACGCGGTCATATTGTTCTTCTGTATAATCAAACCAATGGATGTTAAGCTGCAGTGCAGCATTGTTGATTAGAATATCGATACCGCCAAGCTCAGCCGCACTAGTATCGACCATACGGAAGATATGTTCCCGATCAGCTACATCTGCTTGCACGGTCATACAGAAGCCACCGAGCTCCTCGATTTGATGCTGCGTATCTTTGGCTCCGGCCGCGCTAGCATTGTAGTGAATGGCAACCTTCGCGCCTCGCTTTGCAAGCTCTATCGCAATACCTTTACCGATGCCTGTTCCCGCACCGGTGACGAGTGCCGATTTTCCAATTAAGCTTTGGCTCATTGCGATCGCGTCTCCCCCTCGGCGGGCTTGTTCATACGGTAATCCATATAATGCAGGAGGAAGCCGCCGTCCAGTCGAATATCTGCTCCGTTCAAATAGCCAGCTTCCTCTCCGGTAAGGAAGAAGGCAAGCTCGGCCAAATCGGTGTCCGTTCCAAGCAACGCACTTGGCACCTTGTAACGGTAATCGTCGTAAAGTCCCGAAAGTTCACTTTGAAAAGTAACGTCCGAACCTTCGATAGGGCCCATCTCAATCACATTGACACGGATGCCGAACCGGCCGAGAAACAATGCCGCTTCATGGGCAAGCATCTTCACCGCGCCTTGCGAAGCGCTGTAAGCAAAGGACGCTCCGGTCGGCTTTTCGTTGTGAATGGAGCTGACATAGATGATGCTGCCACTGCCTCTAGCTGCCATCCGTCTGCCTAACGCTTGCGTACAGAAGAAGGCGGATTTGGCATTTCTTTGCATGATCTCGACAAATTCTGATTCCTCGCAGCTTTCGACATGGGTAGGTCTAATAGTGCAGCAATTGTGAATCATGACATCGACAGGGCCAAGCAGCTTCTCGGCCTGATCGAGCATAGTCGATAAGTCTCGGCTGCTGCATAGATCGGCATGGGTAACAAGTACCTTAGAGCCAGCAGCTGTGCAGGAAACGAGCACGTCTTCCCATTCCTTGTCGTCTTGAAGACTGTTCAGAATCAGATCCGTACCATTCTGGATAAATCGTGCGATAAGGCCCTTGCCAGACCAGCTGTCGGCATCCGCGATGAAGACCACGTTCCTGGGCAAACCGTGTACACCTCCTCATGAATCTGGATTCTCATCGGTTCCCGTTTCTCGTTACATGACCATCTTACCGAGCGATTGAAGCGAAAAGCGATGCCGTAAAATTATGATTTTGTTTGTTTTTTTACGGTTGATGAGACTGAAAATAAGCTGGACATTTTCATCTTGACATTCCCGCTTGAAGCGACTAGCATCAGGTTATCGATTATCGATAATCCTAAAAAATACCAAATCAAAGGGTGGTGATAACAAGTGTCCATTGAAACAGCCAGTTCAGAGCAAAATCCAATCTCTCTTAGTGAGCATGTCTATATCACCTTAAAGAGGCAGATTATGAAGGGTGAACTGCTGCCCGGACACCGTATGATCGTTCTTGATATAGCCAAACAATTCAGCGTCAGCCAAGCGCCCGTCAGAGAAGCATTGGAGAGGCTGAAGCAGGAAGGTCTTATTGTCGGCAAAATGAATAAAGGCTCAGCCGTTTCTGAGATAACGGCCCAGGAAATACGAGACATATACTCGCTGCGCCAAATGGTCGAAGGCCACGCGCTTCGTGCAACGATGAAGGTGCTGGATGAGAAGGATATTACTTACCTTGAAGGTGTCATTGCCGGTATGCGGGAAGCAATCGATCAAGAGGATCCGTACCGTCTGGTCGAGCTGGATATGCTCTTTCACGGTTACTTTTATTTGCGGAGCGGGAATGAGCTGCTGTACAACATATGGAACAGCATCAAAACAAAGATTATGCGCTTTATTACCGTAACGAATCAAGATCACCCAGGCTATTCTCTTTCTGATTCACACACCGATATTTTGAATCTTATCAAATCGGGTGACGTCGATCTTACGGAAACGCTGCTGCTACAGGGATTGGATTTCTATAAAAATTACACCGGAGAATAGCACGGGAGCCATATTGACTTATTCATCCTTTCTTAAGAGAGGAGTGCCGATCATGAAGCAAGTGGAATTGGTTCGTGCTCGAACGCTGAATGACCTGTTTCCCGGTATCGCCGGAGATATGAAGAGGAGCCTGGAAGAGAACGGGCTTCATGCATTTTACGCTTACCCAGCTATAGCTTTGTTTAGCATTAGTACCCCAAAGGTGGATTTATGGTCCCGAAGATACGTTGTCGATGAACTGTATACTGTCATCAAGCGTTATGCGCCTGGCAACACGGCTATTCTTCCTGATGACAAGGGACATGTCGGAATCATTTTCTCGTGGGATGATCGCGAATCCCTATTAGAGTTGTACAGCAGTATTTGCAACCAAGAGCATAACTTCTCTCCTCAATCGATCTCGCTTGGCATTAGCAATCCTTATCCGCAGCTATCTGATCTGCATCACGGTTACGAACAAGCCCTCCTCGCAATGAAATACCAATTCTACCAAGACCAATCACAGCCGATTTACTTCAGCAGCATTACTGAGTATGCAAGCGACGCCGAATATCCTGAAAATATGGAAGATGAACTCCTGCATCTTCTGACTAGCGACTCGATCACAGAATCTAGTACAATTCGTCAAGCGGTGGACGGCTTCTACGAAACGTTAACTCGGAATGGTCCGCTGCCAGTCAATAAAGTCGTTGATGCTACACTTCAGCTTCTGGTCAGCCTGCAGCTTCGGGTCAAATCCGCACTTGGTCAACCACATCTATGCAGTACGCCAGATATTACGGCACTCATGCAGCTGCACACGCTGGAAGAAATGAAAGACGCGGTTTGCGAGGCGATCAAAGGGATGGGGGGAGCGTCATATACCTCCGACTGCCTCAATCGCAACTTAATTAAGAAAGCGGTTACATTGATGGAGGAAGAGTACGATAAGGTATCCCTGCATTACGTCGCTGATAAAGTATTCATTACTCCAGCTTACTTAAGCTCCTTATTCAAATCGAAAATGGGTGTCACGTTTATCGAGCATCTGACTCGTATACGAATATCCAACGCTAAAAAGCTGCTTAAGCAAACGCATCTGAAAAACTATGAGGTCGCCGAACGAGTCGGCTATCAAGACTCTCGTTACTTTAGCCAAATTTTTAAAAAGAAGGTAGGTTTGTCGCCAAGCGAATTCCGGGACGCGAATTAAACGAAATAAACAACCGTAATGGAGGTTATTAACGAGAATGAAGGAGCGTGTTTGATTATGAAATTAGCTGAGTTTTTCACTTCCTCTCCGGACCAGTTATGGCATTTGGCGAAGCAGATGGGCGTTGATTATGCTGTTGGCCCGCTGCCGAGGGAAGATAATGGGATGAAGCCCTGGGATTATATGAATCTGCTTCACATGAAGCAGCGCTACGAGAATCATGGTATCCAACTGCTTGTCATCGAATCAGCGCCGCCAACGAATAAGATCAAGCTTGGCCTTCCAGGCCGCGATGAAGAGATTGAATGGATGGGGCAGCTCATATCGAATATGGGTGCTCTTGGCATTCCCGTCTTATGCTACAATTTCATGGCGCAATTTAATTGGTTCCGCACATCGACGACGACGCGTACCCGCGGAGGTGCGCTCGTGTCCAGCTACGATCATTCCTTGATGCAAAATGCGCCGCTCACGGAAGCCGGGATCGTGACGGAGGATCAATTGTGGGACAATCTGCGTTATTACTTGGAAAGAATTGTGCCAATTGCGGAGAAAGCTAAGGTGAGGCTTGCTTTACACCCCGATGATCCGCCTATAAGCCCGATTCGCGGCGTATCACGCATTCTCCGAAATGCGGAGGCATTGCAGCGTGCAATTGATCTTGTGCCAAGCGAATACAGCGGAATTACACTATGCCAAGGCACGCTTGCGACTGCAGGCGAGCATATACCGGATGTCATCCGCCATTTCGCAAGACAGAATAAGTTATTCTTCGTGCATTTCCGTGACGTCGTTGGAACGCCCGACAAGTTCCATGAGACGTTCCATGATGACGGCCAAACCGATATGTATGAGGCCATGAAAGTATATTATGAAGTTGGCTTCGACGGTCCGTCTAGACCGGACCATGTTCCGACAATGGAAGGGGAAGCCAATACGAATCCCGGATACGAAACGCTAGGACGTCTATATGGCGTAGGTTATATTAAAGGCTTGATGGAGGCGGCAATGGCCGAATCGAAGTCGTCTGCCGAGGTCAAGACGGGATAGCGGTTCAATAGAGGAAGGAAGCTATGCATGCTGCGGCTGCATAGCTTTTTCTGTTAGATAGGTCCTTTTTTAGCCAAACAAGAGTGTAAAAAAACAAACAAATTCATAATTCTATCGCATGTACACGTGTAAGCGATTTCAATAAAATGAGCCTTATAGATGCTGTGAGGGGAGATGAACGTGAGATGAAGGCGGAAGCTGTGTATAAGCCGGCGGCTGCAAAGCTGCGCATGACGAAGAAACTCAAAGGCTCGAACCATAATAATTTGGCAGGCTACATTTTCATTTCACCCTGGCTGCTCGGTTTCTTGCTGCTTACGGTATGGCCGATCATCCAGTCCTTTTATTTGTCCTTTACGGAGTATTCGCTGCTTGAATCTCCGACCTGGACCGGAACGGATAACTACGCCAACATTTTCAAGAACGATACCGATTTCACGACATCGCTCAAGGTAACCTTTATTTTCGTGTTGTTTTCTGTCCCGCTTAAACTTTTCTTCTCATTGATGGTCGCCATGATGCTGAACAAAAATTTGAAGGGTATGAATCTTTATCGGACCGCGATTTATTTCCCTTCACTCATTGGCGGGAGCATTGCTGTATCGGCACTGTGGCGAAATATGTTCAATTTGAACGGTTATTTCAATCATGTGCTTGCCTGGTTCGGCATTGAAGGCATCGGATGGATTACCAATCCGCATACCTCGCTCGCAACGCTGATTTTGCTTAATACCTGGCAATTTGGCTCTACAATGGTCATTTTTCTAGCTGGTCTGAAGCAGATCCCTAGCGAGCTTTATGAATCGGCGTCGGTTGACGGCGCTTCGAAGCTGCGAAAGTTTTTCCACATTACACTTCCGATGATCTCGCCGGTTATGTTTTTCAACCTCGTGCTTGGCATTATCGGTTCCTTCCAAATGTTCACCTCCGCATTCATTATTACGAATGGTGGACCGATCAATTCGACGTATATGTACGCGTTGTTCCTCTATGATAAGGCGTTTAAACATTATCAAATGGGGTACGCATCCGCGCTCGCTTGGATTCTTCTTGTTATCGTAGCGCTAATGACCGCCATTAACTTCCTGGTATCGCGATACTGGGTATTTTACGAGACGGATGGAGGGAAGCAAAAGTGAACAAATGGCTTAGAAAGAATGCAGTTACCAACCATATGCTGCTGATTGTGTTCTCCCTCCTTATGCTTTATCCGGTCATTTGGTGGGTTGGCGCATCACTCAAAACGACGGCTGAGATGAGTTCGCCTTCGATCTGGCCTTCCACCCCAATTTGGGAGAATTACACCAAGGGCTGGCAATTTTCCCCTGAATTTACGTTCGGACGATTCTTCGGAAATACGCTCCTTATGGAGCTTTGGAACGTGCTTGGCAGCGTACTCACAAGCGCGATCGTCGCATACGGCTTTGCCCGTCTAAACTTCAAGTTTCGCGGTGCGTTATTTTCTATATTACTACTTACGATGATGCTGCCGGGGCAAGTAACGATCGTTCCGCAGTACATTCTCTACAATAAGCTGCAGCTGATGGACAGCTACATTCCTTTAATTCTTCCGCATTTCTTCGGCGGTGGTGCATTCTTTATCTTTTTGCTTGTGCAATTCATAAGGGGCATCCCGCGAGAGCTGGATGAAGCAGCTAAGATCGACGGTGCTTCCGTATATGGCATTTTCTACCGGATTGTTTTGCCACTTATTAAGCCTGCTTTGGTGACGGTCGCCATATTTACGTTCATATGGAGCTGGGACGATTTTTTCGCACAAGTGCTCTATTTGAATTCGGTTGCTAAGTTTACAGTTGGGCTGGCTCTGCGCATGTATGTGGATCAGTTTGAAATCCAATGGGGCAGGCTTCTCGCGATGTCACTCCTATCGGTTTTGCCGTCTGTCGTTTTGTTTTTCTTCGCACAAAAGCATTTCGTCGAAGGAATCGCAACGACAGGCTTAAAGGGATAGCTGCAAAAGCAGGTCCAGCTTCAAACTATACGGTAAAGGGGAAAAGAGGATGAAGCAAAGATATGGATTATACAAAGGGTTGACGTTATTGACGCTTGCGGCGATGCTGGCATTAACGGCTTGCGGGAACGGTGGTTCGAACAATGGAGAGTCGAGTGCTACAAGCAACAGCGGCAATGGCGATCCTAATGCTCCGGTGAAGCTTAAAATCATGTGGCAAGGAGCGGATATCAGGCATCAGGCGATGCTGAAAACGCAGGCGGTGTATACGAGTGAGAATCCATCGGTAACCTTCTCACCCGAATATATGGCATGGGATGATTATTGGAAGAAGCTGCCGACGCTGGCCGCTTCCCATTCGCTGCCGGATGTCCTTCACATGGACGGAGCATACATTCAAGAATATGCGACTAGAGGTACATTAGAGGATTTATCGGATATCGACCTCACTGGTGTCATCGACGATAAGACGCTCGAAAACCTGAAAATAGACGGCAAGCTTTACGGCATTCCGATCAGCCGCAACGCACAAGGCATGGCGTTCAACAAGGAAGCGCTGGAGGGGGCCGGTATCGAGCTGCCGAAGAAGGACTGGACTTGGGACGAATATTTCGACTTTGCGAGAAATGCCCGTGCCAAGCTTCCGGATGGCGTTTATCCGATCAGCGACACGGATACATGGGACTTTTACGAGTACTATCAAATGTCGTACGGCAAAGGCCCGATTATTCAAGAGGATGGCAAGAAGTTTAATCTGGACAAAGAGCTGTTCATGAAGTTCTATGGCATACATGCGGATTTCCGTGACAAGAAAATCGTTCCTCCTGCGGACATGGTCAGCGCATTTAAGGAAAACGATCCGCAAGCAGACCCTATGGCAAGCGGCAAAGTTATGACGAGAGGCGCAACGGTTGGTTCAGTAGGGGCGCTTGAGCAGTTAATGCCAGGGAAAATTGACGTCGTCAACCTTCCGGTTGGGCCTGAAGGAGGCGGGTGGGCGCAGCCGACTATCTTCCTAAGCGTCAGCACGGATTCCAAGCATAAGGATGCGGCGAAGGCTTTCATCAAATGGTTCGTTACGTCGAAGGAAGCCGGCGAGACGTATGGCACGAACTTTGGCATTCCAATCTATGACGATATCTATACAGCGCTTGAACCAACCTTGGCGCCAAAAGAGAAACTCGGCAAGAAATTGTATGATACGGCGAAGGATAAGGCGATGCCGTTCTCCCCAGCTGCGGCAGGCTGGACGGAGTGGGTAGACAACTACAAGAAAACGATGGATGCCGTTATGTTTGGCCAGAAATCGATTGAAGATGCTTATAATGATATTTCCAAATCAGGCAACGCACTCGCAGAGAAGCAAAGCAAAGCGAAATAAACGTATAAGAGAGCGATCGAGAACGGCCCGTTAATAACGGGCCAATCCCCTATAACCTTCTACATCCTTGACCACTTGAATATATTTCGAGTAGATGTGGAGTGAAGGAGGAAATGGGCAAATGGACGTTTATTCGAATGGTTCTGTTGTACATACAGGCCGCTTGCCAAGAATGCAATTGGTGGAGGACTTCATTGCTTTTATCCAAGAAGCAAATGAGCTTCTTCAGAAGGAAATAGATCTGTCTCCTGTGAATCAATTAGTTACAAGTACCATTGGCCGCCTTTTCCTTCAACTGCGGTCTCGCTATTCACCGGAAGAAATACATGCTGTTCTAAGCAATGAATACATTCAATTGAACAGACGTAGCTTGCAGGATAAGCTGTCGGAGGCTGAGTTTCTGGTAGAGCTATGCGATTCTCGTCAAGTTTGCCAGTATCCGGATTCCGTTCTGGATAATGTGGAACAATTGCCTAATTGGAATACTTACGTAGCTCTGGTTGGTGAGGAACTAGCTACTCTCCATCGGATTACTGGGCAGACTAGACTTATCGATAATTCGCCGTATGTTTTTGTTGGCAGCGGACCACTGCCATTAAGCCCTATTCTTCTACATCTATTAAGTGATGTGAAGGTCATCTGTCTGGAAATGAATCCTGTGGCCTATGATGCATCTTGCTCTCTGCTCAAGCGGATGGGCTTAGAGGACAAAGTGATGGTCGTGAATATGAATGGTTCGGATTTTGATTATAGCACTTATGATCGGATCTTCGTTGCTAGTCTCGTAAGAAATAAACAGGCGGTCCTGGAGCAGATTAGCCGTACTTCTAAAGATCCTCTAGTAGCTGTTCGTACAGCTGAAGGGATGAGGCAAATCATGTATGAAGCCATAGATGAGTCGCAGTTGAATAAGCAAGGGTGGCGGATTCAAGGACGGACTTGTCCTGATGAAAAGCTGGTCATCAATTCGACCTTGTTTCTTAATCGGTCTTGGAATTAGTTTTAAATAATGGAGTAAGATATCGTAATGTTTATGTCGTAACGGAGCTAAAGGCTTGTCTGATTCGAAGCAGCGGCTGCAGCAAGAAATCCAAATCACAAAATAGAGGTGCAGGGATGGATAGCTCCCTGCACCTCTATTTTGTGCCTATTAGACCGGTCTAACCGTATCTCTGATCACTAGACTTGTAGGAAGCATTACTTTTTTGTTGCCATAGGAATTACCTTCGCTGATTTCAAACAGCAGCTTGGCACTCTCATAACCTAGAACGTCGAAATATTGTTTAACCGTACTTAATGCGACTTTAGCGAATTTAGAGCTTTCAAAGTCATCGAAGCCCATAAGCGAGATTTGCTCTGGAATTCGAATGCCCCGGCTGGTTAGCTGCTCCAGCACTTCTAGGGCACGTTTGTCATTTGCGCAGAATAGTGCCGTAATGTCTCCCTCCTGAATTTGGCGGGTGAGCGCATCATAATCTAATTCCTTCTCCAGGAACAGGAGCTTCTTGTTGGTAGGAAGGGAAGCATCAGCGATCGCGTTGCTATAACCGTTATAACGGTCTACCTCTGGACTGAGATGGAAATCGTAAGCGGCAAATCCGATCTGTGTATGTCCATTCCGGATCAAATACTCCACAGCTTCATAAGCCCCGTCGTGATTATTACAAGTCACCACATTGACGGGATAACCTGCAGGATACCGGTCAAGCATGACAAATGGAATCGATTTCTTACGAACATCATTAAGATAGCTTTTTGCTGCGACAGGATCTGAGGAATAAATGAGAAGTCCTCGTATACCCGACTGAAGCAATTTTAGAATAAGGTCGCGTTCTTCCTCGAAATTATTCTCCACAAACTCAATGATCAGTTTGCAATCATGTTTGCCTAGAAAGGATTGAATGCCTTTCATAATTTGCATGTACGAGCTGTCGTACATTTCAACGCCAGAGATGACGAAGGCGACTAAATTGGATGCTTTTTCCGATATGGTCGTTTGATTCGCCGCTACGAAACTTCCTTTTCCTCGTATGCGATAAATAACGCCTTCATTAACAAGCTCGGAGAGTGCTTTTCTGACTGTAATCGAGCTCACATTCAACATTTTGGAAAATTCGGATTCGCTTGGTATACGATCATCCTTGGTAATTTCCTGATTCTCTATTTGAGCTAAGACATAGTCCTTAACGAGCTGGTACTTGGGCAGTGCAGTTTCTTTTTCACTCATTCTCGAGTCACCTCATAACAACATTTCCTTGATTATAACTTAACCCAAATGAAAATGGTATACTAACTTTTGTCCGAAAGTCGAAATAACCATAGATTTCGCCATGGATATTGAGAGTAAAGTGGGAATATGCTCCTATTTGTACAAAAAAGGTTTGAAATATTTAGGAGTTCGTATTACTATAAGTTCCAAGATAGTGTGTGAACTTGTTTTGCTTAGCATAATAAGTTTGGCTGCCAAGTTCATAGTAAACAAAGAGGGGAGGTCAGATCGAGATTAGTAGCTTTGTGTAAGCGCTTAATCCTGAGGGATATGTTGGTGATAAACTCGCCTTCTATAAGAATGATATAAAATGACGAATCTACTTTTTCTTCTTCGTATACATACTTTCTGAGAACAGAATAGGAGGATTAATGAATGAATAATAGCATGTTAAGTGGCAATCCTGTATTTCCTGGCTGGTATGCCGATCCGGAAGCAAGAATTTTTAATGGGCGGTACTGGATTTATCCGACGTTCTCCGCGAAATATGAGGAGCAGCTTTTCCTGGATGCCTTTTATTCGGATGATTTGGTCAATTGGACGAAGGTGGAACGGATTCTTACTATTGAGGATTTTGATTGGGCGCATAAAGCGGTATGGGCGCCTTCGCCAATTGAGTGTAATGGAAAATACTATATCTATTTCTCAGCAAATGATATTCAGAGTAATGACGAAGTTGGGGGCATTGGTGTCGGGGTAGCTGACCGACCAGAGGGACCTTTCCGTGATGCGATTGGCAAGCCTTTGATAGACCAGTTCTACCATGGAGCACAACCGATCGATCCGCATGTTTTTGAGGATGAAGATGGCCAGAGATACCTCTATTACGGAGGCTGGGGGCATTGTAATGTCGTCCGTCTTGGCGAGGATATGATTAGCCTGCTTCCCTTCGAGGATGGCAGTCTTTATCGGGAAGTGACACCGGAGGGTTATGTAGAAGGGCCTTGTATGATTAAGCGGAACGGCCAATACGTCTTCATGTGGGCGGAAGGTGGATGGGGCGGACCAGACTATCGCGTAGCATATGCTTTGGCGGATTCACCGGTCGGACCATTCGAGAGGAAGGATACGATTCTGCAGCAGGATCCTAACGTTGCAACTGGTGCTGGCCATCACGGCTTTATCCAAATACCAGATACGGATGAGTTTTATATTGTCTATCATCGTCGCCCTCTCACAGAAACAGCTGCGAATCATCGGGTAGTGTGTATCGATAGGCTTATCTTTAATGAGGACCATACGATTCGTCCCGTAGAGATCAGTTTTGAAGGTGTCCAGGCCCGTACGCTCGGAACGAATGATTAACAATTAGGGCAGGTGAACGGGATGAATCAGGTCAAGAAGGCTTATTTCGTAGATGGCTATCATGGCGGTATAAAAGGTCATATGCCGCTAGGCTCTTGGGCGGATGTCATTCGACGTCTTGAGGAGAATCCGGCATGGAAGCTGTGCCTTGATATTGAGCCGATCTCCTGGGAAGCGCTGCGCCGGACGGATCCCCGTTCGTATGATGCAATTAAGAGTCATCTGCTGGACAACGCCGATCGTGTTGAAATGGTGGCGGGCAGTTATGCCCAGCCGTATGGCTGGGTGATCGGCGGAGAAAGCAATATCCGGCATTTAATACGCGGTAAAGAGATTATTCATAAGCATTTTCCTGGTATCATCATCGATACTTATGCGACACAAGAGCCTTGCTGGAGCAGCAGCTATCCTCAAATTCTTCGTTCACTCGGTTATAAGCGTGCTGTGCTTAAAAATCCGGGTACGGGATGGGGCGGTTATGCTTCAGGGACAAATTACGAAATGGTGTTATGGGTTGGACCGGATGGATCATCGATCCCATGTGTACCGAGATATGCATGCGAAGAGCTTCTTAATTGCTGGGAGTCAGAAGCCGGATATATGAAGCCTGAATTTGTAGATAAGTGTATTGCGCAAGGGATAACAAATCCCGTTGGCAGCTTCCTGCAGGATCTGGGTTGGCAGGCGAGGCCGTGGCTTGAAGCGGATTATATTCAAAATGTCACGTGGCGCGAATATATAGATGAAATTGCGGCGAAGCCCTCCGAAGAATGGCATTTCACTCAGGAGGATATCCGTTGTACATTGCCTTGGGGTGAAGGGACTCTACAAAGGATGTCGCGAGAGGTGCGTTCGGCAGAGCAAGCGGTCCTTGCGGCAGAGAAGCTGGCCTCTATTGCTAGTATGTTAGGCGGCTACTCTTATCCAACGGATAAGCTTCGAGAAGCTTGGGATCAATTGCTCTTGTCCCAGCATCATGATGCCTGGATTTGTGCAACAACGAGAGTTGGACGTGATCAATGGGCGTGGCAGGCAGGAGCACAAAGTTGGATGGCTGAGCGGATTGCTAATGAGATTCGTGACCAGGCGATGGACAGTATTTGTCCGGAATCAAATGATGATGGAAGTGGAGCTCATGGATATGGCATTCGAGTATTTAATACAGCAGGCATCGTGCGGAAGGAATTAGTCGAAATTGAAATTCCGGCAGCCGGGTTAACGAATTTCATTCTTGTGAAAGACGCCGAAGGCAAGCAGATTCCTAGTCAAATCGTTCCGACTCGGGTATCCCCCGAGGATGGCTCTCTTTATGCTTGTAAACTGCTCTTTGAAGCAGAGCCTCCTGCAATGGGCTACCGCGATTATGTTATTGAGCATCTGAAGCAGGCTGCTTCTGAGACAGATGCTTACCCTAAACAGGATGATAACCACGCGAGTGTTGTTGTACATGACGATCATGCCGTAATCACGACCGATTTATATAAGATTCATATCGACTCGACAAGAGGCGGTGTCATTACAGCGTTATTTGACCGGGAACAAAACCGTTCAATCGCTTCTCCAGATCGTCCGTTTAATGAATTTACGGGCTATCTCATCTCCGAAGCGCGATGGGCAAGCAGCACGGAGTCTCCTGTTGTTGTAAATGTAAAAGAAAACGGTCCGCTCCGTGTTGTGATCGAGATGAAAGGGACATTCGCAGACACCGATTATGTAACGACTTTATCGGTTGCCAAAGGCAGGCGAACAATTGATTTCCATGTACGTTTCCATTTTAAGAGCGATACTTGGATTGGTGACCCTTGGGAAATCGCACCAGAGAATCGAAGCACTGAACGCAGAAAATCCCATCATAATACCCGTTCTAAGCTGCAGGCTCGATTCCCGATTGCTCTTAGCAACGGGAAACTATATAAAAATTCCGCCTTTGATGTAACGGAAAGCCGTCATTCGAATACTTACTATGAACGTTGGGATGAGATTAAGCATAATATCATCCTCAATTGGGTGGACGTATACGATGAGCAAAGCAATAGCGGTCTCGCAATTTTCTCCGATCATACGACGGATTATTCGCATGGGGAAGATGAACCGCTTGCTCTTACACTAGGCTGGAGCGGGGAAGGCGGCTTCTGGTGGGGTAAGCGACCACTTCAGGATGTTCAAGAGATGCATTACGCGATCTTGCCGCATAGTGATCGTTGGGACCTCGCAGGCATTCCGCAGGAATCACAGCGTTGGACAGAACCACTCCTGCCAGTACATATTCGGTTATCTTCTAATAACGCTCAAGACATGTCGCTTTTGCAGGTTACGGATCCTTCGATTGAAATCAGCTCCATGCAGCGGGATGGTGAGGATATCCTCGTAAGATTATACAATTCGAGCTTAGAGTGTTCGAGCTTCTCGGTTATGATTGGCGCCGATTCGTGCGATGTCACTGCAGCTGAGCTTGACGGAAAACATAAAGAAGCGCTTCAGCGCATGATCTTGCCGGACGGCAGATCTAAAGTTAGCCTGACGCTTCCTTGTCATGGACTTGCAACACTGCGAATTTCTAATTTTTGATACAACAAAGACGAATCTATAGGATGTGAACCCGGATTTGAATACGAGAAAAGAGATTCAGTATCAACTTGAAAACCTGCTTAGGGCCAAGCAAAGGTTGATTTATAGAAAATTATCGTCTGTCGAATTTACCGGTTTTATCACGAATGAACGCCTTTCCTATTCAGAGATTAGTGATTACGGGTTCGAGCCAATACATCCTGGTGAACATTGGGGTAGTAATTGGATGTATCTCTGGCTGCGTGCAACCATTGTTGCTCCGAAGGAAGCGGAGGGTAAGCGACTGGTGATCCTTGCGGATTTTGGCTCGGAAGCGACCCTCTACATTAACGGAGTTGTTAGCGGTGCAATGGATATGCAGCATCACGATGTGACATTGACTCGTAATAGCCGGGAAGGTGAACAATTCGAGTTCGTTGCTGAAGCCTACGCAGGTCATTCCGGCCAACAGCCCGTGTTTGGTGAGTCGTATTTATGTCTTTTTGAAGAGGATGTCTATCAGTTTTTCATAGACCTCGAATGCTTGTGGCAGGTTCTTAAGTTCACGGATGCCAACTCGCTGCGGGCTGCGGAAATTAACCGTTGTTTGACGGAAGTGATAGCCGCCGTTGATTTCGGACTGGAAGAGGAGGAGCTTGCAAATCATATGAAGTTCTGCCGAGACCTGATGCAGCCGCTCCTGGAATGTGTCAACGGTTCAACATCACCGCTCCTGTTCCTAATGGGGCAGTCTCATCTTGATATTGCCTGGCTGTGGCCGATCGAAGAGACGAGACGGAAAATTGCCCGTACGATGTCTAATCAGCTCGCACTTATGGATGAATATCCAGAGTATCAATTCACTCAGAGTCAACCTTATTTGTTCCAACTGGCCAAGGAGCTTTACCCGGAGATGTATGCACGCATCAAGCAGAGGGTAGCAGAAGGGCGGATCATTCCTGAAGGGGGAATGTGGGTGGAGTCCGATACGAATCTAGCAGGCGGGGAAAGCTTGATTCGCCAGTTCCTTCATGGCAAGCGGTTCTTCCAGGAGGAGTTCGGCAAGGACAACCAAATGCTTTGGCTGCCTGATGTATTTGGTTATTCCGGCAATATGCCGCAAATTATGAAAGGCTGCGGAATCTACTATTTTGCATCGGTGAAGATGTTCCAGACCTATGAAAATGTGGTAGATCCATTCCCATATAACACGTTCATGTGGGAGGGGATTGATGGGTCGGAAATTTTGACACATCTGCTGGATTATGGCGATTATCCGATTCGGGTTAATCCATCGTTCCTAATCGGACAGTGGAACGACCGTGTGCAGAAGGACGGTATTTCATCCAGACTCGTGCAATTCGGACATGGAGACGGTGGCGGCGGGGCTAACCGGGATGATATGGAATTCCTGCGCCGGCTCGAAAATCTAGAAGGTGTGCCTCGGACGAGACAAGGCTCGCCAATTGATTATTTTGAAGATCAAGTGGAGAGAGGTATTCCGGATGCGAAATACGTTGGAGAGCTGTACTATCCTGCCCACCGGGGGACGTATACGACTCAGGCGAAGCTAAAGCGGTTGAATCGTAAGACGGAAATTGGCTTCCGCGAGGTTGAATTATGGGGTGCGGCGGCGGAGCTGCTTCAGACAAAAGCTTATCCGTACGAGAAAATGGACCATCTGTGGAAGCAGCTGTTATTGCATCACTTCCATGATATTTTGCCGGGTACATCTATTCATCGTGTCCATGAAGAGGCACAGGCTGAGCTGACCAAGCTGCATGGGACGATACATGAAATGGCTGACGAGGTCAGAGCTTCTTTGGCAGGGAAAGATTCAGCAAGTGTAACCGTATTTAATTCGCTTTCCTGGGATAGGAAGGAGCTTGTTGCCCTGCCGGATGGCGTTCGTGCGATAGCAGATCATTCGGGGAAGATGGTGTCGGTACAAAGGCATGAAGGTACCCTATATGCCGAGCTGGCGTCACCGGCTATGGGCTGGTCGACATATATCGTCATCCAAGAAGATCAATTAGCGCCAACAATCGCATCCTCAGCTGTTACGGCAACCGAGTCACACCTGGAAAATGAGTATCTGGCTATTGAAATGAATGATCGAGGTGAATTCATCAGTATCGTTGATAAGCAGACGGGTACCGAGTGGGCAGCGGATTCATGCAACGTTATAGCAATGTACCGGGACCAGCCTTCCGCATTTGATGCCTGGGAGATTGATCGCCGTTATCAAGCGTCCAGAGTTGCACTGGAGGACAAGGCTGAGATTACGGTCACGGCTAATGGACCACTCTTTGCTAGTGTTCGTATAGAACGGAAGCTTCATCAATCGACGATCGTGCAGGATATCCGGATTCGTTCCGGAAGCCGGAGAGTTGAGTTCCATACAACGGTGGAGTGGAATGAGAAGAATAAGATGCTGCGTGTTGATTTTCCGGTTAATGTTCATGCTAATGAATCCATGCAGGAGATTCAGTTCGGTTATGTACGCAGGCCTACTCACGCTTCCCGGCCGCATGATGCGGACCGGTTCGAGGTAAGCCAGCATAAGTGGACCGCGCTAGCGGAGACGAACCGTGGCTTTGCACTGTTAAACGACTGTAAGTATGGGGTTGCGGTAAAAGATCAAACGATCAGTATGACACTTCTTCGTTCACCGTCCTATCCGGACGAGACATCTGATCAAGGCACACAACAATTCACTTACGGCTTCCTATTCTGGGACGGGACGTTTCACGACAGCCGGGTCATTCAGGAAGCTTATGAACTTAATTATCCAATGTATACTTTGCATGGAGCCAGCAGCCTGATCGAACAATCTCTCCTCCAAGTTGATCAGGCGAATATCATTGCAGAGACGGTTAAGCTTGCCGAAGATGGAACTGGGGATTGGATTATACGACTATATGAAAGCAAAGGGTCTTCGGTGTCTTGCGGCCTTCGTGCCGGACTGCCTTATTCCACTCTGTTTGAGACCGATATGCTGGAAAATAACCAAACGGAGCTGCCTGTCATTAATGAACGAATTCATCTGCAATTCCGGCCATTTGAAGTGAAGACCATTCGTCTTGTTAAATCAAAGGAGGTAGTTTAAATGATGAAGCTTGGGCAAGGACAAAGGCTTGTGATGATTGGTGATTCGATTACCGACTGCGAACGTAAATTTCCGCAAGGGGAAGGATTATTTCAGGGCGTAGGCAAAGGTTATGTAGCCTTGGTGGATGCTTTGCTTGCGACTGCTTATCCGGAACTGTCTATCCGAGTAACCAATATGGGAATTGGCGGTAATACTGTGCGCGATTTAAAAGCGAGATGGCAGACGGATGTGATAGATCTTAAACCGGATTGGCTGACTGTTATGATTGGTATCAATGATGTATGGAGACAATTTGATCAGCCGTTTATTCCGGAATCGCATGTTCTGTTGGAGGAATATGAGCAAACCTTGGAGGAGCTGGTGACATCAGCACAGCAAGGGCTGCAAGGACTTCAGGGAGTTGTCCTTATGACGCCATTCTATTTGGAGCCAAATCCTGAAGATTGGATGCGCAAACGGATGGATGAATTCGGTCAGGCTGCTAAAAGAGTTGCCGAGCGATCAGGTGCCCATTTCGTCGATATCCAAGCGGCATTTGCTTCGCAGTTCAAATATATCCATCCTACTGCAATCGCTTCTGATCGTGTGCATCCTGGTTTGGCTGGCCATATGGTTATTGCACGGGCAGTGCTTAAGGCTCTTGGCTTTGAATGGGAGCGAATGGAAGGCTAGCAAATATGGCGCCATCGGGATTTCTCCCAATGGCGCCATTATCTTATTTTGAATTTATTAAATGATCAGAAAGGCAGCTCGATAGCGACTTCTCTCTTCAGAGCGGAGGAGCGGAGTACGCCGTCGATAATCGCTTGCTGAATGACGATCTGCTCTCCAGGAATAGGAGCGGGACGGCCTTCCCGTACAGCCTCGGAGAAGTCACGAACCTTCTCAAAGAACAGGTTGGTATCCGAATTGGTTACAGGGATTGGAGTCTCCGTTTGCTTGCCCATGAAATCATGGAACAGCTTCATATCGCCGACACGGCCATCCCAAACGCCCGACCAGTTCCCTGTACCAAAAGGATTTACTTTAAGACCACCTTCTGTACCAAGGAACATCGTGGAGCCGAGGGAATCCATGTGCATAGCCCATGAGATTTTGAATTGCAGAACCAGATCATTCTCAAAGCGGACAAGCGCTACTCCAAAATCCTCCACATCGAATTTGGCTGCTTCCGGATGATAAGTAGGATTGGTGCCGAAATGATTGGAGGTATACGCCGATACGGTAAGCGGCTTTGGATAGCCAAGAGCATTCAGTGCCATATCAAGGGAATAACATCCGATGTCTGCCATGGCACCAGCACCTGCCAGATCCTTGCGGATGAAGGTACCGCCCGGCATGCCGCGTCTGCGTCCGCCGCCAGTCTCTACAAAGTAGACCTTGCCCAACTTACCAGATTGGACGATGTCGTTAACGACCTTCATATTAGGGTCGTAACGAGGTTGGAAGCCGATTGTCAGCATGCTGCCGGATTCCTGGGAAGCATGGACCATATCAATCGCTTCCTGCAAGGTAACGGACATCGGTTTTTCAAGCAGTACAGCTTTGCCGGCACGTAAAGCGTCTACCGTTGTAATATGGTGCGACGCGTTTGGCGTACAAATGCTGACGCCGTCCAGATCAAGCTCCAGCAGCTTGCGGTGATCTTCAAAGGGACTTGCTCCATGCAGCTGCTCTTTATCAATGAAGCTTTCTGCTTTGCCGGAGATTACATCGGCGACCGCTACAATCTCAACATCAGCCAGCTGCTTATAAGCTCTTACATGGGCAGCGGCAATTCCGCCGCTGCCGATAATTCCGATTCGTTGTGTTTTCGCCATTTTAAAATTCTCCTTTTCTTATATGAGCTTCATAGGTTATAGGGGGAAGGTTACGATGGGCCCTTCCTGTTCGAACGGGTAATCAATGACGATACGGCCAGATTCGGTATCACCGATCCCGCTGTAAAGATTGACCCTGCCGTCAGGCCGCATCTCGATGCCGGCTGTAAAGGCACAATCCGTCAGATTAGACTTTTTAGCAGGTCCTTCAGGATAACAAGGGCGAGTGCCAATAATTTTAAGATCGGTGAAGTGATTGGTTAGCGGATCCAATACGAATGACATATTCATATAGGCTAGCGTACCATCGTCTGATCTATAACAAATATGTCCAATGACACCGACTTTACCGCTCTCTAGAAGGTATGCTTGGTTGCAGCCACCCCATTCATCCTTCTGGAATAGTCCAGGGATATGCGGTGCGTTCTCAATAATCTCCGAGGACAGCTCATCAAGACTGTTGATGACGGTAAAGCCGATGAGAGATTCACTGCCGTATTTTTGACGCACTTCTTCACTCCGCGGTCTGGAGAATACGCCGATTTTATTATGAGTAAGCTGGACTAGCCGGATATCCTTCATGCGATCCGGACCCGTGGTGAAATAGAGAAGATCTTGAAGATCTGTTCCTTTGTAAAAATAACCGTAGAACGTATCCAATTGTCCTAAGTTGTAACGGACATGCGTGCCGCCTAGGACAAGCTGCTTATCAACCATGCTGATATAGGGATCTTCAAGCTGATAGATCATGCTGCCTGGAACTAGAGTCCACTCATCCGGACCGGTTTGTTCAAACAAACGTACCCAGGAGCGGGCCCATTCCTCTCGTTTTTCTACTCGGCCATATATATAGCGCTTACCGTTCCATTCGAACGGAATTGATGGATTATAGACGTCGAAGCCAGGGATGCCTAGGAAGCTAAGCTTTGCGCTTTCATAAATGCGTTTGTTATCTTCGAATAACTGACGTTGTTCAATCAGATTCATTGCTCGAGATCTCCTTTCCGTCGTTTGTCTAGTCAGGCTAATCGTAATAGAAGGAAGGACATAAAATCTTGTTTATATTTAATATATTTTATGGTATTTTGACATGGTATTTAACCACATGCGAAAGAACAGGAGGTGGCAGCTATGTTAAAGCTTCTTGCAGCAGATGGGATAGACCCAGAAATTCAAGCTCACTATCGGTTAATCACTTCCATTAACGATACAGTTGGTATGCATACCCATGATTTTTTTGAGCTGTTTCTTATCTTAAAAGGCAGTGTTGTTCACGTGATTAACGGCACGCGACAGCTCCTGCAGGAGAATACGCTTGTGTTCATACGCGACCGGGATGTTCATTGCTATGAGCAATCGAATGAAGGGGACTGCCAGTTCATTAATCTTTCTTTTTATAAAGAGGTTATTGATGAGCTGTTCACTTTCTTAGGGGCTGGATTTCCAAGTGAAAAACTGTTTGAACCGGAATTACCCCCAACAATCCTGTTGTCCAAGACGGAAAAGGAATATGTGCGTTACCGGCTCGACCAGATGAATGTAACTCCTTCGGACGAGAAGCTGGTTGTCAAAGCAGAGGTGAGGGCTTTGCTGACGGATTTATTCTCCCGTTATATAAGGATTACAGTTGAAAAGGATAATCCTTATGGACAACCGGATTGGTTTCTGGCGCTTTGCTCGGAGATGAGGAAAAAAGAGCATTTTACAAGGGGAACATCAGCCTTACTCCAATTGTCAGGCAAATCACATGCTTATTTGTGCAGAATGTTTAAGCTGCATCTGAAGACCTCACCTACGCAATTCATTAATGAACTGCGAGTGTCTTACGCTGAGAATTTGCTGCTTAACTCGGATATGGACATCCTGGATATTAGCTTGGACACCGGTCTTGAGAATGTCAGCTATTTCTATGAGTTATTCAAAAGAAGACATCATATGACGCCTTATCGATTTCGGCAATTCGGTAGAATGATGCGTGACAAAATGTGAGGAGCCTGATTCGTCGTCGAATCGGGCTTTTAGCCTATGTTAAAGGGTTGGCATACTAACCTATACTAACTTTAACTTAAATAATAGGAAAATGTAGGATAAAAACTGTATTGACGTCTCAAAAAGTATGTGTTAATTTTAACATAGTATAATAAGATTGGGAGGGGGAGATAAGCCGTTCCTATTGAATCGCATCCCTTAGTGGCCATGCTCCTTTCTATACTTAAATCATGTGGGTTTGCTTGTCATCACTTGGATATCGTGCAGGAGGCATCTTATTCTGGCTCAAAATTGAATACGCTTCCAATCCAGTTAGTTTCCTAACTTTTCCAACTAAAGTATCGCAGTAGAGGTGAATTTTATCTGTATGGCTTAAAATTGCAGTCGAAAAATGGTTAGTTGGTATACTAATTTGAAAAAAAAGGATTTTGAAGGGGTGTTTTTTTGGAGACAACCAATAGAAGCTTATGGTCGCGGATCATGAGACATCGATATCTTTACTTGATGGTTTTACCGGGTTTTCTGACTGTCTTAATCTTTTGCTACTTTCCAATGTACGGCATTCTAATTGCGTTTAAAGATTATAGTGCGGCTAAAGGAATAATGGATAGCCCATGGGTTGGATTTAAATACTTTAACACTTTCTTTCATGATCCGATGGCGTTCAGGGTGCTCAAGAACACTTTATTGTTAGGGGTATTTACGTTGTTCTGGTCTTTCCCTGCTCCAATCATTCTAGCTTTACTATTTAACGAACTGCGAAACAAAAGGTTTAAAAAAGTTGTACAAACGGTTTCTTATTTCCCACATTTTATTTCGGTTGTTATCGTTGCCGGTATGATCAAGGAGTTTACGGCGAGAGACGGACTTTTTAATGATATCATTTCATTTTTTGGCGGATCGCCCATCATGTTTCTGCTCGAACCAGATTATTTCAGAACCATCTTCATTTCATCGGGCATATGGCAAGGGATTGGTTTCGGTACGATCATCTACCTGGCTGCGTTAAGCGGTATCGATCCTACCCTTTATGATGTAGCGGAAGTGGACGGCGCCAATCGGTGGAAGAAAATTGTACATATCACATGGCCCTCATTACGATCTACAACCGTTATCCTGCTTATCTTCGCTGTTGGCGGAGTACTCGGGACAGACTTCCAAAAAATTATATTGCTCTATTCGCCTGAAACGTACAGCGTGGCGGATGTCATAGGCTCCTACGTATACCGACAGGGGATATTGGGAGCGCAATATGAGTACACGACGGCTATTGGCTTGTTCATGTCCGTTATATCCTTCATTGTTCTGTATCTGACCAACTGGATCAGTCGTAAGGTTTCAGATACAAGTTTGTTCTAGGAGATGAGAAGCAATGAAAAAGATGAGCTTTGGTTCCAGAGCTTTTGACACGGTTAACATTCTTATCATGCTGATGATTCTGGTCGCTGTGCTGTATCCAATCCTGAACATTATAGCGACGTCTGTGAGCAGCTCCCGATTCATCTCTTCAGGCAGTGTGACCGTCTGGCCTAAAGGCTTCAATATTGAAGCATATACAACCGTATTCAAGGACCCCTTTATATTTAAGGGTTATATCAACTCCATTCTTTATGCTGTAGGCTCTACGGGTCTCATGCTGCTATTCACATCCTTGTTTGCGTACCCGCTTACGGTTCAGGGGTTTGTCGGAAAAAAATTTCTGACGATCTTTCTTATGATTACCATGTTCTTTGGCGGAGGCTTGATTCCTACTTATTTGCTGATGCGAAGCATGCATTTACTAGATACGGTGTGGGTCATGATTCTTCCAGGTGCCATTGGAGCATACAACGTCTTTCTATTTCGAACCTTTTTCATGAATATTCCATCCGAGCTTAAGGAATCGGCCTTAATGGATGGAGCCAATGATCTTGTTGTCCTGTTCCGAATCATTCTGCCTTTATCGAAAGCACTGCTTGCTACGTTTGCTTTATTTGGACTTGTAGGAAGCTGGAACAGCTGGTTTGAGGCATTAGTTTATCTCCAGGATCAGGATAAATATCCGCTGCAGATGGTATTAAGAAACTATTTGTTCACCATGGATACCAATGCTATTGCAGGAAGGGTTGGCGCTGGCAACGTTGCGATTAATCAGGCGGGGGATTCTCTTGATCCTCAGGCTGTACGAATGAGCGTCATCATTATTACGATGTTCCCCATCATGTGTATCTACCCGTTCTTCCAGAAGCATTTCACAAAAGGGGTGCTGGTTGGTTCGATTAAGGGTTAGGGGAATGGTAGGCACTGTAGTAATGGGAATTCTACTTGGGAGGTGATAGCACCGCGTTGTATCTAGTAAGCCTCATTTCATGCTGTAAACCAATAATTATACAGGAGGGGTTTGTATGAAAAGAAAGACCACGTCTTTGCTTTTAGCTTCCATGTTGGCTCTCACAGTAGCAGGCTGTACCAATAATACGAATAATACTAACGTACCAGATACTAGTTCGAATACAGGTGCGACAGATAGCAAGCCTTTGAGCTTTTCGGTAGCGCTGCCATCTAATGGTGTAGATAACGAGAACAGTATGATGGGTAAAGAATGGCAGAAGGAAATGGAAGCGTATATGGGCAGGAAGGTTAATATTGACTTCAACTATATTCCGTCCTCCGAATACGATGAAAAGCTGAAATTAATGATTGCTAGTAATGATCTGCCGGACTTCTTCGTCACTCCATTGTTTTACGATACGACTGAAATGGCAGAGCAAGGTCAGATCCTGGAGTTAAGTCAGTACAAGGATCTTATGCCGAACTATATGAATTATTTGAGCAAGGTTAAGAATGGTCTGACGCGTGTAACGAATGCCGAGGGCAAAATGTATACCTTTAAAGAAACGTCAACGCCAAGGTACCCAGCTGATAAAGGCATGCTGATTCAAAATACATCCTCGTACCGTTATGATCTTTTCCAGCAAAATAATATTAAAATTCCTGAAACATGGGATGATGTTTACCAGGCTGCTAAGAAACTGAAAGAGCTGTACCCGGATAAATATCCGATTGCTACAAGATGGAACAGCTTACGCTCCTTATTTGCTGCGGATCATGTAAAGGATGATATTTATTGGAATGGCAGCAAATATGTTTATGGTGTTCTTGAGGACGGATATAGGGATGCTCTGCAATTTGCCAATAAGCTTTATGCGGAGAAGCTTCTGGATCCAGAGTATACCATCGATACGGATGATACGCTTAAACGTAAAGCTTTGAATGGCGATAACTATATTTGGCTAACCCAATGGTTTACGACTCCAGCCGAATATACGAGAACCGTAAATGATGGAAAAGTTTTCGCGGTAACTCTCTACCCGGATAACCCGGATTACGGCAAATCGTGGCAGGAGGTTGCAAACGGCAATACGCCTGATCTGGGCTGGGCTCAGTTCTGTATCAATGCCAAAACAAAAGTTCCGGAGGATCTGATCAAGCTTGTTGACTATCAATACACAGACAAGATTATCAACATGGTTACTTGGGGGCTTGAAGGAACGACATATACAGTTGGAGCAGATGGTGTCCAAACCTTTAATGATGAATTTAAAACGGCACCGGATCCATGGTTAGTAGGCGATAAGTACGGAATCCGTGCAAGTAAAAACTATAACCCTGGTCTGCAAATGGTTAACGATTCCAAAGCCTTCGTAGACTTCGCAGCGAAGGATTACACCTACTTCAATGGCAAATATGAAGAGGTTCCTATTGAGAAATCGCCTTATCTGACAAGCTTGCCAATGCCTAATAATGATTATGTTCCTTCTTCCTATAGTGAGCCTAGCATTCAATTTACACAGGACGAAAGCCAGAAGATTTCCGAAATTATGAACCCGGTTAAAACCTTTGTAACGGAAGAACAGGCTAAATTTGTATCGGGCAAATCCAGCTTTGAAGACTGGTCCAAATTTACGGATAAGTTGAAGAAAATGGGCGATATCGATAAAGTACTGCAGATCTACAACGATGCTGCAGCGCGTGCAACCAAGTAATTCATATAGTTTCTTACAGATGGGAGTGAGAGATTATGGTCAAACCAATTGTTGGGCTTCAACTATATACTCTGCGTGATTTAACCGAGAAAGACTTTATGGGTACTATTCGAAAAGCGGCACAGCTGGGGTATAAAGCGATTGAATTTGCTGGATTTTACGATACACCTGCCAAGGAAGTCAGGGCACTCCTCGATGAGCTTGATTTGCTGGCACCATCTGCGCATATCGGGATTAATTAAAACATTCTCCTCATCATCACTGGAGAGTGCAGCGATCAGCCTAGCGTTTTTTCATAGGAACGGCTTTTAATCTGCAAGAGCAGTAGAAGTAGTTCACGAAAATGAGGAGCAGTTTGCCGACAGCATGCTGCTCTTTTTCGTGAAAATAGTTGGTTTACAACAGTAATGTAAGCGCTTTATTTATTTGAAATGCTTAAGGAGGTGATGCGATGATCTAGTGTTGTGAGCGATTAGGAGAAGCATGAGGAGGTTCATTCTGACATCATAGATGATGAGATGAGATAGGGACATTATATGAAGCGGAGGATTATAACGTATGCAATTGAAGTTTCGGAGAACATCCGGGATCGTAGCCTCAATCCTGCTGAGCTTGGCTGTATTCCCGAGTACGATGGCGGCGGACACAGCCGCACCTGTATCCGTATCTAGCCAGGCCTATAACGAGCAGCCTTTCAGCATTCAAGTCGTTGATTCAGAGACCGGACGAGGCATTCCGGCAGTAGAGCTGAGAACAACGAACAATATGATTTACTATACAGACAGTGCAGGATATGTCGCGTTCAAAGAAGTCGGACTAATGAATGATACCGTATTTTTTCATCTGTCTAGTGACGGCTATAAGGTGCCCCAGGATATGTTCGGATACTATGGGCAGGCCGTTGAGGTGACACCAGGAGGAAGTATTAAGCTGACGATGGAGCGGGTGAATATCGCCGAGCGGCTGTATCGCTTGACCGGTCAGGGTATTTACCGGGATAGCATATTGCTTGGCAAGACACCGCCGATTGAAGAGCCGCTTTTGAACGGGAAGGTCATGGGTCAGGATTCCGTTCAGACGATCAAATACAAGGGCAAGCTGTATTGGTTCTGGGGGGATACGGATCGTGTAGCTTATCCGCTGGGGAATTTCCGTGTTACAGGGGCTACCTCGAAGCTGCCCGGGCAAGGCGGACTCGATCCAGATGTAGGTGTTGATTTAGATTACTTCACGCAAGAGGATGGCTTCGTCAAAAGTCTTGTTCCTTCTCTGTCTGATGGGGCGAATATTGCGTGGGTATTTGGTTTAATGACGGCTAAGGACGCAAGCGGAAAGGAGCGGCTGCTTGCCGGCTACAGCACGCATAATCCGGATCTGTCCGCTTTTGGGATTCTCCAGTTCAACGATCAGACGGAGCAGTTCGAGCAGCTTGTCCAATTCCCCGACAAGAACGACTGGCGCCATCCGGGTGGTCAAGCGAGCTACTATAAGGAGAATGGCAAAGGGTATTGGATATTCACTGAGCATCGGATGCCAAATCTTCGAGTGCCGGCGACTTATGATGCGATTAAGGACTATACGAAATATGAGTCTTTCACGGCGCTCAAACCGGGAACGACATATAACGGTGCAAATACACAGCTTGAACGGGACGCAGCGGGTAAGCTCGTATGGGGCTGGAAAAAGAATACTCCACCGCTGAAGCAGGATCAGGAGAAGGAGCTCATCAGCCTGGGATTAATTAAGGCAAACGATACACGTTATTACCAGCTGAAGGATGTGGATACTGGCGCTGACGTAACGTTAGCAGGCAGCTCCGTTGAATGGAATGATTACCGCCAGAAGTATGTGATGTTTGGGCAGCAAATGGGCGGAAGTACATCAGGACTTGGCGAAATGTGGTTCGCGGAGGCACCAGCGCCGCAGGGGCCTTGGACAACTGCTAAAAAAATCATTACACATGACAACTACACCTTCTATAACCCGGCTCACGATGAGTTTTTCGATAAAGCCGGCGGCAGATACATTTACCTAGAAGCCACTTACACGAATACTTTCACGGACAGTGAACCAACGCCGCGCTATAACTACAATCAGATGATGTATAAGCTTGATCTTGCCAATCCCAAGCTGGGGCTTACGCCGGTAGTGAGTGATTTGGCAAAAAGCAAAGCCATTACCTCTTCTTCGTATGAGAAGGATCATCAGGCCAATCTCGCTATTGACGGTAATTCTGCGACACAGTGGACTTCTGACTCAAAAAATAATCCGCAATGGCTGAAGGTTGATCTTGGTGCTCCAAGCCTTATTCAGCGAGTGGTGTTGAAATGGGGGACTGCGTACGGCAAAGCATACCAGATTCAATCTTCGAACGATGGAGTGAAATGGACCGATCTGTACAGCACGAAAAAAAGTGATGGTGGTGTTGACGAGATAAAGCTTAAGGACACAAAGGCAAGATATATACGGCTATACGGAACATCAAGCGGAAGTTCTCATGGCTATTCTGTGCTGGATTTCGAAGTGTAYGGAACGCCCCAGAATACCTAATAAATCTTGATTGGAGGAGATAACACATGAGATTTCATTTTCGCAAAGCATCTGGAATAATGGCGGGAGTTATGCTTGCAGTGGCCATAATTCCCGGTACTTTCGCATCGGCAAGCGCAGTGGATGGTAATCTTGTTGGAAAGCCAACACAAAGCCAGGTTTATAATCAGCAGCTGTTCAAAATTCACGTCGTGGACGCCGAGACGGGCAGAGGCATTCCGGCCGTGGAGCTGAGGACAACCAACAACATCAGCTTCTATACGGATAGTGCCGGTAATGTTGCTTTTGACGAGCCGGGGCTTATGAATGAAACCGTCTTTTTTCATCTGTCCAGCAGCGGGTATGAAGTGCCAACGGACATGTTCGGCTATCGTGGTCAAGCGGTTAATGTGACGCCTGGCGGGAACGTGACGATTCAGATGAACCGGATTAATATCGCTGAACGGCTGTACCGGGTAACCGGGCAAGGGATTTACAGGGACAGTGTTATGCTTGGTGAGACAACTCCAATCGAAGAGCCGCTTCTTAACGGGAAGGTCATGGGTCAGGATTCGGTTCAGACGATCAAATACAAGGATAAGCTGTACTGGTTCTGGGGCGATACGGATCGGCCTTCCTATCCACTAGGAAATTTCCGTGTGACAGGTGCCACCTCGAAGCTCCCTAGCCAAGGTCTGGATCTCGATGTTGGTGTAGATCTCGACTATATTACACGTGAGGACGGCTTTGTGAAAAGTCTCGTTCCGCCTCTATCCGATGGAGCGAACATCGCTTGGGTTTTTGGACTAATGACGGTACAGGACGATAGCGGTGAAGAACGGCTGCTGGCTGCTTACAGCACACATGATCCTAACCCTCATTCGTTTGGTATTCTGATCTTTAATGATGAGAAGCAAGAGTTTGAGCAGCTGGTCCAATTCCCTGGTGTCAGCGACTGGCGTTACGCGGGAATGGGCGGGCAAGGAACGTATTATGAGGATGGCGGCAAAGGGTATTATATTTTCACACAGCACGAGTATCCGAATATTCGGGTTGAAGCGAAGATGGATGCCATTGTAGATTACACCCAATATGAGTATTTTACCCCGCTTGCGCCAGGGACGACTTATGCCGGGGTAAACACACAGCTTGAGCGTGATGCTGATGGCAAGCTGGTATGGGGTTGGAAGAAAAACACGCAAATGCTTACACAGGAACAGGAGAAAGAGCTAATTGGACTTGGTGTTCTCCATGCAGATGATGAGCGTTATTTCCAACTGAAAGACGTGGATTCAGGAGACGACGTTCAAATCGCTCAAAGCTCCGTTGAATGGAATGAATACCGCCACAGCTATGTGATGATTGGTCAGGAGAAATTCGGCAAGACCTCGTTGCTCGGCGAACTCTGGTTTGCGGAAGCACCTGCTCCCAACGGACCATGGAAGGTCGCGAAAAAAATAATTACCCACAACGAGTACTCCTTCTATAATCCTTCCCAGCATGAATATTATATCAAGGACGAAGGCCGTTACCTCTATTTCGAGGCAACCTTTACCAATACGTTTACGGACGCTCCGGCTATGCCGCGTTACAACTATAATCAGATGATGTATAAGCTTGACCTTGCTAACCCGGTGCTGAACTTGACACCGCCAACAGGTCCGGAAATCATTGAACTAGCTAAAGGAAAAGCAATTACTGCTTCTTCCTCGGAGAGTGCACACCAAGCTGTTGATGGCAATGATGGAAACAGCCAAACACGATGGGCATCTGACTCCTCGGATCCGCAGTGGATTCAGGTTGATCTCGGCGCTCCGAGACTAATCAGCCGAGTTAGACTGGAATGGGAGGCGGCTTATGGCAAGGGCTATCAAATTCAAGTGTCGAATGACGGGCAGAATTGGACCGATGTCTACACCACGACTTCCGGAGATGGTGGTACCGATATCGTCAATTTCGACGAAACCGAGGCCAGATATGTAAGGATGTACGGCACATCCAGAGGGACGATGTACGGCTATTCGTTATGGGAGTTTAAAGTGTTTGGGCAGGCAGCGAATTCAGAAGCTCCTGAACAGGTAGAGGAGTAATCAGCAGACAATAATTAGACTTTAGAAAAGAGACATTCGTTTCCTCTTATTTGGGAAGCGGATGTCTCTTTTTACTTTGCTGCATCCTCCTATGCGTCACATAAGCTAAACGCTGTTACGTTGGATTTCGTCCAACGTAACAGCGTTTAGAGACGTCACGTAGCCCCCTATGTTGGATTTAATACAGTGAAAGGAGCTCCACTCGCCCAGTAGTCAAGGTATTAGCCCGATTCTGTTGGATGGAATCCAACAGAGGGGCAGGGGCTAGATACAAGGAGCGATTATACTGGATGAAATCCAACATGCGGAGTGCGCGGTATCATGGTAACTGTATCTCCTATGCGTTGCATACGCTTAAACGCTGTTGCGCTGGATTTGTAGCCTAGGATTGCTGAACAGTCAATCGAGTTAAGAGATTATGATATCATTAAGAGGAATAGAGGTATAAAATTGTGGGGTAAATCAACGAGGAAAGGCGAGAAGTATATGCTTTTTTATATCATTGCAGCATTTGTTGTATTAGTTGATCAACTATCAAAAATTTTAATCCGTATTCACGTAAAGATTGACGAAACCTACTCCCTGTGGGGTGTTCCAATGACTCATATTGAGAACAGTGGGATGGCTGGAAGCCATTTTCAAGGTTATGGTCGTCTCTTTGGGGTCTTAGCTGTCCTGTTTATTGTGGTTGTGATCTACAATCGAAGAAAAGGGATGATTAATGGGAAAACGATCGAGATTAGCTTGGCTTTCCTGGTAGGGGGAGCGGCTGGAAATGGCATTGATCGTCTGTTGTTTGGGGAGGTCACTGATTTTTTAGTGTCACGTTCCGGTAACGGTGTGCTCAATATGGCGGATCATGCAATTGAAATCGGAGTATTGCTATTAATCATTAGTTTGGTTATTCGACCGTTAAAGAGAGTTTTTAGTCATGGTTGAGTTTGTGATCCGAAATGATTAGCAAGATTTTAATCTTAATTGGTTATGAGTGTTTGAAATTTAGCTGTCTTTTAAAGGTTGGATGACAATATTTTGATACAGGTCGCATCTTTTTGTCGTTTAAACAAGTCAGCCCGTCCTCTAAAATGAAGGTGAGAGTTTACTTTACTTAAATAAGAGGAGAGCTCAAAAATGCAGCAATTATACTATGGTGTGGCTTACTACGACGAATATATGCCTTATGAGAGACTGGAAGAAGATATTCGAATGATGAAGGCTGCCGGCATTAATCTTGTCCGTATTGCAGAGTCGACATGGAGTACCCATGAGCCTCAAAATGGGATCTTCGATTTTACTAGTGTTGATCGTGTCCTAGATGCAATGTATGAAGCGGGAATTCATGTTATCGTCGGAACGCCAACGTATGCTGTGCCAACATGGATGGTTAAGGAGCATCCGGATGTACTGGCAGAGACATCAAGTGGGCCAGGGCGTTATGGGGCAAGGCAGATCATGGATATCTCTAATCCGAAGTATCTCTTTTATTCAGAAAGAATCATTCGTAAGCTGATTGGGCGAGTATGCAAGCATCCCGCTGTAATTGGGTATCAGGTAGATAACGAAACAAAGCACTACGGGACCAGTGGAGCTAATGTTCAGCATCGGTTCATTAAATATATGAAAGACAAATTTGGTACAGTGGAGCAGCTGAACAAGGAATTTGGCCTTGACTACTGGAGTAACCGAATTAATAGCTGGGAGGACTTCCCTTCGGCTGTAGGTACGATTAATGGCAGTCTTGGTGCAGAATTTTCCCGATTCCAACGTCAGCTGGTTACTGATTTCTTAGCTTGGCAAGTATCCATTGTGAATGAATATAAACAGCCTGATCAGTTCGTGACACATAACTTCGACTTTGATTGGCGCGGATATTCGTTTGGTGTCCAGAAGGATGTAGACCACTTCGAAGCGGCAAAGGCACTCGATATTGCTGGTGTCGATATCTATCATCCCTCTCAGGACGAGCTGACAGGGAAGGAAATCTCCTTTGGAGGCGACTCTACTCGTTCTCTTAAGGGGAATAACTATTTCGTGATCGAGACACAAGCGCAGGCCTTTCCGAATTGGACCCCTTATCCTGGTCAGCTTCGGCTTCAAGCTTTCAGCCATCTCGCTTCAGGGGCTAATATGGTCGCTTATTGGCATTGGCATTCGATTCATAACTCTATTGAAACCTATTGGAAGGGCCTCCTGAGTCATGATCTGAGAAGCAATCCAACATACGAAGAAGCGGTAACGATTGGACGAGATTTTAAGAAACTGTCTGCTAACCTAGTTAATTTGAAAAAAGAAAACCGGGCTGCAATGCTTGTCAGTAACGAGGCGTTAACCGCAATCGAATGGTTCAAGCTGCCTGGAGGCGAAGTGCGTTATAACGAAATTGTTCGTCTTCTCTATGATCGGTTATATGAAATGAATATAGGCTGTGACTTGCTGCACCCAAGCTCTTATGACAGGTTCAAGAACTATGATCTGATTGTTGTTCCAGCACTGTATGCAGCT
Source organism: Paenibacillus sp. YAF4_2 (assembly GCF_052113225.1). NCBI lineage: Bacteria > Bacillati > Bacillota > Bacilli > Caryophanales > Paenibacillaceae > Paenibacillus > Paenibacillus sp. YAF4_2. The sequence continues at coordinate 155,527 of NZ_JBFRCT010000008.1, forward strand.
TCAGATGATCTCCTGGAGAAGTTAAATCAATATGTGGAGTCGGGCGGCCATGTGGTTTATACGTTTAAGAGCGGGTTTGCTAACGAGCATATTCAGGTCCGAACGGGCATTCAGCCGGGTATAATACAAAAGGCATGCGGCATTCAATATAGTCAGTTCGTAGAGCCCAACAAGGTTTCGCTTAAGGGGAATCCTTTTGAAGTTGAAGAGGAGTTTAATCAAGTTAAGGTCTGGATGGAGCTCCTTACACCAACAACAGCGGAGGTGCTCGCCTGGTATGATCACCCTCACTGGGGGACTTATGCAGCCATAACGGAAAACAAGTATGGTCGTGGTACAGCCACTTACATCGGTTATGTGCCAAGTCCAGAGGTTGCGGGGAAAGTATTAGAGAGGGCCTGTAAGGCTGCAGGGTTATATGACCTGGATCAAGAGCTTCGTTTCCCGTTAATCGTTAAGTCGGGAGTAAATGAAGCGGGTAAGACCATCCGGTATTACTTTAACTACTCAAGTCAATCGAAGTCTTTCTCGTATCCCCATAGGAGCGGGATAGAGCTATTGTCTGGCCGGAATATCCTGCCGGGTGAGCCAGTCGAGTTAGACCGCTGGGGTTTTGTCATTATTGAGGAGAACGAAGCCTCTGTGAAATAAGGTAATATGGCAGTTCGTTTAGGAAGGCCCAAACAGTGTCACACGTTTGGGCCTATTTTCATGCTAGAGGAACATCTGCAATAATGTACTATAGGCAATTCCTTTTCGGATGTAGGGTATGAGGAGAGCATGAAAGGAGCGGCTTCTCATGGATATGACATCCTTTTTTCTTTACTGTATGATTGCTACGTTTACACCCGGGCCTACGAATATACTCATCTTGTCTACGGCGACCAATGCCGGAGCGAAGAAAGCGATGAAATTCTCGTATGGCTCGGCAATTGGTTTTTGTTTATTGCTTGTTCTCTCTGCTGCTTTGAATACGATGCTCATGACAGTGCTGCCTAAGATCCTGGTGTTCATGCAATTAACAGGAAGCCTGTATATGGTTTATCTTGCGTATCGAATGATTAAGAAGAATACTTCACAAGCAGCGGTAAACCAAGCGGCAACCTTCCGATCCGGCTTTGTGCTGCAGTTTCTAAATCCCAAGACCGTATTGTTCGCCTTGACCGTTATTCCAACTTTTATCATACCTTATGCCGGGATCCCAATGGTTACCGTCTATATCGCAGGGATAACGTTAATCGGATTTTCTGCTTTTATTASCTGGGTTGTGTTTGGTGCCGTATTTAAGGAGTTTTTACACAAGCATCAAACGGCGGCGAATCTGATCATGGCTTTATTTTTAGCTTACGCAGCCATTATGATATGGGAATAGGTAAGCATATGCAGAGGTGCAAGATGGAGAAATTTATATATAAGAAATCGGCAGGTATTACGGCGTTATCAGCAAGTATGACGGAGTTCAAGTATAAGAAGCATGCACACAAGGAGTACGCGATAGGGGTCACCTTACGTGGTATTCAACATTATCATTTGGACGGCAGTCTGCAATTATCCCATAAGAATGGCATTATGCTGTTTCACCCGGAACAGACTCATGACGGAATGGCACATGATAAATCAGGGCTTGATTATGTGATGCTTTATATTGATCCTGAGCTGTTGTTACAAGTAATGGAGAAGAAGGATATCATGCGTTTCACAAGTCCTGTCGTGTATGACCGAATGCTTGAACAAAAAGTATTAAATCTGTCCAATGCCATATTAAACGAAAAAGATGAGGCTTTGTGCAGTGAATTATTCCTGTCACTCACCGATCGCCTTGATCACTCCAGTCTTTCAACAGACTACATGAGGAAAGATCATGTGTTAATCCGAAAAGCCAAGGATATGATTCATGCCGATTTGGAGCATGTTCTGAAGCTGGATGAGATATGCAAGGAGCTTCAGCTGTCCAAATATCAATTTATTCGTTTATTCAAGGCTCAGACAGGAATTTCACCCTACCAGTATTTTCTTAACTGCAAGGTTGAACATGCCAAGCAGGTCATTGAACAAAGCAAAGACATTTATTCTGCTGTAGCTGCCTGCGGTTTTGTTGATTTGACTCATCTGAATAAGCATTTTAAAAGTGTATATGGAACAACAGCATACGAGTATATCGCGTATCTAAAATAAAAATGGCTGAACAGGATCAAACCTGCTCAGCCATTTTTATTTTTCTACTCCAGCTTGCGGTAAGCACGAGGGGAGAGGCTGGGCTGGGCAGTTCGCATCGGTATGTGTCAGCAGTTTAGTGCTAAAAAAAATAGGTTATAAATTTCAACAAAATTAAACAAATTCAGGGGTTTACTGATGGTTCTATTTGTATTTGAAGGTATTCCGGAAGTCCTAAACACAGATATTTAGGGATTTAATCAGGATAAATGTCCTACGGAAAACGATTTTAAAATTATTTTTAATTAAATTAAATTTAAATGTTTACAATTGTTGAATCGTTAGGATATACTCTTTTTGGGAATGTAAGCGTATTCTTGTTGAAAATGTTGAAATGCGATGTCGCGCTTACCTTTACTAATCTTTTGGGGGTTATCGACTTGAATAAAACGATGCAGAGAACAATGCTGGCCGTTTCTCTGGCCGCAATAATGGCAGTGGCAGCATGTTCAAACGGAAACGAAAACACCAAATCCGATGCTGAGAATAAGAAGGCGACGAATACGACATCCAATGCGACATCGAATACAGAAACAGTTTCATCGGAACCTCTCAACGTTACCATGACGCTGATGGCAGGTTCCAAAACGCCGGATTCGTGGGCGGAGCATACGCTTGAAGAAGAGTTGTCGAAGGCGATGAACCGGAAGGTGGACGTTCAGCCAATCTTCCTCCCTGACTGGTCAGAGCTGAATACGAAGATCAACCTTATGATGAGTGCGAAAGATACGCGGCCTAATATTTTATGGACTGGCGATACGAAGGAATTCTCGAAATGGGTGGAAGCGGGGATTGCCCAGGATCTGACGCCATCGCTGCAAAAATACGGGAAAGACATTTTGAATTATTACACACAAGATACGATGTTCTACCACTGGGATAAGAGCGGAAAAATATTTAGAGTTCCAGGTGACGTGCCGGAAGCCAGCTATATGACGACGATTTTGCGTAAAGACTGGCTTGATAATCTCGGTCTTCAAGAGCCAAAGACACTTGATGAATATGTGAACGTACTTCGTGCATTTACGAAGGATGATCCGGATAAGAACGGCAAGAACGATACATACGGCTTGTCCGGCGATAACTATTACCGGAGTCTTGCGCCGTTCTTCTATGCTTACGGCATTGATGTGGAGAACTTTATGAAGCAGGATGATGGTTCAATCAAGTTTGGTGCACTCATGCCGCAAGTGAAAACTGTGCTTGAATTGCTTCAAGGCTTGTACAAAGAAGGTGTACTTGATCCGCGAATGACAACGAGTGCGAACAATGATGATGGCAAGGTTAATGACATTTTTGCTTCTGGTAAAGTAGGTTCCTTCTATCGTTGGGTCGATTATTTCAATCCAGGCAACTCGACAACGATCTCGTTCAAGAAGCTGAATCCTACAGGTGAGTATATCTCAATTGATCCAATCCAAGGACCGGATGGCTTCAGCTCCGATATGCCGGATGCACAGATCGGCTGGTGCTACCTTATTGTAACCGACACGATCGATACCGACAGTGCTGTTCAAGTGCTCGATACAATGGCGAAGCCTGAAGTGTTCAAGCAGCTTGCATTTGGTAAAGAAGGCGAGCATTACACGATGAACAATGGTGAGTTCGTGCCAACTATTCAACCAGAAGAAGGCAGCAAGCTTGGACTTGGCAACTTTGGCTGGATCATGCAGCGTAAGGACGCAGCAAACATTAAGAATACACCTGAAGTAACGGAGATGTTCACGAAGAAGATCGAGACTTCGCAGCCAATGCGCGACAAGATTGTCGTGTTCAAAGCGATTGACCGTCCTGAATGGGATAAATATTCGGCAGATATTAAGAAAGTTCGTGATGAACTGTTCTGGGGAATCATCACAGGCAAAACACCGGTATCTGCATTTGACGATTTCGAGAAGCAATATTTGAAGCTTGGCGGCAAGCAGATTGATGAGGAAGCAGTTAACTTGTTCAACACGCAGCAGGAAGAACGTACGGCCTACGATGCATGGTATGAAGCAAATATTGTTCCTTACAAGTAAGTGCGGCATGAGAAAGGAGAGAAGTCATGGAGCAACAAGCAGAGCTTGTAATGACGAAGCCAACCAGACATAGCTTGAAGCTGAAGGGCACACTGCTAAAAGATATCATGCGGGACAAATACCTGTACCTACTGCTGCTGCCCGGGCTGCTGCTCATTCTCCTCTTTCGTTACGGTCCGATGTATGGTGTTGTGATCGCCTTCCAGGATTACAACATCTACAAAGGCATCGGCGGAAGTGAGTGGGTCGGATTTGATCAGTTCCAGCGGCTGTTTCGTTCGCCTGATTTTACCGAGGTATTAACGAATACGATTGTCATAAGTCTCTATAAACTAGCGGCATCGTTCTCGCTGCCAATCATCTTGTCGCTGCTGCTGAATGGGCTTAAAAACGTTGTGTTCAAACGAATAGCGCAGTCCATTATATATTTGCCGCATTTTATTTCCTGGGTTATTTTCTCGGGCATTATTATCACTTTCTTGAATCCAGTGGACGGCATGGTGAATGTCATCATTCGCAACTTCGGAGGAACACCAATCGATTTCCTTGGTGACGTACGTTATTTCCGTTCTGTGCTGGTGCTAAGCGATATTTACAAAGAAGTAGGCTGGGGGACGATCATTTACCTTGCCGCAATAGCTGGTGTAAGTGCAGATCTGTATGAAGCAGCGCGGATTGACGGAGCAAATAAATTAAAGCAGATGTGGCATGTTACGCTGCCTGCCATTCGCCCAGTTATTATTATTCTAGTCATTTTGAGCTTGGCCAATATTCTCGAAGCAGGCTTCCAGCAAATCTTCCTGCTCTATAATGCGCTTGTCTACGATGTTGCAGACATTCTGGATACGTACGTTTATAGGGTCGGCATTCAGCAAGCGGATTACAGCTATGCAACAGCTGCCGGATTATTCAAATCTGCCGTTGCGATGATCCTTATTCTGACTGTGAATAAGATCGTCAAGGCGACAGGACAGGATGGGCTATGGTAAGGAGGGATTTTGAATGGGCATGACAAAAGGCGAGAAATGGTTTATGTCGGCAAACGTCTTATTTTTTATCGTATTAATGGTGATCATGGTCTATCCGTTCTGGTATATGATTATGGGCTCGCTTAGTGATTCTTCCCTAACGGCGGATGGAGGATTATTCCTCCTTCCCGCAGGTTTTTCCTTCTCAGCTTATTTGGCTGTATTCCAGAACGTATCGATCTTGTCCGGCTTTAAGGTGACGTTGATAACGACTGTTGCAGGCGCGTTTCTTGGGACGTTCTTATCAGCAGCCATGGCGTATGCCTTATCCAAAAAACGGCTTCGCGGCCAAGGTATTGTTTTGTTCCTTGTTTTGTTCACGATGTTGTTCAGCGGAGGGATGATTCCTTCCTATCTGCTCGTGAAGGAGCTTCATATGGTTGACAGCTACTGGGCACTGATCCTGCCTGGTATTATGAGCGCATGGAATATATTCGTCATGATTGGATTTATGCGCGGGCTTCCTGAAGAGGTTGAGGAGGCTGCGAAGATCGATGGAGCGAATGATCTGGGGATCTTCTTTCGGATTGTATTGCCGCTCTCTAAGCCTGTACTCTCTACAGTTGGTTTGTTTATCGCCGTTGGTTATTGGAATGATTTCTTCTCCTCTGTACTGTATGCGACAGATAAGGACATGTGGCAGCTCCAGATGGTGCTGAAGGATTTGATCAGCAATACATCCGCTGCGATTTCTCAGGCTGGTATCGCGATTAGCGTACAGCAAGAGGTGAATGCGTTTACCGTTAAGATGGCTTCGATTATCGTATCTTCACTGCCGATTCTAATCGTGTACCCGTTCCTGCAGAAGCATTTCGTAAAAGGTGCACTAATCGGTTCGGTAAAGGGGTGATGAGGGGTGCAAACAGATACACAGCAAGTCGTTCGAGTCAATAGCGACAATGTACTTACTTCTTATTATTGTGGCGTCGGCTTTGAATGGGATCCGTCTGACGATCACGATTATACAGAAGAGCAGTGGCAGACGATATTTCAGCGGGTTGCATACTCGCGTGTTCCGATCATTAGGCTGATGTTGCGAGCGGCCTCCTATGTTACAGGCTGGGATGAAGCGGGTAATCCGATCTATGATTGGGAGTCCGCGCATATGCACAGGGTCTATCGTATTCTCGACTTTTGCGAGGAGCATCGGATCGATGTCATTATCGGCGAATGGAGCCGTAGTCCCGAAATAGGGATCACGGTTTCCGACAATCCTGTCTGGGCAGAGTTAATTGGTGGTTTTCTGGCGTATATGCTTGATGTGCGACGGTATACGGTGCTGCGTTATTACAATTTCATTAATGAGCCGAATGGCTATTGGGCAACGGAAGACGGTGACCGGTTTGCCATTTGGTCAAGAGGTTTGCGCAACCTTGAGGGTATTATGAGAAAGCGTCAGTTATGGGGCAGAATTGAGCTGCTGGGTCCGGACTCCTCTAATCAGGATGAGTGGGTAGATTGGTCTGTTCATGAGCATGGCCCGATTTTGTCAGCATATGATGTGCATCGTTATGTCATGGATGAGGATATTCGAAGTGGAGAGATGGAGCGGCAGATTCGGGTGAAGCGCAGCTACATCGACGAACATGATCCGGAAGGAGCTTCGAAGCCTTATCTGATGACTGAAGCGGGGATTGTGGAGGGGAAGGATGAGCTCCATGATCAGCAGCCGCGTGTAAAGACGTTTAAATACGGCGTCCTTATGGCTGACTTTACGATTCAATCTATTCTCGGCGGGCAAGCAGGGATGATTGCTTGGATGCTGGATGATTCGATGCATCGGGCACCGGGTTACACAAGAGGCTCGGGCGAGCTGAAAACATGGGGCTTCTGGAATACGATTGGTCCTGTAGAGGAGCAGGCGCTTCGACCGTGGTACTATCCAATGTCGCTATTGTCCAGATACATGCCAAGAGGATGCCGAACCGTTCGTGTAGATCTTGGCAATAGACCACTGGTGAGAGGTGCTGCGGCATTTGCGGATAATGGTGTAACAGTAGCAATTGTGAATGAAGGTTCTGAGTCTATGCAGCTCACCCTTGTGATGTCTGGCGTGCATGAGATTGGAACGCTTGCGGAATATGTATATGCCGATCCATTGCGTCCTGCTGATCGAGATGGTTTTCCTGTTCCTGCAAGAATACACAGTGATGTAAATCTGGATGCGGGCATCAAGGTCACGATACCGGCATGCAGCTTCGTTCTTCTCACTTCCATGTCCATCGCTGAAGAGTGGATGCAGTGAGGGAGGGGTGGGCTTTTGAAGGTTGCAGTTACAGGAGGTAATGGAAGAATTGGCAGGCAGGTCATTGTCGAATTGCTCGCGTTTGGCCATGAAGCTGTGTGTATTGACCGGGAGCTGCCAGTCAAACGGATTTGCCCAACGAAGATCGTAGATCTGACTAAGCTGGGTGAAGTGTATGGAGCACTGCGGGGAGTGGATGCAGTTATCCATCTTGCAGGCATCAATGCGCCGGGCACTTATCCGGATGAAGTGGTATTTATGAACAATACACTTTCTACTTATCATGTACTGGATGCGGCGGCTGGACTTGGTATAAGGAAAGCGGCTTGTGCTTCCAGCGAATCTATTTATGGTTATTGTTATGCAGAAAAGAGGTTTGATCCGCGGTTCCTTCCAGTTAATGAATCACATCCGCTGCTGCCGCAAGACAGTTATGGACTGTCCAAAATCGCAGGAGAACAGGCTGCTAGCATGATCTTTCACCGTACCGGCATGCAAATTGTGAATCTCCGATTCGGCCATGTTGCACTGCCTGATGAATACAACTGGTTGTCCACTTATACGCGTGCTGAGCGGTTTTTGTGGAGCCATGTTGATGTGCGCGATGCGGCAGCCGCATGCCGATTAGCTGTTGAGGCAGAAGGGCTTGGTTGTGAAACGATGAATATAGCTGCGGATGATACCTGCTCTTTGCTTCCTAATGCGGAGCTGCTTCATCGGTACTATCCGAATGTGACCGATATTAAACAAGACTTTTCCGGTCATCGGGCTTGGACGAGTAATGCAAAGGCGAAGAAGCTGCTTGGCTGGGCGCCGGTTCATAACTGGCGGAGCGGACAATTGAGCGGGAATGAGGAGTGTAAATGAAGGGGAAAGTCGCATGCGTAACTGGCGCAGACCGCGGGCTGGGCTATGAGCTGGCGATTGCGCTGGCTCGAAAAGGGTATGTGGTATTCGCTGGCCGTTATATGACGGAATGGACAGCACTGGATCATATTCCGGCTGAGCTTAGTTCGTTGATCACGCCAATTTTGTTGGATATTTCAAATGAAGATAGTGCTTTGCGTGCCGCAAGTACAATTGAGGATCAGTACGGCAAGCTGGATTTGCTTGTGAATAATGCTGGGATTGCAGGCAACCACGACAGCTCTGTATTTGGCGGTATCGATTATGAGCTGATTCGCAGAATGTATGAAGTGAATACGCTTGGACCGCTGCGCATGACGCAGGCTTTAAGCGGCTTACTTGTGCAGGGTGATGACAAACTTGTCGTTAATATTTCGTCAGAAGCAGGCCAAATCAACCAGACCTGGCGGGAGGGCTGGTATGGCTACTGTATGTCGAAGGCGGCGCTGAACGTGCAGACGAACATCGTACATAATGAACTGCGTAGTCGAGGTGGGAAAGCGATCGCCATTCATCCGGGATGGATGAAAACGTATATGGGCGGCAAACGCAATGAGAATGCCGCGATAGAAGCTGAAGAGGCTGCCAGCGGAATCGTGGATATTATTATTCGTTACGCGTTGGAGGAGAATGAAACCGCCCATCCGCCATTTGTTGATTATGCAGGCAGTGAAATGCATTGGTAGTTGCTTAGGAGGGGATAGTGATGGCTTTTTTACAAGTTCAGTTTTTCTCCGAAACGCTGCGGCAGGGATGCTCTATGAATGTAATCTTGCCCGAGCGTTATCATCGCCCGTCTGAGCCGTTGGTGCAGCCCTATCCTGTGTTGTACTTGCTTCATGGCGCATCAGACGATCATTCCGCATGGCAGCGTAATACTTCGATTGAGCGGTATGCAGCTGAAAAGGGAATAGCGGTAATTATGCCTTCTGTGCAGTACAGCTTCTATTCCGATATGAAGCATGGCTATGATTATTTTACCTTTATTGCGGAAGAGCTGCCGCAGATCGTAAAATCGTTTTTCCCTATTTCAGAGCGGCGGGAGGATACATTTGCGATTGGTTTGTCGATGGGCGGGTACGGAGCATTTAAGTTAGGTGTTAGTTACCCGCAGAGGTATGCTGCAGTCGCCAGCTTGTCCGGAAGTCTCGATCAGCGTACGCGTCTTGAGGGAAAGACCTTGTTCAACAATACGGTTTTCTCCAAGCAGGCTATTTTGACCTTTGGCTCGTATGAGGAATATGTGGGCAGCGACAACAATATCGGGCAGCTGTTGGAGCGGCGATTGGCAGAAGGTGTGACAATGCCTTCCTTTTATCAGGCATGCGGAACCAATGATCATAACTACGAGATTAATCAGTCCTTCCACGAAATCTTTCATAACCGTATCAATCTATTATATGAAGTGGAGTCAGGTGCGGGTCATGATTGGGAGTTCTGGGACAAGTATGTGAGGCGGGCGGTGGATTGGCTGCCATTACGGAAGTAAGGGATGGGGGGATTTAAGGTTATGCGTGTTGGGGTAATCTGTCATGATGAGTGGCATCCGGCGGAGGTCGTTCAGCAAGGCTTCGCCAAGCTTGCAAATGATCAATACGAGTTTGATTATATCGAGCATGCAAAAGATTGGTCGGAAGCATGGATGAATCAATGTGAGTTGATTGTTTTGGCTAAGTCCAATCGTGTTTCGACCTCGGATCGTACGCCTTGGTTAACGATGGAGGTGCAAGGCTGCTTTCAGGCTTTTGTTGAAAAAGGGAAGGGGCTTTTTGTTATCCATGCGGGTACGGTTGGCTACCTTGAAGAACCGTTGTTCCGTAGCCTAATCGGCGGAGGATTCCGTTCGCATCCTGCTCCCGATCAGGTTGTACTTCGACCTGCGGCCGAACTCGAGCCTTTCGTTGTCCATGATGAACATTACCAAATGGAATTTGAATCAGGAGACGTATTTCTTACCTCGGAGTCAGCATGCGGCAGCTATCCCGCTGGATGGCGCCGCATGCAGGGACTTGGAAGGGTTGCGGTGCTGACACCGGGTCACTATGCAGATGTATGGCAGCATCCTTCTTATCAAAAGCTGCTGAAGCGCGAGCTGGATTGGTGCGCAGGTGAACGTCTGAATCGAAGCTGATGCTGACTGCTTTTTTGCAAATAACAAATAGCCCCCTGAGATAAAGCTTTATAGCTAGGAGAGAGGGGGTTATTTGCTGTGCTATTCGAAAGGAGGTGGTCTATGAACAGCTCAATTCGTAAGCGTTTTGTGTTCAGATGACTTTATTCTAAACGGAGGTGTAGCAATGATTAAAAAGTTAGGTTTGACCTGGGTTGTATTATGTTTGGCATTAACGGGTTTTATCGGCAGTTCATGGATTAGCTCCGATCATGCTTCAGCAGCGCCAAATATCGCATACAACAGGCCGGTAACAGTCTCTTCTACTGAATCCTCCAGTTATCCGGGCTCATATGCGGTGGATGCGAATGGCAATACACGATGGTCTTCATCTTACACTGATCAGCAGTGGATGATTGTTGATCTGGGTTCCAATCAGACTGTAGCAAGTGTTGCTATAGCATGGGAAGCGGCTTATGCCTCGCAATTTCAAATTCAGACTTCTACGAACAATTCCACTTGGACGACAGTCTACTCCAATTACAGCGGAACAGGCGGCAAGAATACGATTAACTTTACGGCTACAACCGCGAGATATGTGAAAATCTATTGTATTCAGCGAGCGACGGCATATGGTTTCTCGATCATCGAATTCGAAATCTATGGAAGCGCTTCAACAGATAAGGTTGGTGTGCTCGACTATTTGAAGAGCATTGACGGCAGCAAGACGGTCATAGGCATCCATAATCGTGAACCGAATTCGAACCCAGCTGTACAAACTAATCAGGCTAATAGTGTTGCTGGGCGTTATCCAGGACTTTGGAGCGGTGATTTTCTCTTCTCTTCCGGTGATGTAAGTAATCGTTGGACTATGATTGAGGAAGCGAAAAATCAATTCAAGAATGGTGCGATCGTCCAGCTGATGATGCATGTCACGCCGCCAACACAATCCGATGCCGGCAGCTGGGATGGTGGTGTGGTCAGCGAGCTTTCCAATACGCAATGGACGGACTTAATTACGAATGGCGGCACGCTGAATAATGCATGGAAAGCACGGCTGGATACGTACGCGACTTATTTGCAGTACCTCGAGGATAACCAGGTAACGGTTCTGTTCCGTCCGTTCCATGAGATGAACCAGAGCCAGTTCTGGTGGGCAGGGCGTTCGGGAACAAATGGGACAGCGGCACTGTACCGCTTGACGCATGACTATCTTGTGAATACGAAAGGACTAACCAATTTAGTCTGGGTATGGGACATGCAGGATCTGGATCTGAGTTGGAGCGGGTACAACCCTGGAGCCGGTTATTGGGATATCTTTGCACTGGACGTTTATAACTCGGATGGCTTTACGACAACGAAGTACAATACGGCATTAAGCGTTGCAGGTGGAAAGCCAATTGCAATTGGCGAGTGTGCAGTGCTTCCGACGGCCAGCCAGCTTGCAGCTCAACCGAAGTGGGTATTTGCAATGAGCTGGGCGGAGCTTACGTTCAGCAGCAATACGAATGCTCAGATTCAAGCGTTGTATGGAGCATCTAATGTGATTACGAGGGATGAATTGCCTGCTTTGAAATAAGGAGGTATTCAACAAATTTCAACTTTATATTAGGTTTTTATTGTTTTTCCAGAGGGGATTTGGGCTTGAATTCCCAGATCCCCTCGTTGGATGGTAACAGTTTTATGGCAGGAATAACGGGATTTCGACAAATTGGATTAGGTTTGTTGTTCGGGTTATAAAATTCGGGGGTAAAAGGATATGGATATCAGTCGTCGATAAATTTTAATTAAAAGTTAAATAAAATATTGACTAAAGTTTAATTAAAAGTATAATAAAAATTGAAATAAATTAAATCCTGGAAATGCTAAATTATTTCTCGTGAGTCAAAAGCAAGGCAGGCGCTTTATTATTCAATTGAATTGTAAGCGCTAACAAATCGATGGATTTATTCATTATTTTACTAGGAGTGAATGATGTGAACGAACGTAAAAGCAAGTCGAAACGCAAATGGCCGCTTCTGCTCGTTACGGCGCTGTTAGGTGGTATGCTGGCTCCGGTCGCTGGTGGTCAGTCGGCGAAGGCTTCGAGCGGTGAGGGCGAAGCATCCGTGTTTACGGATTTTATTACAACCGATGGCGACAAGCTGATGGATGGAACGAAGGAGTTTCGTTTTGCCTCGCTGAACTATCCGGGAGGAATGAGTGATCCGGCCTTCTCTCAAGAGGATGCACTTCGTACGATTGCAGCAATTGGCGGCAATGTGACAAGGACTTATGTACCGTCAGTTAAGCGATATGATAATTCGAACGCAGGAAGCGCGTTTGTACTTGGGCCGGATGAAGAAGGTGTCATGCAATTTAATGAAGCTGGATTCGTTAAGCTCGATAATCTGCTGGCGCTAGCCAATAAGTTCGGTGTAAGGGTTGTGATTCCGTTTGTTGACCAATGGCAATGGGTAGGCGGAATTGAGAGCTACGTTAACTTCCGCTATCCGGGAACGATCAGCGGTGATGCTGCTAATGATCCGGATGCATGGAAATTTTATACCGACCCGCTTGTGATCTCTGATTTCAAGCAAGTGATTCACTACATGATGAACCGCGTGAACACGATTACAGGTGTGAAATACAAGGATGACAAGGCCATTCTGGCATGGGAGACGGGGAATGAGCTGGGCGGTTACAACCAGGATAAGTTCCCGCAAGCATGGACAACGGAAATTGCCGACTACGTAAGAAATACGGAGAACCCTAGCCAACTGCTGCTGGATGGCCGGTTCGCAGTGAATAACGATTCACTGGAAGATCCGAACGTCGACATCGTAGGGGATCACTTCTACACGGGTAACTTCATCGATCGTATTAATGCGGACAGCGCAGCTGCTGCCGACAAGAAGCCTTATATTCTTGGTGAATTTGGACTTTATACGACCGGTGCTCCTGTCGAAGCGCTTTACAATGCTGCTTTAAAAAATGGCACAGACGGTATTATGATCTGGTCGCTTCGTCCGCATAAGGACAGCGGCGGTTTCTATTGGCATGATGAAGATCCGGGCAACTGGGCTTCCTATCACTGGCCGGGCTTCTCGTCGGGAGATTATTACGGGGAAACGGATATTATCCGTACGGTATACAAGTATGCGCACTATATGAATGAGAACGATGTGGCTATGACATCAGACGTTCCTGCCATCCCTGCGCCTGCTAATGCGCCAATGCTGTTCCCGATTACTTCGGTAGCGGATATCAAATGGCAAGGCTCGGTAGGTGCTTCGGGTTATGAAGTGCAGCGTACAGAGAACGGCGAAGACTGGACAACGGTAACGACTGACTTTTCAGATGGCGGACGCGCCGGAACACCTGCGTTCCATGATGAACAAGCATTGAGCGGTGTAACTTACACCTACCGTGTACGTGGAGTAAATGAATCAGGTGTGTCTCCTTGGTCTAATGAAGTAAGTACAACAGCGGAGCATGTCATTATTGATGAGATGAGCCTGCTGCAGAAGGATGCACAGAAACGTAAAACCTATGTGTATGATCAATCGTCGAATGTACAGACCAGTTCGTCGGTTGGCAGTGAAGTAGGGGTAGGCTTCAAAGCGTATGTTTCGACATCGAACCCGGGCTATCTGATCTACGCTTCTCCGGTTCCGATGAACAAAGCTTCGGTTACCTTCACGGGCACGGGTGCAATCCGCTGGTTTGCCTCTTCTTCGAATGGCAACTATACGGAAATTCAATCGTTCGTGAATGGTTCGGTATCATCGGTCGATCAGCTTCCGGCGGATACACGCTTCATTAAGTTTGTTGTTCCAGGAAGCAACACGGTGCAGATAGATAACATTCAGATGGAATATACGTACGATGGAACAGGCTTCCAAAGTGTTTCGCCAATTCAGCGAAACGGATATGTCATTGATCATACTTTTGCAGGGACGACCTTTAGTCAGACCTCGAATCTCGTGATGAAGGACGAACAGCCTTACATGGATAACAACAAGACGCTTGGACGCACAGACGGAAGCACTGGTGAAGTCGTCTATCAGGTAGGCGGAGATATGACCTCATATCGATTTACGACCTATGCCAATTCCGACAGTAAGCTGTCTTTCCTCGCTTCCATTGACGGCGATAATTATGTACCGATTCATCCGGTTGTCAGCCAAACTGCAACCAGCGAAGGCTGGAATAAGGTGATCTATACTGACTTTGCTCTGCCGGCATCTACGCGATATTTGAAGGCTGTCTATCCGGCAACAACAGACGGCGAATCACCAGCCATTAGCCAAGTTGAAATTGGGTATGGTTCGAATCTGATTCCGCTTACGGACAAAGCCCCTGCCAACGTTTTTGAAGATGGAGAATACGACTACGGGGTAGATGATAAAATCAAAGCGCGTTATACCGCTAACGCGAACGGGGACAGCATCGGCATCGCTCTGGATACAACAAATAAGAACCATGGCAATTACGGGGTGAAAGTAGACTATGCCTTTGATTCCTCTTATTATGCGGGCTTGTCCCGTTCGCTTGGCGATGTGGATTTGTCTGGATTTGACTCGCTACATGCATGGGTGAAGCCGGACGGATCCTCGAATAAACTGTCGTTTCAGCTGACAATGACGGACAATCGCGTATATGAAGCTCCATTGACACTCGCAGGTAATGCGGGGCGGACAGTTGAGATCAAATTATCCGAGTTTGTTCAGCCTGAATGGAATGTGACGGCTTATGGCAGCAAGGCGATTGAGCTGTCGCATGTAAAGGAATTTGCAATCTATGTCAGCAGTGGAACAAATGCGGCAGCTAATTCAGGTGTCATTTATTTGGATGATATCCGCATGGCGAATGCTTCCAAGCTGGATAACTTCGAAGGTTATGGCGGCTATAATGCGCTTATTAACAAGGCGTTCTCGCGTAATGCGGGAGGCGGTGCATTTGATTTATCTTTGGATACCTCACATAAATCAGAAGGCAATTATGGCCTGCGGATCGATTATAACTATGCAGGCCCAGGCTATGCCGGCGGCAGCTTTAATCCTGATTTCTTGAACCTTAATGGCTATGACGGCTTCACGTTCTGGTTCCAACCGGATGGCTCAGGCAATGAGCTTGCTATTCAGTTCACGGACGCAAGCGGTAAGTTCTGGGAGACTAAGACGGTGTTCAAGGGCAGTGAGCCTCGTCTCATGTACGTGCCATTTGACGATTTCCGTTTCCCATCCTGGTATAGCAGTGATACAACAGCAAGACCAGATGCAAGTGTGAACATTACGGCGGTATCTTTCTATATCGGAGGCGTGGATGACTCGATCTCGACATCGGGTACGATTTACATTGATGACATTAATGGTGCGAAGTTTATGGATGAGCTGCAAGCTTCCACCGTTATGATTAGCGATGCCGAGTCCGAGATTACCTCGTTGCCTTACACAATCAGCGGTACAGCAACAAATGCCACGGATGTAACGATTCGTGCTGGCAAGCAAGTGTTCTATGCTCCTGTTGGGCCAAATGGTGAATGGTCATATACCACTTCCAAGCTGGCTAATGGGGCAGTAGAGATTAAGGCATCGGTTGAATTGTATAACGGTACAGTCATGAGTTCTGATACGTCTACAGTAAATGTGAATGTACCTAACAATCCTTACACAGAGGAAAATGGAAGTGGACCTGTTCTGACGAACTATGTGCTGAATGGCAGTTTTGACGAACCGGTAGATCCGGCTGCATGGCCAGTATTGCCGACTCACTGGGTGCATAAAGATGCTGAGGGTAATGATGTAACGAACGGAATTGTGAAGCTGGAAAGCGGCTCGCGTACCGGTGCTTACAAGCTTGTCCATTGGAACAATGCGTCTTATGAGGTGACATCGACTGAGCAAATAACGGATCTGGCGGATGGCATCTACGAAGCACGGGCTTGGACCAAATCCAAAGGCGGCCAGCAGGCAGCGGAAATGATCGTGAATGAGGGTCAGCCTTCAGAACAAAAAGTTAATATTCCAACTGGCGAGAGCTCGTGGGCTTATTTGAAAATTTCGGGCATTGAAGTAAGGGACGGAAAGGTTTCGATTGGCTTCCATTCCAAGGATCTTGGTGATCACTGGATTGGGGTTGATGATGTTGAGCTCGTGAAAACAGGAGAACTGCCAAATGTTTCCGTGACTGGTGTCACGCTGAACAAAAATGAAATCAGCTTAAACGTTGGCGGAACGGAAACGCTGACTGTGACGGTAAGTCCAGCAAATGCAACGAACAAACAGGTGACTTGGACGTCCAATAACACAGCAGTTGCTACGGTGGACGCATCTGGCAAAGTGACGGCTATTGGCATTGGAACGGCAAATATTACTGCTGCAACTACAGATGGCAGCAAAGTGGCTTCTGCTGTTGTGACGGTAACGAAGACAACTACGACGAATCCGACACAGCCTACAACACCGGTTGATCCTGTTGATTCAGTGTCTGTTCAGAACGGACATTTGACGGTACAGCCTGCTAATAAAGACTCAGACAAAGTGTCGATTAAGATCAACGAGAAGGATATTCTAGAAGCGTTGAAGCAAAACAACGATAAAACAGTTGATATTGTCGTGAAGCCAGGTGCTAAAGCAGGTTCCGTTACCGTAGACGTTCCTGTTAAACCACTTATTACAGCAGTACAAGGCATTCGAATGGATACCGGTCTCGTGACATTTACAGTAAGCAGTAGTCTGCTTAAGGAGAGAGGGCAAGGGGCTTCTACACTGCAGGTAAAAGCTTCGAAAGTCGATGACCGTACATTGTCTGCTGAAGCAAGAAAGCTGTTGGGCGGTCATGCTGTCTATGATATTGAAGTAAGTCTGGATGGCGTTAAACTGAAGGATATGGAGCTGGGCAGCATCCAGGTAGAGATGCCTTATGAGCTTGGAACAAATGAGGACCCAGATCAAGTGATTGTGTATTATTTGAATAACGATGGACAGCTTGAAGTAATCAAAAACGGGAAATACAATGCCGATACAGGCAAAGTGCAATTCTCGGCCACACATTTCAGCGCGTATAGTGCTGCTTATGCGAAGGTCTCCTTCGTTGATCTCGCGCATGCTGCTTGGGCAACGGACAGCATTCAGTTCCTTGCTGCCCGCGGCGTTATTCAAGGTGTAGGTGGAGGACATTTTGAGCCTAATAGCAATGTAACTCGTGCGGCATTCCTGAAATTGCTGATGGAGGCATTAGAGCTTAATGATCCGGCTGTAACAGGAACGTTCTCTGATGTAGCACATGGTGCATGGTATGCAGAAGCGGTATTTAGCGCGCAAAAGCTGGGTATTGTGAATGGTAAATCAGACGGCAGCTTTGGCGTAAATGATCTGATCACCCGTGAGGAGATGGCGGTGATGATCTACCGTGCGGCTCAATTGGTGAAGCTGGATCTAGCAGGTGATTCTGAAGCGAAGCTGTTCCCGGATCAAAATAAAGTAAGCAGCTACGCATCTGAAGCGGTACAATCGATTCATCAAGCGGGACTCATTCAAGGAATGGGTAACGGCAGCTTTATGCCTCAAGGTCATGCAACAAGAGCACAAGCTGCGCAGCTGATTTACAATCTATTCAACAAGCTGAATTCGTAAAAAGCAGAAAGAAGTATTGTTGTTGAACGGTTCGAAGCGGGGTGTGACGGCGATGTCATGCCTCGTTTTGTTTTATTTTCAGCAATAAGTTGAAATAAGTTGAAAAAAAATATATAGTAGGGATAAGAGATTGATTAAGGGAGTTGGAAACCATTAAAAAGGTTACTTTGCAGATCATTGCAGATCAATTGAAAGTCTCTAAAGCGTTGATTTCAAAAGCTTTATCGAATGATCCAGCTGTGAACGAGGAGACTCGGGCATTGATCTGGAAGACATCCGAAGAGCTTGGTTATAAAATAAAATCATCAAAGAAAAAAATGATATCTGCCGGCACGGGCAACCTCGCGGTATTAATGCCAAGAGCTTATCTCGATGATCCCGAATACTGGGGGAAAATCATTAAGGGTATTGACCGTGAGCTGGTTGAATACAACTACAGCATGCTGTTGTCCTCGATCGATGTGTCGCTGCGGGTGAATGACGGGATGCCAACGAGCATTACGGAAAACAAAGTGGACGGTGCAATCGTACTTGGACAATTGCCGAAGGAATATACAGATCAGCTTAAGAAACGGAATATTCCGTTTGTCCTGGTTGACCCAAGTGAGCAGGATCCTGAAGTGGATCTCGTGCTGGCGAATAACTATCAAGGTGCTTATCAGGCTGCGCAATTGCTGCTCCGGCTTGGTCACCGTAAGCTGGCATTCCTAGGCGACGTCGAGACGACTTGGAGCTTCTCTGAACGTTACAGAGGCTTTAAGGCAGCCATTCAAAGCTTTAATACAAATGGCAAAGAAGAGGCCAGCTTTGTAACCATCGAAGGGATGGGTGTAAGCGGTAACGGGATGTATACGAAGCCGGAGTACGTAGTTAAGCTGAAGCGCTCTCTGATGTCGGATAATCCGGTAACAGCGGTATTCTGTGCGAATGATTTAATTGCAATCGATTCGATGGTCTTTTTCTCGGATTGGGAAGTGGAGTATCCGCAACAGCTGTCTGTAGTGGGATTTGATGACCTGACACTTGCAGATATCAAGGGGCTTACGACCATTAGTGTACCTAAGGAAGAGATTGGGGTTAAAGCGACGCAGCTTATTCTGGAGCGGCTGAATACGCCAGATAAGCTTCCTGAGCTGGTTATGATCTCAACAACGCTTGTTCAGCGCGGTTCAACAGCGAATGTTCCAAGTGATCTGGAGATTTCGGGTAAAGTGGTAAATTAGTTTATTAAATATTTAATTACACGGTCCTTCCTTGTGGAAGGGCTTTTTTTGTGGCCAAAAAGCTGATTGGTCTTGATATGGCGATAAGCTGGAGTCTGCCAAAGGAGAAGTATAATTCAATTTAAATTAAAAGTTTAAATATTTTTAAAAAATAGTTGAAATAAATTGATATTGGTGATATTCTCTAGTTGTAAACGGTAACAAAACATATAACTCAGGGGGTAAGAAAGTTGAAGAAAAGTTTGAGCTTGTTACTAACTGCTGCTGTGTCGATCACGATGTTGTCTGCTTGTGGAAATAATGATGACGCGAATAAGACGGCAAAGAACGCAAAAACGGGCAACAATGGAACGACAACTGAGGCAGCTGATCCGGCTTCCGAGATCAGCGGAACAATTACATTCCTTACAAACCGCACGGACATGATTGACAAGGAGTACGTGGATTACGCGAAACGCTTCAAAGAAAAGTACCCGAATGCAGAAGTGAAATTTGAAGCGGTAAAAGATGTTGATAAGGATACGAAAATCCGTCTTTCGACTGGCGACTTCCCTGACGTGGTTTTGGTGCCAACGATCACTGCTTCTGATTTGCCGAAATATTTCGCCCCGCTTGATGATCTTGGTCTGAATGACAAAATTTACTTCAAAGATTATAAGAGCTTCGAAGGCAAGGTGTACGGCATCTCGGTAGGCGCTACAACAACAGGTATTGTATACAACAAGAAAGCCTTCGCTGACGCAGGCATTACAAGCGTTCCAAAGACGCTGGACGAATTCTATGCTGCAGCCGAGAAGCTGAAAGCAAAAGGTATCATTCCATTCGCATCCAACTTTAAAGATCAATGGCCTCTTTACCCGTGGGGCTCCGAGCTTCCTTCCTCCATTGCAGGTAATGCCAATCTGAACAATGAACGTGTCAATTCTGATGCACCATATACGATGGATAATGCTTATGGACAAGCATTGACAATCATCCGTACGATGAACGAGAAAGGCTACCTTGAGCCGGATATTAACTCAACAAACTGGGAGCAATCGAAGAAGGATGTAGCAAGCGGCAAATTTGCGATGTACTTCCTTGGTAACTGGGTCATTCCACAAGTCATCAGTAGCGGCACGACTTCGGAGAATGTTGGATTCTTCCCAATGCCTTATGACAACTCAGGTAAAGTGAATGTAGTTCTTGCACCAGACTGGGGTTATGGCGTTAACAAAAATAGTAAACATCTTGAAACGGCAAAAGCATTYGTGAAATGGATGCTGGAGGATTCCGGATTTGATAAATTCGCAGGCTTTATTCCAGTGTTGAAGGATAGACAATCGGATATGCCGCAGCTGGCTGAATTC
This sequence comes from Paenibacillus sp. YAF4_2, assembly GCF_052113225.1. Classification (NCBI taxonomy): domain Bacteria; kingdom Bacillati; phylum Bacillota; class Bacilli; order Caryophanales; family Paenibacillaceae; genus Paenibacillus; species Paenibacillus sp. YAF4_2. The sequence goes on from NZ_JBFRCT010000008.1 coordinate 176,242, forward strand.
GAAAGCTTTAATCCTACTAAGATCGAAGCGGTAACGGATACCCCGGAATCGACGGAGATCGTAAACCAAGCACAGATTACAAAAGAAGCCTTTGTACAAGAATTTGTTCTGAGCAAAGATCCACAATCCATTCTTGATAAATACAATGACAAATGGGCAAAAGCGAAAAAAGCAGTAAGTAAATAAGATTCAAACAGCAAAGTGGATTATCCCGAGACTTTACGATAATCCACTTTGCTTATATAGAAGCAGAAGATAGAAAAGAGTGGTGAACTATGAACGGTATGGCTTATAAAACGCAAAGAAAGCTTGTTATTATCGGATTCTTGGCAGTCCCTGTTCTCTTATTGCTTACATTCACTTATTATCCGGCAGTTCGATTAATCTACTATAGCTTCACCGATTGGGATGGGCTCAACAATCATGTGAGCTGGCTCGGCATTGATAATTATCGTGAAATCTTCTCAAACCCTGATCTATTTGGAGTATTCGTCCATCAGATCCCTTACGTCGTTGTAGGTGTTGTGCAAAATATCGTCGCGCTGCTCTTTGCTGTTATCTTGAACTCGAAGCTGCGCGGGCGTAACGTATTTCGTGTTATTTTGTTCCTGCCATTTATCATGAATGCGGTAGCGGTTGCGTTCATGTTCCAATATGTTTTTGATACAACAACCGGCTCCTTGAATTCACTGCTTGGGCTGCTTGGACTGGATTCCTGGAAACAAAGCTGGCTTGGCAACACAAGCATAGTTAACTATTCGCTTGCATCCATCGGCTTCTGGCGGTTTATGGGCTATAACATGGTTATTTACTTGGGAGCCCTGCAGTCAATTCCGGCTGATATGTATGAAGCGGCTACGCTTGACGGGGCAGGGCGGATGCAAACCTTCTGGCATATGACTTTACCGAATATGACAAAGATCATTCAGCTCAATATGTTCCTTACCCTAAGCGGAGCTATAGCGGTATTCGATCTTCCATTTGTTCTGACGCATGGCGGGCCAGCAGGAGCGAGTGAAACCTTCGTTCTGAAGACGGTGGAGACCGCGTTCCAATTCAATAACTTTGGCTTGGCTTCTGCGATGAGTGTCGTGCTTCTAGCCCTTACGATTCTAATACTTGGGCTGCAAAATCTTGTCATCAAGAGAAAGGAGGGATAAGCATGAAGAAATTCGATCCCATTCAATCGATCAAATACGTGCTGCTGCTTGTGGGAACATTCGCCGTGTTTTTCCCTCCCTACGTCGTATTCATTAATGCCTTCAAGCAGGAGGATGAGGTCAGCGGCCCGTTTGCCTTACCGCGCAGCTTCCTTAACTTCGAGAACTTCCGAGTAGCAATGGAAAGAGCACATATCTGGCAAGCGTTTGGCAACACATTTATCATCATTATCGTTTCGCTGCTAGGTAACATTGTGCTGGGGACGATGGTGGCTTATGCGGTAGGGCGCTTTGAATTTAGAGGCAGAAAAATACTGCTTGGCGCATTCCTCTTCGCTACATTAATCCCGGCCATTACGACGCAAGTTGTTGTCTTCTCCATCATCCATACCATGGGGCTCTACAACACCCTCTATGGTCCAATCCTGCTCTTTGTTGGAGCGGATGTCGTACAGATTTATCTCTATCTGCAGTTCATTAAGAACATTCCATATGAGCTTGATGAAAGCGCCATGATGGACGGTGCAAATTTGTTTCGAATCTATCGGACGATTATTTTACCGCTTCTCGGTCCTGCTACAGCTACGCTGGTCATTCTGAAGACGATTAACATCTATAACGAACTGTATATACCTTTCCTCTATATGCCAAAGTCTGAACTGGTCGTCGTAGCGACATCCATCCAGCGGTTTGCCGGCAATAACCAAGCGCAGTGGGGCTATATTTGTGCCATTATTCTTGTCATCATGATTCCAACTGTCGTCTTGTATTTGTTCCTGCAGCGATATATTTTCTCGAGCGTGACAAGTGGTGCAGTGAAAGGGTAAGGAACAGCTGAACGAATTAAACGAGAAGGCAGGAGTATCTAAATGACGATCAATAAGCCATTTATTACGAGAGTGGGAAGCTCTCTCTATGAGGGCCGTCTACCATTTCGTTTCGCTGGGCCTAATATTTATTGGCTGGGCCTTGATGAGAATGTTGGCGGAGTAGATTGGCCTACAACATTTCGTGTCTGCAACGCACTAGATACAGCGGTTGAGATGGGGGCGAATGTCGTTCGTTCTCATACGCTTGGTGCTTCAGTAGGTGATCCCAAATCCTTGTCTCCAAACCTTGGTGAGTATAATGAAGAAGCGTTTCGACGTGTTGATTATGCAATTAAGGAAGCGGAAGATCGCGGGCTGCGATTAATCATTCCTTTCGTCTGCAACTGGGCTTATTATCATGGCGGCAGAGAAACGTTTACAGGGTGGCGTGACTTAACGGATCGAGATTTATTTTATACCAATCGTGATGTTATTGAAGACTTCAAGAGCTATATCGCCGTTATTCTGAATCGTGTAAATACGTACAGCGGTATTGCGTATAAAGAGGACCCAACGATCATGGCATGGGAATTGGGCAATGAGCTTAATGCTGCGCCTGTTGAATGGGTGAAGGAAATTTGCGACTATATTAAATCTATCGATAACAACCACCTTGTTGCACATGGCAAACAGTTTCAGCTCGATGCAGATAAATTAGCGGTTGATAGCTTGGATATTCTCGATGTCCATTATTATCCTGCCAATGCCGAAGCGCTGGTGAAGGATGCTAAGCAAGTAGTTGAAGCGGGAAAAGTATATATGGCAGGCGAATTTGGCTGGCCGGATTGTGATCTGGAGCAATTCCTTGCAGCTGCTGAAGAGAATGAAGCGGTATCCGGAACGTCGTTCTGGTCGTTGTTCCCAAATGCCGATGAAGGTGGATACGTTCATCATTTTGATGGGTTTTCCGTTCATTATCCCAGCAGTGGTATCAATCCGGATCTGGCAGCACGTATCCAGCAGCTGAGAAGCCACGGTTATCGGATGAGTGGAAGAGAAGTGCCGCAGCCGATTCAGCCGGATGTCCCGGTTATGAAGATAGAAAAAGGTATCGTGTATTTCCAAGGCGTTGTTGGCGCGGCTTCCTATTCGCTGGAGAAATCGACGGCAAGCGGCGAAGGGCCGTGGGTGACGGTGTATGATAAACGTCCCGGTGATTATGGTGCGCCATGGATTGATCCAACAAGGGCGCATTCAGTTCGAACCTGGTATCGCTTACGAGCATTTGGTGTGTCTAATCGGCCCAGCGGCTATTCTGAAGTTATCGTGTCAGAGCCATTTACTCCTTAATACCCATTAGCGGTGCAGAGATCTGTACCGCTGTTTGAATTTTGCCAGCAAACTGAATAAAAGTTGAAGAGAGTTTAAAAAACAATTATAATAAGTTCAAAAAAGTGGTAAGGAGTATGGCCATTGCGAAAGGTAACCTTGCAGATGATTGCCGATCAGGTCGGCGTCTCGAAAGCTCTTGTGTCTAAAGCGTTGTCCAATGATCCGGCTGTAAATAACGGAACGCGCGAGGAGATATGGAAAACAGCACATGAGATGGGCTATTCCTTCGACAAGCTGCGGAAATCATCCGTTTATGCGAAGACTGGCAATATCGCCGTTCTGATGCCTGAAGCTTATCTGAGTGATATCGAGTATTGGGGCAAAATTATTCGCGGCATCGATAGAGAGCTGCAGTCACATGATTTCAGTATGATTTTATCAGGTGTTGATATCTCAGTAGATCCTCAAGAAGGCCTTCCTTCAAGTATTAATGAGCAAAAGGTAGATGGAGCACTCTTGCTTGGGCATATGCCTGAGTCTTATGTGAAGGCGTTAGATGCAAAAGGAATGTCTTGTGTCTTAGTTGACTCTAATATTCAGAACGGCAAACATGACCATATATTAGCGAATAACTATCTGGGAGCGTGTGACGCGACAAATCGGCTGCTGCAGGCTGGACACCGCAGTCTGGCATTTGTAGGAGATATGGAGACGGCCTGGAGCTTCAGGGAACGGGATCGGGGCTTTGAGGATACGGTAAGAGAGCATAATAAGGGATCGTTGGAGCAAGTCAGCGTAACATGGGTTCGAGGGTTAGGTGTAAGCGGGCGAGGTAATTATACGAATGCTGAATTTGTGGAGAAGCTGCGCCTTGCAATAACCGAAGAGAAAGTGACCGGCTTTTTCTGTGCGAACGATATGCTTGCGATTGAAGTGCTGCGTCAATTATCCAACTGGGGTTATCGTTGTCCAGAACAGGCTTCAGTTATTGGATTTGATGATCTGTCACTGGCCGAGTTTATGATTCCGAAGCTGACGACAATCAGGGTTCCTAAAGAGGATATCGGCTCAAGAGCGGTAAGGGCTGTTCTCGATCGGATAAAGCATCCGGATACGGTATCTGAACTTATCCAGCTGGAAACGGAATTGATCGAGCGGGATACCGTTATGAGTCTGCAATAGTCATGGTTAAGCACTTGTTCCTTTGGAACGAGTGCTTTTTTATTGTTGAATTAAACACTTTAATTTTGTTGAATTAAACGTTTCATTATGTTAAAATTTTCTCGTTATGATAGCTTACTATGAGAATAGCTAAAGGACGGGTATTTATGATGGAGATCAATCTAAACGATAAAGAGTGGGAGCTGAAAGGCTTTTGGCCATGGGTCCCTTGCAAAGGCACGAGTATGGAAATTGGTAATGAATTAATGGGGGTAACCGAATGGTTGCCGGCAACGGTACCCGGCGGTGTACATCAGGATCTTTATAAAGCAGGACTGATTAATAACCCCTATGTAGATTTGAACAGCCTGTATTGCGAATGGGTGGAAAACCGCTGGTGGGTATATCGGACACAGTTTCAGAAGCCGATTATTGAGCCGGGAGATAAGGTTGAGATCATGTTCATGGGTCTTGATTATGAAGCGATAATCTCAATGAACGGCACATTGCTTGGCGAGCATGCTGGGATGTATGAGCCTGCCGTATATGATATCACGGAGCTGCTGGGGGAACGTGAGACGGTTGAACTTCAGATTGTGCTAAAGCAGGCGCCGGATGAGATGGGGCAGATCGGGAAGACGTCGGAAACGTTCACGCAGAAAAGCCGGTTTAACTACAAATGGGATTTTTCTACACGGCTTGTTAACGTAGGGATTTGGGATGATGTGCTGTTACGTGTCTCCAAAGGATATTCGCTAGAGGAGATTGCTCTTCATTCGGATGTAACTACGGATGGCCATGGAGTCATTCGTGTTGCTGCAGGTGTTCGTAACCATCATGCTGGTGATTCCGCAGAAACGCTAGACTACGCAGATGTGCGGGCTGAGTTGGAAGTGACGGGACCAAATGGTGATTTCGTTCATTCTATTCAGATGGTAGTAGACAAGGACGGTTTTCAATTCGATATTCCTGTTCCGACCCCGCAGCTCTGGTATCCGAACGGATATGGCGAGCAGCCGCTCTACCAAGTGACAATTCGGTTGCTTCAGGATAATAAGCTTCTTGATCAGCGAGTACATCATACCGGCATTCGCAAATTGGAATATCGGCAGAACGAGGGAAGTCCGGCAGATGCGCTGCCGTATACGTTTGTTGTGAATGGTGTGCCGATCTATATACAAGGCGCCAATCTGACGCCTCTTGATCATCTATATGGGAATGTGACGAAGGAGCGCTATGAATGGATGGTTCATCTTGCGAAGCAAGCGAATCTGAATATGCTTCGCATATGGGGCGGCGGTGTTATCGAGAAAACGTATCTGTACGACCTGTGTGACCGCCATGGCATCATGATCTGGCAGGAATTCATCCAGTCAAGTTCTGGCATAGATAATAAGCCATCACAGAAGCCGCTGTTCCTAGAACTGCTGCATAAGAATGCTGTTGCTGCATTAAAAACTCGTCGCAATCATGTGTCACTAACAGTATGGAGTGGCGGCAATGAGCTGATGAGTGAGCCGAATCGGCCTTCGACCTACGAAGATGCAAACTTGTCACATCTGAAGTCGCTTGTAGAGCATTATGATCCGCAGCGGCTGTTCCTGCCGACTTCTGCATCGGGACCGGTTCAATATATTACGAGAGAAAAAGGCGTCAGCCATGATGTGCACGGACATTGGAAGTATGAAGGTAATCCTAATCACTACAGCTTATATGGTGAAGCGGATCATCTGTTCCATAGTGAGTTTGGTGTCGATGGTGTGAGTGGCGTGAAGAGCCTTCGTAAATTTTTGTCCTTACAACATCTTACGCCAGTCTCCATGCGCGATAATCTCGTCTGGCGGCATCACGGTGAATGGTGGGATACGTACGATCGTGATACGGAATTGTTCGGGCATTTCGAATCACTCTCGCAGTTCTCGGATGCAAGCCAATGGATGCAGGCGGAGGGGTTGCGGTTTATCCTTGAGGCGAATCGGAGACGTCAGTTCCAGAACAGCGGCAGTATCATTTGGCAGCTTAATGAGCCGTGGCCTAATGCTAGCTGTACGAATCTAGTTGACTATTATATGGAGCCGAAGATGGCTTATTATTGGACGCGTAACGCGTTTAAGCACTGCCATGCATCGCTTGATTACCGCAGTCTCAATATGGCTGCTGGAGAGTGGATGGAGGCAGGGGTCTACCTGCATCAAGCAAGCGAAAGCTGCGAAGTGGCCGTTGAAGTATGGGATACACGAGGCAGCCTCTTATTCTCGCAATTATTTGATACCGTTCTGCAGAACGCCTCTGTAACGAAGCTGGGTAATGTACGATTTGTTGTTCCTCATACGTATAATGGGTTATTTATTGTAAGGTTAGGCGTAACGCAAATGAATCAGGTGACAGAGTACAATGATTATTTCTTCTCTACTAATGATCAAGAGATTTATCGGTCTGCCTTACAGCTTGAAGGTGCTCAATTGAATGTGCAGGCTCAGGACGAATGGAGTTATGAATCGCTTCCTGGCGGTGAGATCGGAAGTGTCTTGGTGCGCAGTTATATGGTGAACAATGAAGGGCATGAAGCAGCGCTCCATGTCCGGCCGGAGGAACGTACGGATAGCTATTGGACTTCAGCGGATGATGCTTTCTTCACCCTGCTGCCTGGTGAATCCAGACAGGTTAAGGTCACCTGCACCAAACGGAATGGGGAGTTGTTTGTGACGGAGAATAATGCTTCTGCTGCTCCTGATAGGCCTCATGTTGTATTTACGTCTTTTGGTTCTAATCAAGCTTTCGATAAGCCCTTGGCGACAAGCCAGAAAGCTCTTTGAACACTTTGCCAAAATGGGAAAAGTTCTCGAAGCCGCACTGTTCAGATATTTGGGTAATACTCAAATCGGTTTCCCTCAGGAGATGTTCGGCCTCTTTGATCCGGGTGATATTGATATATTGACTGAAGCCAAAGCCAGTCACTTCCTTGAAGACGCGGCTTAAATGCCCTTTGCTTATATAAAATTGCTTGGCAAGGTCGTCCAGATGCAGCGGTTCCCGGAATTGCTGATTAATATGACGGATAATATCGGTTACTTTACGCTGGACCGGAGTAACTTCAACATTCGGAAGAGCCTTGCGCTTTTGCATGTGGCGAGCCGTGAGCAGAAGCAGTTCAATAGCCATGTTTCGGATATGCAGCTGATAACCAGGAGGACGATCATTTAGCTCTCGCAGCAGGGATTCGAATAGGGCTTCCAAGTGCAATCGTTCCTGTAGGTTCAGTCTAACAATTGGATAGCCATCCAAGAAGGGGGACTGGAGCAGCTCCGTCTCCTCCTGTGGCAATCCGTCAAAAAAAGGCAGATCAAAATGAAGCACAACTCGTTCATGATTCGGCTGGCTCAGCTCGGAGGTTCGATGAACGAAGTTGGAATTCACAAGAATAAGATCACCTGACTGAATGGGATAGAGGGAGTCTCTTATAAAAAATTTTCTTTCCCCGCTGTATAGATAAAAAAATTCAAAGGATCTGTGGTAGTGGGTCGTATCCATCGAATGATAGCCAATTCTTCGGTCGAATTCGATCCACAATGGTTCGCTTATCGAGCCATATCGAAGGATATCAGGCAGTGATTGAATGGTCATGGAGTACTCCTTTCACGGATGGACGGTATTACGATTATAGCAATAATTGCGGGGTTTATGGACTATTTGTTTATATTTGCGGAGATTTAATTGCTATATTCATGTTACTCTTGCGGTATGAGAGCGATTTCAATCGGAGGAGTCAAACGATGAAAAAATTTGTCGTCAACGAAGAAGAAGTAAAAGAACTGATCGACCTCGTCGTCCGCAGAACGATGAATATGGATTTTACATGGAACTGGTCCTGCGGAGTTGCCTTTTATGGAATCAGCAAAGCCTGGGAAGTAACGAAGAATCAGGAGTATATTGATTTTTTGGTCAAATGGGTGGATGAATATTTGGAGCTTGGGCTGCCGGCAATGATGGTCAATTCTTGTGCAATGGGGCATACGATGTTGACCCTGCACGAAGCGACAGGAGATCAAAAGTACCTTGATCTAGCTCTAATGAAGGCGGAGTATTTGCGAAAAGACGCTATCCGGTTTGGAGAAGGGGTATTCCAGCATACGGTATCGTCCAAAAATGATTTTCCGGAGCAGGCTTGGGCGGATACGTTGTTTATGGCGGCATATTTCCTGCTGCGCCTTGGCTTCAAGCTGGATAAGAAGGAATATATAGATGATGCCCTGAATCAGTTCTACTGGCATGAAGAATTTTTGCAGGATAATAAGACGAACCTGTTCTACCACGCTTGGGATAATGTAAGAGGTGATCATCTCTCCGGTATTTATTGGGGCAGGGCCAATGCATGGGCCGCTTATACGATGGCACAAGCTCATAAAATGCTGAATCCGTTTATGCCGATGTGGATGCAGCTTGGAGGAGCGCTTGGCGATCAATTAAGTTCTCTCGTCAGACTGCAATCGCCAAAAGGCTTGTGGCGTACGGTGCTAAATGATGAAACCTCCTATGAGGAAACGTCAGCTTCTTCAGGTATTGCTGCTGCATTGACCATCTATGCCCATCCGCTGCACCAGAACTATATGGCAAAAGCCTATGAAGGTATTCTGGCAAACATCGATGAGGACGGTTCGGTCCGCCACGTATCTGCAGGTACGGCAGTTATGTATTCGGTTGATGATTATAAGGTCATCTCCAAGAAGAGAGTGCAAGGATGGGGTCAAGGATTGACTCTGGCCTATCTTGTAGCGCTGATTCAGAATCAGGAAGTTGTCAGCAGTATTTAAAACAATAGGGATCATAAAAATTAAAAATGGCCGGCCCATTAATATGGGGACCGGCCGTTTTATTTGCCAAACTTTACTCCTCTTCTTCAGGGATAACGGTTACCGACGCACTTGCTGTACGGGTCGGCCCATTATCTGATAGTAGTGTAACAGGGCTTACAAGGACAGTCTCTTCCTCAACTTCAGGTAGAACAAATGGTACCCGAAGCGTCTCTCTTGCTCCAACGTCGAACTCCGTCAGCCGCAGCTGTATGTTGAGAAGGGGAGCAGTCAACCGGACATTTAATAGCGGAACATTACCCGTATTACGGAATTGAATGGTGAAGATAACCGTTTCACCCGGCCGTCCAACGGGACGATCAACAGTCTCGATGAGTGATGCATCCGGCCGGGACTGTATCTGTATCAAAGCCTCCTCTTGCTGGAGCGGCGTCTCCTCGGAAATGATGGTTACTGTATTCCGCAATACGGTTCCGCCTTGCGTCCCGGCAGATATCGGAAGCTGCAGCGTGAAAACGCGGCTTTCTCCGGGTACGAGTGATGGAATGGTCGTGCGGAAGCCAAGAAGCGGATCAAATACTCGGACGTTGGTCAGCGGGTTAGCTGTGACGTTTGTGACGGTAATGATTTTAAGTACCGTCCCGCCTGGTACAGGATTCTCCGGCTGCACTTCGATGTTGATTTCTGGTAGCTCGGCTGGAACCGTAACGACTACCCTTGCTTCATCCTGTGCTGGAGGTGTAAGGGCAGGCTGTTCCAGCCACGTGACCGTTACCCGGTTTGCGATCAGGGTTCCTTGTGTTGAGCCTGCCGGCACAAGGAAGGCGAAGCTGACCCTTTCCGTCTGTCCAGGTGCTATGACCGGAATGATAATCTGCTCACCGGTGAGCGAATCATCTATAACGACGTTGGATGCAGGATTAGCACCGGTGTTCGTTACTTCGACGGTATACTGGATCGTTTCACCCGGTTCTGCTGTGTTCCGGTCCGGCCTTTTCCGCACGCTTAGCGTTGTTTCTGCAATAGGTGCGGTTTGTACAAGGACTTCAGCAATTGTTTCGAGCAATGGTGTTTGATCCGATGCGACAGTAAATGTATTACGGATGAGGCTGCCAATCACGGTATCCGCTGGTACGGTGAATGTTACCGTCCTTGTAATCGTCTCATTTGCGAGCAGGACAGCTATTGTTTCGTTTAGTCCTAAGAGAACATCGCTAAGTACCACATTTGTCTGAACCACAGCTGCCAAGTTTGTTACGGTTAGTGTGTAGCTGATTGATTCTCCTGGAGCGGCTGTATTGCGGTCAGGCAGCTTATGAATGACAAGGGACGGGGCAGGAGGCACTTGTACGGCAATCTCGGCTGCAGTCTCAAGCAGCGGTGTTTGATCCGATACGGCTGTAAATGTATTACGAATGATACTGCCAATTACGGCAGCAGCCGGAATGGTGAACGAAACCGTCCGGGTAACGGACCCATTGGCAGGCAGGATATCGATCGTCTCACTGAATCCAAACAGCATATCAGTCAGAACGACATTCGTCTGAGGGACATCAAGCAGATTCGTTATGGTCAACGTATAAATGACTGTCTCTCCGGGAGCAGCCGCATTACGGTCTGGTATTTTCTGAATTACGAGAGAAGGGCCTGGAGTCTCCAGCACGACAACTTCTGCAATTGTTTCGAGAAGCGGCGTTTGATCCGAAGAAGCTGTGAACGTGTTTTGGATAATGCTTCCGGCTACTGCATCTGCCGGGATTGTGAAGGACACGATCCGGGTTACAGACCCGTTTGCAGGGAGAACGTCAATTGTCTCGCTGAGTCCAAGCAACACATCATTCAGTATGACGTTGGTCTGAGGAACATCAAGCAGATTCGTGACGGTCATCGTGTATACGACTGTTTCACCAGGTATAGCTGCAGCACGGTCAGACTCTTTCGACAGCGATAGGCCGGCTCCCGTTACTGTTACAACCGATTCCACTTCTTGAGGTCTGGTTTCATTCGATACCACGCTTAGAATGTTGACGATATCTGAACCGATCGGAGTTTGCCGCGGGAAGGTGAAGGTGAACACAAATTCGAGCTCTTCGCCTACCGCCAGATCGGGAACAGGCTGGTCAATCCCGAGCAGCTCATCAATGATGCGAATACCGGTTAACGGCACATTGCCGAAATTCACCAGTGTGACCGTATATTCAATCGTCTGTCCGATCACCACGGTAAGCGCCGCAGGAGTCTTCTTAATACCAAGAAGCGGATCAGTAAGTACAGTTACTTCCTCATTGGCGAGCACGGGCTCTGTCTGATCACTTACAGCAGCGGCCGTATTTGTATAGGTTTGAGGCGGAGTCTCCAGCGGAACAAACAAGGTTACAATGAAGGTCTCGCTTTGCCCAATGAAGAGAACGGGAATAACCGTTTCAAATCCGGTAAGATCATCCGTCACCAATACATTAAAAAGCTCTGTGTTACCGGTATTGCTGACCTTAATGGTGAAATTCACCGTTTCTCCCTGACGAACGACGTTTCGATCAGCAGACTTATTGATCTCAAGCCGCGGTACTGGCAGAACCTCCACCACGGTTCCGACTTCCTCCGGCTGAGGCAAATTATCGGCAGTAATCTTTGCGATATTGGAAATCGTAAATCCTGCCTGCGCATCCGGAGGGATAACGAAAGGCCACTGAATCTCGAGGGACATTCCAACATGGATGTCTCCGATAAACTCATCAAGTCCGATAAACGGGTCGGTAATGTGAACATTGATCAGGTCGGCATTTCCTATATTCTCGAGTACGATGATAAAGATGACCGTATCTCCGGGAGCTGCTGCAGGCGGGTCAACGGTTTTTCTGGCTATTAGTATAGGAGTTCCTGTCACGAGAATTTCTGTCTCTGCCTCGATCGGCTTGCTGGTTTGATCCGTAATAACCCTTACCGTATTTCTGAATATTCCTAATGGGAAGTCCAAAGGAATATCGAAGGCGAATTCGAAGATTTGAAATGAAAAGGGAGGAATATCAGGAATGAAATGAAAAATACCAATCAATGGATCTTCAATAGTTACATTTGTCAGGATGACTCCGCTAGGGTTATGAATTTCAATAAAGTATGTCACTCGTTCGCCGGGCTGCAATTCAAACCGATCGGTAAACTTTTTGACCAGTATCTCAAACCCTAAACTGAACTTCATGACAAAAGCATCGCTGCCTCCCCTCAAAAACGGCTGAATCACACCGGGCGTGACCGGGAAATTAGGGGAGAAGGTTTGGCCGGTCAAGTAAATGTTGCTTTCATGATCTACCGCGATAGCATTATCCGTATCACTCGAGCTGCCTCCAATAAAGGTAGAAAAGACAAGCGAAGCGCCGTCAATGTTCAATTGAGTAAGGAATCCATCTCCGCCCTCCGGGAATGGATGAATCGCGTCAGGCGTGATGGGGAAATTAAATGATCCGGTATTCCCTGCCACATAAGCGAAGCCTGAGCGAACAGCTATACCATTGCCTGAATCGGACCCTTCCCCGCCTAAAAAGGTGGAATAGACCTGATAATTGCCATCCGAACTAAGTTTCGTTACAAAGGCTTCGGAAGCTCCCCCATGGAAAAAAGGCTGGAGGGATCCCGGCGTAACCGGAAAATCGAACGACGTAGTAGTTCCTGTCACGTAAGCCTGACCAAACTCGTCTACAGCTATGCCTCGGCCTTCATCATCACCGCTGCCGCTAAGAAAGGTGGAATAAAGGAGTGCAGATCCATTTTCATTCAATTTCGAGACGAAAGCAGATATGACACCGTTAAATGAAATTTGAAAAGCTCCTGGTGTGGTTGGGAAATCGGGTGAGGTGGTCATTCCGGTTAAATAGGCGTTGCCAAAATTATCTATCGCAATGCCAAATGCTTCATCAATGCCAAAGCCCCCAAGGAAAGTGGAGTATTCAAGCACAGTACCGTCAACATTGATTTTCGCAACAAAAGCATCCTCCAGATTGCCTGCAAGTCCTGGCTGCAGTGCACCGGGTGTAATTGGAAAATCGAAGGAATTTGTTGTGCCTGTCACATAGGCATTCCCAATACTATCAACAGCGATGTCAAAACCAGTATCCACCCCCTGTCCGCCAAGAAAGGTGGAATATACAAGCGAACTGCCGTCAGGACTTAATTTTGTTACAAATACGTCTTGATTGCCGCCATTAAACGGTTGAATAGCTCCCGGTGTCGTTGGGAAATTGGGGGAAAGGGTCTGCCCGGTTACATAGGCGTTGCCAAAATCATCTACTGCGATGCCATTTCCTTGATCAGCGCTGCTGCCGCCAAGAAAGGTGGAGTATTCAAGGACATTTCCAAATGCATTTAATTTTGAGACGAATACAGTCGACGATCCGTCAATAAAAGGCTGAAAGGCGCCGGGGGTTATGGGAAAATCAAAGGAAACGGTTTGCCCTGTCACATAGGCATTGCCAAATTGGTCTGCCGCGATGCTGAAGCCGGCATCGGTATCACTTCCTCCAAGATAGGTGGAGTAAGTAAGCACAGGGTCTATAACTAATTCATAATTCGGGTCATAGCCAAACACCTCAAAGCCGTAAGCGCATGCTTCCTGCCCTTCAGGCAGAATGAAGCGACTTTCCACGGGAACCCTGCGGCCATTAATGACCTGATAGCTGACAGGTTTCTTTTCTGACAATATACCGTGCGGGGTAGTGATTTGAAGATCTCCTTCGTCGCTTAAGGCGAGCTTATCTGCTCCTTTGTAGACAAACCGGATATCGCCAATTCTAGCACCAGGCTGTACTATCACATCGTATTTTAAATCTCCATTAGCCTCATAGAAGATCAGATCAACACCTGGCCATGGCTTACGGTAGACAATCTCCCGGTATGTTGGAAGGTTGGTGTGCCAATTGGTCGGATTGTTGCTTATCATATAATGGACTTTCTCTGGTTGCTGGCAACGTCCTTCTATTGTTATAGTATTCGCACCTTGAAACTGCAGAAATAGAGCCATGCCTTCCTCTCGATCAGGTCTTCCGGTAAAAACAAAAAGAACCTCTTCGGACGAAAAACCGATTTTGTATCCGGGCTGATGATTCGTAAGAAAATGAATATCCGTGCGAGTCTGCCCGGCATTTTCAATGAAGGTCATCGGAAACTGCCAATCTTCCCTAATGGGTACCTGACGCTTTGTTTCATTGGGTATCAAGTCTTCTCCTCCTTTAAAGATCAACCGAACAACCAGATTCGAGCAGTTACTTTCCCTTTTAGACCACGGGTAAAAATGAGCACATTATTCTTACATAGATTTATGTGTTAGAATTACTCATATTGCTTATCCTGTAAAAATTTGTTTTCTAGTAAAGAAAAAGTCCCGATGATTACAAGAATCATCGGGACGTCCAGCATTATATTACTTTCATAGATTCCCCTGTCACGATCGCCTCATCAATAGCCATAGCTAGCTTGACGTCCATCAAGGCTTCCGACAAGGAATAGAAGCTTACTCCTTCTCTGACATAAGTCGTCATACGGGACAAGGCCTCTGCAATCGCAATCTCCTCGTCGGAGAGCGATGCAGGGTAATACGGGTTACGGAACAAGCACTCCGAGCCTGCACGCAGCTCGCGCAGCGATAACGGAGCGAGGCTTCCTTCCAATCCATCCTGCTGCCTGCTAATCGTGATGGTCTCATAATCCGCAGCGCCAAGACTTCTGGTAACCTCGTTATCTCTAATTTCCCCATGGGAGCCGCGGATCAAGATGCGGTTGTGACGAAGTGGGGAGAAATATTGGGATCGAGCAAAGTCGAGCACCGCACTCTTACCATCTTGGAAGGTAAGAATGGCAATATCCTGCTGATCAGTCTCTAGGTTGCCTTGTACAACGCGCCCCCGATGCGGCACTTCTTGAATAGGAAACTCGAAACGCCGGGCAACGATTTCACAGCTCGACGAATGGGGTAAGGACAACCAATGCCGGATTAGGCTGACTCCATGATAACCATGACCTGCTGATACCTGTACGTGACGTACTTCACCGATTGCTCCTGAGGAAATAAGGGCGGTACGAGCTGCATGGTACGGCTGCAGCGGATATTGCTCAGCAATCTGAATAGGCGCGCCTTCCGAGATGAGAGCAGATATAATCTCCATGCCTTCGTCATCGGCTGCTGGCGGAGTTTCGGCCATGATTGGCTTACCTATTAAAGCGAGTTGCTTCAATAAAGATGGCGTGGATGTCTTGGAGACGGCAGTGAGGAGAAAATCACAATGCTCAGCGAGTTCTTCTGGTGACTGATATAGCTTTAAACCCCATTTTGCTGCGGCTTCCTCATATTTGGCTTGGTCACGGACTACGATGCCAACAGCCTTGAACAAGTGCGGCAGCTGGCTGGCGATCCGCAGGTAAGCCTCTGCTCTCCATCCCAATCCGATAATTCCAAAACGTATAACGTTCATCATTGATCCTCCTTAAATGAATGGCCACACAAAAGGGTAGGGCGTCTACCGTTTGTGGTGATTTATGCTTCGAAAGCATGGGCTTAAATGAATTGCCACACAAAAGGTAGGGCATCTACCGTTTGTGGTGATACATGCTTCGAAAGCATGGGCAAATATTTAATAATAGTAATTGCTAGTTAGCGATGACTGCGCTTATAATCTGACGGCGTCATACCAGTGACCAGCTTGAATTTCTTATAGAAATAGGACTCGCTTTCAAAGCCACATTGGACACAAATCGTGCTGATCGTATCCTCAGTATCCATAAGCAGCTCCTTCGCAAGCATGATCTTCTTCACGAGAATATATTCGGTTACGTTCATACCTGTCCATTGTTTAAACACTCTGGAGAAGTGGGAAGAGGTGATTGCTGCCTTAGAAGACAACGCGGCAAGATTCAATTCATCAGACCCAATATTTGCTTCGATATAGCCTAATATAGATCTGATCCAGGCAGGCTCCGAGCTTGAGTCACGACGACGTTGGCCTTCAGATTCTGAATCGGATAAAACCATACGGTTTAATGTTAATAGAAAATCATGCAGCCGTATTAAGATAGCTACTCGGTAATTCGGAAGCTGCTGATTCTGCTCCTTTTTCATCGCCTCAATGATCTGAATAAGCACGGCTTGCTGATCAGGCGGTGGTTCCATCTTATAGCTTTTTGTCTTTCTAACTTGCTCGAAGCAGCGCAAGAGCGAATAAGATTCACCGAGTTCCATCGGCTGAATTAATTGCGGAGCAAAGAAGATGGCGCTAGATGTTACAGGGCATTGCTCATCAGGAAATGCTCGATGCACGGTGTTGCCTGGAATGAGAAACAGGGCTCCGGGGTTCATTTCATAGAAAGTATGGTTGATGAAAAAGGTTCCTGTACCCGCATAGACATAGACGATCTCATACCAGTCATGCAAATGATCCGGAAGCTCCGTCTGTGGTGACTTGGTGTCTTGATACACAAGGCTGAACGGGAATTTGGCTGGGTCCTCGAATCGTTTCTGTACAGCCTTCACAGCTGTAATCACCATCCTTGTTATAACCTCTCTTTAGATGATAGCAAATAAGAGCATAAAATAACAGAATTAGAGCGTTATCATGTGTGATTATGCTAGTGTAAAATGAAATTAATTCATCTTGGAGGTACAAATATGCAATATAGAAAACTAGGTAAGACAGATCTCGACGTATCGGTGCTTAGCTTTGGCGCCTCATCGCTTGGCTCCGTATTCCGTGAGACGGATGAAAGCGAGAGTATTCGTACCGTTCATGCAGCACTGGATTCAGGTATTAATTTCATCGATGTGTCCCCTTATTATGGGCTAACGAAGGCAGAGGCAGTGCTCGGAAAAGCGATTAAGACGGTTCCGCGTGACCGGTTCTATCTCTCAACCAAGGCGGGTAGATATGGGGCTGACAGCTTCGATTTCTCCAGCGGCAAAATAACGGCGAGTGTAGAGGAAAGCTTACGACGATTGAATACGGATTATTTGGATATTCTTTTCCTGCATGATATTGAGTTCGTGGAGCCCCAGGTCATCTATGAGGAAGCGATTCCGGCACTTCAGAGGCTGAAGGCAGAGGGGAAAATCCGTCATACAGGCATTTGTGGATTGCCGCTGAGTTTGTTCGAAGAGTTCCTGCCCAAAGTGGAGATCGATGCCATTATCTCCTACTGTCATTATTCCTTAAATGATACAACACTGGAGCGGCTGCTGCCTCTATTGGAAAAGCATCGGATTGGACTTGTGAACGCCTCTCCATTATCGATGGGACTGCTTAGTACACGAGGTACTCCGGAGTGGCATCCGGCAAGCCCAGAGGTGAAGGCGGTATGTAAGCGAGCGGCCGACTATTGTGCAGAGCAGGGCGAGGATATCGCAAAGTTAGCCGTTCAGTTCTCAACGATGAACAGTCGGATTCCAACAACCTTGGTAAGTACAGCTAATCCTTCGAACATTGTGAACAATGCCCGTTGGGTTGATGAATCTATTCATTCGGAGCTGCTCACAGAAGTTAGAGGAATCTTGGAGCCTGTATTTGATAGGACATGGGAAAGCGGCATTGCTAGATATAATACCAATCTGAAGTTGTAACAAGGAGATGCAGGCTATGAAAGGGATTGTATGCGAGGATATTGAGAGATTTACATTCACCGAGCTCGAAGAGCCGACGTTTGTTCAAGGCGAGGCAATCGTCCGGATTAAACGAATTGGTATTTGCGGGACAGATCTGCATGCCTTTAAGGGGAATCAGCCTTTTTTTACATACCCGCGTATTCTTGGTCATGAGCTTTCTGGGGTTATTGAACAGATTGGAGCGAATGAAGCGGGATTACAAGCCGGAGATCAGGTGAGCATTATTCCTTATTTGCATTGCGGCTCCTGTGTCGCTTGCCGAAGTGGGAAGACAAACTGCTGTACCTCTATTCGGGTGCTTGGCGTACATACCGACGGAGGGATGAGGGAGAAAATCTCCGTTCCCATCTCCCATCTGCTCCTGACAAACGAGTTAACACTAGAGCAAGCCGCGGTCATCGAGCCATTAAGTATTGGAGCACATGCCATCCGACGCTCAGGACTTTCTGCAGGAGAGACGGCGCTAGTCATTGGAGCGGGTCCTATCGGATTAGGTGTCATGGCGCTAGCGAAGCATCTTGGTGCAAAGGTCATCGCTATGGATATTAATGAGGAGAGATTAAGCTTCTGTAAGCAGTGGGCGCAGGTGGATCATACGGTTAATGCGCTGCAAAACCCAGCGGCTGAACTGGAGGCTTTAACAAGCGGAGATTATCCAACTGTTGTATTTGATGCCACGGGTAATGCTCAGTCGATGTCTGGTGCCGTTCAATATGCTGCCCATGGTGGGACACTTGTCTATGTTGGGCTGGTAAAAGGTGATCTTTCGTTTAATGATGCAGAGTTTCATAAGCGTGAGTTAACGATCATGGGGAGCCGTAATGCAACTAGAGAGGACTTCAATCACGTGCTTGCTGTGATTAAGGATGGCGGTATCGACTTTGACCGTTATGTCACTCATCGGGTACCGTTTGAGCAGATGATTAATCAATTCGAGAGCTGGCTGGATCCAGCCTCCAAAGTGATAAAAGCGGTGGTTGAACTAGACTGAAGCCTTCGGGTATAAGGAGGACAACGGGATGAGAATCGACGCCCATCAGCATTTTTGGATTTATAATGAGCAGGATTATAGCTGGATGTCTGAAGAACATAAAGCCATTCAACAGGACTTTCTTCCGCAGCAGTTAAAGCCGTTATTGCAGAAAAACGGATTCGACGGCTCTATCACGGTTCAAGCCAGGCAGTCGCTGCAGGAAACCGAATGGCTCCTTTCGCTGGCCGGTGAGCATCCCGAAGTGAAAGGGGTAGTCGGCTGGGTGGACTTATGCTCCCCACAAGTGGAACAGCAGCTGGAGCGATATGCCTGTAATCCGCTGCTGAGAGGAGTGCGGCATGTTGTACATGATGAGCCGGACGATGCTTTTCTGCTAAGGGATGATTTCCGCAGAGGTATTGCAGCATTAGAGCGGTTTGGCTTAACTTATGATTTGTTGATATTCCCGAAGCATCTCCCGTATGCCGTAGATCTTGTGAAAACATTTCCTAAGCAGCGTTTTGTGTTGGATCATATCGCAAAGCCGGATATCGCTAACCGCATTGTATCGCCGTGGGGGGAAGACCTGGCTCAACTTGCTGCTCACCCGAATGTCTATTGTAAGCTTTCTGGCATGGTGACAGAGACCGCTTGGGGTAATTGGGAAGTAGAAGATTTCAGGCCTTACCTGGATCTTGTATTCGAATGCTTTGGAACGGACCGGGTGATGATTGGCTCTGATTGGCCGGTCTGTACACTTAGCGGAACTTATGATGGAACGATGAACATCGTCAAGCATTATATCAATCGGTTCACAGCCGAAGCTCAAGCACAAATACTAGGCGGCAATTGCGCCGAATTTTATGGAATCAGTCAGGGGGAGAAATAAGGATGAGGAATCGATTATGGTATGACAAGCCGGCAAAAGAGTGGAATGAAGCTCTCCCGGTTGGAAATGGTTATATTGGCGGGATGATTTTCGGAGATCCATTAACGGAACGAATCGCTTTGAATGAGGATAGTGTCTGGTACGGCGGGCCTCGAGACCGTAATAATCCGGATGCCTTGCAGAATCTTGATTGTATACGCGAAGCGCTTAAGGCCGGACGTTTAAAAGAAGCGCAAGATCTGTCGGTGATGGCGTTAACTGCAACTCCTGATACCCAGCGTCACTATTTGCCCCTTGGTGATCTTCGTTTAAAATTCGATCACAGCGGCCCTATTTCGGACTACCATAGAGAATTAGATGTGGATCAAGGGATTGCTTCGGTGTCCTACCGTGCTGGAGAGCATGCCTTTAAGCGGGAAATCTTCTGCAGTTACCCCGATCGGATCATGGCTATCCGCTGCGAGGCGGAAATGCCGGGAAGCTTGAATCTGACTGTTCGGTTAACCCGTGGGCATAATCGGTACATGGATGAGATTGGCCGGGCGAATGAGAATACCCTAGTTATGCGTGGAGAAAGCGGCGGGGCAGGCAGCCTATCCTTCCGGGCGGCTGTGAGAGCGGATACAATTGGTGGAGAGGTTCACATTATTGGGGAATATATGGTGATCAGCGGTGCAGACGCTGTTACTCTCCTATTCTCGGCTGCTACAACCTTCCGCGAAGAGGAACCTGAACAATGGTCCATTGCTAGGCTGCATGATGCTTCGGAGCTCGGCTATTTACAGCTGCGTGAACGCCATATCCAAGATTTTATCTCCTATATGAATCGTTTCTCCATTCGTCTAGGAGATGCCGGGCAAGCGGAAGAACGGGACAATCAGCCTACTGATGTTAGACTGGAGCGGATGAAGCAGGGCTTGGAGGATAACAGTCTGTTAGCGTTATACGTGCAGTATGGCCGTTATCTACTGCTGTCGAGCAGCCGTCAAGGATCGCTTCCTGCCAATCTGCAAGGCATATGGAATGATCAGATGCTGCCGCCTTGGGACAGCAAATTTACGATTAACATTAATACACAGATGAACTATTGGCCTGCTGAACCACTCGCGTTGTCCGAATGTCATCAACCCTTGTTTGAGCTGATTGACCGCATGCGTGAGCCAGGAAGGCATACGGCGCAGGTGATGTATGGCAGCAGAGGCTTCACGGCCCATCACAATACAGATATTTGGGCGGACACGGCTCCTCAGGATACATGGCTGCCGGCAACGTACTGGCCGATGGGGGCAGCGTGGTTATCTCTTCATTTGTGGGAGCATTATGAATTTGGCCGCGATAAGGACTTTTTACAGTTTGCGTTCCCGATCCTGCAGGAGGCCGCTTTGTTCTTCGAAGATTTCCTTACCGAAACAGATGATGGGAAGCTAGTAACTTCGCCGTCTCTCTCTCCTGAGAATACGTATATTCTCCCTAATGGAGAATCCGGCGTATTATGTATTGGTCCTTCTATGGATAGCCAGATTTTATACGAGTTATTCTCCGCATGTATAGAAGCAGGGCGCCTCACCGGGCATGATGAAGAAGTCAGCAAATGGTCACAGCTGCGGGACAAGCTTCCGAAGCCAGCTATCGGCAAGCATGGTCAACTTCAAGAGTGGCTTGCTGATTACGAAGAGGAGGAGCCAGGCCATCGCCACATCTCTCACCTGTTCGCTCTGCATCCGGGCAGTCAGATTACAACCAGAAGAACACCGGAATGGAGCGCTGCCGCTAGGGTAACCTTGGAACGGCGTCTCGCGAACGGAGGCGGACATACCGGCTGGAGCCGAGCTTGGATTATTAATTTCTGGGCAAGACTCGAAGATGGAGAGAAGGCGTTCGAGAATTTGCAGGCGCTGCTTACACACTCTACGCTGCCTAATCTATTCGATAACCATCCGCCATTCCAGATCGATGGCAACTTTGGCGGAGCTGCCGGTGTATCCGAGATGCTGCTTCACAGCCATGCCGGCGAGCTGCATTTATTGCCCGCTCTACCATCTGCATGGAAAGAAGGAGAGGTCAGTGGTCTTCGTGCCCGCGGCGGCTATACGGTTCGTCTGCAATGGGAAGACTCTTTGCTGGCTGAAGCGGAAATTCATGCTGCACATTCTGGTATATGTACGCTTCGAACGAAAGCTCCTATTCAGGTGTTACTTAATGGGCAGGTCATCTTAGCAGAGGACGGTCCAGATGGAAAAACGAAATGGGAAGCGGAGAAGGGCTGTACGTACCGAATCGTTCCGGTGTAGGTGACGGTCGTAACATAAAAATGGGCTATCTTAACGTCATTTTCATGACGTATAAGATAGCCTATTTCATTAGTTTTTCAACTGCAGATTACGGTCAATTAAAGCCATTCTTTGCTCGACACAAGCATAAGAGCGAAGAGGGTCTTCCGGTGTATTGATAGCATAATCCAGCAACTGATCAATCGTTGTTGTTGCAACATGGCAGCGTGTATCCGAGGATGCGTAATAGATAAACACATCACCGTTATCCTGCGCAATAACCCCGTTGCAGAATACAACGTTCGAGACGTCGCCTACACGCTCAATGCCTTCAGGTGCGATGAAATGGCCGCCTGGACGATGAGTGACAATGTTAGGACGATCCAGCTCAGACAGGAATACATACAAGACATAACGTAAGCCAGCGGCGGTGTTGCGGACACCGTGGGCAATATGCAGCCAGCCCTTGTCTGTCTTAATTGGTGCAGGTCCTTGACCATTCTTAACTTCCTTAATGGTGTGGTAATGGCGCTGATCAACAATCGTCTCCTTCTCGATAACAGCGTTCTTGATCGAATGGGACAGTCCCCAGCCAATCCCGCCTCCTGAACCGGCATCAATAAATCCGTCCTGCGGTCTTGTGTAGAAGGCATATTGACCATCAATAAATTCGGGATGGAGAACAACATTACGCTGCTGATTGGAGCTGGTTTTTAAGTCTGCGAGACGCTCCCATGATTTTAAGTCCTTGGTACGGACAATGCCGCATTGGGCGATTGCACTGGAGAGATCGCCGGGAGGAGCTTGCGGGTCCTTACGCTCCGTGCAGAACAGGCCGTAAATCCACCCGTCCTCATGCTTGACCAGACGCATATCGTATACGTTCGTATCAGGAACTTCCGTTTCCGGCAGCACAACAGGATGGTCCCAGAAGCGGAAGCCATCCACGCCGGTAGAGCTTTCGGCAACGGCAAAGAACGATTTGCGGTCATTGCCTTCTACGCGGGCTACCAAATAAAATTTACCGTTTAACGCGATAGC
This sequence comes from Paenibacillus sp. YAF4_2, assembly GCF_052113225.1. Classification (NCBI taxonomy): domain Bacteria; kingdom Bacillati; phylum Bacillota; class Bacilli; order Caryophanales; family Paenibacillaceae; genus Paenibacillus; species Paenibacillus sp. YAF4_2. The sequence continues at coordinate 199,323 of NZ_JBFRCT010000008.1, forward strand.
ACCAGGGTTGAATACACAGTTAACGCCAAGGCGCTCCATGAAATAAGGATTGGTCTCCGGATTAAAATCATAAGTCCAGATGAGAGGGGCATGTTCCGCTGTCAGCACGGGATTCTCGTAACGGTCGAAGATACCGTTGCCGAGTGCGGCCTTCTTGTTCGGAAGGGAGATTAGTGCTTCATACTGGGAAGTAAGGTTTTCTTTGCGGCTCGTAAACAGGTTGTTCATGATAGGATTCCTCCAGATTATATAATAGTTGGATTAATGGGCAAGGCGTTCAATCATCTCAAAGCAAGCTCTTCCGTTGTGATAAGGACATTTCCAAGCGCCAACCTTCTGGTGACCATCGGTTGGAGTACCGTCCTTTGTGACGCTCCAGTACCATTCGCCATTCACTCGGTCGATCAGGAAGTTCTGGATGAATGTCCAAGAAGCTTTCGCCGCCTCGGCATATCGTTCTTCTCCTGTTAATTGGTAGGCATTGTAGAAACCAACAACGGCTTCTGCCTGCGGCCACCAATCTCTATTCGAATCGATTAAGCCAGAGCTGTCAGCTTCATTAGGGACACCGCCGTCTTCATCGATTCCTTCACGAAGTGTTGCTTCGGCCATCTGTACGGCAACTGCTTTAACCTTCTCGAGTAAAGCTTCATCACCAAGTACTTCTGCCGCTTCATGCAGCAGCCAGCTGCCTTCAATATCGTGGCCATAGGAAATATGCCCGGATTTGCTATCCCATTTTTCGTTGAAAAAGAGCTTGAAATGACCGGTGCTTTGATCTACGATATGGTCCATTGTGACCCCAATAAGCTCGCTGAGCGATTGACGAAGCGCTTCGTCCGGCCATACTCGGTATAGATTCGTATATCCTTCGAGCACGTGGAGATGGGTATTCATCGATTTCTTCTCATTTAAGTCTTTGTTGCTGAGGCTGAGCTCGCTGGTCTCGCTCCAATCCTCGGCAAGTGCTTCAATATAGCCAAGATGTATGGAATCCCGTCCGTACTTTTCGATCAGCCGGTACAAGCTAACCGCTTCCTCCAGCGCTTCTGTGTTCCCAGACGCCCGGTAATACTCAGACCAGGCATAGATCGCGAAGGCTTGACCATAGATTTGCTTCTTGGAAGATACCGGCTTGCCCTCTCTATCCAGCATCCAATAAAGACCGCCATAAGACCGATCAATAAAATATTCTTTGATATACTGATAAGCCCGATTAGCTGCAGCTAGATATTCTTTGCGCCCGAACAGTCGATAAGCGGAAGAGAAGGTCCACAGGATCCTTGTATTTAAGACAAGGCTCTTGTCAGCCTCAGCTGTAAAGGTCATATCCTGCATGATTTCTCCAACATATCCTCCGAATTGTTCATCCGGCGTATGCTTCAGCCAGAAAGAGAGGATATTCTCGTCGAGTTCCTTCTGAATCTCGGCCGCCCATTGCTGTTTCTTCTGTGTTGATAATGTCATGCTTGTGATCCCCCCCCTTAAATTTGTTAGCATAACAAAAATATATTTGTTATTATGATTAAACCGTATAAAATAAGGTTTTGCAATAGGTTTTAAGAAAATTTAACGAGTGTCTCGATAGACTTAGGTTGATTCGTTATTATTTGTTATTGTTATCGCGCTAACGTAATAACTTTTCTAACAGTGATAACAAAGTCCTTTGAATACTAACAACTTATCGTATAATGGAAAGAACGGATTAAGCGACGGAGGAAAGGGAAAGTGACAAAAAAAGTTACGATGCAGCAAATAGCGGATCATATAGGGGTATCTAAGTATGTGGTTTCCAAGGCACTCTCTGGTAAAGGAGGCGTCAGCGAAGCGACGAAGGAGCGGGTTATTGAGGTTGCTTCCCAGCTTGGCTATTTTGCTCAGAACAGTGGGTATGTAAAGCCTGGCAAGCTGGGGCAAGAGGCTAACAAGTTTCCAGAATCAGCGATAAAGCAGTCCGTACTTGTACTTATGCCGAATATCCGCTTCCAGACAAGAGAGTCGGTATACTGGGGGCGTATTTTGGACGGGATAGCAAGCCGGTTGGAGGAAAAGGACATCGGTGTGGTGATCGTCATGGAGCAGAAAGTCGAAGGTTTTATGCATCTGCTGAAGCCGGAAGGCATCCTAGGAATGATAGGGGTTGGCGAGATCGCTTCATCCATGTTATTAGAGGTTCATCGCATGGGCGTACCGATGGTGCTGGTCGATCATGAGGACGCACTAATCCCAACCGATACGGTATACGTGAATAATTATGATTGTATGTACCGGCTGACCAAGCATCTGATTGGTCTTGGACATCGAAGGATCAGCTTTATCGGCAATGAACGATACTCCCGCAGCTTCTTCGACCGCTGGAACGGGTTCCGCCAAGCGATGGAGGAATTTAATCTTTGGGACAAGCAGGATCATCTGACCGAGCTGGAGATCATGGAGCATTATGACGAGCCTATCCAAGCATGGCTGCATCGCCGCAAGAAACAGCAGCAGCTGCCAACTGCCTTGGTCTGTGCTAATGACTCCATTGCAATTGACTCTTATAGAGCGATGCGTGAGCTGGGAATTGAGACGCAAAGTCAGATCTCTGTGACCGGCTTTGATAATATTGATGATTCGGCAAGGCATTCCCCTACCATTACGACTGTAAATGTACCAAAGGAATGGCTTGGGTCACGTGCTGTCGATAAGCTGCTTGAACGAATAGAACGGCCAAAAGATCCGCTTGAGAAGCTTATGATCCTTGGCGATTTGGTCTATCGGCAGTCTATAAGTGCGGTGAAACCATAGTTAGGATTGATGGGGGCTGTCCCAAAAGCCGTTTACGGCATTGGAGCAGCCCCTTGTGCGTGTAGAGAAACACTTGCTTACGCACCAATGCAGCTAACGAATCTACATCACGCTATTTGCGTGGGTGACGACTATACCAGGACAAGTGGTCCCAGAGTCGCTATTTTACTTACCGGCTTGACTTGGAGTTCACTCCAGCATATATACTTCATCTGTAACACTTTTCGACGCAGTTATTTTTAAATATAAAGGAGTAGTGAAATCCATGTGTCAATCTCATGTATTAAGTGTCTCACATTCAAAAGCACCATTTGAAAAAACAACCATCGAGCGCAGAGCCTTGCGTCCGGATGATATTCTTATCGATATCAAGTTCAGCGGCATTTGCCACTCTGACATTCATACCGCCTTTGGTGAATGGGGCGAGTCGATTTTCCCACTGGTTCCTGGTCATGAAATTGCAGGTATTGTTGAAGCCGTAGGATCTGCTGTTAAAAACTTTGCTGTTGGCGACCGTGTTGGTGTAGGCTGCTTTGTGGATTCATGTGGGGAATGTGAATATTGTCTCCAGGGCGAGGAGCAATTTTGCACGAAAGGTGTAGTAAGTACCTATAATTCACTGGATTATGACGGTCAGCCGACTCATGGCGGCTACAGCCAAAAGATCGTTGTTACAGAGCGATTTGTTGTCCGTATCCCAGATGCTCTGGAGCTTGATGTGGCAAGCCCGCTGTTATGCGCAGGCATTACAACATACTCACCCCTTAAGCATTGGAATGCCGGTCCAGGCAAAAAAGTAGCTATCGTAGGTATGGGTGGACTTGGTCATCTGGCTGTTCAATACGCACATGCTTTGGGCGCAGAAGTAACTGTACTCAGTCAGTCGATGAGCAAGAAAGAAGAAGCACTGGTCTTTGGTGCAGATCATTACTATGCAACAAGTGACCCTGCTACTTTTAAAGAGCTTGCGAACCACTTTGATCTGATTCTGAATACCGTATCAGCTAATCTGAATGTAGACGCTTATCTTTCCTTGCTTCGCGTAGATGGCACGCTTGTTAATGTAGGCGCTCCTAGCGAAGCAGATACCTATCATGCATTCTCCCTGATTATGCAGCGCCGCAATCTTGCGGGTTCGCTTGTTGGCGGGATCCGTCAGACGCAGGAGATGCTCGACTTCTCTGCTGAGCATGGCATCAAGCCGCAAATTGAGCGGATTAGCGCGGATCAAGTAGACGAAGCGTATCAGCGTGTGCTGAAGAGCGATGTCCGCTATCGGTTTGTTATTGATATTTCTACGCTATAAGCTGGGAAACAGAGGGAATTGACGGTCAAGTCTTGACTTGGAGTCCACTCCAGGCGGTAAACTATAAGAAATAGATTATTTCTTGGAGGGACAATCCGTATGAGAATGGCCGAAGTAAGCGCTAAGTATGAGCTGTCACAGGATACGCTCCGTTATTATGAGCGGATCGGACTCATTCCTCCTGTTAACCGCAATAATAATGGCATTAGAGAATATAACGAAGATAATCTCCGGTGGGTTGAATTCATTAAATGTATGCGGAGTGCAGGTCTTCCCATCGAGGCATTAATTGAATATGTAAACATGTTTCAACAAGGGGATAGCACCTTAAGTGCAAGAAAAGAGCTGCTGATCGAGCAGCGGGAGCAGCTTCGTCTTCGAATAGAGGAGATGGTCCAAACGATGGGGCGGCTTGACTCCAAAATTCAGAATTATGATCAATCGTTACATGAAACAGAAAAAACATTATCCAGACCTTAACGAACGAGGTCGGTTGAAAGCAGCCATTGGCTGCTTTTTCTTTTTGTTCTTTCTTCATTTTTTCTGCACAAAAGCCCAAAAATAGACAAAAATAGCGACTTCATACTGGAATTTTTGGGAGTTAAGTAGGATGTGAAGGAGAAGTGCAGGAAGTAAAATCGAGAGCGTGGAGCCCTTATCAGATGAAGTGCTCCACCTTTTTGAAGCTTTAAGAAACCGGTTTCATGAAACCGTTTTCTTAAACGTACGAATTCATCCATTTAAGGGGGAAAACGATTGAAACCGTTCAAGCTTAAGAAACGCACCGCTGCTGCGCTGCTCGGGACTGTAATCAGTGTTACCTCATTCGGAAGTCCAATTTATGCTGTAGAGGCAGTGAAACCGTCAGTCACGTATGATGCTGTGGTTAATGTAGACGCCTCAAAAACGTTCCAAACGATTGATAACTTCGGAGCATCTGACGCATGGTCGATGGAACAGCTCGGGAAGAATTGGACAGAAGCAAATAAATCACGCGTGGCGGATCTGCTTTTCTCAAGAGATAAGGGGATTGGCTTAACTGCTTGGCGTTTCAATATTGGCGCCGGCTCTACGGAGACGGACAAAACCATTATCACAGATCCATGGCGTCGTGTGGAAACCTTCAAATCTGCGGAGAACGCAGCTTATGATTGGAGCAAGCAGGCTGGTCAGCAATGGTTCCTAAAGGCAGCTAAAGATAGAGGTGTCGATACTCTTATTGGTTTCGTAAACAGCCCGCCGGTATGGATGACGAAGAATGGCCATGCCCAGCCAGATTCAACAGTTGGTTCAACGAACTTGAAGGAAGGCTATGAAGATGAATTTGCTACCTTCCTGACAGACGTTATTGAACATTTCAAGAAGCAAGGCATTAATCTTAACTACATCAGTCCGATCAATGAACCAACCTGGGATTGGAACAAAGCCGGCCAGGAAGGCAACCGATATAACAATGACGATATTAAACGGGTTATTCTTGAGCTGTACAGTCAACTGAAAGCTAAAGGGCTGAATACGCAGATCAGTGCACCGGACGGCGTCGAAATTACAGCTCTATTGGATGATGAAGTATTCAAATCTTTCTCGGGGCAAGAGAAATATACAGGTGGTTCAAACAGCCTTGGCGTAGGCAAATATCGTGAATACATTAAAGATCTGCTTGGTGATCCAGAGCTTCAGGAAGCGGTTGGCCATCATATTGCTGCTCATTCCTACTGGGGCGATTACAGCAAACCGGGTGATGACCGATATGGCACATTAAGAGATCTGCTGTTCTCCAATTTGAACAAATATGATCAACAAGCGGTCTATTGGATGAGTGAATACTGTATTCTTGGGGATTACGGCCCTGGACGGGACCTCGGCATTGATCCTGCTCTCTATATTGCCAAGACCATTCATTTTGATCTGTCCAAAGCAAATGCCTCCGCATGGCAGTGGTGGACGGCTGTATCAGCAGGCGATTACAAGGATGGTCTGATCTATACCGACTACCATAATCCAGGCGATGAGCAAAATATTCTCACTTCCAAAATGTTCTGGACGCTTGGCAACTACAGTAAATTTATCCGTCCAGGCGCTGAACGTATCGCATTAACTGGACTTGATGAAGATGCTCGTAACGGAGCATTGCTGGGTTCGGCGTACAAACATGACAAAGAGAATACAGTCACGACAGTGTTCGTTAATGATAGTGCAAAAGAGCAGCATATTAAGGTGGAATTAAGCGGTATCGATAAACATGAAGAGGTTAATGTGCTGAAGCCGTATGTTACTTCGGCTGACAAAGATTTAACAAGAGGTGCAGATATCCCTGCTTCGGCAGATGGCTCCTTTGATGCTGTCATTCCTGCTCGTTCGATCGTAACGTTGAATGGAGATGTTGTGAATGAGCATAAGAAACCGGATGCTCCGCAGATTGTGAATGTTCAGACGCTTAACAAAGGACTGAAGGTAGATTTTAAAGCTCCAAAAGGCGCTTATAAATACGAAGTGGAATACGGCATCAAGAATGATAAAAAGGTACTGAAATTAGCGAACATGACGACGGATTCGTTTATTCTGCAAGGTCTGAAGAACGATGAACAGTATGATGTGACGGTCCGTGCGGGCAATGACGACGGATTTGGCCCTTCATCCAAACGTGTATATGGAACGCCTAAGCTGCTTGCTCCTACTGGTGTAAAAGCTGCGGGGAACGATGGTGGTTTTACCATTACTTACGATACACAGATCGGTATACCATCTTATCGTGTTCGTTATGGCACCAAGCAAGGGCAGTATGACAAGCAATATGTGACCCAAGAAATGAATGGCAAAATTCAAATCAATGGACTTGCAAACGGATCCATTTATTACGGCATAGTTGAAGCGCTAGATGGCAAGAACTCAAGCAAACCAACATCTGAATTTAAAGTGCAACCAGATATTGCGGCGCCAGGTAAGCTTGTCGTTATACCGGGCAATGGGGAGGCTCTTCTTACCTTTGGTTCCGTTGAAGGAGCGACTGGTTATACCGTACAAACCTCGCTGAACAATAATGTCCAGCAGATTAGCAGCAACAAGACGGTACTGACCGGTTTAACAAACGGTAAAGCTGCAACTATTCGCGTATCGACAGTTGGCAAAGGAGGTAAAGGTACTGGCTATGCCGAAACGTCGTTAACACCTGCTAATAGTGAAATCCGCTTCAAGGATGATTTTACAAGTAGTGATCTCACAGGCTACAAACAGGATATAAGCAAATGGGTTATGGAAGATGGTCTGCTCAAGCATGTTTCCGGCGGTAATAACCGTGGTGAGATAGGGGTTAACAATCTGACGGTGATTGATGGGACAATTACGGCAGTTGCGAAGCATGCTCTAGGTGAAGCGGATTGGGGCGTTACTTTCCGCGGCGGCAGTTATTCTAAGGGTTACATGTTTGGTTTCGAGAACGGCATTCTGGTTCTTCGCCGGGATGGTCAGAACCTAGCCGATGCTGTTCCTTTCTCAGCAAAATTAGGTGAGTATTATAAAATGGAAGTCCGGTTGGATGGTCAGCATATTCAGGCTTATCTCGACGGGAAATTGATCTTTGATGTAAAGGATTCGGTGTACACGAGTGGACGTGTTGGGCTTCATAGCTGGGCCGATGCACAATTCGCTTATCTGCAAGTGGCAAGAGAACCGCAAAACCTGACTTCAAGCCCGGAAATTTACCAGATCAAAGAAGGCTCTGAGCAAGTTGTTTTGCACTTTAGAGAGGTCGACGGAGCAGACTCCTATGTGATCCGATATGCTCCAGTTTCTGGAGGAGCCTCCACAGAAGTTGCGGCAACTCCAGGGTCCTCTATTGTAACGGATCTCCAGAATGATACGGCATATTCGTTTAAAGTTGTTGCGATTCGAGGTACGGTAGAGTCGGAGTCAGCAGCAATGGATGCAACACCTAACCAGAATAATAATGTCGTATACTACGCAGATGCTGGTGACGGAACACCAAGTCAGATTGAGGATGGAGAAGTGCTTGGTATTCTTCAATCGCAAGAAGAACAGGAGTACAGCATTGATCCAGTCACGGGCATGAAGTGGGGTTACGAGGCAGATAACGGACAGACATGGGCTCAGACTTCTCCTGTAGATGCTTATGAGACGATCCGTCAATATGATGGCAATGAGAATGGAAAAGGAATCGCTTACCGCTTCCAACTGCCTAACGGTACGTACAAGGTGACAGTTGGCTTCTATGATCCGTGGAAGTCTAGTGACCGGAACATGAACCTGACGATTAATGGAGAAACGGTATTGACCAATTATGTCATTGGCTCAAATCGTGAATCAAAAGAATACGACAATATTACCGTGACTGACGGCGAGATCATTGTAAAAGCGGTTAAAGCAGGCAACTCCAAGCCGATGATCAGTTGGATTAAGATCGAGAAGTAAAACGGAATTATCATGGAAGAGGCATGTGCAACCTGCACATGCCTTTTTTATTGTTTGTAGTGAAATTATTCAACCAGCTTCTGAATTTAACGGCATGTTACCTTAAATTGTCGATCGATCCGCGGACATCAGCGTTAACGGCGGAACAGCCAAGAAAGTGTATTTCCGCAATACACTAGGCTGGTCCAACTTCCGGACTACAGTTGTGGATGTAACCCTGCAGGCAGGTAACAACACCATTACATTCTCCAATGCTAACTGCCTAGCTTATAATTCCACCGTCTGATTGAGCTCCGTACCTTCTGTATTTTTCCCCATCAGTCTATTGAACAAGAATTTCACCATCTTGAACTTATTGCCGGAATCCCAATACTCGGCTGTCTCGGCGTTAACCTTGATCAGAACGAGATTTGGATCATCATATGTGGTTTCCAGCAATTCTTCATAGGCTTTGTTCCAGAACTCTTTTATTTTCTCCGCGCTTTCCACAAGTTCAGCTTCACCGCGTATGGAAACGAATGATTTGTCTGCATAGGCAACATTAACTTGCTTATTCCGGCACAATTCATGGAATTTTCCTGTATCTTTCTTCGTCAGGAACCACAGACTGCCATCAAACTCGACGTCCTGCGTTTTCATCGGGCGTGAGACCAGGCCATCTTCTGATACCGTTGTGAGCATCGCGATTTCAATGTCTTTAATTAACTCACGGACCTTCTCAACTGCTTCTTTTGTGTTTGGATTCATTCTCATCACCTCGTCTGAAATTTATGTATCGATATAGTATTACACACGATTCGCTGCTCCAAACCAGATGCGACAAGGGTAGAATAAATCTTAATGGACGTTTTTGCCGGAGGGTTAAGGGCAATGAGCGGAATAGCATTTACAAAAAAGGGAATTATTCGTATTATAATAAGCAACTATTCAAACGCAATGAAGAGAAGAGTAAGGGAATATCGTACTCATACAGAGAGCTCCGGCAGCTGAGAAGGAGCAGAGAACCTTTCCCCGAACCAAGTCTCTGAGCAGCATGCTGGATCCTTCACTGGTGATAGCATGACGGGTGCTCCCGTTACAGGGCTAGAGTATAAGCATTGCCAAGCAATGCCGTACTTGAAGAGTTTAATATGGCGACATATTAATAAACTGGGGTGGCACCGCGAAACTTCGTCCCCAAGACATAACTGTCTTGGAGGTGAAGTTTTTTTGTTTTGTTTCAGAGTCTCAGTTGTTTCTATTCCAAAAGGAGGAATGTGCAATGGAAAACGAACATTTAGCGGATCACCACATGTTTAGACTTATCAATGAGGAGCTGGAGCAAAGGCCCTTCAGCAGGGAAATGTGTACACGCCACCTGAGCCTAATGGTTATCTTCATATTGGGAGCGCGTATGCGATCCACATGAATTATACAATTGCTGAACACTATAACGGAGCTTTTCATTTACGGTTTGATGATACCAATCCACTTAAAGAGGATATTGAGTATGTGAACGCGATTATTGAGGACATCAGGTGGCTTGGATACGATCCGAAAGATCACATTTTCTATGGATCCGATTACGCGGACGTGATCTGCAAGGCAGCAATCTCGTTAATCGAACAAGGAAAGGCATACGTTTGTGATCTGACGCCAGACGAATTATCAGAGTATCGCGGGACATTAACGGAGCCGGGGCGGAACAGTCCTTATCGGGATCGTTCGATAGAGGAAAATCTGGAGCTGTTCGAGCGTATGAAAAATGAAGCTTTTCCTGCTGGGGCCAAGGTTTTACGCGCAAAAATAAATATGGCCTCGCCGAATATGAATCTTCGTGATCCTGTTTTGTATCGTATTATCTATGCTGAACATTACAGAACAAAAAATGATTGGTGCATTTATCCGATGTACGATTTTGCCCATCCGATTCAAGACGCGATTGAAGGAATTACCTATTCTTTATGTTCCATTGAATTCAAGGATCACCGGACCTTGTACGAGTGGGTTCTTAATGAATTGGAGATTGCAGAGCCTCCGCGGCAAAGAGAGTTTGGCCGTCTAAGCTTAACAGGCGTAGTAACGAGTAAACGGTTTTTGAGGCAGCTGGTGGAAGGCAGCTACGTTGAAGGCTGGGATGATCCTAGACTTCCAACCATTCGAGGCTTAAGACGAAGAGGCTATACACCAGAAAGCATACGTAACTTTATTGAGGAAATCGGGAGCATTCGAACACAAAGTACCGTAGATATTTCGCTGCTGGACCATTTTGTTAGGCAGCACCTGAAGGGGAAAGTGGTCAGCATCATGGCTGTTATGCAGCCTTTAAAGGTTGTTATAACGAACTACCCGGAAGAGGATGTAGAGTTGTTATCGATTGAAAACAACAGCGAAAACGAGGCTCTGGGAAAAAGAGAGGTTCCTTTCTCAAGAACGATATATATCGAGCGGGACGATTTTATGGAGAAGCCTGTCAAAGGGTTTCACCGGCTTAGTCCAAAAGGTGAAGTAAGACTTAAGGGAGCTTATTTTATCAGGTGCGAAGAAGTAATTAAGGATCCCGATACAGACGAGGTTATTGAGCTGCGTTGTACCTACGATCAAGCTACAAAGAGTGGTTTAGGATTCACTGGACGCAAAGTTAAGGGGACGATTCATTGGATCTCGGCCAACCATTGTGTGAAGGCTGATGTTAATCTGTATGAGAAATTGCTTCTAGAGGAAGACCTTCCTAAAGATAGTGAAGATTGGACAACAAAGCTGAATCCTGAATCACTGGTACGCGAAAAGGACGTTCTTATGGAAGCATGGGTTGAACATACCCGTCCCGAGGAGAAATTTCAGTTCTTACGTCACGGATATTTTTGCGTAGATAGGAAGAAAGAGAATAGTGATCGAATAGTGTTTAATCGGATCGTATCCTTGAAGGATTCTTGGAATAAACCTAAAACTTGATAAACAATATCTATAGTTGAGATAAAAACATTAAAGCATTGTTTATCAACCAAACATGATATCATACGACTATCTGGAAAAGGTGGTGTGTGTTGTGGATCTCCTTGGACTTTCCGATCGATTTAAACTTTTTGCAGAAAGAGAATGCAAGGATTCAAGTCGTCTATATGAACACTTGGCACATCATATTGCTAATGAACCCTGGCTTCTAGAGCTTGCCGCTCATTCGAAGCCAGGGCAACCAATACCTAATCTCTTGTTTGGTGCTGTTCATTATTTGCTGTTGAATGGGACGGAGCATGAACTCGCTCAGTATTATGCAAGCATCGTAAAAGAACCGGAGGAATCTTCCGGTGCCTTTAAGTGGTTTAGACTATTTTGCAAACAGTATGAGAATGAGATTATTCCCATCCTGGAAAACAAGCTGGTACAGACAAATGAAGTACGGCGCTGCGCTTATTTGTATCCTAGTTTTTGCTATATTCATAGCCTCACACGAAAGCCGTTATCCCTTATAGAAATTGGTACAAGTGCAGGGTTACAGCTGCTCTGGGATAAATACAGCTACTCCTATAACTCATCACCAGTGTATGGTAATGAGCATACCTCTCTGATTATCACTTCAGAAATTAGAGGCGATAATCAACCGTTTCTATTCGAAAAAAGTCCTCCTGTAACATCCAGAGTCGGGATCGATCTCCATGTAAATAACCTTAATCACGCTGAGGATTATCTTTGGCTAAAAGCATTAATCTGGCCGGAGCATAAAGAAAGAATTGCTTATTTCCAAGCAGCTGCTAAATGTTTAACGAGATACCAAGTTGAATTATTAGAGGGAAACGGGGTTGAGCTTCTTCCACACATGATCTCGAACATATCTGATGACTCCACCATTTGTATTTTTCATACACATGTTGCTAATCAAATTCCACTAGAAGAGAAGATTAGGCTATGTGAGTATATTAAGGCGCTTGGTAAACAAAGAGATGTGTTTCACCTCTATAACAATATGTGGGATACGGACCTTCATCTCGATTATTATTTTAATGGTATAGAACATAAGATCACACTTGCTGAAACAGAGGGTCACGGGCGATGGTTTAGGTGGAAAATAGAATAGAGAGGTGAGATCAATATGTCGTCTGTCAATGAGAAGCTGGAACAATATATTAGCAGCTACATGGAATTGTGGGATGTCTTTGGTGTTGTTCAGGTAATTAAAAGAGGTGAAGTGCTGTTTGAACAATCGTATGGCTACGCAAATTTGGAGTGGGGGATTAAAAATGACATCCATACCTGCTTCGCTCTTGCTTCCATATCCAAACAATTTACGGCCTTCGCCATAATGCTTCTATACGATAAGGGATTGATTGACCTAGACAGATCTGCACAGTTGTACCTTCCAGCAGAGTTGCAAATCGATGAATCAATTACCGTTCATCATTTACTGTCGCATACTTCAGGATTGTATAACTTTTATAATTTTGAAAATGATTTTTTTGATCAGTACAACAGGTTGGAATATTCCCGATATGATTATTATCAGCAATATATCAGTAAACAGCCTGTAAAATCAGCAGGCACGGCATTTGATTACAACAACTCCAACTATAATCTGCTTGCATGGATCATTGAACACGTATCCGGAGAAAAGTTTGAGGATTACATTCATAATCATATCCTTGCTCCCCTGGATATGAGGAACAGCGTTATTGATGATAGCAGCAAACCAATTAAGAACAGGGCAAGTAATTATACGAAAGACTTTAATTCCACCGTCAAAATTCCCTATCATAACGAAAAGTTCAGCATTGGTGCAGGCGCCATTGTATCTAACTGCGAGGATTTATTGAAATGGTACACCTGTCTACGGGATCGTAAGCTTTTATCAACGGAAACGTATACGAGGTTCTTCCAAGAGAATAGCAACCATTACTGCTATGGCTTGGAGCATCACCACATTTATGGTACGGACAGGTATTCCCATGGAGGAGATCATCTAGGAGTAGCCACCTACATGCAGCATTATTACGATGAAGATATTTGTATCATTATTCTTTCTAATAATGAAGAGAGCAATCAATATAGGCTCGGTAACGCGATTTCAGATATTTTACATCAGGTTGAGGTAGAGGCTCCTGCTAAACATAAAGAGATTCCAATCAGCGAAAATAGGCTTAAACCATATTGCGGAACCTACTTGAAGGATAAGATCCAGATTGAACTTATTAATCAAAAGCTATATTTCACGAGATTTGCAGGAAACCATCATATCGAGATTTACCCCGTAGGCGAAGGATTGTTCGCCCGCAGATATTCGGATCAGATCCTTCCGTATAGAATTGTAAAGAATGATGAAGGGGAAATGACGTTTTTTGGCTATAGGAAGGAATCGGCAACAGAGTCATAAGGGAGGTATGAAGCCTGAAGACTTTATTTAGATTATATATTTCAGTAATCATTTTATTTATAGCTGCAATGGTATTTGGAGTATATTCATTTTTTAATGGGAATCCAATATCAAAATATAAATTCAAACATGATGCTAGTCATTATCTAGAAATGATATACATCGATAAAAAATTTAAAGTTGAAGAAGTTTATTTTAGTTTTAAAAGTTCTAGTTTTGGGAAACAAGATTTTACTCTTTATTTTTATTTTGTTGATGATAAAAATGGTAAGCTTTATTCCGTATATATTAACGATGACGGGATTATGACGGATAGTTATAAGTCCTGAGGTTGACGAAAGGAGCATCGTTACATAACTAACGTAAGACAAGGTTGTAATTAAAGGAAGCAGATGCCACGGCAGCTGTTTCCTTTTTTTATTGCGCTCTACAAGTAGGGTTCTATAAAAGTTAGAACTGTCTGGCAAATAAGCTTGCTGGTAACTTAGAAGCATGTAAACCAAAGAGGGGGGATTATGATGATGCAAAGATGGATGGAGGCTGCAGCTTATGCGACCTCAAAAATAGCGGCTGCAGGACTCATATTTCTTGGATTTCTTGTTATAGTCGGCGGTTTTGATACTTATCAAATGTCTCAGCTAACTCACGAGTTACCATTGTGGCAGTATATTTATGGTTATGCCATCTTGTTCTCAGTCTTGGTGGACATAGCGCTATACAAAGGTAAACCAAACCCGTACAAGAGGATGATCATGGTGCTGCTTTATATCCTCGGAGGGTATGTTCCTTTTTTAGTCTGGTTTCCAAATCAGTGGATGTTGAGTTTAATCGCCGGGATTTATGGAGTAACTTGTTCGCTCGCGTTTCTTTTTGCGACTTACTTATTTCGCAGATGGCGGCTCTACAAAGCAGTTACAGCTATAATGCTTCTAGTCGTTGCAGTCTATGTATCTGTGACTGATTTCACAGAAGTTAAGCAGTGGACAGAGACGAGAACCATAGATGGTTATCATGCGGAATTCGCTTTTTTTAATGGACAGAAAAAGATTCCAATTACCCTCGAAAAGGGGCAAACATTGTCCTATCATATAGATTGGACGATCACGAATGGTGGTGGCTATGGCACTTATTTGGATGCAAAGGGCGGTAAGTATACAAGCCATATGATAGATAGTGGAGATTGGATCACCTATCAAGTTGCGGTACCCTCAACAGTTTACATCGTAGTCAGCGGTGATCATGCGCAAGGAGCACTCACGATAAAATGGAAAATAACTAACTAATAATTGGCATAGTATGCAAAATGTGCGCAACCTCCCTAGTGGATTTAGCGTTTAATGGATACAAGGGGGGAACTATGACACGAATTTTACTAGGAGGAGAACATCCAAAGAAAGAGCATCGCCACAGTAAACAATGAATTAGTTTGTGAGGTTGAAATTATGTTTGCGTTCCGTTCAATCTAGTGATAAAAGGAGTTCGAACTATTGAGGAAGATAATTGGTACGACTTGCCTTCTACTGTTCATGCTTCTTGAATTAGCAGCGTGCGGTAATAATAGTGAGCCCATGATGCTTACTTCTGATAAAGTGATCCAAGATGTGGAAGGGTCTGCTCATAATATATACTTAGGTATTGCAAAAGGTAATGATGAAAAATTTCTTTTGTCCTCGCTGATTATCGATGATAGTGAAGTGACGATGACGAAGCGGAAAGAAAAGTTAGATGTGAAGATCACTGCTTTTATAGGTGATAGCAAGTGGAGATCTGAAGCTGAACAGACCATTATTGCTCATTACGGATTGGATAAATCTAGACAGTGGGTGTATGAGGGATTAAGTGTGAAAGACCCCGTCATCCCAGTCGAATTACGTTCCGCAATAGCTGAATAGAAAACGCAGACAATAATTGATATGGGGGCTCAAAGATGGGAAAGGCTGATTGGATTTATAGTGAATTAGTAAATGATATTCTTGAACATGGGTACTGGGACAAAGATTTGGATGTTAGAACAACATGGGCAGATGGTTCCCCAGCCTATACAAAAAGTCTAATTTCAAAGCAGTTAATATTTGATAACTCAGAAGTGCCAATTCTTACAACAAAAAGAGTGCCATGGAAATCGGCCATTCATGAATTGCTATGGTTTTATGTAAAGAGAACAAGTGATTGTACCTATTTGGATGAAAACAACGTGAAGATATGGAAAGAGTGGACGAATACGAATAATCATATTGGGAAGGCCTATGGCTATCAGTTAGGAAAACCTATTATGATAAACGGAAAAATCACAAATCAAGTTCATAATCTAATTGATCAACTCATTAATAATCCCGCATCAAGAAGACATGTCATTTCACTTTGGAACATCGATGACCTGGATCAAATGGAGTTATATCCGTGTGTTTGGAATAACCAATGGCTTATTAAGCAAGGGACACTTCATTTAGTGGTTAATGCTAGATCAAATGATATCGGATTAGGTAATCCATTTAATGTTTTCCAATATTACGTTTTACAACGAATGATAGCTCAAGTAACAGGATACAACCTAGGATCTCTTACGTTCAATATTAATGATGCGCATATTTATGAAAGACACATAGACCCTTTAAGGGAACAGGTCGATCGTCATCCCTATCCAGCTCCTGAACTTTGGATTAATCCTGAAATAAAAAGGTTCGATGATTTTACTATAAATGATTTCATTTTAAAAAATTACGAATACCATCCAAAAATTCAGATGGAAATTGCTATCTAACTTTAATAAGGAGCAGGTTGCCACAGCAAACTGCTCCTTTCTCATACTTATACCCTTATTTCGTTTGAAGGAATTCGAGTACGGCATCAAGGAATTCAGCTTGGTACTCCACATTGGAGAGATGAACGGAAGGAAGTATTATGAGCTTTGCATTTGGTACTGTCTCGGCAAGTAATTCACTGTGGCTTTGAAGTGTTACGGTATCATATTGGCCTGCAATGACAAGAGTGGGACTGTTAATTAGTGCCGCTGTCCGGCGCATATCCATGTCGCGGATCGCTGCCCAGCTGCCTGCAATTCCCTGTGGGCGAGTAGCGAGTATCGTTTCTCGGAATGATGCGACGAGCGCATTATCTGACTCGAGCATATACGAAGGGAACCAATTGTTCATGAACATATTGGCGAACTCAGGTAGTTTCCCCGGTTGAAGTACAGAGGTGATTAAACTCTCCCATTGATCAGCCGGCCCGAGGTAAGAGGAAGTATTGCTTAAGATTAGCCGGTCAATCCGCTCTGGAGCGTAGATACCAAGCCATTGTCCGATAACACCACCAAGCGACAGACCAAGAAAGTGCACACGATCAATGTGAAGGGCATCAAGTAATTCGACTACATCCCGACCTAGTCTATCGAAAGAATATGGACCGTCAGGTGTATCCGAGTCGCCGTGCCCCCGATAATCATAGCGAAGGACTCGGAAGTGCAAAGTTAATTCTGCTAGCTGGCCATCCCACATGCTCATCGAGGTGGCAATGGAGTTCCCAAGCATCAGTACCGGTTTACCTGCTGAGCCATCGATTCGATACGCAATCCGAACACCATCACCAGTCTTGAAAAAGTTTACCCCCGCTGTTGCTCTGCTTTCGTCATTTATTATGTTTTTCATCGTCCTCAATCCCCTTCATTTGTTATTAGTGACATTTTATTGGAATCGACTTACAATTTGAATGGGAATATGAAGGCGTTTGATGCTTGAAAACTTAATTCTATCGTTGATGTCCGACCTAAACTTATAAAATTGAGGTGCTCTGAAGATGGATCACATTGATTACAAAATATTATCAATCCTTCACGATAACGCCAGGATTACGATTTCGGAGATGAGCAGAATAATCGCAATGTCACAGCCTGCTGTAACGGAACGACTTCGGAAGCTGGAGGAGCAGGGGGTTATAACAGGCTATCGAGCGGAGATTTCCCCGTCTAAACTGGGCAAATATACGACCGCCTTTGTTCTTTTCAAATCAAATAACTGCAAAGAGTTTGAAGCATTCGTTGAAGCTTCCCCAGAGATTGTCGATTTCTACAGAACGAGTGGGGAATATAATTACCTATTAAAGGTTATTACCGAAACTAGCGAAACGTTAGAAGCCTTTCTCGAAACTTGTAACCCATTTGGATTTTCATTAACTAACGTTGTTCTCTCCACACGATTCGAGCATAAGAGCCTTATCACAAGCCAGGATGGACTTATATAAATAAACGAAAGGATGATGTTCAAATGATGGAGGAGAGACCCAGCATTATTCTAATTACCGGAATAATGGCAAGCGGCAAATCGACAGTCGCCCAGCTGCTTTCTGAACGTTTTGAGAAATCGGTACATTTACGTGGGGACATTTTTCGAAGAATGATTGTGAATAATCGAAAAGAGGTTCATCCAGAGGCCGGAAATGATGAATTGGATCAATTAAGATTACGATATAAGCTTGCGGCACAATCCGCAGAGTTGTATCTTCAAGCAGGATTTACAGTTGTAGTTCAAGATGTTGTCGTGGGACCTGTATTGAATGATTTTATATCTTATATTAAAAGTCGCCCTTTTTATGTAGTTGTGCTTTGTCCACAATCGGATGTTGTGAAAATAAGGGAAGCCGCTCGATCGAAGAAAGGTTACGGTGCTTGGACCGTTGAAGGATTGGATCAAATCCTACGAAATGAAACGCCTCGTATCGGACTATGGTTGGATTCATCTGAGTTGTCCCCTGAAGAAACCGTTAATCAAATTATCACTAGATTGCAGAATGAGGCTAAGGTACAAACATAAATGCCTTAGCACGTTATGCAGATCGTACTTCTGAGATCAAACAGTGGCTCGTTGATGAGAGTAAATGAGAGAATTTTTAGGAGTATATGGGTTCCAACATATGGTAGAGTTAGGGAGGTGCTAGGTTGTAAATTATGGAAATAAAATGATCTAGGAGGCGGAAAGGATGAAAATAACGATCAAACGAAACACAGCAGTACTTTTATCATTCCTATTATTACTACTATCCATGCAATTAGGAGAGAAGAAGGCGTTTGCTGATTCTCCTATTACATCGACTCCCTTTTATCAAGCTTATCTCGATATTGATATTGTAGCCGCAGCACACCGTTCAGGATATAGCAAAGAGATTGCCGAGTTTTTAGCAGCAGAGAAAAATCCGCTTGATCAAAAGGCCGCAGTCATGAATGCGATCTATTCTAGCTACAGCCAATGGGATGACCGCGATATTTTGAATCAATACGCAAAAGATGTTTATGGTAAGGAAGCAAACTCACTTAATTTTAATCTGCTTCGTGGAGATGAAATATTTGTCCTCGGGTATCTGAAGGTGCTCGATCATTACATGAATCCGGATACGAATTGGATTGGACAAGCTAGTGAAGCTTTGCCGAACAGTATGACTGTAGCTCTGGTTAACTCACTTGCAAGATCGCAGGGGTCGTCTGAAGCTATGGGGCTTAGCTATTGTTATATGGAGAAGGTACTTGCTGATAAAAGCCTGGTCCAAGATATTCGGCAAGAGGCCATTGATATTATTACCGATTATATCGCTCTCTACAAAAAAGATGTAGGATGTCGCGACGAAGTAACAGAACTAATGAATAACTCGATCGGACTGATTATCAATAAACCACAGGTATTAGTCTTTGGTCAGCAGCAAACGGTTGACTCATCAAATGCTAAAGTCGCACCTTATGTCAAAAACGGAACGACGTATGTTCCGTTGGTCTTTATCTCTCATGCTTTAGGGGCTACCGTTAATTATGACAAGAAGCAGGAAAAAATTACAATTGAACATGCATATTTGGAAAGTATGCCGTCTCATCATCTAGTATTTAAACTAAAAGATTCGGTGAACAAGTTTGAAATTCGAAATGACCGCGCATTTGTACCACTTCGTACAATTGCCGAAGCATTACATTTGCAGGTTTACTATAGCAAAGGCCTTATCATCCTTTCGAAGGGGATTGTCCTTCACCCTCAACTCGCCCATGATCAACAGTTAGCTAATGAGATTAGAGCCCAAATCGAACACCCTCAATATTGATATCATGCTTTTCTATCCTCTCAAATTATTGCTGGGGAAATAATAATAAATTAATAATAATTAAAACCACCAATTCAATGGTGGTTTTTTTACTTTGCCGCCCCCCCTTAGCAGAAGGGAGAAAGTGTGAAAACGGAGCAAGTGAATGTTCTGTAGAAGCGGAGCGTTCGCTTTTGCCGACCGGATTGTACCCGCTCAGCGGGCTAACCAATTCCAAACAATCCGGCGGCAATGGCGATCGAAAAAACATTCACTTGCGCAGTTGCCCTTCACTTTCTCCATCTGAACATTTTAAACATTTCTGCTAACAAAACCCCATTGAACCTGTAAAATAAAAGCAACTACAATAGATGCACCATAGAAAGGATGGGCGCCCTGATGTTTACACGGATCCGCATGAAAATATTTCTTGCCATGATTTTGACGACCGCGCTTCCTTTATCCGTTACGTCAGGTATTATCCTGTATCAAGTGTCACAGGACATTCAGAAGGATATAGATTTCGCCCGCAGCCGTGTTGATCAGGATCTCAAAGGGCGAATTGAGGAATTTACGCATTCACTTGATGAAACCGCTTACCAGATTTATTCGAACCCGGATTTAATAGAGAGCATAGCGCTCAAGAAGGAGTTTCTGACCGATAGCCGCACTTATGATACGGTACGTGATATTCATGAGTTTTTCCTATCTGTCTATAATCAATCTCGCGTGAAGGACATACAAGGCATGTACATTATACGGTCCAATGAGGAAGTGCTTGGCAACTTCTTTCCCAAGCTGTATCCGGATATGGATGCCTCCTATTTCCACTCCCTCTTAATGGAGTCCAAGCGTGCAGGGGATAAGCCTAAGACACTGATCCGTTACAAGAGCCTATATAATGAGCCGATCATTCAATTTTTGTATCCAGTCCGTTACCGTGGTGCTCCAACTGGGCTGCTCGTTATTGACCTAAAGGAGCAGGGATTCCGACAATTAGTAGAATCCTATAACTCATTCTATAAAGGACAGATAGCCATAACCGATCCTACGGGGCTGATGGTCTATCATACCAATTCGGCTGCAGCCGGGAAAAAGGTCGTACCAGAGCCAAAAGCCAGCCGTACGAATGCCATCGACACAGAATTAGGGGGATCAGGCTGGCAGCTTCATTATACATTTGATATTAATCCGAAGCAGATTTTGTACCGGAATGTAGCCATTCTTGTCATTGTTGTTACAAGTCTTCTAGCCATCGCCATATCGCTTTGGCTCAGTTATAACATGACGAAGCCTATCGTTCATATGCATCGCAAAATGGCGAGGATTCAAATCGGTGATTATGATGCGAGGGTAGAAGTCAGGACTAGTGATGAGATCGGTTTTCTGGGCAACCAGTTTAACCGAATGGCTGAGAAAATACAGCAGTTAATTGAACATGATTTGAAGCTGCGATTAATGAATCAGGAATCGCAGATTAAAGCACTGCAAGCACAAATTTCACCACACTTTTTATTTAACACCTTGCAAATGATGGCTGGCATCGCAGAGGTCAACAATGTGCCGGATCTAAAGCTGATCTGCCGGTCACTTAGCAGTATGTATCGTTATAACATGAACATTCAGAATGAATGGGTCCGGATCCGTGATGAAATTATGCATATCCGTAATTATCTTGTCATTATTAACAAACGTTTCCCAGGCAGTATCCGTATACAGATTCAGATTGAGCCAGAGGTCGCCAATATTCAGATTCCGAAGCTAATCCTGCAGCCAATTGTTGAGAACGCGGTCGAGCATGGTCTGATCCCAAGCCTTAAGAACCGGAAGCTGCTCAAGTTGTCGGCACGAATTGATCGGGAAGCAGGCTGCTTGTATCTATATGCGCTGGATAATGGGGTCGGGATGGGCGAAATGGAGCAGCGCGGCATTGCCGAGATTCTTAGCAAGGATCAGCCGCCGGCAGGTGTAGAAGAAAGCTCGATTGGATTGTTTAATGTTCATTCACGTATCCGCATGATCTGTGGAGAAGAGTATGGCATTCGTATACGCAGTAAAAGAACGAAAGGAACCTGTGTCATATTCCGCTTGCCTTGGAAGGAGGCGTCTGCACAATGAAAGTAATCATTGTTGATGACGAAACGGCTATTCATGAGCAGCTTATCAAGATGATCCCATGGGACGAGCTTGGCTGGGAGATCGTTGGGCATGCCTATAACGGAGAAGAGGCACGACAGCTAACGGAGCTGCTTCGTCCAAATTTGATTTTGACCGATATTAGAATGCCGCTTATGGATGGACTTGGCTTTATGGAGTGGCTCAAATCCTCCGGACAGCAAGCGAAAGTGATCGTACTAAGTGGTTATGGCGATTTCGAATATTCGCGCACCGCGTTTAAGCTGGATGCCTATGATTATTTGCTGAAGCCTGTCCAGGAGGCTGAGCTGTTAACCGTACTTGGCAAAGCCGTTGAGCAAATTCAACAAGATTCCAAGAAGCAATCGGATCGTATCAACGAGAAAGCGGTGCTTAATCAAGGGCTTACTTTGATGCAGGATGAATTTTTTACACAGGCAGCGGGTTCTTCCCATTTGGAGGAAAATGAACTGTACGTTCGAGCAGAACAGCTGATGATCGATCTGCCGCAGGGCGGCTATTCGGTTGTCGCCGTCAAATTTATTGCTGCGGAAGAGAATGTCCAAGAGCGGTATAAAGGAGACCGATCCGTCTTTTATTTTGCCGCCAGAAACATTATGCAAGAGACGCTTGGAGGAATTCCTGTATTCCGGTATTTACATAAAACAGCAGAGTTCGTGTTCCTCTATTCACATTCATCGAAGCATGCCGGTGTTTTCCCTCAGCTGCTCTCCAGGCTCCATCACTCTCTGGAAATTTGTTTGCGAACGCACGCCAGAATTGGAGTGAGTTCGACCAAGCAGCGAATTAGTAAATTATCTGCGGCCTATACAGAAGCGGTACAAGCGTTGGAGTCGCTACATTTCGGTAACGAAGAGGATATTGCCTATTATGGTAAGCAGGCTAACGCAAAAATAACGGACAACGGTTCAGCAAGCGGCAACTGGAAAGAAATTGGCCTGCTGCTCGATATGCTTCTGGGGACGGGGGCCATCCGGGATGGCGAGGTTCTGCTTGCCAAGCTGGAGGAAGCTTTTTGCGAGCAGTCAGTGTCTGTCATGAGTGGTGCAGAGTGGAAAAAGGCATCATCGGAGCTATTGGATAAACTGGAGAGCCATATGAACGATGAAGATTCGATCATGTTAATGAACGAAGCTAGAGCGGGCATCAGGGAGCTCCGCACTGGACAGGTGAAAGAGTCACTGCGCAGGCTCATTGAGAGCAGGCTGCAGTCGGCTGCTGGTGAGACGAAGACGAAGAATGGCAAGCAGCTGATTGAAGTCGTGAAGAAATACATCGATATCCATTACAAATCGATCTCGTTAGAGGAGGTCTCAGCCAGGTTCTATTTGAATAAAAACTACTTCTGTTCCCTCTTCAAAAGTGTTTCAGGTGAAAGCTTTGTTGAGTATGTAACGGCGCTCCGCATGGAGCATGCAAAACGGCTTCTGATGACAAGTGAGCTAAAAGCCTATGAAGTGGCTGAGATGGTTGGTTATTCGGATCAGCGTTATTTCAGTCAGGTGTTCCGTAAAGCGACAGGAATGAAACCAACCGAATATCGGCAGTCTCAATCTTAATATTTTCAACATGTTCATGAATTCCGCGGCATACCGACGGGTCAACAAGCGCCTTAGAATAAAGATGTAAGCAAAACAAATTCCGTCATATGGAGAGGGGTTCAACATGTTAGCCAAAAAGAGAGTTTTCGCAATGGCCGCTATTATGATTTTATCTTCAGCTCTTGCAGCCTGTGGCAACAATAGTAATAATGAGCCTGCAGAATCTGCTGCTGCTGGAGCAGCAAGCGAGGCGCCAAAGACTGAGAATACGGAAGCAGCAAAAGATCCCGTAACGCTAGATTTCTGGGCTGCTCTTGACCCAAGCACAGATGAAGGGAAATCGATTCAAGCGAAAGTAAAGGAATTCGACGATGCGCATGAGGACATTAACGTAAATCTTCAAGTCATCACGTACGATATCATGCATGACAAGCTGGTAGCTGCGATTAACGCGGGTGATGCTCCGGATCTTAGCTGGGGTCTTAGCGAGTGGTTTGGCGAGTTCAACAAGATGGATGCGCTTCAAGACTTAACTCCTTATGTAGACAAATGGTCAGACAAAGCCAACATTTATCCGAATGTGCTGGAAGCTTTGACGGTTGACGGCAAAGTAAAAGCGCTCCCGAACTACCTTGGTATCCGCGCTCTGCTGTACCATGAGGATATATTGAAAGCAGCAGGTGTCACCGCTCCGCCAAAAACGTGGGATGAGATGCTGGCAATGGCACCAACGATTAAGGAGAAAACAGGCAAGGAAGCATTTGGTATCGCAGGAGCTGGCGTTCGTTCTCCGCAGGAATTGATTATGTACCTGGCGCAAAACGGCTTAACCGTTGCCGACAAACAAGCGGACGGCAAATACAAGAATACATGGCAGGATAACCCGGATCAATTGGCTAAAGCTGCTGAAGTGTTCAAATTCTATCAAGATATGCTCGCGCAAAAAGCGATTAAAGCAGATGCAAAAACATGGGGCTGGGAAGAGGAAGACCAGAACTTTGTGCTTGGTCAATATGCGATGGTTGTTAACGGTCCATGGATCGAAGGACGCAGCAGTGAAAATCCGGATGGCATGAAAGACGTAAAAGTCGCAGCTCCGGTATACAAAGCACAGCCGGCTACTTTCATGGAAATTGCACCACTGTATGTGTATAAATCTGATGCGCCGGATCAAGCATGGGAATTCGCCTCTTATCTGATGGGCTCGGATTACCAGCAAGCGGTTAACCCTGGTAAAAATCCGCGCAGCGACCTTGTCAGTGACAGCGGCTGGGGCAAAGATTTTATGGCTCTGGCATCCCAAGGCGTTGTATTCCCTGCCGTATCTCTTGGCGGAATTACAAAAGCAATGGAAGATTCGCTTGCCCGCACGACTCTTAAGAACGATAAGCCGGAAGATGTAGCGGTGTGGCTCTCGCAGGCTATTAATGAAAGCCTGAAGAAAACCGGCGAGTTAAGCGGCAACTAATTACAATTCAATTGGAATGGAACTGGCAGGCATAGGCCGGGAACGCGGCGGAGTGGGGAGCTCTGTGGCCTATGCTTGCTTTTTTTTACCCAAAAAGCCTTATATCCTGAATAAATGTGGTGGATGAGATGAAACCGATCGAACTGGAACGTCCAGTGAAACGAGCAGCCAAAGCTGCGATGACGATGAGAGAGAAAAGAATAAAACGGCTCGCTTATCTGTTTGTCCTGCCGGCGCTGCTATTTTTCCTGCTCCTCAATGCTTATCCGTTGATTAACGTCCTAGTGGACAGCTTTCAGTTCAAGAACCTGATGAACAAAGCATTAAGCGGATTCGCGGGGTTAGCTAATTATAAAGAAGTGATTCATAACGAATATTTCAAGACGGCGCTATGGAATACGGTCGTTTGGACGGTTCTGTCTGTGGCTGGAGAATACGTACTTGGATTAATATCAGCTCTTGCTTTGAACCAACCGATTAAAGGAAGAACGTTGTTCCGTGCGATCATCATCGTTCCGTGGGTGGTCCCCATTGTTATTGCAGGTATGACCTGGACGTGGATGCTGACGCCGGATTACGGCATTATTAACTTGTGGCTCGTTAAGCTTGGGCTGCTCAAAGAGCCTTATTATTGGCTGGGCGAACTAAACACAGCGTTGATCACTGTGGTGTTCGTTAATGTCTGGAGAAGCTTTCCTTTCTATACGATCAGCTTATTGGCTGGTTTGCAGTCGGTATCTCGGGATATCGTGGAAGCGGCTGCCATTGATGGTGCCGGGATTAGACGCCGCTTCTGGCATATTATCCTACCGCAGCTCAAGACGGTATCGTTGACGATCATTTTCATCCATGTCATCTGGACAGCAATTAATTTCGATTTTATTTGGGTCATGACCGAAGGCGGTCCGCTGTATTCGTCAGAGACGCTGCCCATTATGATTTACCGTTACGCTATGCAGGAATATAACTTCGGCAATGCCTCCGCGCTTGCTTCTATGATGCTTGGCTTCATGATCAGCGGATTTATTCTATATTATTTCTTCAGTGTCAGAAAAAAAGGAGGGTAATAGAGTGCTTATAAGTCGAGGCAAGCAAAGAATTCTCATGTTGTTAACCTATGCTGTTCTGATCGGATTTGCAGTCTACTGCCTCTTCCCATTTTTGTGGATGCTGGCGACGTCACTCAAGCCGGATGAGGAAATCCGGACCGTGAATCCTACCTTCTGGATCAGTAAGCCAACTTGGGAGCATTTCGATAATGTTCTTCATGGCTCAGCATTTATGACTTTCTTTAAAAATAGTGTGTTCGTAGCCGTCGTAACAACTGCAGCCTCGCTGCTTATCTCGATCTTTGCCGGGTATGCGTTAAGCCGATTTGTCCGGTTCCGTGGAGTAAAGGTGTTCAGCATCGCGATGCTGCTGTCGCAAATGATTCCTGGTGTGCTCCTGCTTATTCCGTTATATCTGTTGATGAAGAACATGTCTCTCATTAACACGTATATGTCGTTAATTCTGGCCTATACGACGTTCACCGTACCGCTATGTACGTTTATGATGAAAAGCTTTTTCGACACCATCCCTTATGAGATGGAAGAGTCGGCTGAGATCGACGGCTGCTCCCGTGTGGGGATCATTTTCCGCATCTTAATGCCGGTATCACTGCCAAGTCTTGTTGCTACCTCGCTGTTTGCATTCCTGAATGCGTGGAACGAGTTCATGTTTGGCTTCGTGTTCATTAACGATGAGGCGCATCGGACGTTAACACCGGGAATCAGCCTGTTTAAAGGGTTGTACCAGACCGATTGGGGCAGTATGATGGCCTCCTCGGTTATGAGCGTGCTGCCGGTTGTGCTCATCTTCGTATTCCTGCAGAAATTCCTGGTTGAAGGCATGACGGCTGGGGCGGTAAAGGGGTAAGTGGATAATTAGTGCTAGAGGGCCATCTTTCGTGATGGTCCTTTTCATTTGTACATAGAAGCTCGTATATTTAAAACAAGGAGGCGAGCTCTATATGAAAAATACGGCTGATAGAATACAGGGTTTTTATCAGAAACATTACAAGCTTTGCTACATACAATCCTTTAATCTGGTACGTTGTGAGAATGAGATGGGGATTTTGACAGATAACTTAATCATAACGCTTAGTTCCCTTCCGCTAGTGGAAGAGGGGCAAAAAGTAATCATTACTTTTGAGGATGTTAAAGATCTAAAAATAAGCAGCTTCCAGGGAGTATTCCGCGTAGAAATAAACATTGTGGATATTTCAGAGGAACAACTTGAGGATATAAGCTTTAGGGTAAAAGAAGAAGAGCATGATACCTTCGCATTTGTGTGTAGAGCTTTTGATTGGGTAAGAACGTATTAGAAAATCTATAAGGCACCGGTTGCGTAGGGATAACTCTACCAACTGGTGTTTTTTTCGAGAACGAAACTAATCACATCCTTCTATCGGCTAACAACTAGAATTAAATCCTTATAATGGAATCTATTGATCTTAGAGGTGAGTCATTATTAAGCTGCAGAAACGAACGATAACCAGGTTAGCTATCATTATTTTAGTTGCAATGTGGATCATTAACTTCTTGTCCCCGGAAACAGAGCTTTAATAGTGGCATTCTCTTTTTTACAAGAAATCTCGCGATATTACGATTGTGCGTTGGGCTGCAGTGTCATTAGAATGAATGGAACAACAGATTAGGAGAGTGGTTCCACTTGGCAAAAGCTGCCGTACATAGCATAGCTGTATATCCCATTCCGAAAGCGTTGCCTAGAAATTTTGATTTCACTGTACAACTTCGCACACCTGATGGAGAGTGGATTGAATTAGAAGTATTACTTGTAAAAGTGGATATGCATGATGTCAGGGAAGCATCACTGGTTAAATTTGATTTCAGTGGTGAAGTTGAGGTGAAGATTTGCTGTAACCGGGAACCGGTGAAAGAAGCTATTATTCGTCCTCTCTCAAAAGGCATATCTGCAGAAGTGGTTGATCAACAAACGATCCAGTTCATCTTAACAAAGCCCGAAAAGCTCTCCATTGAGATCAACGGTGATCGGTTCCATAACCTGCACCTCATTGCGAAAGAGCTTGAAGAGGATAGGCCTGATCCGACCGATCCTGGTGTTGCATTCCTCGACCCCCGAATTCATCGTATGGAAGACTTGCAAGAGAAGCTAATGTCTGACCGCTATCATACGTTACATTTCAAACCTGGTATGCATCATATTGAGCAGGTCATCATTAACCTTCCTTCCAACAAGAAGATATACATTGAGGGCGGAGCTTTTATAGCCGGGTCTTTTGTCTGCGATAAGGTGGAGAATGTGCAAATCTCAGGTCGAGGCATGATCTATTTGGGGGAGTTTGGACGCTTTTCTGCATTCCGCGGAGTTCGGGTGATGTACGCTCAGTATATCGATATTTCTGGAATCTCGGTCATCGATCCGCCTCATTACAGCGTTTATCTTGGGCAATCCCATCATATCCGAATTTCCAATTTCGAATCATTCAGCACACGAGGCTGGTCAGATGGTATCGATATGATGTCGTGCTGCGACGTTGAGATCGATGATGTGTTTATGCGGAATTCGGATGACTGTATCGCTATCTATGGACACCGCTGGGGGTACTATGGTGACACTCGGAATATTACGGTGAAAAATTCAACTCTATGGGCTGATGTAGCCCATCCGACAATGATCGGAACACATGGAGATTATGATGCAGATGGTACTCTAATTGAGAATATCTTGTTCGAAAATCTCGACATTCTTGAGCACCATGAGCCTCAGGATAATTATCAGGGCTGCTTGACCATCAACGCCGGGGACAAAAATACAGTACGCAACGTAAATTACCGTAACATCCGGATCGAACCGTTTGAGCTAGGACGGATCATCGATATCCGTGTCATCTGGAATCCTGACTACAATCCATTCCCTGGTAATCGAATCGAGCATATCACGTTCGATGGTATCTATTACAATGGCAGCGACAATGCGATTTCACGCCTCAGCGGTTTTGATGCAGAACGATCCATCGACGGTGTTACAATCGAGAATTTCTATATCAACAATCACAAAATCACCGATTCCGCCTCCGGCAATTTCGAGCTGGGAGAGCATGTGAATCGGCTTACATTTCTTTAATATGAGGGCTGTCTTACAAGTTATTAATTTTAGCTTGTAGGGTGGCTCTCTTTTTTTAGCTTCAAAAAGGAAATGTGTCTCCTGGAGTAAAGGTTATGCTTTCGAAGTAGCTTTCTTTCAGAAAGCTTGTAAGCGCCCGCCTTTGCTGGTACTTTTCAACCTAAAATTTAATTCAGGAAAAGTGCGAGCAACAGCGGCCTGAAGGAGACACATTCCTCCTATGAGCGGCTAACAAAGATTACGCAATTTACAGCGAAAATTACAAGGAATCTTGTAAAAGTGTGATATTTTCATTTTTTTGATGCGCTTACAATTAGTTTAGCAAGAGGAAATGTTAACGACAGAGAGTAGGAGAATGGGCATGGATAAAGACATGATTCAGCAGTGGATTGACAGCACATGGGACAAAATCGAGCTTAAGATGTCTGCGCAATGTGACCGGATCGGTGACCGAATCCCTTATGTACCGGAAGGCGGTGTATACCGCGAGGATATGGGAGAGAGTGACGTATTCTGGTGGACAAACGGATTCTGGCCGGGCATGCTATGGCACATGTATCAAGCAACGAAGGAAGACAAATATAAAGCTGCAGCTGAAGGTGTGGAACGCAGACTGGATGCGGCGTTTGACGGATATGACGGATTACATCATGATGTTGGGTTTATGTGGCTGCATTCCGCAGTAGCGAACTATCGCTTTACTGGAAATGAAAGAGCCAAGACAAGAGGTATGCACGCGGCCAATTTGCTTGCGGGACGTTACAATCCGAGGGGCAAATTCATCAGAGCCTGGAATGATGACTGCACAGGCTGGATCATTATCGACAGCATGATGAACATTCCGCTCCTGTATTGGGCGAGTCAGGAATCAGCCGACCCAAGGTTCCAATATATCGCAGCCGATCACGCGGATACAGTGCTCCGGCACGCAATACGGGAAGACGGCTCTAGCAATCATATTGCGATTCTCAATCCAGAGAATGGCGAGCTGCTCGAAACGCCAGGTGGTCAAGGTTTTGCAAGCGGTTCCTCTTGGTCGAGAGGTCAGGCATGGGCATTATACGGTTTTGCATTAAGCTACCGTTACACGAAGGATGAACGTTATCTAAACGCAGCTAAACGCATCGCTCACTACTTCATTGCTAATGTATCTACCACAGGATTTGTTCCTGTCGTTGATTTCCGCTCTCCGAAGGAGCCCGTGAAATGGGATACAACAGCCGGCGTATGCGCGGCATGCGGACTTCTCGAAATTGCCGATGCGCTGCCGGAGCTCGAGCAGGCGTTATACCGGCAGGCAGCGATCAACATATTACGAGCGACCGATGAACGCTTTTGCAATTGGAACGTTAACGAAGATTCTATTGTGAACGGCGGAACAGCAGCTTATCACGGACAGAGACATGCTGAGGTTCCTATCATTTATGGCGATTATTTCTTTATAGAAGCCTTGATGAGATTGACCAACAAGCATGTGCACATCTGGTAGTCAACAGATAAACATCAGATGAGAGCGGATAGGAAAGGAGCAAGTTAGGATGGAAAAAGCACATGCTGTCACTTTTGAAAGCGCCAACACACCAGCGAAGCAATCCAAATTACGACACACCTGGAGAGAGTATAAAAAGAGCAGATATCTTCTCCTGATGCTGCTGCCGGTCCTGGTCTGGTATGCGATTTTCTGCTACGGACCGATGTACGGCATATTGATTGCTTTTAAAGATTTTAGTCCGGTTCTGGGAACTTGGGACAGCCCTTGGAACAACTTTGCCTACTTTGATTACTTGTTTAACCAGTCGCCGGAGTTTCCGAGAATCTTAAAAAATACGGTCATCATCAGCGGCCTGAATATCCTATTCGGATTTCCAGCACCGATCATTTTAGCCCTTTTGCTTAATGAGCTGCGAATCACCTGGTTTAAGAAAATTGCGCAGTCGATCTCGTACCTGCCGCATTTCTTCTCGTGGGTTGTTCTATCAGGTATCGTCTTCCTGATGCTTTCGCCTTCAACTGGTCCAGTTAACTATGTTCTTGGATGGTTTGGTATTGATCCGATCTACTTCCTTGGGGATACGAGGTATTTCCGATTTAGTCTAGTTGTGACCAACATCTGGAAAGAGGTAGGCTGGGGAACAATCGTATACCTCGCGGCGTTGTCGAGTATAGATCAGACCTTGTACGAAGCTGCTCGTATGGATGGGGCGAACCGCTGGAAGCAAACGTGGCATGTCACTCTTCCATCGATGCTGCCGATTATATCCATTATGTTTATTCTCTCGCTTGGCGGCATTCTGAACGCTGGCTTTGATCAAATTTACAACCTGTACAGTCCAGCTGTATTTGAGGTTGGGGACGTCATAGACACCTATGTTTACAGGCAAGGGATCGTGAACTTCCAAATGGGATTAACGACAGCAGTTGGCTTATTCAAAAATGTAGTTGGGATAACACTGGTCCTTGGCACGAACTATATTGTGAAAAAAATGGGTCAGGAAGGCGTTCTGTAAGGAGGGGAGTAAGGCATGATGAAAATGACAAGCGGTGAAAAGATTTTCCAAACAATTCTTCTCGTGTTTATATTGATGCTTTGTGCAAT
The DNA here is from genome assembly GCF_052113225.1 of Paenibacillus sp. YAF4_2. Classification (NCBI taxonomy): domain Bacteria; kingdom Bacillati; phylum Bacillota; class Bacilli; order Caryophanales; family Paenibacillaceae; genus Paenibacillus; species Paenibacillus sp. YAF4_2. The sequence goes on from NZ_JBFRCT010000008.1 coordinate 231,156, forward strand.
AGCGATCTATCCATTCATCCATATTGCATCCATATCCTTCAGTGCTCCTAAAGAAGCTGGCCGCTTTGGGTTCCATTGGTTCCCAAGAGACATTGACCTCTTCTCCTGGAAGCAGCTTCTAACGCAAAAGAAGATTTGGATTGGGATGCGTAACACAACACTTCGTACGGTCATTGGTACTGTGCTCAGCCTCATTGCAATGGCTCTGGCGGCTTATCCGCTGTCACGCAAGCATCTGCCGCATCGCAGCTTTTATACGATGATCATTGTATTTACGATGTTTTTCAGCGGCGGATTAATTCCAACTTACTTGCTGATCAGAGATCTGCACCTGCTTAACAACTTCTGGGTGTACATTCTGCCGGGATTAATTCCAACGTTCTCGATGCTCATTATGCGCAATTTCTTTATGACGATTCCGGTAGAAGTAGAGGAGTCGGCCAAAATCGACGGTGCTAACGATATGCGGATTTTATGGAGCATTATTCTTCCACTCTCGAAGCCGGTTCTAGCGACATTAGGATTATGGGCAGCCGTTGCGAACTGGAATGCTTGGTTTGATGCCATTATCTACGTCACTGACACAGATCTGAAGACCATTCAGTTCTTCCTTAGAGAAGTTGTCGTGACAAGCGCGGATGCCGAAATATTCGGCAGGGTTACGGGGGCGGCGAATCTTCAGTATGAGACATCAATCAAAGCGGCCACCGTCATCTTCGCTGTTGTGCCTATTCTAATCGTGTATCCGTTCCTGCAAAAGTATTTCGTAAAAGGGACGATGGTAGGTTCTCTGAAAGGTTAATAAGGTGTGGTTTATCCGGATCTCTTACTCCGTTTAAATAATAGACTATTACATGATAAAGGGGAGCAATAAAAATGAAGCATGGCAAAAAAGTGGTATTAGCGTCCGTATTGGCACTATCCCTTATGGCAGGCTGCAGCAGCAACTCGAACAATACACCAAGCAACACGGGCACTAATGCATCCCAGACGAATGATGCTAAAGCTACGGATACAGCGAATGAAAAACCTATTGAGATCTCCATCGGTTCGACATGGAATCTGCCATCGGCAGACGGCAATGCAACTCAGAAATATCTTGAAGAGAAATATAATGTGAAATTCATCAACATGAATCTTACGGATGAGAGCTTTAAGCTGAAGCTCGCTTCCAACGAGATTCCGGATATTTTCCCAGGTACGCTTCAAGAAGCAGATATGGCCAACTACGCAAGACAAGGGATTATCGCAACAATCTCTACGGATGAGATCAAGCAATATATGCCAAAATATTCGGCCGATATCGATGCAATTGACACCGCCGCATGGGGAATTGCACTTGTTGACGGTAAAAACTACGGCGTACCAAGAATTTGGCTGAATGGCCGATATGGATTTATACCTACTTTTAATGGAGCTTGGCTGAATAAAATTGGCTATACAGAAGCACCGAAGACATTAGAAGAGTACGAGGATGTGCTGACGAAATTCCGCAATGACGATCCGGACGGCAATGGCAAGAAGGATACGTATGGCATGACAGGCCGCGGTAAAGCGGCAAGAAATCAGCTGTTTAATGAAGTATTCGCTTCGTACGGGGTTAACCCTTATCAATTCATGCTGGCAGCGGACGGCACAGTCACTTGGGGAGGTATTACAGACCAAGCCAAGGAAGCAGCTAAGAAAATTAATCAATGGTATAACGCTGATCTGATCGATCCGGAATTCCTTACAGACGATAATGATCAAATTACTACGAAATGGAACAGCCAGAAAATTGGTATAAAAGATACCTTCATGTACCATCATCTATTTGGCATGCTGGAGCAGGACAAAGCGAACGGCTTCCCGGTAGTATATGGAAAAGGTCTGATGGGTCCGGCAGGCAAAACATATGTCATGTCGAACGGTCCTCTGCAAACCCCGCTTATGTTTGGCAAGCAGCTCGAGAAGGATGACAAGAAACGGATTAAAATTCTGCAAATGCTCGAAGATCTTGCTACAAACGATGAAGTGTATCTCAAAACGACTTATGGTGAAGAAGGCGTCTCGTACGATATGGTAGACGGCGTTCCTGTATGGAAGAAAGAATATTTGGATACTCCGCAGCTTCAGAATGACCTGGGTACAGGTGGTTTTTATAATCCATTCGTAGATCGTTCACTCTCCAATGCGAAGTTCCAAATGCCTGCCGACAAACAAGCATTCTCGGATAAGCTGAATACCGGCAATGAGATCATTTCCGATCTTCTTGGACCAACACCTTTGGAATCGAAAACGCAATATTTGGCTAATTTGAATACACTCGAGGATTCATTCTATTCCAAAGTGATGGTAACGAAAGGCGACGTGGACAAGGAGTTTGAATCCTTTAAAGCGGAATGGCTGAAAGCCGGCGGTCAGCAAATGCTGGATGAGGCAACCAAAGTTTATCAAGAGCGTCAAGCGGCGTTAAAATAATAGGCCAAAGGAAGGCTTCTGGACGATCAGAAGTCTTCCTTTTTGCAGCTTAACAGCCATTCAAATTTCACAAAAGATAGAGGGTAGATGATGTGGCGGATAACTATGCAGGCTATTTGTTTGCCTATTTCAAAGGCAATGAGACAGCAGATGAAGAGCAGGTATACTTTGCCCTGAGTAAAGGGAATGATCCACTGCATTGGCTGGAGCTAAATGGCGGACGTCCTGTTCTGACCTCCAGATTAGGAGAAGGCGGGGTAAGGGATCCGTATCTGGCAAGGTCACCGCAAGGGGATAGATTTTATCTTGTGGCAACAGATCTAAGTATTTATAGAAATCCGGGCTGGAACCGCGCGGTGACCTCAGGCAGCAAATCTATTATGGTGTGGAATTCCTATGATCTTATCCATTGGTCAGATCAGCGAATGGTCGAGGTTGCTCCGAGTGATGCAGGCTGTACTTGGGCACCGGAGATCTTCTATGATGCGAGGCATCAGCACTTTAAAGTATTCTGGGCTTCTATGGCAGACAGCTTCCCTGGCCGTTATCATCGGATGATGTATGTAACAACAAAAGATTTTGTGCAATTCAGTAAGCCGAAGGTATATATGGATTATGGCTACTCCGTTCTTGATGCGACGGTAATTGAACATCATGGGCACATTTATCGGTTTACCAAAGGGAAGAACATTATCCAGGAAGTAGGACAATACTTCGAGCATGAGTCTTATACGATGATTCATCATCAGGTAGAGCTGGATTTTATGGTTCGAGGGGAAGGGCCTATCATTTTCAAATCCAATGTGGAGGAGAAATGGTATCTGTTTATCGATGAATTTGGATTCAGAGGGTATATTCCGCTTGTTACTTCTGATCTGTCATCCGGTACCTGGCAGATGCCCGCTCATTATACCTTACCTGATCGACCGCGTCATGGCTCTGTTATCCCGGTTACGGCACTGGAATATGAGAGACTACTGCAGGTTTATGGATAGATGTGAGAATCTATCCTTTCTATTTAAATTTGCGACAAGATCATATAAACTTTAAGAAGTTGCAAGCGTTATCATCATGGTAGAAAAGGGGTGGGATGACTCATGCGGATGCTAATTGCAGATGACGATGATTACACCCGGGAAGGCTTAAGCGAGTCGATCGACTTCGAGAAATTTGGCATACAGGAAGTGTTCCTCGCATGCGACGGGGCTGAGGCATTAAAGCTGGCTGCACTCAAGAAGCCGGATATTGTCCTGACTGACGTCCGTATGCCGAAGCTAAATGGAATCGAATTTGCTGAGAAGCTTGCCGAGACATCTCCGGGATGCCAATTATTATTTATGAGCGGCTACATGGATGTGGAATATTTGAAGAGCGCCATTAAGCTGTCCGCTGTTGAATATATAGAGAAGCCGCTGAAGCTGGCGGAAGTAGAACAAGCTATTCTCAAATCCGTTCTTAGCATTCAGAGTAAACAGAAGCAAACGGCGGTTCTGAATCAGAAAAATGAGCTGGAGCGGCAGCGGTTGGTCGGCTTATTACGGGACACCGGGGCTCATCAGGACACCATTAAGGAGCTATGCCAGGAAACAGGTTTTCCTCTTGGCAAACATTACGTGGGGATGATTATGTTTAGCAGGAATGAGGATGAAAACAGCCGTGCTGATCTGGACCTCATTAACCGCTACTGGAGCAGTAACGGGGTAATGGCGATCGGAGAGCAGCTTGACCGATACCGCTGCTTTGTTATCGCCGCTTATGACAGACAGGATTATAAGCGGGTTAATTACTTAGCAGACTTGTTTGTCCGGAAAAATGAGACATACAGCATCGGGATGGGAGTGGCTGCTAACCGGCTGGAAGAGCTTCCGGAGAGCTATCGCTTGGCTTGTATTGCAGCGGAGCGATCCTTCTATTATCCGGAGATCCGTTTCTACTCGCAGCAAGAAGAGAGAGAACAGAGCAAAGCCTTCTTCACGAATCTGCTCCCCGAATTTTATAAGCGTAAAGAAGAACATCCCGATCAGCTTCTGTTATGGGTGGAAACCTCATGCAGCATGCTGAAAGATAATGAATATACAGACCGTGCACGAATTATTGCTTTGTTCGAGACCGCTGCATTAGCCTTGGTTGGCGGAAATCAGAAGCTGCTTATTCAACTGGAAAATGATTATGGCATTCGGAATGTGGAGCAAAGTCTGCGTGAATGCAGGACACTTGATAGTTTGGAAATGATGATGCGAATCATCTGTACGACCTATATGGAAGAGGTTCAGGAGACTTCTCCTTATTCCCGTCTCGTGCAGGATGTGATTGGGTATATTGCAGCTCATTACCGGAATCCAGATCTTGATTTGCGGACCATCGCCGACCAAATGCATCTGTCGACGGCTCATCTTGGGATGCTGTTCAAGCAAGAGACAGGTACATCCATCAAACAGTATATTAGCGATTACCGAATAGGTCTGGCAAAGAAGCTTGTCATGAGCGAGCATTATAAAATGAATACGATTGCCGAGCTGTGCGGCTACGCCAGTGCGAGTTATTTCGCCAAGGTGTTTAAGGCTTCTACCGATTTGTCGCCACTTGAATATAGAAAGAAGACCTGATCAGGATGAACCTTATCCATACCGTCAATGATATGCCTTTGCGCAAGAAGATCATTATTTTATTCGCTTTAATCGGTATTGTACCGCTCATTATTACCTTCTTTATTTCCTACGGAGAAATTCGCAAGCTTGTTGTGAACGGACAGAACTATGCGGAGAATCAGAGCTATGAGCAGACGCTGGCCACCTTAAACCGCAAGCTGGAGCATATTGAGGAATTATCCTCGATGCTGACCGTCAACAAAGATATGGAAACGATCCTGTCCAAAGGTGCTGCACGTATGAGTGTGGCCGATCAGATTGAGGTTTACGGCAATATCGTGGATTATACACAGATCATGGTGTCAAGCTCGGACATCGACAACATCGTTTATTTTGTGGATGACAACTATGCCTTTACAGGTGTAGATACCCTCTTCCGGCGTATGAACAGCATTCGGCAGCAGGACTGGGCGCAAAAGGTAATTGATAATAAAGGCAGCCCTACCTGGACGTTAAATAAAGATATTGATACTCGTACAGGCTTGTCCTATCTGTCGTTGAACAAGCTGCTGTGGAACCCGGAAGACTATACCTCTGCGATTGGCATCGTATCTCTAAATGTGGAATTAAAGCAGATTGAGCAAAGTTTGACCAAATCCAACCCGGAACAACTCGTTTATGTGGAGACCGCAGCTGGTGAGCTTGTCGCAGGCAGCGGGAAGAAGGAGCTTGAGACGATGCGGCTCGAGGGGCCTTTTGACAGCAAGGGCTCCTATGTCAACGTATCACTTGCAAGCGGGTCCTATATGGCAAGAGGTCAGGAGATTGGGAATACCAATCTGTATCTGATGTCTGTCATTTCCCACCGTGCTGCTGCAGAGAGCATCAATCAAATTAAATATCAAATGGTCATGGTTTATTTAATTATTTGTCTTGTTCTGCTCTTATTTATTTTTCCAGTTGCCAAGTCCATTACACGCCGGATTTATCTGCTGATGAACAAAATGAGCCAAGTGAGGCAGGGCCGTCTGAATGAACTGGACATTCGTCCAAGCAAGGATGAAGTTGGCCAGCTAATCTTAAGCTATAACTATATGATTAATAGCGTGCAGGAGCTTATGGTCGAGCAATATAAATTAGGTCAGGAGAAGACGCAGGCGGAGCTGAAGGCGCTCCAATCCCAGATCAATCCCCATTTTCTATACAATACGCTTGATATGCTGAACTGGATGGCGCAGAAGGAAGAACGGGACAATATTCAGCAGATTATTTATGCCTTATCTGATTATTACAAGCTTATTCTGAACAAAGGCCAAGATTTTGTAACCGTTAAGGATGAGCTCAAGCTGAGCACAATCTATATGGAAATCCAGAAGAAACGGTTCAAGAACCGGATTCAGCTTGAAGTGGAAGTGGATGAGCAGGTAATGGACTGTATGCTTCCTAAGATCACTCTTCAGCCGATTGTTGAGAATGCCATCCTTCACGGAATTTCTGAGAAACCGGGCGGAAGAGGGACGATTCGGATAACAGGCCGCATAGACAGTGAACGTCTCATTATACAAATATATGACGACGGTGTTGGCATGCCGGAAGAGGGAAGCAGTAACCAGCGCAGGCATCATGGAAGCGGCTATGGCATCAGTAATATTATGAAGCGGCTGGATTTATATTTTGGTCAGACTGCAGAGCTCACGCTGCAAAGCACGCCAGATGAGGGGACTTGTGTCACGATTGATGTTCCGGTCACTCACCGATAGAGAGATGTTTGGTTTCAAGGGGGTTAGTATAGTATGCGATTACTTCGATTAATGCCGGCTTTGCTGGCTATTCCTATATGGATGAGTGGTTGTTCGGGGCAGGAGAATGATACGCCTGATGTTACAGGTGTAAACGAGGTTATTAAGCCGGTTATTCAGCTCAATGCGATTACGATGGGCAGCCCGCCTGCGAGTGGTATGGATTCCTTTTATAAGCAGCTTGATGAGTTGACTATAAGGGATTTTGGGATGACGGTCCGGTTTGACTTTATCCCTTGGGATGAAGAGAAAAGCAACATTGGCATGGCGATCGCCTCAAAGAAATATGATTTCTACGTGGGTGGTTCCTGGTCGGACTTCAAATCCTTTGCCGCCAAAAATGCATTCGTTAACTTGACCCCATTAATGAATCAGGTGCCAAAGCTGGTCGGTCACTACCAAGGTATATTGGAAAGAATGAAGATTGATGGGAAGCTCTACGGCATCCCGCAATTAAATGTACCCGGGGCTGGCCGTGAAGGCATGTTTTATCGGGAAGATTTGAGGAAGAAGTGGGGATTACCTCCAATTAAGAATTTTGAAACCATGGAGCAGTATTTGTATAAAGCAAAAAGGGAATACCCGGACACGCCAATGATTATTGATAAACGATACAGTGATAATTTGTGGTTTTCCTTAACCGGAGATAAATATTATAAGGTGACCGAGTTCGCAGTAGCACCGATTGATGATCCTTATAACGTGATGAGTATGTTTGATACCCCAGAGTATAAGCAGATGGTATCAAAGGCAAAGCAATGGTATGACGACGGAATCGTCGACCATGATATTCTTGGCGCGCAAGAGAACGAAACAACAAAGACATTAGGTTTAATGAAGGAAAATAAAAAACCGCTGGAATTTAACAATCATTTTGGAGCGGTCAGCAATTCTTATGTTTCAACCCTGCAATCTGCTTATCCCGAGCAAGAATATGGCTGGTTTGACTATATGTTTGACATGTTCCCGGGCACTGTTTTTATGCCAAGTACGTCTGTTAACGCCACAACGCAGATTTCGATAGGATCCAATTCTAGGTATCCTGATCTAGCGCTTAAATTTCTTGAAAAAGCCCATACGGAGCAAGACTACTACGATCTGCTCATGTATGGTGTAGAAGGCGAGAACTATCATTTGAAGGACGGTAAGATCTCTTACGAAGGAATTAAGGATGAGAATAAAAAGCAGTCTTGGACAGGCGTATTAGATGGTTATATGAATGTTCCAATTCGCTATCCTGATGAGTGGCAGAAGATCGTAGAAAAGCTTACAGTAACGGAAGGGCCTAAGCTTGCGGAGAAAAATGGCACCGATCCGTACCAGGATTTCCTGTTTGATACGTCATCCCTTTTCGAACAACTGGCGAATCTGGAAACCGTCCAGGAGCAGTACATTCAGCCATTAAATCTTGGAATCAGCACGGACATCGATTATGACCTTGCCGTTCTTGAAGTGAAGCTGAAGGAAGCGGGAATTGATACGTATATGAAGGAGCTTCAAGCGCAGCTGGATAAGGTGAAGCTCAGCAAAGGCAAATAGGGAAGTGTAACGAATGAAGGCTATCCATGGAACAATGTCATTAAGGGCTAAACTTAATGACATTGTTCCATGGGGATAGTCTTTTTTATTTCCTATCATCTAACAGCGAAAAGTTAAAGGAATCTTGCAAAATTGTGATAGGAGCGGTGAGGGCATCGCTCTATAGTTAAGATAGATGGAACGAAGGAGGGAATCTACTGTTTCAAAATTACATGTTATAAGCCTAATTGAAAGCGGTGTCATTTATATTCGAGGAGGAGTTTATTGGTGCGAGATTTACTTTTAAGTAAAGTATGGATGCGTTTGATGTCCGTCATTTTAACCGTAAGTATGGTAACGGCGTTTTATCCGCAAGGTAAAGCCGCTGCGGCAGATGATGCTGATGAGCTGACCAGTTCGGGCTATACGGTAGACATCCAGGAAAGTGTTAGCAGTAATGGATTTGCCCATCCAGGAGTTGGATTAACGAAAGAGACACTTGAGAACATGAGGTCTCAGGTGCTGGCGCAAAAGGAGCCGTGGTATTCCTATTACAAAGGAATGATAGCATCTGCCCAGGCCTCCAAAACGGTCTCGATTAAAAATCAAAGCACAACGGATCCTACAAAGCCGGCTGCCAATTATTTTAACAGCCAGGGCATCCAATCCCGATTTATTAGTGATGCGCTGCTGGCGTATACGCAAAGTATTATGTATTTCATTACTGGTGATGTAACTTACCGAGCTAATGCGATGCAGACGATCCGGATTTGGTCTCAGATGGACCCTGCCCAATATGCGTATTATACAGATGCTCATATTCATACGGGAATACCGCTGAACCGAATGGTTACGGCAGCAGAAATTCTGAGATATACAAGCAGCCCGACAGCTGAACTAGAGTGGACGGAGCAAGATACGGCGAGCTTCACGAACAACTTGATTAATCCGGTTATTGAAACGTTCCAGCACAGCAATAACTATTTCATGAACCAGCATACGTATCCACTGATGGGAGCGATGGCCGGATATATCTTTACCAACAATAAAGAGAGGTACAACGAGGCAGTTGAATGGTTCACCGTGAATAAGACTGCGAATGATCAAGGCTTTAATGGATCAATCCGCCAGATGTTTCGGATGGTGGATACGAATAATTTGACAGGTGAACCAGTTACGCCGCATGTCCAGCATTTGGAGATGGGACGTGATCAGGCGCATGGCGGCGGAGACTTGACGAATGCCGTGACGATTTCCCGAATGCTGCTGGCTCAAGGAACAAAGGTGGATCCGGAAGATGGTACCGTATCTGATAGCGCCAATGCAGTAGGACCTTTTGAGTTTTTAGATGATCGTATTCTCGCAACCGCTGATTATTTCTGGCAGTATATGCTTGGCTATGATACCCCATGGACACCGGTGGCGTATGCGATATCACCGGACGGCACGATTAGAGATACCTATACCCATATTGCGAGCGGCTATAGAGGAAGGTTTAATACCGCAAACTTCTGGGATCTCTACTACTACTATACTTATGTGAAAGGGGAAAATGTGGCCGAGAAAGCACCGTATTATTATGAGGCATTTAAGAAGAGAACCCCTCTTACTTTCTATTACGGCGGCTCCCTTAATAACAACTGGGATAACGTAGATGGCGGCGGTGACTTTTGGCTTTATATCCCGAAGGAAGCCGAGTCCGAAGGAGCAGCGAATCTGCCTAAGCAGCAGACAAGCGCATCCTTGCTTGAAGTGGAAGAGCGCTATACCTCTTTAGATAATCGTACGGAAACGGTGCAGGAAGGAGATACTTCCTTCGTAAGAATGAACGCAGCAGAAGCGGGAACAAAGATTGCCTTCCTAAGCTCAGGTTACGCTGCATCACAATCCTTTGGATTAAAGATCCGGACGAATGGTACAGCGGCATTGGATATGCTTGGATCGTTATGGATATTGCCTGATACGAAAGGGCAGTGGACTTATTTCACCGTAACGGGAACGATGGGTGACATTGCTTATTTGACGTTAAAAGGGGCAGCTGGTTCAACCGTCGATATAGATCATATTAACGCACAGGCAGGGGCACAATTGACGCCGCCGGTATTTAAATCTGGCCGCACTGATTTGAACGTATTTACTTACGCGGGGACGGCACTGAACCTTGATCTATCCGCTGAGGATGCAGGCAGTACGGATGTTATAACTTATGAACTTCAAGCTTCTCCTGAAGGCTCGGTGATTAATGATGAGACAGGTGCGTTTACCTGGAAGCCGGAGCAAGCCGGGACTTCGTCCTTTGTTGTTGCCGCATCAGACGGTATAACCGTGACAACTAAGAAAGTAACCGTAGTGACAGCTGACGACAGGGCGTCTGCAGTAGAAGCAGCTATAACGCCATATGAATCAGATGAAGTGTACGTCTCCACCTCACTTGCTCATTATCAGTCTATTTATGATGAGACGATGAGCTTGATCGGAACAGCATCAGATGAAGACTTTAACCAGCAGCTGGGAGAGCTTAGAAATGCAGCTGAGAGCCTGGACTTAACGACTCCTCTAAGATCGGATGGCAGTATGCATTACTCCGATGTTGTTTACTGGTCCAGCTGGGGGAACGATGTAACCAAGCAAGATGATTTAAACTATGATACAGGCGGCTATTATGGACTTGCTCTTGGAACTCCGCCGCATCTGTACCATATTCTTGATTTTGGCCCGGATTATAAGGTTTCCGCGAACAAATTTGGATTCCAAAGTAATATTTTCGCTGATCGTCTAGCTAATTCAACCGTATATGGCTCAAATAATGGGGAGTACTGGACACGTCTGACACCTGGTGTTACGCGAATGACACAGGAATTCCAAACACTTGATGTAGATGCTGCCTATCAGAATGAAAAATACCGGTTTATCAAGCTGGAAATGATTCAGCCGCTGCCTGATGTTCTGTACGGCGTCGTCAGAAATTTCCTTGAGCTGCCCGAATTCAGAATTTATGGCACACGTTATGAGATTGACAATAAACTCGAATCGGTCTCTATGAGTTCGGATCAGAGCGTAAATGGCAAGATCTCAACAGGGGATACGGTCAAATTAAACATCCAAGCACGTGAAGTTGTTCAGAACGTGAAGGTTACTATCCAAGGTCAAGATGCTGTCGTCAGTAAGCTAGATGATAAGAATTGGACGGCGGAAGCTAAAATGGAACCAGGTGCACCAACTGGTCCTGTCAAATTTACAATCGATTATCAGAAGATTGATGGTACAAACGGAGACACAGCTTTTTCAACAACGGACAGCTCTTCTCTATTCCTTGTGGACGGGACGACTTATCTCGATGTGACCAAGCTCGCCAAAGTAACAGCTTCCGATCCACAGTGGCCAGGAACTGGTTTGGCAGCTGATCAAGTAGGTTATTTGTTGTTTGATGGAGATTCAACTACGTATGGGGACCTTACCAATAGTACAGGAACGTATACCGTTGATTTTGGAGAAGGCGTATCAGTAGAGCTGAATGAAATTGTCCTTATGCCAAGATCAACACATCCTGCCAGAATGAATGGACTTATTATTCAGGGCTCTAATGATAATGTGAATTGGACGAATCTTACGAAGCCGGTAGCCTCATCTCAGGCTAACAAATGGTTAGATATTAGTAAGGATCAGCTATTAGAGCATCAAGCTTACCGTTACTTCAGGCTTTATAATAGCACCGCATGGAGTGGTAACGTAGCAGAAGTTGAGCTTCATGGCACATATACGGCATCTGCTGAAGTTGTGGCATCCACAATCACAAGTCTTGCTGTACCGGCAAAAGGGGCTGCCAGCTTAACGCTGCCTAAAGTCCCTGGAGGTTATTCGATCTCTCTTACATCCACAGCACCTGAAGGAATTATTGCGTCAGATGGTACAATTACACAGCCTGATATGGACACGATCGTCTCGGTCGTTCTGACTGTAACGAGTGATTCGGATGGATCTACTGCCAATACAGTTGAGATTCCTGTCGTAGTGCCAGGTAAATCTGCTCCAATCAAAATCGATGTCACGAGACTGGCAACCGTTACGGCTTCAGATAATCAGTATGTGAAAACGGGTTCCGGTCTGACGAAGGAACAAGTTGGGTATTTATTGTTTGACGGCAATACAACCACCTATGGTGATCTGATCACTGGCCCGGGTTCTTATTACACGATAGATCTCGGTACGAACTCTTCGATTAATCTGACCCAAATCAAGCTTTTCCCAAGAGCGACGATGGGCAGCAGATTAAATGGGCTTGTCGTTCAAGGCTCTAACGATAATACCAGCTGGACCAATCTGACGAATCCTATTTCGGGTGCGTTGTCCAATACCTGGACCGATCTAAGACTAGATAAGATTGTGGACCACAAGGCTTATCGTTTCTTGAGGCTCTATAATGCAGAGAGCTGGTATGGAAACCTTGCAGAAGTGGATATTTTTGGTTATTACGACTATGACATCAATTCGAAGATTGTTGCTCCTGACAGCTATACCCAGGCTAGCTATTATAACTATTTGAAAGAAATCGACAACATCAAGGATGCATATAATCAGCCTGGAGCAGACAAAATGGTCATTCTTGACCAACTGCTGAAAGCAAGAAATCTTCTGGTATCTTTAGCAGACATTTATCCGAAAATCACGGTATCATCATCTATGTCGCTTGCTTCGTCCGTTTCCTGGGATGGAACAGCTGATGCGGTGACGAATGGCTGGCGTGCATTTGATGGCGATACGACCACTTCACCGGATACAAAAACCGCATCAGGCTGGGCTCGAGTGGATTTGGGTGCTGGCAATGAGAAGGTCATTGGCAGCATACGTTTTATACCGCGGAGCGGTAATATTGTTCGGATCAACGGGGCTCAGATTCAAGGGTCTAACGATGGGACGAATTACGAGACCCTGTTTACGATTAACGGAATAACAGATTTGAAATGGTATTCTCAGCTCATTAACAGGAGCAAAGCCTATCGTTATTTGAGATACAACACTTCAAGTGGTTATGCCAATATCGGAGATATTGAATTCCATGAGAAAGTGGCAGATCGTACATTGCTCAAGTTGTTTATTGAAGAAGCCAAAGCTGTAGATATTGACCCGTATACAGATGACAGTGTCGCAGCCTTCCAGACGGAACTAATGGCGGCGGAAGAGATGTTTAACAATCCTTTTGCAACGCAGGAGGAGATTGATACGGAGGCTGCAAAGCTTCGGCAAGCTCAATCGAATTTGGAAAAGCAACCCGTTCTCGCAAAAGGTGCTCCAGGAAAAGCTGTATTGTCCGATAACAACGGATATGATACAGGCATTAAGGACGGCGACTATTTCATCACTATGAATCTATGGTGGGGAGACAACGGTACCGAATTTAAGCTTTACGAGAATGGCGAATTGATCAAGACACAGAAGCTGACGGACAACTCGCCTGAGGCGCAAACCTTCAAGGTCGATGTTACGGGGAAAGCTAACGGAATGTATACGTATACCTGCGAATTAATCAATTCGTTTGGTACGACGGCATGCGATCCGCATATTGTAACGGTCACAGAAGCGAGCCCTGGTAAGCCGATTTTGTCCAATGACAATTGGGATGGTGATGGGGAATATAAGATCACCATGAATATGTGGTGGGGAACCAATGCAAGCGAATACCGTTTATATGAGAACGGTCAGTTGGTGGATACTCAATCTCTTACAACCGGTACGCCGAATGCTCAGTCTGCAATAACGAGTCTTACAGGCAGGGAACCAGGCGAATATGAGTATGAGGCTGTACTTGTTAATGCTGCAGGAGAATCGAAGAGTGAGAAAATGAAGATTATGGTGAAATAGTTTGGCTCAAATACGTTTGTTTACGAGACTGTCCTTAGGGCAGTCTCGTTGCCAAATGGAAGTAATAAACAAGTATTGACAGTTATGTGAACGCGGGAATATAATAAAAACCAGACGGATGAAAGCCCTTTCATAATTGGTGATTGGCTGTTTATTTGTTGTACCCGCATCAGGGTATTTATTTTTCTACTTAATGAAACCCGTTTCATGAAATAGGTTTCAGGTTTAACTCATCATATCTTGGCTGCCAATTCGGAATAGGAGGATATATGAATCATTCATTCGGGTCTAAGGCCATACGTATCGTGCCTGCAGATGGTTACGACGGTTTTGAAGGCTGGGGTACTTCGCTGGCATGGTGGGGACATATTGTTGGCCAGTGGAGCAATATAGACAAGCGGGAAGAAGTTCTGGACCTTGTATTTGACGCGGACAAGGGTCTTGGCCTCAATATTGTCCGGTACAATATTGGCGGTGGTGAGAATCCGGCGATTCAGCCGAATACGCTGCGACCTGGCGGCGATGTTCCGGGATTTCAGCCGGAGAAGGGTGTATGGGATTGGAATGCGGATGAAGGACAACGTTTGGTCCTGCTTGCTGCATTCGATAGAGGAGCAACCATTGCGGAGGCTTTTTCCAATTCACCTCCTTACTGGATGACGATCAGCGGCTCGGTTACTGGTGCAGTTGATGGCGGCAACAATTTGCAGGAAGAGTATTATGAGGAATTTGCAGACTATTTAACGGAAGTAGTCAAACATTATAAAGAAGCTTACGGCATCGAATTCCGGACGCTTAATCCTCTCAATGAACCAATCTCGAATTGGTGGAAGAAAGGCAATATTCAAGAAGGCGCTCATTTCACAATAGATAAACAGATGGAGATTATTAAACGAACGGCTAACTCTCTTCAATTAAAAGGGTTAAGCGGAACAACGGTTAGTGCACCGGATGAGAACAGTGTGGATGAAACACTTGAGATGCTGCATGGTTATGATGAAGAGACGTTTAACAGCCTTGCTCAAATCAATACTCATACGTATACCGGCGTTCAATTGTCGGAGCTTCGCGGGTATGCGGAGGAGAAAGGGAAACGTCTCTGGATGTCAGAGTACGGCACCGGCGGAACCGAGCCTCATAATCATGAAGATCTGAGCAGTGTGCTTGAGCTGGCGGAGCGGGTCATTACAGATTTGCGTCAGCTGCAGCCCGCGGCATGGGTGTACTGGCAGGCGGTTGAGGATGAAAGCGCACAGAACAACTGGGGCTTTATACATACGAATTTTAGGCATGGAGACGGCAGCTATGAGCTGACGAAGCAGTATTACGCGATGGCTCAGTTCAGTAAGTTTATTCGACCGGGCAGCCGGATTTTGTTTACTGGTGATGAGTGTTCGATTGCAGCCTATGATGCAGCAATTAAACAGCTTACAATCGTCACTTGTAATACCGGTGATTCGAAAGAAGTAAGTTACGACCTAAGCGCATTCCAGATAGATGACTGTGCAGCCAAAGTTTATCGCACGTCACAAGGTGATAACTTGGCTGAATCTGAACTGTCCATGTGCAGTAACGGATTTACGTTAGAACTTGACGGACAGTCTGTAACAACTGTTGTTTTGTCGAATATCACATTCACCAACCAGATCTAGGGGAGGAATAGAGAGATGCAGGAAACGTTATCCAGTACGGTTGGAAAAGTATATGCTCATACAAACTTAGCCGTTCAATATGATAAGTTCAGCTACAACATTAACGGAAAGCAGATTTTCCTTAATAGCGCAGCCATTCATTATTTCCGTATGCCAAAGGAAGAATGGCGCGAGGTGCTTGTAAAGGCAAAGCTTGCAGGAATGAACTGCGTAGATACATACTTCGCCTGGAATGTTCATGAACCGGAAGAAGGGCAATGGAACTTTGAAGGAGACAATGATTGCGGCGCTTTTCTTGACCTATGTCATGAATTGGGGCTTTGGGTAATTGCTCGTCCAGGTCCTTTTATTTGCGCAGAATGGGATTTCGGCGGATTCCCTTACTGGCTGAACAACAAGACGGGGATGAAATTCCGGTCCTATGATGAGCAGTATTTGACTTATGTGGACCGTTATATGGACCAGATTATTCCGATTATTCGCAAACGGGAGATTGGAGCAGGCGGTTCGGTTATTCTTGTGCAGGTGGAGAACGAATACGGTTATCTGGCAGACGATGAAACAGCACGAGATTATATGCACCATCTACGAGACGTGATGCTTGAGCGTGGAGTAACTGTACCACTGATTACATGCGTGGGCGGCGCTGAAGGAACGATTGAAGGTGCGAACTTCTGGTCAGGCGCTGATCATCATTACGGAAACCTCGTTAAGAAGCAGCCTCATACACCTAAGATTGTAACGGAGTTTTGGACGGGATGGTTTGAGCATTGGGGAGCTTCTTCCGCTACTCAGAAGACTCCAGCTTTATATGAGAAAAGAATGCTCGAAACGCTGCAAACGGGCTTTAGCGGTATAAGCCATTATATGTTCTACGGCGGTACCAACTTTGGCGGTTACGGCGGCCGTACAGTAGGAGCAAGCGATATCTTTATGGTGACGTCCTACGACTATGATGCACCGCTTAGTGAGTTTAATCGGGTAACGGATAAATATAATACAGCCAAGCGGATTTCCTATTTCGTAACTGCTGTAGAACGTATGCTGCTTAATACCATCGAAGGGGATTCTGCTCTCGCTGCACTGCCGCAGGGTTTTAAAGCACGGGTAAGAGAAAACGGAAATGAACGGATCTGGTTCGTCGAAAGCTCGAAGGATGAGCGCGAGACAACAAGCATGACTTTACAAGGTGGCCGTACGATCCCTGTTACAATTAATGCTGGCGCGATCCTTCCCGTTATCGACAGGCTGCAGCTGGAGCCTGGTGTGCAATTGACATGTAATACGTACTTGCTCGCCAATGAGCAGATCGACGGCATCCATACCTTGATCGTGTCGGCAGACAACGGCCAGCGTTCGTATATTGAGCTCGAGTCGGAGCAGCCCATTCAAGTAGAGTATGATGGGGTTAGAAGACAGCAGCTGTTACATGGAGATAAAAAGGTGATTTTTGATCTCTGCCATTTCCAGGAGGCACAGATAATTACACTCACCATTGGTAATAAGCCTTATCGGATTATTGCTATTAACAAAGAGACGGCCGACCGTTCATGGCGTATCATCGATAAGAGCGGCGTGAAGTGGGCAATTGGTTATGCTGACTTTGATTTGCTTGCGAACGGCACCTTCAAGGCAGCATTACAAGATGGCGTGGAGCAGCCACTTCTCCTTGGAGACTGGAAGATGGAACCAAACCATCAGATTGCTCCTTACGTTTATCTGGAGGCTCCTTCACTAGAGCAGTGGAGCTCGGAGACTTGTGAGTTATCTGCCGCACAAGGTCAGGAAGCTGCGCAGCCTATAGCATTCTCTGAGCTTGGTCAGCCTTATGGACATTTGTTATACGAAAGCGATTTTATGACAGGTGACCAGACGGAAGCCACTCTCATCATCTCGAGGCTTGAGGATACCGCTCGGGTATATGTGAATGGTAAGGAACAAGCGCTGGTAGAGAAAGTAGGTGCTGCAGCAGTTAAGCTTCAAGTGAAGCCAAATAGCAGCAATCGTGTGCAGATTCTTGTGCAAAATATGGGCAGGCTCAATTTCTCACCAAATTTAGGTGAGGTCAAAGGGGTAGCAGGTGCAGTCTTTGCAGACGGCCAATGCTATGACCTACTTCCGAATTGGAAGCATGAGGAGACAACTCTAGAGCTGAATGAAGTGAACGAACTTGCAAGCGGAACGATCATCCGCAGAACGTTTACGATGGATGGCGGTTACGACCGTGCTGTCCTGGTAGGAGCTGTTAGCGGGAAGTTTAGCATTAACGGCAGAGAGATTATAATGGAAGGTTATCAAGACTGGTTCCTGCACCATACGCTCGATATTTCTGACTATATTCAGGATGGTGTAAATGAGATCGCTATGGCCTATGTGAAGTCACCGCTTCAAAGGCTTGAACTGCTCGTCTCTTCCTCGGAGAAGGAAATAAACAACTGGCGAATCGCAGATGTCGAGAAGCTGAAACGCGAAGCGTATGTTGGCGAAACAGGCAGACCGGTATGGCATACGGTACAATTTGCTAAACCGTCGCTGCCAGAAGAAGTAAACGCCAAGTTAAAGCTTCGTTTAACGGGAATGAGTAAAGGTACGGTATGGCTTAATGGCTGCAATCTAGGCCGGTATTGGCAGGTAGGTCCTCAAGAGGATTACRAGATCCCGATGGCATGGCTTAAGGATCGCAATGAACTGGTTCTATTTGATGAAAGTGGAGCAAGTCCAACCAAGGTACGTCTGCTCTACGATAAACAATCCAATAAACGCTGGATCACTTTGAATTAACCAATAAACCGCTGCTTAGATGATGTTCATTATTTTGAATAAATCTGCTAGGCAGCGGTTTTTGTTTGACTAAATTGTAACCGTTTACATAGAAAGGGGTGATGCCAAAACGTCCATCTCAGCGAGAATCGTCATTAGACTGAGGAATCTCAAATAAGGAGAGGAAAACATGAGAAAGATGAAAAGATTATTGGCCGGAGTTGCGGCAGGCGGTATGCTTGTGGGCAGCTTTGGAATGACTGCATCTGCAGCAGGCTCTTACACAGCAGCTGCTGATCCATCTCAGCAGTATCAGACGGTGGAGGGCTGGGGAACATCTCTAGCCTGGTGGGGCAAAGTAGTAGGCGGTTATTCGAACAAGGATGAGTATGCGGACAAAATGTTCAGCACGACAAGCGGAATTGGCCTAAATGTCCTTCGATACAATATTGGAGGCGGCGAAAATCCAAGCTTGAATGACTTGGAATACCGTAAAGCAGTGCCTGGCTTCCAGATGACACAAGGTGTGTATGATTGGACAGCCGATGCCAACCAGAGATATATGCTGCAAGCAGCCAAAACCAGAGGCGCCAATGTATTCGAAGCCTTCTCTAATTCCGCTCCTTACTGGATGACTAACAGCGGTAGTGTTACCGGAGCTTCCGGCGGTGCTAACAATTTAAAAACGGATTATTATGATGATTTTGCCGATTATTTGACCGAGGTCGTCAAGCATTTCCGCGACAGCTGGGGCATTACTTTCAAAACCTTAGCCCCGCTCAACGAGCCGGTATCGACATGGTGGTCACTTGGCAACAATCAGGAAGGCATGCACTTTGATCGGGCGAATCAGAACACCATTCTAAGCCAGGTTAATTCTTCTCTGGTTGCGAAGGGACTTACAGGGACAAAGCTAAGTGCTCCGGAGGAATATAGCGTTGATGATTCTTCGGTTTCCTACAATAGTTATACGAGTGCTGTAAAATCTGCTATTTCGCAAATCAATACCCATACGTATGGTGGGACGAATAGAGCGGCTTTCCGTAATATCGCTGCCTCGGATGGGAAGACTCCTTGGGTTTCGGAATATGGGGACGGGGATGCCAGCGGCCTGACGATGTCCCGAACCATTATGAAGGACATGAAGAACATGGGAGTAACCGCTTGGGTTTATTGGCAAGCCGTTGACAGCGCAGATGGCTGGGGCTTTTTCAAAAATGTTCTCAACAATACTCAAACGACAAGCTATACCGTGAACAAGAAATATTATGTCATGGGTAATTACAGCAAATTTATTCGCCCGGGTTACAAAATTATTGGGATGAGCGATGCTAATACGCTTGCGGCGTATGATGCGGCATCCAGCAAGCTGGTGCTCGTAACGACTAACAGCGCAACAACGGACACGTCAGTTACCTATGATCTGAGCAAGTTTACGGCAACAGGCAGCTCAGCAGCAGTATACCGTACATCCTCCACCGAGGATCTTGCCCAATTGTCGAACGTAAGTGTAACGAACAAGACGTTCACGGCTAACGCTAAGGCAAGCTCGGTCACCACGTATGTCATCTCCAATGTGACGTACACCGGAACAACGGGCTATCCTTCGACTGCCATCTACAAGCTGGTAAACAAGAACAGCGGATTAGTCATGGATGTGAACAACGCATCCACGGCGAATAGTGCATCCATTCTTCAATACACGGATAATGGCGGCAACAATCAACGCTGGCAGCTTATTTCCGCAGGCAACGGCTACTATAAGATCAAAAATGTAAACAGCGGCCTGCTCCTTGATGTTAATCAAAGCTCCACGACAGGGGGGGCTGCACTTATTCAGTACCAGAATAATGGTGGTTACAACCAGCAATGGCTGCCGGTAGACGCTGGGGGTTCACTCATCTTGGTTAACCGGAACAGCGGATTGACGGCAGACGTCAATTCGGCCTCAACGGCAAGCGGAGCGGCGGTAATCCAATGGGCGGATAATGGCGGGAACAACCAGCAGTGGACGCTTGTTAAAGTGAATTAAAACATAGTACGATAGTTTCATAGAAAGCACGAATCAAGGCTGAATCGCTCATGAAATCAATTTCATTAGCATACAAACTTTGGTATAATTTTAGGTATATTAGTTGTACTAGAAGGGAACCAGACGATGAAGCAAGTTACCGTATACGATATAGCCAAAGAAGCCAAAGTATCTGTTGCTACGGTCTCCCGGGTGCTTAATGACACTGCTCCTGTACGCGCTTCCACGCGGGAGAAAGTCGAAGCGATTATGCAGAAATATCAGTTCCAGCCTAACGCGAATGCGAGGAGCTTACTGAAGAAAGAGACGGGGATTATTGGCGTTATATTGCCGGATATTACGAACCCCTTTTTCCCTGAGGTATTTTCCGGTGCAGAGCAGGAGGGGCGAGAGTCCGGACATACCTTTTTCCTTTGTAATACCATTGGCCTACATGCAAAGGAATCTGAATTTCTAACCATGATGCAGGAAAAACGGGTGGACGGCATTATCTTTATGGGCGGGCGTATCAACTTGAAGGATTGTAAGCCAGCTTTAATTCAAGAGGTCGTCGAACATGCGCAGAAAATTCCTTTGGTGCTCGTGAACGGGAATCTTAAGGATTCCGGTTTAACACGAGTACTAACGGATGAATATGCCGGTACCGTTCTTGCTGTCAAACATTTGATCGACATTGGCCACACGAAGATCGGATTTATCGGCGGCGAGAGTCATATGTCTACCACAGCGGTGAAAATTCGGGCATACAAGAAGACGATCAAGGATGCCGGATTGCAGCTGCATGAGGATTGGATCTTGCCAGGCAGCTTTTCGGTCGATTCAGGACGTGAGCTGATGGAGGCTATATTGAAGCTGAAAGATAGGCCAACAGCCGTCTGCTGTGTTAATGATTTTACCGCAATTGGTGCTATTAAGGCAGCCGTTGAACAAGGTCTGCGTGTGCCGGATGATATTTCGATCGTTGGGTTTGATGATATTCCGTTAGCTCATCATGTTATACCAGAATTAACTACGGTCTCGCAGCAAGCGAATAGTCTTGGACGTACAGCGGTTCGAGTGCTGCGGGAGCTCATGAATAAAGAAAAGGTCAAGAAGGTTTACTCGCTGGAGCCGGAGCTTGTCATTAGACAAAGTACGGCACCAGTAATAGATGGCTATAAGATTTAAAAAAGCGGCAGTGAAAAATCGCCTTCACCCGATTAGTATTCTCAGGGTGGAGGCGATTTACTTGTCGTTATTCTGTATTGTCTTCAAGCTTGCGCAGCATAAGAAACTGCTTGGCAAGAAACATTGGGGTATAGGGCATGTCTACCCGAAGCCAAGACACGATTGTCCCAATTAAGGCTGCTGAACTGTACCAGACGGCAATATCTTTCTGAATATTGTTCTTGGTAACAAAAGAGCTTTTTCCCCGTATTTCGATTCCATCCGAGATGAGTTTAGTCAACAGTCTCAATAATCGATCTGTAAAGATTGTCGTGCGATGGGAGGCAAGAATAACCTTGTAAAACTTCGAATGCTCCGCGATATGTTCGAGCAAATTAACAAGTAAAGTAGAATTAATTAATTCAGGTGAATCTGATTTTACAGTTGATTGGTCCAATACGCGATGAATATCGTCAATCATGTCATCTGCCATCTTGTCTAGCATATCGGGGATGTCCTTATAATGAAGGTAAAAAGTGACGCGGTTAATAGTAGCGCGTTCTGCAAGGCGATTGACAGAGATCTTCTCAATCTCCATCTCCTCCAGCAGCTCAATAAAAGCATCTCTAAGCAGCTGACGTGTCCGCAGAATGCGAGGATCTGTCCGAGTTGTTTTGTCCATTGATTAAATTCCTTTCTTTTAGTAGTAATTCCTTTAGTTGTAAACTACAATTTCATTTTTAATGTATTATTTTCGAGGGATAAACTACAGTTATTTGCGTAACTGTCTACTAATTTACACTTTTGAATGGAATCGTCGCTTGTAAAGAAGGCGCCACGAGCTATAATTTAATTTATACAATGTTCACTATACGACACGTTGTAAATTTAGTCTAGAGAGACAAGAGAGAAGGATGGAGCGGTTGAGTAAAAGTTTAAATTCAAACGGCAGTTCTATCAAGAAGGGGCCAATTTTATTCGTCTTGATTATAGGCGCCTTTATTTCGACGCTGAACCAAACGATTATGAGTGTTGCAGGCCCGGAATTGATGAACGATTTCAGCATTTCAGCGGCAACGGTACAATGGCTGACAACGGGTTATATGTTGGTCAACGGTATTTTAATCCCGATTACAGCTTTTCTAATGCAGCGATTTACGACGCGTGAGTTATTCCAGACGTCGATGATTTTATTCCTTATCGGTACCATTGTATCGGCCATCGCAACTGATTTTAATGTACTGCTTATCGGTCGGTTAATTCAGGCGGCTGGTGCTGGTATTATTATGCCTCTTATGATGACGGTTATCTTGACCTTGTTCCCTCCTGAGAAGCGGGGCGGCGCAATGGGCTTGGTTGGTACCGCAATTATTTTCGCCCCGGCGATTGGACCAACTCTTGCTGGCTGGGTTCTGGAGAACTATAAATGGGAAATGATGTTTTACGGTATGATCCCGCTTGCAGTTATTGTTATAGTGTGCGGTTATATCTTCCTTACCAATGTATCTGAACGTTCTTATCCTAAGGTTGATGTCTTTAGTATTATCTTGTCCACTATTGGTTTTGGTGCAGTATTATTTGGTTTCAGTCGGGCAAGCAGTGCCGGATGGGATAGCGTAGAAGTACTATTGTCGATTATCGTGGGCCTTTTATCTCTGGGGCTGTTTACTTGGCGGCAGTTGACCTCAAGCAATCCGCTTCTTGAGCTTCGTGTCTTCAAGTACAATATGTATTCCTTAACAACATTCATCAACATTGCCATCACTATGGTTATGTATGCAGATATGATATTGCTTCCGTTGTATCTGCAAAATGCACGTGGTTATACAGCTATGGAATCGGGTCTGCTCTTGCTTCCTGGCGCGCTTGTCATGGGCTTACTGATGCCTATAACAGGTAGACTGTTTGATAAATTCGGAGCAAAATGGCTGTCGATAGCGGGTATGGTTGTTGTCATCGCTACAACACTTGGTTTCATTAACCTGACAGATTCAACCTCCTATACGTATCTGGTGCTTATGTCTACAGGCCGCCGGATCGGCATGGCGCTTCTGATGATGCCAGTTCAAACGGCAGGACTCAACCAATTGCCTAACCGTCTGAATGCGCATGGTACAGCAATTTCCAATACAATCAGACAGGTAGCTGGTGCGATTGGTACATCGTTGCTCGTTACCATCCTGACGACCCAAACGAAATCGCATTTAACGGATGCGATGGCATCTGGTGCAACAGAAGGTGTGTCGCAGCAGCAAATGATTACGAACGCAACGATCAGCGGGATGAATGATGCTTATCTGGTCATCGTAGGTATTGGTGTTGTAGGTCTCTTGCTTACCTTCTTCCTTAAACGTGTTCCACAAGCAACAGATGAGAAAAGCACAGACACAATAGTAAATAAAGCTGCTGTTCAAAAAGGTTAATAGAAGATTTAGAAGAGCTGTCCTCGTGGGCAGCTCTTTTTTTATACCGTTTTGTCCTCCACTTTTACGACGTTTCCTGCTTTAGGCCGTAGTCCACAATCTTTTCGGGTGGTATAATAAAGCAGTTAAAGAGGCTTTTTTTTCCATCCTTTCCGTATGGTAGCTTGTTATTGGAACGAAAGGTGGCATCCCCCGTGAAAAAAAACCGCATGAACCTGCTGATTCAGCATCTTGTCTCCTATCTGCTGGTTCTCTTGTTTCCTGTACTGATCATATTAGCTTACTACTACCCACATTCTACAGCTGTCGTCAAACAGAAGGAGATGGACTGGAATACTCATCTGACAGAGCAGGTCATGACTTCTATGGATACATTTACGCGTTACGTATACAATTTGCCGTTCGAACTCGTGAAGAACCGGGAGATCAAATTGTACGATACTGATGACAGAGATTATCAGCGGGTGCTGATCGCCAATGAAATGCGCAAATATAATGCCACAGACGGCTTTATTGACAGTACACTGCTATATCTGAAAAACATGGGTTATTTGTTCGCCAAAACAGGAAGCGCTTACAAAGAAGAGGACTTCTCGAAGCCGGGCATTGGGTATTACTACGAGAACTGGCCGCAAAAGCAAATGTTTGCACAGCTCAGTCATTTGAAAGCACCTATCGTGAGACCTGTAGAAGAGGTGATCATACCGGGCAGCAATCATGTCCGTATGCTGACCTTTGCGCTTCCGCTGCCGATTGGCGGCTATGACACTCCAGGAGCAGTACTGATCATGGTTCGTGAAGATACGATAATCCGTATGCTTAATTCCATGTCTGAGATGTACAGCGGCAACTTTTTTATTATAGACACCGAAGGACGTTCCTTGTTGTCTTCTAACCAGTCAGCGTACATTCCGGCAGATGAGCTGCAAGGATTTCTGTCAGGTCTAGCAGAGAATGGGGAAGGAGCCGGCTTGTATAAGAAAGACGGTCATTCCTATATCGTCTCTCACACCGTATCGGATAAAAATGGATGGCAATACGTTAGCGTGCTGCCCGTCACCGAAATGCTGCAGGGCATTCAGTCTGTGCAGCGTAATACAATTCTGCTTATTGGGTTGATGCTGCTGCTTGAGTTTTTGATCATCTACATATCCATCCGCCGAAATTATCAACCGATCAAACGGCTGGTCGATTTCGCTGCTAACTTATTCGAGACGGTTGAGCGAAAGCCTATGAATGAGTTTGAGACCATCCGTTATGCACTTGGCGAGCTTGTATCTGCAAACAGCTCATTGGATGCCCGGGTGAAGCAGACGATGCGGGATAATTTATTGTTTGAGCTGGTCAGCGGGAAGACAGCATACGGACAGGATTATCTCGAGCAAGCCCGTACATACGGCATTGAATTTCCACATCACTCGATTGCAGTGGCTGTTATCGCAATGGATTCATCCGTAAGTGATGATTGTACAGCTGAATATTTACGTTCAATTGAAGGAAGACATTCAGACGAGATGGCAGGCTATTTGCTTAAGAGTATTTACAGTCATGAAATGATCTTCGTATGTTCTCATGAACCCTCTTATTCCATCAAGCCATTCTTAACGGAGCTTTGCAGAGAGCTGGAAGAGAAGACAGAAGCAAAAGTTCATATTGGCATTGGAGTAACCGCCAAGCCAGACATGACAGATGCCGTTCATGTCGCTTATTTGCAGGCGATGCGGGCTATCGAGCATTTGAGGCTTCGCGGCGGCAATCCTGTACTAATATTTGATGAACTTGATTCACCAAAAGGCGGGTCGATCTCCTATTTCGCGGAGCTGCTGCAGTCGCTTGAGCTGGCGATTCTTAAGAATGATGCGGGGTCAGTCCAGAACATTACAGAGCGAATTAATTGCCAGCTTAGAAGTGATGGAATGCCGCCTCATATGGTAAGAAGTGTCTATATTAACACGGTGAGTGCCCTTCTAAACGGTCTTCAGCGGTTTGGCCCTAATGATGATGGATTACTTAGACTTACCGATACAGCTTATCAGTACCGTTATACGGTTGAGCAGATGACCGGTATTATCAGCGACAGTTGTATACGACTCTGTGGAATCATTCAGAGCATGCTCCCGACTGTGCGCCATGCATCGCAGGATGAGATTACAGACTTTATTGAGCAAAAGGGATTACATGCCGATTTTTCCCTCCAGCTCATTGCCGATCACTTCACGATGTCTGCTTCGAATTTCAGTCATCATTTCAAAAAAACAATGGGTCAGAATTTTAAAGAATACATTGATGTATTCCGTATTCAGACCTCCATTCAACTTCTGAGGAGTACGAATCAGACACTGGATGCTGTTGCGCAGCAGACAGGTTTCTCCAATACCTCAAGCTTTATTCGCTGCTTCAAAAAAATCGTTGGAACAACTCCAGGGCAGTACCGGGAAACGCATAAGCTTATTTCCTGACCTGAAGTTGCTGCTTTACACCCCGGCCTGCCGAATTGATCGGCAGGCTTTCTGTTTGTTAAGTGGCAAGGGGCATTTTTTGAAGATATACAATAATTGAATTTAGCAAACGCTTTCAAAAATTGTTGATCGTTCGAATACTGTCCGTATACGGCCTCGTGCTGATGAGATTAGAGTGATTGTACCGGGAGCCAAAGTCCTGGGGCAGCGCTTCAGACTGATGCTGCTGCAAGTTATTAAACTTACTTATATGAGGGGGCAATGACATGCGGAAAAAAGTAGTCAGTTTCATCTCCGTCCTGCTGGCGGCAACGACAATGATGTCAGCATGCAGCAACTCGGGCGGCAACAATGGCAATGGCAATACGAATACGGGAAGCAGTCCAACTGCCAACAGTTCCACAGGTACGGACAGTGGGAAGAAAGTTAAGCTGACCGCCATTATGACGAAGCATCCTTTGACGAAACCTCTCAAGGATATGGAATGGCTGCAGCAAGTGGAAGACAAAGCAGGGGTCGAGATTGAATGGCAGGAAATTACGGCTGATTGGGATCAGAAAAAAGGGACGATGCTCGCGAGCGGCGATGTACCCGATCTCTTTATTGGTCCTAACGTAATTACCGATGCGGACTTCGCACAGTTCCAAGGCTTGTTCCAAGATCTATCCGGTATGCTGGATCAAGCGCCAAACGTTACAGCGATGTTCGAAGCGAAGCCGGAGACGAAGAAGATTGCCGAGCAGTCGGACGGAAAAATCTTTGGTCTTCCGAAATATCAGCGGTATTGGCCTTCTACGGCTACACGTATGTACATTAACCAACAGTGGCTTGATAATCTGGGTCTGAGCATGCCTGCAACTTGGGATGAATTATATGATGTGCTTCTTGCATTCAAAGAAAAGGATGCAAACGGCAATGGTGATCCTAACGATGAAATTCCGATGGACTGGCCGGGCGGAATCGGCGGTTATTTCAACGCTGCTTATTTACTGAGCGGTACAGGGATGACCCTCACAGATGGCAGTCCGCAAGGTTACTTTGTTGAAGATGGTAAAGTGAAAAACTATCTCGTCGACGAGCGTTATAAGACGATGGTTACTTTCCTGAACAAGCTGAATAAAGCAGGTCTCATTAATCCGGAAGTATTCACGCATGATTATACGAAATACCAGTCCGTTGCCCGCGGCGAAGGGGATATGGCGAAGGTTGGTTTTACGTTCGGATGGGTAGCTTCTGACCGGTTCGGCGAGCAGCTTGCTCCGCAATACACCTCGATGTCGCCAATAAAAGCTACTCCGGACAGCGCGGTATCTTGGAGCTATGACTATAACTCCTTGAACTATGGTATTAACCAAATTGTGATGTCAGCCAAATCGAAAAACAAGGAAGCGGTTATGCGCTTCATTAATGAGCTGTACGCTCCTGATATGGGGATGCAGGTTCTCTTCGGATCCCTTGGGCCAAACATTAAGGATAACGGAGATGGCAGCTATAGTGTACTGCCGCCGGCTGATGCGAAAATGGATCCAGGCACATGGAAATGGACATCTACGATGGCCGATAACGGTGCTTTCTATATCCCGGATACGCTTCAATTGACGCTGGGCAAAGATATGCAGGAGGTTCTCGAGCAATCGAAGCCAATTGACGCCATTCAGATTGACGTAGATAATGACGTCTTCCCTGGCTTCCTCAAATATTCTAGTGCAGATAACAGCACGATGGGACTCAATAATACGAACGTCATGAATCTGGCGAATACCAACTTTGCCAAATGGGTTACAAAAGGCGGCATCGAATCAGATTGGGACAGCTATGTGAAGGAAAGCGAGAAAGCAGGTCTCAAGCAAAACCTTGAAATTATGCAGAAATACTACGACGAATACAAAAAGCAATAACGAGCAGGGGATCTGCTATGCCGCTTTCCAGAGCGGCGTAGCAGATCCGGCATGTAAAGGAGGGATATTAGCCTATGCGAACACGTGGAGGAGGACTTCGGACATTACGGCGGGATTATCAGCTTTGGATCATGATCGCGCCTGCCATTGCCGCTGTTCTAATCTTTAACTATATTCCGATGTACGGGATTCAGCTTTCGTTCCGGGACTTTGATTTTATGAAAGGTCTGACCGGGGGCGAATGGCGAGGCTTGGACTATTTCAAGCAGTTTATTGATAGTTATCTATTCTCGGATCTGATGCGCAACACGTTTCTGATCAGCTTGGCGACGATTATCGTTGGGTTTCCAGCGCCTATTATCCTCGCTTTGATCTTGAATCAGATCCGCCGCAAGCGGATGAAAACGTTGATGCAGACGACCGTTTATTTGCCGCATTTTATATCTATTATCGTGCTCGTTGGGATGATGAACGTTCTGATGTCACCGGAGACGGGTGTCATCGGTTATATGATGAAGGGTCTTGGCTTGGGACATATCAACCTCATCGCCTCCACCAATACGTTTATTCCGGTCTATGTGCTCTCAGATATTTGGCAGCATTGCGGCTGGAACAGCATTATTTATTTGGCAGCGCTGTCAACAGTTGATCCGCAGCTGTATGATTCGGCCAAGATCGATGGCGCGAGCAGATGGCAGCTTATCCGGAATGTAGATATTCCTGCTCTAATCCCAACAATTCTAATCCTGTTCATCCTTAGTATGGGGAATATTCTTAGCACCGGCTTTGAGAAAATTTTCTTGATGCAAAACTCGCTTAATTTGCCCGTCTCAGAGGTTATCGCGACCTATGTGTATAAGATCGGGATCATATCCAATCAATTTAGCTACGCTTCTGCCATCGGGCTCTTTAACACGGTCATTAACTTCGTATTCTTGTTTGCGATGAACGCCATATCGAAAAAGATGTCTAATACAAGCTTGTATTAAGACAGTTTTCAGAAAGGAGGGGTCTACCTTGGCACTTAAAGGTTTAACCGGAAAGGAATTAGCTTTTCACATTGTGCTGTATGCCTTATGTGCAGTTATTTTTCTCATCATCGTTTATCCGCTGTACTTTATCATCATCGCTTCCTTTAGCGATTCAACGCTGGTCTCGACGGGCAAGGTGCTGCTGTTTCCGAAGGGGTCAAGTCTATTCGGGTATAAGGAAATATTCCAGGATAGCCGTGTGTGGATCGGATATCGGAACACCTTGTTTTATACCGTATTTGGCACATTCGTAAACATGCTGTTTACGATGCCCGCTGCCTATGTGCTGTCCCGGAAGGAATTTAAGGCGAGACGTCCAATCATGTTTCTGTTTGTCATCACGATGTTCTTTAACGGCGGCCTTATTCCAACCTACCTGTTAATGAAAGACCTTCATCTGACGAACACGTTTTGGGTATTTATTTTACCTTTTTGCGTCAATATTTTCTTTTTGATTATTGCTCGTACCTTCTTTGAAACGGCGCTGCCTGCGGAGCTGCATGAGGCCGCTGTAATGGATGGCTGCTCGCATTTCATGTATTTCGCCAAGGTTGCACTGCCATTGTCCAAGGCCCTAATCTCTGTTATTGGCCTCTATTACTTGGTAGGGCATTGGAATGATTTCTTTACGGGTCTGATCTACATTCGGGATAACAACCTGCAGCCCCTTCAAATCGTGCTTCGCGACATCCTTTTGTCTAATCAGGTGTTCCAAAACGGTGCGGGTACAGGTGGTGGAGCTGCGTCGGGCGGCTATGCCCAGCGGTATGCGGACCAGATCAAATACGGCGTCATTATCGTGTCGTCTCTGCCGATTCTTATGTTATATCCGTTCCTTCAGAAGTATTTCGAGAAAGGGGTTATGATCGGCTCAGTTAAAGGATGATCTCAAATGAAGAGAGGAGAATGTTCGAAGAATGCGAAAATCATATAAGCTGATTTTGTCCACGTTAATTCTTACGTTAGTGATTCCAGTAACTGTGATGGGGAGCGGGGCAACCACTGCATCTGACAAGGAGCCTGGCACAAGTGGAGAGCCGGCTGCACCAACCTACAGCAATGTATCGGTTCATGACCCTTCGATCGTCAGAGACGGCGACAACTTCTATGTATTTGGCTCGCATATAGAGGCTGCCAAATCAACCGATCTGATGAATTGGGAAACGTTTACGAACGGATATACCACTCCAAACAATGTGATTTACGGGAATCTATCACAGAATCTCGCGACATCTTTTAAGTGGGCCGGGGAAAATGATTCCGACAGCAAAGGCGGCTTCTCTGTCTGGGCGCCGGATGTTTTCTGGAATGACAGCTATGTCAATGCGGATGGAACGAAGGGCGCTTACATGATTTATTATTGCACTTCGTCCACATACATCCGCTCGGCAATTGGTTTTGGTGTGTCCCAGAACATCGAGGGTCCGTACACGTATGTGGATACTCTCGTTTATTCCGGATTTACAGCAGGTGAGGCATATGATGCTAATAGCGTCATTAATAAGAAATGGACAAACACGAATATCCCGCAGTTGATTGAGGGCGGGAAACTAAGTGGCTCCAGCGACAAATGGTTTAATAGCGATGGTACTTTCTCCAACATTACGTATCCGAATGCGATTGACCCGCAGCTCATGTTTGATGAGAACGGTAAGCTGTGGATGTCTTACGGTTCTTGGTCAGGCGGCATATTCACGCTGCAGATTGATCCGGCAACAGGCAAAGCAATCTATCCGGGGAAAGACTCCGTAACGAAGGATGGAAGACTAGTAGATCGTTATTTTGGAACGAAGATCGCTGGCGGCTTCTACAAATCCGGTGAAGGTCCTTACATGGTCTACAACAAGCAAACGGACTATTATTATTTGTTTGATACAATCGGTTGGCTGGGTGCAGACGGCGGCTACAATATGAGATTGTACCGCTCCAAGAATCCGCTTGGTCCTTTCGTAGATGCCGCAGGGAAGAGCGCTGTACTTCCGGGTGACACCGATGTGTCCGCATTCGGTAATAAGCTGATGGGGAACTTCCTCTTCAAGCGTGAAGTTGGCGACCCTGGAACAGGCATCGGCTACGGCTATGTTTCGCCAGGACATAACTCGTTCTATCAGGACCCGGATACCGGCAAAATGTTTCTAGTCTTCCATTCCAGGTTCCCGCAGAAAGGCGAGTTCCACGAAGTTCGTGTGCACCAGATGTTTATGAATAAAGACGGCTGGCTTGTCACAGCGCCATACCGTTATTCGGGCGAATCCCTTGAGAAGGTAAAGCGCGAGGATCTAATCGGCGAATATAAATTTATTAATCATGGCAAGGGAACAACGGCTGACCTTGTAGAGTCCAGCTACATTACGCTGAATAAGAGCAATAAGGTGACGGGCGATGCAGCGGGGACTTGGAAGTCGACAGGTCATAATGAAGCGGAACTCACTTTGGATGGCAAAACGTACAAAGGTGTGTTCGTGAAAGGATGGGACCCTAGCTCCGAACAATTCGTTATGACATTTACAGCTATGTCTAATGAAGGGGTTACCATTTGGGGCAGTAAGCAGGAGGATCTGAAAGACTCGCAGATCGTTGCGGATATTAAGGCAGATTTGAATATTGGAGATACCAGTCGAGTCATTGCGAACCTGGATCTTCCTTCTGAAGGCATGCGTCATGCCTCGATTACATGGACATCAAGCAATCCGGATGTTGTGTCGGCAGCAGGTGTGGTCGTTCGTCCGGACTCTGGCTCAAGTAATGCAGCCGTAACGTTGACCGCTGTCATTACGAAGGGAACCGTGACAAGCTCGAAGGTCTTTAACTTAACGGTGCTTCCGTATGAAGATGCTACGCTTGTCGCGAAGTATTCGTTTGAAAATGATTTGACAGACTCCACGGGCAGCTTTGGGGCAGGTTCGGTCACAGGTAATCGGATCGACAATACGGGAGGTACGATATCGTATACAGATGGCGTTGATGGCAATGCTGCGGTATTGGATGGGGCGTCTGGTGTACGTTTGCCAAACAAGCTGATCGACAGCAATCAATATTCCGTATCGCTGTGGGTGAAGCCCGAGCAGTTGACGACTTATACAACAACTTTCTTTGGAGCAAAAGACGGCTACAACTGGGTCAGCCTGCTCCCTAAAGGGCCGGTTGGCGATAATACCATGGTATGGTCGGGCAGCAATGTCTGGTATGACGGGATCGCAGGACTAACTATTCCAACAAGCTCGTGGACACATCTAGCTTATTCCGTTGATAACGGAACTTTGTCCGTATATGTTAACGGGGAACTGAAGTTTAGCGGTTCGAACTTCCCGGATATTTTCACCGGAACCGATTCGGTCTTCAGCCTTGGTGTGAACTGGTGGGATACTCCGTTCAAAGGACAGCTTGATGAGCTGCAGGTATATGAAGGAGCACTGAGTCCACCTCAAATAGCAGAATTGGTGAACCCATAAGTAAAAAAAGAAAGATCGCCGGCTTAGCCTGTTTTATCAGGTAGTCGGCGATCTTTTTGTTGTACACTAGATTGCATCCAACATACTCGGTGTGTTAATCGTTAATATCGCGCCTAAGTTGAGGCTGATTCCATTGGAGCAAATCCAACATGTGAACAAATAGAGTTACTTGGCGATACACTCGGAAGAAAAATTCGACTGTGCACGCAATCTACCGTTAATTTCCTGTGAATTTGACTACCCGATATTCATAGCTCCCAAGCGCAAGCCGGGTACCGGGAGCAAGCAACTCCTCGCTTAACACATCGACGCTTGGGCGCGGGATGGTCACACTGCCGCCGATGCCGTCCATGTTGACGATGATCCATAGCTCATAGCCGTCACCGCGTCTTGGCGCGACAATAGTGCCAGGTGTTACATCCGAGCGGAGCGTCACACCAGATTTATCTGCATAATGCTGGATGAGAGCTTCCAGCAAACACTGCCCCTCGTCGCTAGTCGGCATGGAGCCGAGCATAACGATTTTACCTTTGCCATGCTGCTTCTCGGTGATAAATGCGAGGCCTGGTGTTAATCCGCCTTCAAGGGTGCCGATTACAGTGGCTCCTTCGGGCTTAAACACGCTGCTCCAAAGGGAAAGAGGCGCCGAATACCCAAATGCATGTCCAATAGCACCGCTGCCATCCATCGGGTAGGTGTAGACAGCTTCTACTCCAGCAAGCCGCTCCAGCTTGCCTAGGGCGGAAGTGGTATGAATCGTATGCTCCTCCGTTCGGCCGCCGGTGAGAGGGCCGATGACCCAAAATCCACCAGCCTCTACAAACTCCGTTGCCCGATCCATAAATTCCTCTGACATGTAAGGGAGAAATGGAGTGAACAGCAGCTTATATCCGACTAGCTCCGAGCCCTCCGGTACAACATCCCGGTGAATACCTGTGTTCAGGATTCGTGTGTAAAAGTCGGTGATGAGTCCGCGATGATTCAGTTTGCGGTGCGGCTCTGTTTTCAGGAATACCTTAGCTCGGTCCGAGTAGGTTAAGGCTACTTCCGCCTGCGCTGGTCGTGTGGACAAAATCACCGCTTCAATGTCCCGCCTTGCCTGCTCCACTTCAAGCACATTCGAATATCCGACTGTTGGCTTGCCCCAAGCGCTTAGAACAGAGCCATGCGGCTGCTCACAGCCGGCACGCTGCTGCCGCCAAAGCCAATAGCAGAAAGCTTCGGCGCCAAGTGCATAAGCCGCAACAGCCTCTGCTCGCAAGTAGCCGTTTGGATGAGGTTTTGCATAGCTCTCAAGCGACCCTGCGAAGGATGGGCTTGTCTCCATAATCCAGTAATCCCGTCCCCGCTTGAAGCTGCGAAATAGGTCATTGTTGATCAAAAAGGCTGGCACATGATCCGTTGTGGCGTAAGTATCAAAGGAGGCAAAATCCAATCCGCGGAATAGTCGCTCATTATCTACACTAAAAGCCATACTGCTGTTATGGGTAATTGGTGCATCGGAATACATCCGAATAATCGCTGCTTGCTCATCAGCAAACTCCGCAATCTTCTCCATCGAGAACTGCTGGTACATCGTCTTAAGGGAGGAATTATGCAGGAAAGGCGCTGGCCCGGGCTGTGGAACCTGATCGAAACGATGATAATATTCGCTCCAGATTTGAGTTCCCCAAGCATCGTTTAGCCGTTCGATCGTTCCGTAACGTTTCTCCAGCCATTGATACCATAACGAGAGACAAGTCCCGCACATACACTCGGACACATGGGCTTTGAATTCATTATCGAGCTGCCAGCCGATTAGACCAGGCAAGCGGCCAACGGCCCTTGCGATATGCTCTGTAATGACAGCAGCCTTCTCCCGGAAGGAAGAATGGTTGGTACAAGCATGCTGCCGGGAGCCATGTCCCATTGTCTGCAGCTGCTCATTCACATACATTCGATCGGGATGACCGTGGCTATACCAGATTGGTGGTGTTGCAGTTGGCGTACACATAATCGTCTCGATCCCATTTTCATACAACCGTTTAATCATACGGACAAAAAAGTCCAAATCGATTTCGCCTTCATGAGGCTCCATGGTCGACCAGGCGAATTCACCAATCCGAATGACATTTATTCCGGTTTCCTTCATTAGTCGAATATCAACCTCAAGAGCCTCTTCGTCCCAAAGCTCCGGATACCATGCAGCACCGTGGTAAAGCTTCTTTCCCATGTTCATCACCTATCCTTCATGATTCTTGCAGTTTCACTATAGGCGCTAGGCAACACCTGAACAATCGTACAATTTTGCTTGGTTTGACTGGGCTTTCTACTATTTTGACGGGTTTGGATTATCTTGATTTGCACCTGCAACCAGGGTTTGGAAGGGCTTACACAAAAATGTACGATTGGCGGAAAGGCATTATCGGTTCAATAATAAGGGCATGAGAGGCAACCAATACTTGGAGGTGAACGTGAATGAAGCAGGCGGCTGCTCCCAGCCCGATCGAGATGATGCAGAAGACGAATACGAACAAATTGAGAAGACCTAGTGTACTGGGAAGGCTCAAGAGAGATAAGTGGCTGTACTTGCTGCTAACTCCGGGCCTGTTATATTTCATTATTTTCAAATACGTGCCGATGTGGGGTGTAATGCTGGCATTCAAAAACTATCAGCCCTTTTTGGGCTTTTGGAAAAGTGATTGGGTAGGACTTGATCATTTCCATGTCTTCTTCACTAATCCTGAATTTTTCATGCTGCTGCGAAACACTTTAATACTCTCCTTATACAATCTGGTATTCTATTTCCCGGCACCAATTATATTAGCTCTTCTATTAAATGAAATTAGACTAGCTTTCTTCAAAAGAATTGTTCAGACGCTCATCTATATCCCGCATTTTATCTCGCTCGTTATTGTAGCAAGCTTGACCTATGTGTTTCTGACGACCGAAGGTGGTCTAGTTAACGAAATGCTGCAGAAGTATTTTGGCAGCAAAGTCGACTTCCTTTCTAGTCCCGAATGGTTCCGGCCGATGATTATTATGCAGACCATTTGGAAGGAAACCGGCTTTGGTACGATCATCTTCCTAGCTGCCCTGGCCGGTGTTGATGTAGAGCAATATGAGGCAGCGATTACGGATGGAGCGAACCGCTGGAGACAGTTGTGGCATATTACACTCCCATCGATTCGAAGCACGATTATTATTTTGCTGATCTTGCGGATGGGGGACGTGCTGGACAATGGATTTGAGCAGATCTTCCTCATGCTGAACCCCCTTAATAGGGACGTAGCGGAAGTGTTCGATACGTATGTGTACATGATGGGGATCACACAAGGAGCATTCAGCTATAGTACAGCTGTAGGTTTGTTCAAAGCGGTTATCGGTGTCGTCCTGGTGCTTGGGGCGAACTGGCTTGCCAAGCGTTTCGGACAGTCCGGCATCTACTAGGTTGCTTACGAAGGAAGAATCACCACCTATGGCATAGGTATGGCAATTCTTTAAGATTTCGCTTACGAAGTAAGAATTTCCACCCATGGCTACAACTGAGCCATTAGTGTGGTAATTCTTTTGAGGAGGAGAAGCAAATGGCAAAACAATATAGAAGTGTCTCTGGAACGGCGTTTGACATCACCAATCTGATCGTGCTAAGCGTAATCAGCTTGCTTGCCGTGCTGCCTTTTATATACATCATAGCGGGGTCGTTCGCATCTGACGCGGAGTTAACGAAAAGAGCTGTGTTCCTTATACCTGAGACGTTCACGATAGCGGCTTACCAGTTTATTTTCTCAACGGATACGATATTGCAAAGTGTTAAAGTGTCCATGTACGTTACCATACTTGGGACATTAGTCAACTTGTTCTTCACCGTAACGATGGCGTATGCGTTATCGAAACGGAATCTAATGGGGCGTAATACGGTGCTTAACCTGATCGTCTTCTCAATGCTGTTTGGCGGCGGTCTTATTCCAACTTATCTCGTTGTACGTGACCTGCATTTGCTGGATTCGTACTGGGCTCTAATCCTTCCCGGTGCAATCAGCGCCTTTAACCTGATCATTGTGAAAAACTTCTTTCAGGAGCTTCCTGCCGAGCTGGAGGAGGCAGCGAAGATTGATGGATGTACCGAGCTTGGGCTACTCTGGAAAATAGTGCTCCCGCTCTCGATGCCAGTGCTGGCAACCTTTACGTTGTTTTATGCAGTTGGGCATTGGAATAACTTCTATTCCGCGCTCTTGTACATCAATGATCCACAGAAGTGGCCGCTTCAGGTCATGCTGAGACAAATCGTACTCCTGTCGCAGACGGCTGCTGGCGACATTAATTCGATGGACCCGAATTTTGTTGCACCGCCAGACCAATCCATTAAGATGGCGGTTATCGTCATTGGAACCATCCCAATTCTGCTCGTCTATCCGTTCCTTCAGAAGCATTTTGCTAAAGGCGTCTTGATCGGTTCGGTCAAGGGGTAATACGGATTACGATATAAGCAACGCTTAATGTATTGTTAACGCAATTATTAAAAGGAGGCGCTAGTAAAGATGAACAAAAAGACGCAGAAATGGGTAGCAACAGCAGCTCTTGGAACATTGGCAGTATCAGCACTTGCAGGCTGCAGCGGCAATAAGGAAGAGAGCGCAGATCCCGAAGCATCCTCCGCAGCGACAACAGAAGCTTCGGCAGCAGCAACGGCCGAGACAAACGAGAAGCCGCTAAATATCAGCATCATGCTCCCGATCTTCAAGACAAACTTCCCTAAAGACGACGGTCCTGTGGTTACGGAGATTGAGAAAAAAACCAATACAAACATTCACTTTGAATGGGTGCCGAATGCTTCTTATGGAGATAAATTCAATATCACGCTGGCTTCGACCAAGCTACCTGAAATCATATATGTACCTGGTTCCAAAGATCCCAGCTTTGTGAATGCCGTCAGATCCGGCGCATTTTGGGAGCTGGGCCCTTATTTGAAGGATTATCCGAATTTGAGCCAGGCGAACGAGGTCATTATGAACAACTCCTCGATCGACGGCAAAAACTACGGTATCTACCGTGGACGTGCCCTTGGGCGAAACGGAATTGTATATCGCAAGGATTGGCTGGAAGCAGTAGGCCTCTCGCAGCCTAAGACCATTGATGATTTCTACAACATGCTGAAAGCATTCAAGGAGAAAGATCCGGATAAGAACGGTAAGGATGATACTTACGGTATGGTGCTGGTCAAATGGACCGGTGCCTGGGCAAGCGCTTTTGATACAATCAAGCTGTGGTTCGGCGCACCAAATAAATGGGGTATTATAGACGGCAAGCTTGTACCGGAGCATCAGACACCAGAATATTTGGAAGCGCTCAAATTTATGAAGAAGCTGTATGATGAGAAGCTGATCAATCAGGATTTTGCCGTATTTGATTCAGCGAAATGGGTTGATCCAATTGTTAATGGCCAAGCCGGTGTCATTGTAGATGTTACCGATACTGCTGGCCGGATTGAAGATAAAATTCATGCGGCACTAGCGAAGGAGAACAAAGATAATCCGGAATCGCAGTACATGGACAATATGATTGGGGTAACAGGTACGGATGGTGCTTTAAAAGCACTGCCGACTTCCGGCTTCGCAGGCTTACTTGCGATTCCTAAGACAACGGTTAAGACAGAGGAAGAGCTCAAGCGTGTATTGAAATTCCTTGATCAAATGAATGATGATGACCTGACTACACTAGCCGGTTATGGCATAGAGGGTAAGCATTACACGAAGGACGGCGAAGCTCTTGTTCCAAGCAAAGATGCAGCGCTGCTGGAATCCGAAGTAGAAGGACTAAACCAAATGCTTCCATACATCCCGGCAGGACGAGGGCTTACTGTACAGCAAACGCCGCTTCGTCTTCACACAACGGAAATTCAGAAGGAAGCTGAGCAATACATCGTTCCAAATCCGGCTGAGCCATTTATCTCTAATGTCTATTCGCAAAAAGGCCAGCAGCTCGACAACATCATCAACGACGCACGTATCAAATTTATTGTTGGCCAAACCGATGAAGCTGGCCTTCAAGCTGCATTCGAAACTTGGAAAAAATCCGGCGGTGACGATCTTGTGAAAGAAATGAATGACCTTTACGCCGATTCTGCGAAATAAACCAAATAAGCGTTGTCAGAGCACCCATCAAAACTCCAAAGGGAGGATGGGTGCTTTGGCATGAGAATCTCTGATTTTCGAACAAAATAGTCTGAATTTCCTGCTTCCATTTATTCCAAATTTATTATAAGGTCAAGTTTATAATTAAAAGAAACGGGGGAATTGGATGCTCCAAGGAAGAAAAATATGGCGGAACCGGACTGAAAGCGGTAAAGGACGGTTTTTCAGAAAAAGCTTAATTATGATCTTCATCGTTTCCGGTATTCCCGGACTTATTATTGGAGCTCTTGTCTATTGGATGGCCGGCGGCCGTATAGAAAGTGAATTGCTGCAGCTTCATTACCAGCAGATTGAACAGCGCTCTGAGCAATTAGACGATCAATTAAGCAATTTGGAGCTTCTGCTTTCCCACTGGGCTTTTGATAATAAATTTGACTATAGCTTGAATGGACTTGATTTTGTTCATGAGTTTAAAAGAACGGATGACATTACAAAGACGCTGATTGCTATGCAGGGCTCAAATGCCTTAGTCAAGAAGGCAGAGCTGTTTGTTGGCGGAGACAGCAAGGTTCTGTTTAACCCTGAATATACACCGCTGCAAACAGAGCAGG
This sequence comes from Paenibacillus sp. YAF4_2, assembly GCF_052113225.1. Classification (NCBI taxonomy): domain Bacteria; kingdom Bacillati; phylum Bacillota; class Bacilli; order Caryophanales; family Paenibacillaceae; genus Paenibacillus; species Paenibacillus sp. YAF4_2. The sequence continues at coordinate 270,957 of NZ_JBFRCT010000008.1, forward strand.
ATTTAAGCATCTATAATAAGCTGATTCACGGTAAAACGGTGACCTACTGGACGCAATGGGCTTTTGATCCTACTCGTCCGGAGGAGAAGGATTTAACGCTTGTTCACCATATTCCCGGCGGTAGTCCAAATCCGTTTGGCGTTCTGGTCTTCCGATTCGACAGTGCCAAAATCGCCAGCTTGCTTCAGACGATGACACCTTATTACGAAGGTGAAGCATTCATACTGCAGAAATCAGGGGATCTTTATGTTTCTGCTAACGGAAGCGCTTCCAATTCTCCGTTTGTGCAGGCGCTTCGTGACAAGATCGACAACATGAAGGAGGAGAGAGGTTCATTCTTCTTCGAATGGAAGGGCTCGACTTACACCGTCTCCTACGGAAGCTTGTCCAGAATTTCGGATGAATGGCTGTATGTGTCGGCTTCGCCAATTACAAGCATTATGTCTCCGGTGATGTTCATATCCAAATTGATTATTACGGTTAGTCTCATCGCGCTGCTCCTAGCAGCATTGCTGTCGTGGCTGGCTTCTCATCGGATCTACTCCCCTGTAAAACGGCTGGTTACGATGCTTGGCGGTCATTCTGGGGAAGCAGCATGGGGCAGGCTGGATGATGAATTTACACTGATTGAGCAACAGTATCAGCATCTTCATAAGGAGCGGCTTGAACTGAACTCGAAGCTTGAGGAGCAGCTTCCGCATGTGAAGGAAAGCTTCCTGCATCAGCTTCTGCAAGGCTATATGTACGCCTATTCCGAAGAAGATTTGCTGCGCCGAATGGAGCATTTCAAATGGGAGGTACAAGGACGTCAGTTTGTCGTATTGTTCATCCAATTAAATGGAATAGCGAATATGGACGAAACGTTCCGCAGCGGAGATGAAGGGCTGGTAACGTTCGCCGCCGTTAATATGATGAAGGAGCTCGCCTCTAAGCATTTTGAACAGAGTGATACGCTCAACTTTCATGATTTGACAGCAGGAATTGTGCTGCTTATACCGGAAGGTTGTTCCCATAAGGCAGAAATCGAAGCGTTTAGTGAGGAGTTAACGACCTCAGTTAACCGAATCTTGAGAATGCGGGTGACGATGGCGATCAGCCGTCAAACGGCACAAATTTCCGATCTTCCGAATGAATTCGAGCGGGTGAAGCAGGCGGTCAGCTACCGCAACTTTGATAATGCCAATCAGATTATTGATATGGAGCAGGGTGTGCTGGATGGAGAAGCATGGGCGGAGCCGCAGTATCCGTTTGCACTGGAGCGTGAGCTTATTCAGGCGCTTCGGACAGGCAAAGAGGAAGAAGCGTCTGAGCTGCTGCAAGCTTTTATCGGTACATTATCCTGCCAAGGCGCCAAGGAAATTGATGTTCAGCAAGGAATGCTTCATCTGCTTGGCAATGTACAGCATGCGATTATGGTGTCCGGCGTCAATCCGAACCGGCTGTTCAAAGGTGTGAATATGTATGAGCAGCTATCGCAAATTCGCGAGCCGAAGCGGATGCAGTCGTGGTTCAAGGACAAAGTACTTGCTCCATTCCAGAAGGAGCTGAGCTGCCGCTCGAATTCTGAAGTCAAACGCCTGATTGAAGGCGCGATGATTTATTTGCAGCAAAATTATAGACATGATATTTCGCTAGATAACTGTGCGGAGCATGTCGGTACGAATCCGTTTTATCTTAGCAAATCGTTTAAAGTCGTGACGGGGAAAAATTTCATCGACTACCTGACAGAGCTTCGTATTGAGAAGGCGAAGGAGCTCCTTCGTGATTCGGAAATGAAAATCAACGACGTGGCTGAACAGGTTGGCTATCAGCACAGCTACTTCAACCGGATCTTCAAAAAGCTTGAAGGCATGACGCCAACAAGCTATCGGGAGCAGAGCCAGCACTTGTAAAACAAGATCGTACAAACCGGGCAATAATGTGCAAATCGCATTTGGGTACTCCTGCAATAATGTCTCATTGAGCGTTAATAAGCGTTTCCCTACAATGAGGCCAAATGGAAGGAGATGAGTGCATGGCTTTGAACAAAACAATTCAGTTGAACCGTTTATCGCAAAAGGTGTCCATGCCTGTTGGTATGACTTGGGGTGTTCCTTGGAGGGAAGGTGAGCTCCGCCGGGATGAAGCTTTATGTCTTACAAGAACGGAAGACGGTACGGCCGTTCCCATGCAGCATTGGGCAACCGCCTACTGGCCGGATGAAAGCGTGAAATGGACCGCTCATGCTGCGGCAGAACCAGAAGGCGGAGCAGATGCTTATTCGCTGACCAAAGGCGAAACTACATCTCCAAGGCAGCAGATTATAGTCACTCAGACAGATGAAACAATTCAGCTTGATACAGGTGTCATGGTGTTAACGCTTGGCAGAAGCGGCAGTCAGTGGCTGCACAGTATTACCCGTGGCGGTGCCGAGGTGTGCAGCGGAGGCGAATTGGTAGGCTTGAAGGAAACTAGCAGCGAAGCATCTGGCATCAAGACGACTCGGTCAGAACCATTCGAGAGCCAGGTACACCGGATGGCCATTGAGCAGGAAGGACCGGTTCGAGCTGTTGTGAAAATCGACGGCAGACATCGTGCAGCGGGCAGTTCAAGAGAATGGCTGCCCTTCTCTATGAGGCTGTATGTCTATGCAGGACTAGAAACGATTCGGATCGTTCATACGTTCTATTACGACGGCAATCCGAATGAGGATTTTATTAAAGGGATAGGAATTCGTTTTGCTGTACCAATGAGAGGTGAGCATTACAATCGTCATGTCCGGTTTGCCGGCGATAGCGGGTTGTTCGCTGAATCACCCAAAACCCTCCATACACGAAGAACAAAAGGGAAGTACCGGGATCTGTTCGAGGAGCAGACCCTAGGACGTTCAGTCAGCTTTGATCCGGAGGAGGACGCCTATTTCCTCAGTCTATTAGATGACTCCGCAACATGGGACAGCTTCAAAGTGATGCAGCAATCATCTGAGCATTATCGAATTTGGAAGAGGACAAGTGAAGGCTGCAGCTGGGTGAAAGTGACGGACGGACGGCGTGCAGGTGGTATGGCTTATGTTGGTGGTTCTGGCGGTGGTCTCGCTTGTGGTCTAAGAAACTTCTGGCAAAAGCATCCCTCCGGATTCGAAGTCCATGGAACCGCACAGGATCAAGCTTCGCTTACGGTATGGCTGTGGTCCCCTGATGGGGAAGCGATGGATTTACGGCATTACGATACGAAGACTCATGTGGAATCCTCGTACGAGGGGGCGGAAGAGCTTCGCGCGACGCCATATGGCATTGCCAACACAAATGAACTGACCTTGTGGTGTACAGAGGAGACTCCGGCTCCAGAGCTGCTGGAACAAATGAGGCAGGAAACAGATCATCCATCACTGCTAGTGTGCGAGCCAGCCTATTATCATGAGGCTGGAGCGTTTGGGATTTGGAGCTTACCGGATCGTTCAACCGAAGCGAAGCGTGAGCTGGAGGAGCGGCTTGATGGTATTATTTCCTTTTACCAAGATGAGGTCGAGCAGCGGAAGTGGTATGGGCTATGGGATTACGGCGATTTTATGCACAGCTATGATCCTGTCCGGCATGTCTGGAATTATGATCTAGGCGGATGTGCATGGCAGAACACCGAGCTTGCACCAAATATGTGGCTGTGGATTATGTTTCTGCGTTCGGGCAGGGAAGATATTTTCCGAATGGCAGAGGCGATGACCAGGCATACAAGCGAAGTGGATGTTTATCATTTTGGCGAATATGCGGGCTTAGGCTCGCGTCATAACGTTGTCCATTGGGGCTGCGGCTGTAAAGAAGCAAGAATCGGAATGGCCGGCCTGCACCGTTATTTTTATTATTTGACAGCGGATGAGCGGATTGGCGATATGATGGATGAAGTGAGAGACTCGGATTACACAACGGTTAATCTGGATCCGATGCGGTATTATTTCCCGAAAGACGAGCATCCAACGCATGTTCGGGTTGGTCCTGACTGGGCGGCTTTCAGCTCTAATTGGATGACCCGTTGGGAGCGTTACGAGGACACGGCTTACCGGGATAAAATACTGGTCGGAATCAACTCCATCAAAGGAGCTAATTATGGACTGATCTCAGGTCCAACTTACGGTTACGATCCGAAGACAGGTGTCTTAACACCGATGGGTGATGACAACTGGGGTCGGCATTTAGCCATTTGTATGGGCGGTCCGCAGGTCTGGTTCGAGCTTGCTGGTATGCTGAAGGACCCACAGTGGGAAGAAATGATGGCCGAATTAGGCGTGTATTATAACAAGTCCCAGGAAGAAAAGGATAAGCTGACCCATGGACAGATCAGCACGAAGCGTTTCGAGCATCCGGTGCTTAGCGCGGCGATCGTCGCCTATGGCGCTTACTATAAGAAGGATGAAGAAACGGCTAGGAAGTGCTGGGGGATTCTGTTAGGTAATCCGTTTGCAAACGTTCATCTGCAAGAGGAAGCTTCGATAGTGACCCATGTCGATACACTCAGGGAAATTGACTGGATGAATACAAACGAAGCAGCGCAGTGGTCGCTCAATACGATTATTGCTTTGGAGCTGATTGCAGACTATCTTCCTGAGCAGCAAGAGCTGAAGCTGCAGGAGCAATCCAAATGATGGAATTAAGCAGGCTCATTCCTGCTGAGTGGAGAATGATTTATAACAATCCGCTGCAAACAGTTGATGATGTACGGGAGTACCGAATGGAGGGAGACGCAGCGGTCTCCTTTCCCATGGGTCGGATGCGGCTGGAAAGTACAAGAGACGCTGCTGAAGGACAGGCTGCTAATCTCGTATTCTGGTGCCCGGAGCAGTTCCCGGCGGACCTCGCGGTAACCTGGGATTTTTGGCCTGTGCGGGAGCCGGGGCTGGCTATTGTTTTCTTTTGTGCGATAGGAAAGGACGGGCGAGATCTTTTTGATCCGAGGCTTGCGGAGCGAAGCGGGATATACGATCAATATCATCATGGGGATATTCACGCTTTTCATATTTCTTACTTTCGCAGGCGATACCCGGAGGAGCGGCAGTTCCATACTTGCAATTTGCGGAAAAGCTTCGGCTTTCATCTTGTCGCACAAGGAGCAGACCCGATACCGGATATCACGGATGCTGCTGGACCGTACCGGATGCTGCTGATGAAGCAGGGGACAGAAGTGTTGTTTGCGATTAACGATCTGGTGTTGTTCAGCTGGCAGGATGACGGCACAACATGGGGACCGCTGCTTGGAGAAGGCAAGCTTGGCTTTCGTCAAATGGCACCACTTATTGCTGAGTATGGTAATTTACAGGTGTATGCCCCATAAAGGTCATTTACCATCTTAGGAGGATACGGAATGTCGAGAATATTGATGTGCTTTCCCGAAGGGCGGCACAAAGCGTTAACTCTTAGCTATGATGACGGCAGGTTGGCAGATCGGCGGCTGGTGGATATTTTTAACCGCAATGGGCTGAAAGGAACCTTTCATCTCAATTCAGGACTGTTTGGTTCTACGGATAGGGTAGAGGCCGATGAGGTGAAGTCGCTGTACGAGGGACATGAGGTGTCAGCCCATACGTTGACTCATCCAACGATCGCTCGCTGTCCAAATGAGCAAATCGTTTACGAGATTATGGAGGACAGGCGTAATCTGGAAAGTCTTGTCGGCTATACGGTGCGTGGTATGTCCTATCCGAACGGCTCTTATAACCGCAGAATTAAGGAACTATTGCCCGGCCTCGGGATCGAATATGCGCGTGTTGTTCCGAGCACAGGACATTATGGTATGCCAGATGACTGGCATGAATGGCAGCCGACTTGTCATCATAACCGCGATCTGATGAAGCATGCGGAGGAATTTGTCAGCCTTCACAAGACGCAATATTTGTATTTGATGTACGTGTGGGGACACAGTTACGAATTCGATAACGACAATAACTGGGAGCTAATGGAGCAGTTCGGCCAGTATATCGGCGGCAAACCGGAGATTTGGTACTGTACCAATATTGAGCTTGTTGATTATACGAAGGCATTCGAAGGGCTGAGGTTCTCAGCGGGACTTGGCTTCGTCTACAATCCTTCGGGCTTAAGTGTATGGCTGAATGTAGACGGGAAGGCGGTGGAAGTGAAAGGCGGAGAGCAGATCAGCTTCTAAACGCTTACGAAGTAAGAATCGTCACAAAAAGCATGTGCCAATTCTTTAAGCCTACGCTTACGAAGTAAGAATCGTCACAAAAAGCATGTGCCAATTCTTTAAGCATGTGCCAATTCTTTTTAGGAGGGAATAGGATGACTCTAGTAACGACGAAAGAACCTTTTCTTATCGGGAAAATAGATATCGCGGCGGCGGGGCCGCATTGCAAAATGCTGCTAGGTGACTTGAACGGTGACGGCAGGATGGAGGTGCTGCTTGTTCAGCCGGACAACCGACAGGACGTGCGTTATATTCCTCATCAGGTACAATGCCTGACCGCCTTCGATCTGGAGGGGAATCTGCTCTGGCAGACAGGAAAGCCTGACCCTGGCGCAGGCCGACAAGGCTCGGATTACCCCGCCCAAATCGCCGATATTGATGGAGATGGCAAGCTTGAAGTTCTCTGCGTTATGGATAGCCGCCTTCTCATTATTAACGGTCATGATGGAAGTGTACGATCGTCACATGAATTACCTGATCCACATGCGCATGACTGCATTATCGTCGCCAATTTGACTGGTGGCACACATGCTGGAGAGATTATTTTGAAGGATCGTTATCACCGTTTATGGGCGCTTGACCGACATATGAATCTGATTTGGGCTTATGAGGGTAATCCTGGTCATTTCCCGTGGGTATATGATCTGGACGGTGATGGATGCGACGAAGTGATGGCTGGTTATGATCTGCTGGATCATGACGGCAAGCTCTTATGGAGCTGCCGCGATCTGGATGAACATGCCGATTGTATATGGGTAGGCGATGTGAATGGTGACGGAGAACCGGAGCTTGTTATTGGGGGCAGCGTCACTGTTATGTATGACCGTAATGGCAAGGAATTATGGCGCTATGAGGGTTCGGTTGAGTCGCAGCATATTGCACTTGGGCGATTCCGAACGGACCTTCCTGGCCTGCAGATTGCAGGACTGGACCGGCTCGTACGAGAAGATGACGGTAAAGGACTAGTTGGCAAGGATGCCTTGTTCCTGCTGGACAGCTCTGGTCAGGAGCTATGGAAGGAAGACCGTAAGACGCCGGGCTGGTTGACGATTATCGAGACTTTACGCGGTTGGACGGAGGATGCTCCTGACTATATTCTGGCTTTCCGGCGAGGCGGCGGATTGTTCCCAACGCTTTATGACGGAAATATGAATGCTGTAGTAGCGTTTCCTACAGAGGGTTATGTTGTTCATGCCGACTTATGGGGAAGCGGTACAGAGCAGGTTATCATCTACAACGAGGGAACTGCTGATATCTATGCAAGCAAGTCTGTTAATCTAAGTGAGAGCGTAGCGGGTTCTCCGCTTCCACAGCCGAAGCGGCTGTCCAGCTCAACGTTATACCCKGGCGGAGAAATATAATAAAGGAGACATCAGCGATATGACACAATCCTATCGATTTGATTTTGGAACTGGAGCCCCGGCGGAGGGATATACGAAGATAACACCGCAATCGGTATATGATTCTTTTACGGGATATGGGTTTACCCGGACAGATAAAGTGAATGCCAAAGACCGTGTAGAACCCGGTGCTTTGCGCAGAGATTTTTGTATCCCGGTAGAAACAGCTTTTCTGCTCGACGTAGAGGATGGCACTTATCGCGTCACAGTCCTGCTGGGAGATGAAATTGCTGCAACGGAAACTACGATTAAAGCAGGTGCTGGCAGGCTTATGGTACATAAGCAGCGAACAACACCAGGAAGCTTCTCGCGCTTAAGCTTCTCCGTTTGGGTGACGGATGGTCAGCTTAAACTGTCCTTCTCAGGGCTTGCCCCACGTATTAATGCGATGGAGATCGAGCCTGCGCCTCAAGCCTGCACGCTGTTTCTGGCAGGAGATTCCACGGTAACGGATCAGCCAGATGACGGATATCCGTATGCAGGATGGGGGCAGATGCTGCCAATGTTCGTGAAGCAGGATGCGACGGTAGCGAATTACGCTTTGTCTGGCAGAAGCTCCAAAAGCTTTATAAGTGAAGGCGTGCTGGACAAGATTTGGAGCAGGATCAAGCCTTATGATTATCTGCTTATTCAGTTTGGTCATAACGATCAGAAGCATGATGAGGAGCGGTATACGGAGCCTTTTACCACCTACAAACAAACACTCAAGGTGTATATTGACGGGGCAAGGGAGAGGAAGGTAATTCCGATTCTAGTCACATCCGTGCAGCGCCGTTTCTTCGAAGAGGATGGAACGCTCCGTGATACACATGGCGACTATCTAACGGCTGTAAGAGAGCTTGCATCAGAAGAGAATGTACCGCTCATTGATTTGGCCAACTCTAGCAAAGCGTTATATGAGTCGTTAGGTCCGGAAGCAACAAAGAACCTGTTTATGTGGCTGGCACCTGGGGAGTTTATGAATTTCCCAGACGGAGTCGAGGACAATACGCATTTTCAGCAGCTCGGAGGTATTGAAATCGCGAAGCTGGTGTATGAAGAGCTGAAGGCGATGCGCCTGCAGCCATTGATGCTCTATTTGAGATAAAGATTAATAGACCTATTAATAATCAATCTATTATTCCAGCATTAACCGACAATAGAGTCGAAATATATTTATCTTTTTTAAGAAGATAGGCGGTTGCCATTTGATGGAGGAAGGAGTACAATGTCTCCATGAAACCGCTTTCTTCTAGTTTTTTGCTTGTTGAAGGTAAATTAGGTTTTATTTATTTTGACTTTCATGTAACCGGTTTCATGAAACGGGTTTCTGAAAATGGAGGTGAACAGCAGCAGATTTGCCGTAATGCAGGAGATTTAACGTGATAGTCGTGTTGGCTTATACTCTACTTTAATCAAAAGGGGAGAACATGAAAGTGCGGAAAAAACCGATTGCTTGGCTTCTTGTCTTATCCATTTGTGTATCCTTCTTTAATTTCTCATCCATGCCGAAGGTCTCGGCAGCTAGTGCTATTGATTTCCAAGACGATTTCTCTGATGGAGATTTTACAGCTTCTCCGACATGGACTGTTGCCATCGATCCTGCTACCAGCAAACCTATTGGCACTTGGTCCATCGCAGCGGATCCAACTGATACAAACAACAAGGTATTGAATCAATCGGATACAGGCGAGGGCATCATTACTACAGGTGAGAACTGGGATAATTCAACCGTAACGATGCGAATCTACACGGGGAATGGCGGAGCTTATCCGGGCATTCTGGCTCGTGTTCAAGACTATAAGAACTTCTACTATTTCCAAATGCAGACAACAACCGGCGTCGTATTATCCAAACGGATTAACGGGACAGATACGACAATCAAAACAGTCTCGTACACGCTAAGCAAAAATAAATGGTACACGCTGAAGCTGGTGCTGAATGGCAGCTCGATCAGAGGCTATGTCGTTGAAAATGGCGTTGATAAGCTTTTGTTTGATGCCGTTGATTCGACTTATTCCAGCGGCAAGATCGGCATCCGAAATAAGTGGCAGGCGGTTCAAGTAGATGATGTCAAAGTGATCGATATCCCTGCTGCAAACGCATCTGCTATCAAATCCGATGAAGCCGCGAAAACCACCTCATCCGTATCCTTGAGCTGGGATACAATAGATGGTGCGTCCAGCTATAACGTGTACCGCTCAACAACTTCGGGCAGCGGTTATACGTTTGTGGGGAACACCACAGATGCCAGTTATGTGAATACCGGATTAAACTCAGATACGGTTTATTATTATAAAATCGCTTATTTATACGGCGGTCTGACTGAGTCACAATGGTCATCGGAACTAAGTGTGCGTACCGTTGGCGTCCCTCCGGTTGCTCCTACTGGACAGACAGCTGTTGCAGCAGATTCGACAACAATTAATCTGAACTGGACAGCGACTGCCACGGCTACCGGCTACAGAGTCCTCAAATCTTCAGATGGGGGCGAGTCATTTGATCAAATTTATGAGGGCACAGCGTTGAGCTTTAAGGATACCGGCTTAACACCAAACAAGGAATATCGCTATCAGTTTAAAGCCTTCAATGCGTTTGGTGAGTCACCTGCTGCATCTGCACAGGCGTCTACTTTTTCCTTTGACGCTCCTACAGGGTTCACAGCCAGCTCGACGACATCTTCGGTAACCCTGAATTGGGATGCGCTTGAAGGAACAAAAGTCACTTATACGCTGAAGAAATCACCAAGCGCTTCCGGCACCTATACTACGATTTATACAGGTACGGATACGACTTATACCGATACAGGGCTGACGCAAGGGACAGGGTATTTCTACAAGCTCAGCGCTGTCGCTGATGGTGTAGCTGCACCTGAGTCCACTCCACTTGGCATCAGCGCTACTCGAACGGCAATTGTACCGAGTGCAATTTGGACCGATACAACGGGACTTGCTATTGATGCTCATGGTGCAGGCTTTATGTACGATGAGAAGACGCAGAAATACTACTGGTATGGGGAATATCACAAAGGTGCTTGGCCATCAGGCGGAGTTCGAGTGTATTCGTCCACGGATCTTCTGAACTGGAAAGATGAAGGCATGGCGCTGTCACTCATCCAGTCCAAGGATGATTTTACGAATGTAAACTCTCCAGTCTATGACCTGTATAAAGACAGAACGGATACGGACAACATTTGGGCGGATATCCGTAAAGGAAGAATTGTTGAAAGACCAAAAGTTGTCTATAACGATGAAACAAAGAAATACGTCATGTGGGCTCATATCGATGGCGACAAGAATGCTGACAATGATGCCCAGAACTATGGCAAAGCTCAAGCCGGCGTCGCGATCAGCGATTCGCCAACAGGACCATTCGTCTATCAACGAAGCTATCGAATGGACATGACACCTGCAGGGCAAACGGATTATCATCCGAGCGACAAAGGTATGGCGCGGGATATGAACCTTTTCAAGGATGATGATGGTACTGCATACCTCATCTATTCGTCTGAAGAGAACTTGACGATCTACATCTCGAAGCTTACGCCTGATTACTTGGATGTTACCGGCTGGCATAAGGATGGCCTGACGGATGAGGATGGAAATCCTGTTCGTGATACATCATACAAATCCGTATATGGCGTCGATTATGTTCGAGTATTCCCAGGTGCTCAGCGCGAAGCACCAGCTATGTTCAAATATAAAGGCAAATATTATATGATCACGTCTGGTGCGACAGGATGGGCAGCGAACCAGAACAAATACACGGTTGCAGATAACATCTTCGGAACGTGGTCACCAATGACAGATCCTTTTGTTCGTACATCGGCAAGTGATCCAGATCCAACGAAAGCTTTTAATACACAATCTACCTTTGTTATTCCGGTTGATGCAGAAGCAGGGAAATTCATCTATGTCGGAGACATCTGGAATGGCGGTAACTTTGCCAATGATGGAGCGAAATATGTGTTCCTGCCAATCGAATTTGGTATGGGTACAGATATTGCAATCAAATGGTACTCCAGCTGGACAACAGATCTGCTTGATGCGATGGGTCAAGTGAATGTGACAACTAAATTCCCTGAAGCCGTTTCTCTTGGTGATGTGCCTAATCTGCCAGCTAATGTTGATGTGCTGGAGAATGGTGAAACGGTCTCCACTCCGGTAACCTGGTCACTCGATTCCCATGCGCTATCCGCAGCGGATTTCTCGAAGCCGGGACCGATTACGGTACAAATGACGCTTCCGAATTATCACAATAAGGTACAAAGCGTTAAGCTGGTTGTCATTCCGGACAATACCTTGTATTTCGTTAATGCGGGTGGGTATGCAACTCCCGATTACAACCTGATTGCATCTTATATGCAAGATACACTAGCGAACAAAGGAATCGTAGAACAGGCCTATAATCAAGATGACACAACGCCATGGGGTTACTTAGGGACTAACTCTGCGCCTTCCGGATCGACGAGCGGTGACATTTTCTCAACCGTCCGTTATTTGAACGGAGGCAATGTAGCTAATTCTGCAGCAGGCACGGATTTGTCTTATAAGTTCACGTTAGAGAATGGCTCATACGATGTTTATCTGGGCTTTAACGATCCGTGGACAAACACATCAAGAAAAGCGAATCTGCTGTTTAACGATACGGTAAAGGGTGCCGTCACGTTTACGCCAAGCAATGTTATGGCTTATACCGGAGTTAATATTACAGACGGGTCATTAAATGTGACCGTAAGAAACACCGCTGCACAGGATCCAATGATCAGCTGGATTATGATTGTTAAACCTGATTTGGAACCAGCTGTGGACACTTCTATGGGCCTCAAAGCTGAGGCAGCATCTTCAACAAGCGTCAAGCTGACTTGGAATAAAACAACAGGCTCGCTTGGTTATAACCTGTACCGTGCGGAGAGCGAAGATGGCACGTACTCGAAGGTATACAGCGGTTCGGCTGGCTCTTACACGGATACCGGCTTACCATCGGAGCATACCTATTTCTACAAAGTAAGTGTTATTGACGGTACGGGCACGGAGTCGGTATTGTCCAACGTACAAAGTGTTGCTATTGCCCGTACAGCACAAGAGGTTGCGGACGGCATCACTGCCATTGCAGCTCCAGCGAGAAATGCGACAGTGTTAACGCTGCCTGAAGTTCCAGCCGAGTTCACGACGACTATTCTCTCATCGGACAGCGAAGTCATCAGCACGGAAGGTGTCATTACGCCTCCAGCAACAGACACAACAGTTAATCTGATCCTTCGTGTGACCCGAACTTCGGACAGCTCGATGGCAGATACGGTGTCTATCGCGGTTGTTGTACCTGCAAAATCCAGCCAAGGTAATTCAGGCAGCGGTTCAAGCCCAACAAGCGGCTTGACTCCTGTTGTAACTACGGATTTAGCGAGACTGACTGTAAATGGCGTACTTGATGTGACCACCAAGGTTGTGAAGGGTGCAGTAACAGCGGAAGAATTAAATAAAGCAATCTTGCTTGCTCCAGTTTTACGCAGCGGAGAGAAGGTTGTGGAGATTGAACTGCCGCAGGTGGCAGGAGCAGTAGCATATGAGCAGCAAATTCCGGCTGCTAATCTTGTTACGCTTGGTCAGGAGCAAGTCATCCGGATTAAGACGAAGTTCGGTACGGTTACTTTGCCAGCGGGCATGTTCTCCGCAACTGAGCTTGGTTCGGCTCAAAATGTGACTTTACACATTGGGACTGCTGAAACTTCGACCGTAGATAAACCTGTTATTGAAGTCAGCATGCTGGCAGATAACAAACCGCTTGCTTTTCATAATGAAAATGTCGGGGTTGTCGTAACGATTCCGTACACACCGGCAGCAGGCGAAGATTTGGATCATCTCGTGATCCTGTATGTAAAGGATGACGGTACAACAGAGCCAATGCCAAGCGGCCGCTATGATCAAGCTGTAGGTGCTATGGTGTTTACAACTACACATTTCAGTAAATATGCTGTGGCTGTAGTCCACAAGACATTTAACGATCTGGCGAACGTTCATTGGGCGAAAGCACAAATTGAAGCACTCGCTTCAAGAGGAATCATTAACGGTACGTCGGCTCAAGCCTATTCGCCAAATACGGCTGTTACGAGAGCAGACTTTATGAAGCTTCTCGTCTCCACGCTTGGTCTGACAGCCCAATTTAATTCAAACTTCGCTGATGTTCAATCTACTGATTATTACTATGAGGCGATTGGTATCGCGAAGAAGCTTGGTATTACAAACGGAATTGGCGATAACCAGTTTGACCCTCGTGCGAGCATCAGCCGTCAGGACATGATGACATTAACGGCCAAAGCGTTGGTAGCAGTGCAAAAGCTTGCTGCGATGAACGGTACAGCTGATGACATCAGTGGTTACGCGGACGCCGATCAAGTAAGCGCATATGCTTCTGACAGCATTGCAACATTGGTGAAGAACGGTATTGTTCAAGGTTCTGGCAAGAGCCTGTCTCCTCTTGCGACGACTACAAGAGCAGAGGTTGCGGTCATGCTTTATAACATTTACAAGAAATAGGAGTTAAGTATGAGGGCAATCCAGAAGCAGGCAATCTGCTGGATTGCCCTTTTTTAGTAAGCTGTTATAATAGGCCCTATATCAAGGGGGTGTACCATAGATCATGTCGGATGTAATGTTTTACCGGGATCATTCCCTTCCGTTCTTGGAAGCTAAGCATTGTTTGAAGAGTGATCTTGCTTATCAAAAGCATTTCCATGAAGAGTATTCGATAGGGTTGATTGATACAGGGGAGACATATGCTTGGTGCGACGGGTCAATGCACCAGGTGGATGCAGGGAGAATGATTAGTTTTCCTCCAACTATGCTCCATGCCTGTCATCCGGAAGAAGGCGCAGACTGGAGTTACAAGATGCTGTTTATTAAGCAGGAATGGCTTCAAGGTCTGAAGCAGCAGGAGCTTGACCAGCTACATATCCCTTTTTTACTTGGAGAGGGGAAAAACAAAGCTTGCCGACTCTATTTAAATCAAACGATGGATGCATTAGCAGGCTTAGGTACACCACTTGCGATAGAAGCCTCGCTGATCGAATTGATCCAGACGATTGTCTGCCGCAATAGTTCCGATTTTGAGCATAGAGGCCGCAGCATCAAACAAGACCGGAAATACGTTAATCTAGTAAGTGAGTATTTGCATGAACATTATACGGAAAAGATTACGCTGGACGACCTCGAGCGTATAACGGGTATCAGCAGATTTTATCTGATTCGTCTATTTAAACAATCGAACCATTTGCCGCCGCATGCCTATCAGAACTTGCTGCGAATTAATCATGCTAAGACAGAACTCATGAAGATGCAACGTCCGATTGCAGAAATTGCGGCGGAAGCGGGATTCTATGACCAGAGCCATTTTACGAGAATGTTTAGCAGGATCGTAGGAGCTACGCCGCAAAAATACGCATTGTCTATGTAGTTGTAAAAGCAATTTTATACAATACCGCCGCTCCGTTCTCCCGTACAATGAGAGCAATTGGGAAGGGAGTGGCATCATGGTTCAACATTTGGAACTGGAACAGCAATTTACAGCTGCATTTAAAAAAATGGCAAGGCGCGCGGATCTAAAAGCCTATGTAGAGAAATCCCCGGAATTAAACCGGATTTTGCGCCAGGCTGCTTTGCGGTATATTGCGGGAGACAGTCTTCAGGACGGTATTGCTGCAGGAACAAAACTTGTAGGAAGGGGTTATTCTCTTTCCATCGAATATATTGGGGAGAATACGCTAAGTGCGGCAGAATGTGAACAGGCTGCAGCAGAAATGAAAGCGCTTATCCATGAATTGAAGAAGGCTGGAATTCCGGCCAGGGTATCGTTTGATTTGTCACATATCGGGCTGTCCATAAGCAAGTCGCTCGCATATTCCTGTTTGATAGATTTGGCCGAACAGGCAGCAGGAACGGATATTGAGCTGTTTATCAGCATGGAAGAGTCGGGGAAAACAGATGACATATTATCCGTCTATAAGCAGGCAGCAGCTGTCTTTTCCGGTATTGGCATTACATTGCAGGCACATCTGCTGCGAACACCGGATGATTTGGCAACCCTCACATCGCCTTGTAGGATTCGTATTGTGAAAGGGGCTTATCAAGAACCGGACAGCCTTTCGATTGATCGGTCACCTGAATTGAACCAATGTTATTTGCAACTGGTTGAAAAGGCTGTCCAACAAGGGCATCTGGTTTCTATCGCAACCCATGACGAAGTTATGATTAATTCTGTACAGGAACGCGAATGGCTGGAAAATAATCAAGCTGAAATCGAAATGCTGTACGGTATTCGCCCGGATCTGGCTAACAGACTTCAAAAAGCAGGAAAACCGGTACGGATTTATGTTCCTTACGGACAGGAATGGTATTTGTATTTATGTCATCGAATTGCCGAATATCCGCCTAATCTGTATCAAGCTGTTATCGATATGGTAAGCAAACAGGAAATGAACAACAACTACTAGAATGGAGTGCGTTCAATTATGGCAACGAATAATTATCACTTAAATGACGGTTCTTCACTTGCACCAAGGCTAGAGCTTCAGCAGTCCTGGTGGGCCATGATCGGCCTTGGAGAGAATGGCCGGGAGTGGACGATGGAAGAGAAGTTCGAGCAGATTGCGGCTGCCGGGTTCACCGGTATAAGTGCAACTATGCCGCCTGAACAGGATTATGCGGAATGGCATCGTCTGCTGGATAAGTACCAGTTCACCTTCAGTACGGTTGCTTTCCCGTCAAGTAAAAGCGACATGAGGGATATCCTGGACATAGTGAAGCAATTTGGCAGGGTGCAATATATTAACTCTCAGGTCATGGACTCATTTGTCGTTGGTGATGAGGCTGTCCAATTGCTGCAAGATCTTCTTGAAGCGTCAAATGAAGCGGGTATTCCGCATTTTATCGAAACACATCGGGGAAGGATCACACAGGATTTGCTCCGGACGACAGACTATGTACGGGCATTGCCGCAGTTACAGCTGATCATTGATTTATCGCATTACATCGTTGCCGGTGAATTAGACGGTGGTGTCGGCAGCCGCGCAGAGGCAGAGTTTGATGTTCTCTTGGAACGGACGGCAGGTATTCATGCCCGCATCTCGAACGGGGAGCAGGTTCAGATTGATATCGGTAAGAGCGGCAAACATCAGATGGTAGAGAATTTCAAACGTTGGTGGCGTAAAGGGATGCGGAACTGGTATGCGAATGCTGTCCCTGGTGATATTCTCTCTTTTGTTCCTGAGCTTGGTCCTCCAGGATATGCGATTACGCGCCTGGATGAGAACGGCAGGGAAATCGAAACGACTGACCGCTGGCAGCAGGCGCTGCTTCTAAAGCAAATTGCCGAGGAACTGTGGCAAGAGGTTGTAGCCGAGGCTGCGAATAAGAATGCTATACGTTAATCGAGTTCACCAAATGCAGCCGAAAGCTTTGTTTTCCCGAAGCCGGTCAAGGCCAAATACATCAAATATGTAGCTAAGAAATAAGCTTAATCGTCAGCAGGAGAGGGATATCCCTCTCTTTTTTCGCATGACAGGATGCTTCCTTGCCAATTCGGGAAAGCTAATCCTAAATATGGATAAAGGAGGCAACAGTATGATAGGCTGGTCCAAATGGCTGCGAAGCCATCTGATTCCTTTCAAGCAAAATAGACTTCTGCAGATGATCATCGCGGTGTTCATCGTGTTTTGGATCATCATGGCGATCCGGCCCTCAGATTGGAAAATCTGGGCGGTCGAAAACTCACTATTGCTTGCATTCATCATTGTTCTGGCCATCGTATACCGTAAATTCCCGCAGAGTAATTTATCGTATCTTCTTATCGCTATTTTCCTCACCATGCATGCTTATGCTGCTCATTATACGTATCAGAATACACCCATTGATGAATGGCTGAAGCAGGCTTTTCATATTAAAAGAGGCTTTTATGACCGGATTGTTCATTTTGCTTTTGGTCTGTTAATCGCCTTCCCTGTGCGGGAAGCTGTTCAGTATTTTTTGAAGCTTCGCAAGAAATGGCCGCCCTATATCGTGACGTTTACGATGATCATGACGGCAAGTGCCTTATATGAGCTGCTCGAAATGTGGTCGGCGTATCTGTTTAACCGGAAGATGGCCGCTCAATATATTGGACTTCAGGGAGATCCATTTGATTCGCAGAAGGATATGACATGTGCTCTCTTTGGTGTCTTGCTGGCCATTGTGATTTTTCTGATTTTGCATAAAACGCTAAATAAAAGTCGTACCAAATAACCCCTTTCAGCTCAAAAGCTGAAGGGGTTATTTGCTTAATTCAATGATTTAACAGGTATTGCTTTGGCGTCTTCCCGAAGGTGCGCTTGAACATTCGGATAAAATAGCTTGTCTCCATGCCAACAATTTCGGCTATCTTCTCAATCGTGATGCCAGACTGCTCCTGAAGCAGCTCCATCGATTTGCGCATTCGCAGCTGCAGGATATATTGCTGGGGGGTTACCCCAAATTGCTCAACAAACAGCCGGTGAAAATGCTGGACGGAATATCCCGCCGATCGGGCGACATTAGCTAGCGCAAGACGCTCATTGTAATGTTCATGCATTAACTGGACAGCCGTTTGGAGCGCAGCATTAGCCTGTCTCGAAGGAGACTCGTTCTTGCTGGCTTTCTTTAACGCGGATTGCCCTTCCAGAATCGTGAGCATCATATTGTACATTCGTTTTGACGATTCCCAGTAAGCATGCTCTCCGTTCTGACTAATCAAATACCATAAGGATTCCAGTTGATCCCATAAGCTGTCAAAATGACGTGTAGTTTCCGTATTCATGATCAGTTCGTCCATTTGCAGCAGTAAAGGATCAGCTGTAAAACCCCGGAATGCCACAAAGCCTAATTCCCAGTTCTCCTCATCTCGTTCAGGATAATATTCATGAGGCGTATTGGCAGGCAAAAAAAGGATGGTTCCAGGTGATAATCTCAGCTCCTGACGTCCGTCTATACGGAATCGGCCATAGCCGCTGCGGGACAGGAAAATTTGATGAGCGGGATAACCTTCGGGTCTATCCAGATGCTTTTGCGCATGGCTGCCGACACAGCAAACATAGAGCGGTAGAAGCTGTTCCAGATTGGCAAATTGGGCAAGCAGGAAGGGCATCATAACGGCATTATATCTCCTCATATGTTAAGATTGTACGATTTCTTGCTGCAACTGTTATACGGATATAAGACTACTTATTATTATAATCAGAAATAGATAAGCGGATATAACGATTATTGGAGGAGGTAGTCAAATTGGTGCAAAACGAGAAGGTATATCGTATTCAAACCGATTCATATAAGCCAAAAGAAATCTATCCATCTTCCTTAAAGCTTGGAGGAGCTCATCCCGAAGGTGACCATATTTCATTTACAAACTACTACATGGAACTTAACGGTAAACCGTACTTTGCGGTATGCGGTGAGTTTCATTACTCCCGATATCCGGAGACGGAATGGGATACCGAATTGCAAAAGATGAAGCTGTCGGGGATTACGGTTATTCCGACTTATATTTTTTGGAATCATCATGAAGAGATGGAAGGGGAGTTTCATTGGGAGGGCAATCTGAACCTTCGCAAATTTGTCGAGGTTTGCGGCCGGAATGGTCTTTATGTCATTCTAAGAATTGGTCCATTCTGTCATGGTGAGGTCCGTAACGGTGGTTTACCTGACTGGCTGTTCGGCAGAGCCTTTGATGTCCGTTCGAATGACGAAGGTTATCTGAACTATGTGTCTCGTCTGTACAACGAAATCGGTAAGCAGGCAGCTGGTCTATTGTATAAAGACGGTGGTCCGGTTATCGGCATTCAGTTGGAAAATGAGTTCCGTGCGGCTGCAGCTCTATGGGAGATGACGGCAAAGCAAGGGGACGAATATATGAGCGGAGGCACAGGCGGGGCAGAGCATATTATTCGCCTGAAGGAGCTTGCACAGGAAGCAGGATTAACAGCCCCAATCTATTCGATTACCGGCTGGGGAAATGCTCCAGTTCCGGAGGATGAGGTGCTTCCTCTGTATGGCGGTTATGCTTATACACCTTGGACCGTGAACGAGAAGCAGCAACAGCAGAAGCCAACTGCTGAGTATTTATTCACAGATTACCATAACGATACGAATGAAGCCCGAGACTTCGCTCCTCCTTATGCGCGGACGAAATATCCTTTTGCTTGCTGTGAAATGGGTGGAGGCATGCAGGCTTGGTATTTAGCCAGGTTCCAAGTGGATCCTGAAAGTGTGCTGGCAATGAGCCTGGTTAAGATCGCGAGTGGCTGTAATTTTATCGGCTATTATATGTTCCATGGCGGGACCAATCCGATTGGCAAGACCGGCTATCTGAATGAGAGCACGACTCCGAAGATTACATATGATTTCCAAGCTCCGATTGGCGAATTTGGGCAAATTCGGGCTTCGAATCATTTGATTCGGCCGCTGCATTATTTTCTGCAGACTTTTGGCGGACTACTCGCTCCTATGGGCACGCTTCTGCCGGAAGGTGCAAGCGGGCTGCAGCCGGAAGATACGGAGACCCTTCGCTTTTCGGTTCGAACAGACGGACATACCGGATTTCTATTCGTTAATAATTATCAGGATCATATTGAGATGTCCGAGCACGAAGGCATTCGGTTTGCAATCGAGCTTGGCGGCGAGACGTTGGCGTTTCCAAGAACGAAGCCTCTTACGGTCCGTCCTAATGCTTCATTCTTCCTGCCAATGAACATGAACTTAAGCGGCGTTCAATTACGCAGCGCAACCGCGCAGCCAGTGACGTTGCAGCAATCGGGCGATGTGAATACCTATTTCTTCTTAATGCTGGAAGGTAATGATGGTGAATTTGTCCTTGGTGATCAAGGAGTTGCATCGATAGAGGTAGATCGTGGTGTTGTGGTCCATGAAGAGAGCAGGGAATACATCATTACGGTGTCTTCTGATACCTCCAGCTTGATCCGTATTTATTGTCAAGACGGTTCAGAAGTGCGGATCTATGCGATGACAGCAGCAGAAGCGGCATTAATGTGGGAGCTTGATAAAGACGGTGATAAGCAAATTTTGTTCTCGACAGCTGTACCTGTGTGGTCGGATAAGGGGATCGAATTTGTAACGAGCAGCTCATTCACTGTGCGGGAGTATGAAGGAGCAAGCAAAAACGGATTTACTTCTTATCAGGTTCATGTTCCTGAGAAAAAGCCAGAGCTTCCTATTGTCCGTATTCATGATCACAAGGTGGCTTTACGCTTTACACCAGATGTCATGGACGATCTGGAGGATCTTATTCTGAACATTTCCTATACAGGAAATGTGGGTTATGCCTTCTCAGATGGGCAGCTGTTTCATGATCATTTCCATAACGGAGATCCTTGGGAAATTGGCCTGGCGAGATTTCCTCAAGTGCTGCAGGCAGGTGGAATTGTCCTAGAGACAACGCCGCTTCGGATCGGGAAGACCACTTTCTCAGATGATAATAATATGGCCGCTGAGCAGCGCTTCGAAGGCGAGAAAATTGCTGTTTTTCACGACATAACTGCTGTGCCTATTTATCGGGGTAGGATGAATTTGGGGAGAAAATAGGATTGAAAACAAGATTTGCGTATGCTATGATGTGCAAAAGCGTTGAAGAGAAATACATGCAAGCCGCTTATGTTCAGAGAGCAGGGGGAACGCTGAGACCTTTGCCTTAAGCGATGTATGGAGTCGTCTCGGAGCTGTTGACTGAAGGCTGAGCTCAGAATATTCAGCTGTGTAGGATCAACCGGACTGGCACACGTTATCGTGCAGCAGGTAAGAGCAATCTTACTTCATGAGACCGGCATCGCAAGATAACCGGTAAATCAGGGTGGTACCGCGAAGAGTTAACCCCTTTCGTCCCTAGGTTAGATCAGCTATGCAGCTGACACCTATGGAAGAAAGGGGTTTTTATGATTTACCACATCGGAATGTTTAAGTTCTTTAAAGCGATAAAGCGTAAAGAAAATCATTCCGATTGGCGATAAAAACTTCCGCTTAAACGCGGTCGCTCATCTTCGAAGTACTCCGCTAGGAGTTTTTTTCATATCGCTTTAGAAGCAATGAAGAGAAATAGCGACAAGCTGCTTATGCCCAGAGAGCAAAGGAAAAGCTGAGACCTTTGCCGTAAGTAATGTACGCGGTCATCTCGGAGCTGTTGATCGAAACGTCTCTTTAGAGTCGGAGTAGGTTCTACCGGATTAGCACACGTTATCGTGCTGCAGGTAAGCGCATAGTCTTACCTCTTGAGACCGGCATCGTAAGATATCCGGTGAACCAGGGTGGTACCACGAAGAATAAACCCCTTCGTCCCTTATTGGCCTAGCAGCTTAGCTGCGTGAGCTGATAAGGGACGAAGGGGTTATTTTAATTTACAGGGGGCTGCCGATTATGGAACAAACCATTCAAAAAACTCAAGCAACTCAAGCTACTCAAGCAACTCAAGCAACTCAAGCAACAGAAACGAAACAAACCTGGATGACAGGTTCTGAAGCATTGCTGCAAGGATTACTGGATGAAGGTGTAGATACGGTATTTGGTTATCCAGGCGGAAGTGCCTTATATATTTACGACGCGATGACTCGCAATGCGGAGTTCAAACATATTCTTACCCGGCATGAACAAGGCGCAGTGCATGCTGCTGACGGTTATGCAAGGTCGACGGGAAAGGTTGGCGTATGTATTGCCACTTCCGGACCAGGGGCGACTAACCTTGTAACGGGCATCGCGACAGCTCATATGGATTCCATTCCTATGGTTATTATTACGGCTAATGTCATGACATCTTTGATCGGTACGGATGCCTTCCAAGAGGCTGATATTATTAGCATTACGATGCCAATTACGAAGCATAGCTTCTCCGTACGAGATGCTGCGGACATTCCTAGAATTTTGCATGAAGCCTTTTATCTAGCTACTACCGGGCGGAAAGGTCCCGTGCTCATTGACATTCCGAAAGATATTTCCAATGCGAAGCTGTTATATGAGCCTTACAAAGCAGAGGTTCAATTACGTGGATACGTGTCGAAGCCGGCTTTGGATTACGAGAAAATTGAGCAGTGGCTGGAAGCTATCGCGGAGTCCCAAAGACCAGTCATTATTGCTGGTGGAGGAATTGTTCACTCAAATGCATCCGATGAGTTAATCCAATTTGTTAATCAAACGCAAGTTCCTGTTGTAGCAACCTTACATGGTTTAGGCGGATTTCCTAGTGGACATGAATTAGGACTTGGTATGGCCGGCCATCATGGCAACTTCGCAGCGAATATGGCGATTCAGCAGGCAGATCTCATTATCTCGCTTGGTTCACGGTTTGATGACCGGCTGACAATGAAGGTCGACGGCTTCGCCCCAGAGGCGAGACGAATCGTTCATATCGATATTGATCCCGCGGAGATCGGGAAAATCATTAGCACAGATATTGGCATAGTAGGTGATTTGAAGGACATTCTTGCTTATGCCTGCGCCAAAGCAAAACCTTCTAAAGCGGCAGGCTGGATGGAGCAATTACGGCAGTATCGGTCGCAGCATCCTTTGCGTTATAACGATTCAGACGCGGAAGTGAAGCCGCAGTTTGTTCTTGAGATGATTCATGAAGCTTCGCATGGCGATGCAATCATAACGACGGATGTTGGACAGCATCAAATGTGGACAGCGCAATTTTACAAGTTTAATCACCCGCGCTCGCTACTGACGTCCGGCGGCCTTGGAACGATGGGCTTTGGTTTTCCGGCGGCGATTGGCGCGCAGATTGGCAATCCCGATCGATTGGTTGTCTCGATTAACGGGGATGGAGGAATGCAGATGTGTGCGCAGGAAATGGCGATCTGCGCCGTGCATCAGATCCCGGTTAAGATCGTCGTTCTTAACAATCGTGTGCTTGGCATGGTGCGGCAGCAGCAGGAGCTGATGTATGAGAATCGGCTCAGTCAGATTGATCTTGCTGGAAGCCCCGATTTTGTTAAGCTGGCTGAGGCTTATGGGTTAAAGGGATTGCGCGCGAGCAACAAGGAAGAGGCAATCGCTGCCTGGAAGGAGGCCTTAGAGACACCGGGTCCGGTACTTGTTGAATTTGTTATTCCGATGGATGAGAATGTTTACCCGATGGTTCTTGGGGGTACTGCATTAGATGAGATGCTTTTAGGTGATTTCGAGTAAAACCTTCTTACGTATCAAGGTTATCACCTATCAGGAGGAGAAAATGAGGAAATTCATCTTTTTTCTTGTGGCAGCCGTATTTATCCTTATCTCGCTGTCTGGTTGCAGTAAAGGTCCATCGAAAGCAGATGTTTTAAAGGAACTGAAACCTGCCGAGAATGAAAAGTATGCCATCCATTTATTTTACAAGGACAGCCTTCCTGAAAGTGAAACAAATGAGGTTAATCTGTTCCAGAACTCAGATCCAGCGATTAACAAGGCGATTGTGAAAGTTCAGTTCTGGGATCACTATCAAGAGCGGAATAGGAAGTGGGCCAAGGCGATCGGCGTCAATGAATTTCCGATGTATGTTCTTGTTGATGCAGATGGGATCGTACTGATGACTCCCTATTGGAGCCAATTGAAGGAATACCTAACAGAATCACTGCTAAAATAATAAACCAGGCGTAAACCAGTTGACAGCAATAACTGTATACATTATTATAACAGTAATAACTTAAGTTACAGTTACTCACTTTCGATTAAAGGCGGTGATGACCGTGAATTTTGAAGTCAGCGATTGGGTGCAAGGTCAAACGATCAGCGGCGAATTTATTTTCGGCTATGTCGAGCAGATCGACTTGGAGCAAGGTGTTGCAAAGGTTTATGTTGTAAAATCGGATAACGAGGATTCTGCCGGTCGAATCGCGCTTGCCAAGTTTCATCATATGAGGCAGCAGGCACAATGGTCTCCTGAAGAGGAAGACATCCGTGGTCTTATTGATCTCGCATTAGAGACGCAGGATCAGGAATGGTTTATGGAGCTCAGCGACCAGTTGAAGGATACGGTAAAAGGCGATTCCAAAGGTCGCAGCGTATTCTCGAAAAAAAATGTATCCCGATTATCGACATATATTTAAGTATTGATGAATGAATACAAAAGTGGCCGTGCAAGTTCAATTGAACTGCATGGCCACTTTTTGTATTGCACCATTGCGAGTCACATTAACTTTGCTTTCGTTTTGTTCTATTTTGTAATTTAAGGAGATCTGCAACAGCAGAGCAACAGCAAAGATTTCCGAGAACTTGACATTTCCCGGACATACAACTATCCGCTTGGCTTGGATATATCTCAATACATATAACCCTATTCGGACTGTCACCTATACACGCACGCAATGGGACAGACAACATGCCATTCCCAATTCGGGTACTGACCATGGGAATAGTTGATTTGTTGCGCGACTTTTTGTAGTGCTTTCCTCTACATCCACATGAACATGACAAAGGGGGATACACCGCCTTAAATGAAAGTTTAAATGGTGTATTGTATGCGTTAACTTGTAACGGTGTATGGACGACAACTATCAACAATGAGGCCGCTTAATCAACGCGGATTTTTTTACCCTCACAACGGGGAGCTTGTTACACCAGCTTATAGATATACAAAAGGGTTCAAAATAAGCACACGGCTTATTTAAACCCTTTTTTTAGTAATGCGCTTAATAGATTGTTTTTACCATGAGTCAATTTTCCAAACGGAAGGGAAGGGATAGAAGGCGAAGAGAGAACCGCTTTTTTCGCTGCTGCCGGTGCTGTAACAGTTGCTTTACCTTTACTTTACCTTTACTTTACCTTTGCTTTACCTTTGCTTTTACTTATGCTGTTACCCTTGTTGCTGCCCTTACTTTTCCCATTCGTTCCCTTGACATTCTTACTGCCATTGCCGCCATTAGTGTTAGTACCTGTATTGCCATTAGCTTGCTCCTCGGTTTCTCTCCCCGTTTGTTCCAAGTCCTGCTCTGATGTTGTCGAGCCATTCCCTGATCCAACCGTGATAGATTCCGGGGCGATCTGTTTCACAAATCCAAAATGAATGATGCCACTATTGTTAACGACAACAACCTTATTGATCCAGCAAAACATGTAAGACTCGCATCCTCTCATAGCGGTGGCTTATCTCATAGTTTATGGACAAAATCCTGGACCCGAATGGGTGTTTTAATAGGGAATAGAGCCTTTTTACGGCTCAAGCATAGTCAGGCTTCACTGAGGAGAACACCGATAGTTCATCTTCCAGTGTGTGTATACTTTGAATCCACATTTCAAGAAAAGCCTTCCCATCAATTAAACGCACATTGACCTCATCTGCATATTTGATGGCAAGATCACTGTAAGAGCATGTCGCAATAATGGCTGCTTTTTGTACCTTTTGTTTAATCATTTGACTATGTAATATAGCGACAGGCTTAAAATCAAGCTTCGCATTAGGCTCGTAGCATTTTACTTGAATAAGCTCAACGCCATTATTCGTGTCATGCAATATGTCTATCCCTCCGTCATTGCTGGAGGGTGTCACTGTACATTTCCCCTTATATACAACTTCTAAGGTTTTTGCGACAAAACGTTCGAAGTCATAAGGTGTATCTTCTGTCTTTCCTTCTTCTTTTTTGAATCTTTGATACATTCCGGCTAATAGAATTTTATGTACATCTTCTTTTGATTTAAGGAATTCACTAAGTTTGTTTTGCTGTAATCGGATTTGGCTATCTTTTAGAGAATAAAGGTGAAAAGCATAATAACCAAGAGCAAATAACGTTAATACTAGCAATGTTTCAGGAACCAAAACAAATCATCTCCTTTTTATGCAATCTA
The DNA here is from genome assembly GCF_052113225.1 of Paenibacillus sp. YAF4_2. NCBI lineage: Bacteria > Bacillati > Bacillota > Bacilli > Caryophanales > Paenibacillaceae > Paenibacillus > Paenibacillus sp. YAF4_2. The sequence continues at coordinate 297,331 of NZ_JBFRCT010000008.1, forward strand.
GTATTAACAGAACAAGAGGAATTCATAATGGAGATAAATAAATGAAAGGGGCACATTTGAATGTGCCCCTTTCATTTATTTATTTTTTTATTTATTTATTTATTGAGCTGCAAGGCGAGTTGCTGTGAAGGGGATTCCGGTTCCTTAACTAACGGTTTCACTTCAAATTTATCCCATTGAATGAAGTTCTCCAAAATAATAACCAGCAAGACACCAATAATGAGGCCATTAGAGAGAATTGGCGTCAAGAGCGGAGGGAACTCCGCGAAGGCCGAAGCGGGAATGTTCATAATACTGATCCCCGTTAATACGGGAAGTGCAACACGATAGATCGTTTTGGCGTTAAACGTTGTTCCTTGGAAGGAGCGAATCGCAGTACCAAACATCTGCAGATAAGCAACAAACAGTACTGCGTTCCCGACGGATAAAGGCAGCTGTGCCAGCCATCCGCCTAGTGCAGGGAAGATCCCGACGATAATAAACATGGCAGAGCCTGCAAGGAGTGCGGCACGGCGTAATACCTTTGTATTTTCAAGAAAACCAATAGATGATGCAAATGTTCCAAATGGAATTAGACCAAGACAGCCAGCAAGGATGGAGAAGCTGTTTGTGAATAGAATCGATCGTACAAACTGCTTATCTGATGCTTCTCTTTTGAAGAGTCTGCCTGCAGCCGTTAAGCTGGTCAACGTATTGGTCATGTTCACAAGACCAGCGAGGAGACCAACCATCATAATTCCAGGTTCAAATCCAGGTGTTCCCCAGGGCAGCCAATGCCAAATGCCATTGCTGCTTCCAGTTGCTGCACCCATTCTGCTTTCGCTTCCGAACAATAAGGCATAAGCAATCCATCCGACGATGATACCACCAAGCAGCGAGAACTGTCCCCATTTGCCCTTGCCTTTCAGATGAATGAGAGCGACAACTACGATAATAAACAAGGACAAGCCTGCTAATTGCAAATCCCATTTACCGCCTTGGTCATAACCAATCATCCCTTTGAAGAATGTATTGGCGAGCTGGAAGGTAAGGAGCAGCAGGAAGACACCCATTACCATTGGGGTGAAGATTCGCTTCAATACTTTAAGAAAACCGCATAAGGCGAGCACAATAACGACCGCACTGGACAAAATAAATCCTGTACTTAGACTGGCAGCAACTGTGCCGATATCCATGCCCATAGCAGGAGCAGAAGCGCAGATACTAAGCACAAGCCCCCACCATACGCCAGCGGGTCCATCCATTAGGGCATATCGATGCCCCCAGATTGCTTGAACGATACAAAGCAGACCGGTCAATATAAAGGAGCGCTGCATGGAAGAAGCGATATCTTCCGGTGCAAGTCCCAGCGCATGTCCGATCGAGAGCGGTACCATCACTGTATTGGTAAATATAAAGAAAAGCCACTGCATGCCCGCAAGCAGCACAGTAAGTGAATCTTTTGACTTCAACATGTTATTTCCCAGCTTTCCACCTAATATCCGTACGTTTCGAGCTTTGATTTTCTCCCGAATGCTCCGTATATGGTATCATGGGCATAACTATATTAAAAATATTAAATAAATTGCGAAAGCATATGAAAATCATATAGCTGGTTTGCGGATTGGATCGGAACTGAAGATGGACATCAAACAATTACGTTATTTTATTGCCTTGGCAGAAGAGCTTCAAGTAACTTCAGCTGCGCATCGTCTACATATGTCTCAGCCTCCGCTTAGTCAGCAATTAAAGCTGATGGAGGAGGAGCTTGGCGTGTCGTTATTTCTTCGAAGTGGGCGTCATCTCGAATTAACCGCCCCAGGCAGAACGTTGTATGAGCATGCTCTTACCATAACGCGGCTGCTGGAGGAAGCGAAAGAAGAAGTAAGAGAATCCGGGCTTGGAGTAAGAGGAAAGCTGTCCATTGGCATTAATACGTTGTCTGATGAGCGGCTTCCCGGCGTACTCAGCGCTTTCCGCATGTTGTACCCGAAGGTTACGTTCAAAATCCAGCAGAATGAGACGATTACCTTAACCAGACTTATCAAGGATAAAGCACTGGATTTGGCGATTGTCCGCCTTCCGATTAACCTTGAGGAATTTGATCATGTCATTCTTGGTGCTGAGCCTTTGTTTTTTGTAACGGGAGCGGGAAGCGAGAACGAGGAGCTCGAAGCGATAACCTATGATTACATAGCTGCGCATCCGTTAGTCCTCCCGAGTACAGAGGGTCTTGGTCTTTATCATTTGATTTTGGATCAATTTCATTCACGAGGACTGTCGCCGTCCATTATTGGAGAGTGCTCCGATATCGGTATGCTTGTAGAGCTTGTGGCTTCCGGGTTTGGTGCTTCGATTCTGCCGCGGACTTCAGTTAACCGTTATCAGAATCACCGCATTCGCGTATTCCCGATTGAAGGCCCAGATGTCACCTCAAGCTCCGCAATCATTTGGCTGAAGCAGCACTATTTAAGCAAAGCCGCGCAAAAGCTCATTGAATTGATAGCGGATCGCCCGATTACTTGAGGGCAGGGCGGCTTTCTTTGTGCCAAAATGCCGTGTCCCGTCTATCAGTAGATGAATTTACTATAAGTATAAGAAGGAATCTATCCACCCGAAGGAGGGAATGTCATGCAAGGAAGAACCAAAGGCAACGCCCAAGGCATTGACGTATCCCATTACCAGGGAGACATTGATTGGCAGAAAGTAGCTGGTGCTGGCATTACGTTTGCATTTGTCAAAGCAACGGAAGGTGAAACCTACAAGGATCCGACGTTCGAGCGTAATGCCTCCGGAGCGGCAGCAGCAGGGCTTCTGGTCGGAGCTTATCACTTTCTGCGGGCAACTTCTGCGGCAGCTGCAAAAAGAGAGGCTCAGTTTTTTTATCAAACCGCTTCACAAGCCGACAAACTGCTGCTGCCTCCCGTGATGGATTACGAGACAAATTCAAGTAACCTAAGCGATGCCAGTATGAATGCCGTAGCGAAAGCTTTCTTAGATGAGACGGAGCGGTTATTTGGTGTAGAGCCAATCTTTTATACAGGCAACGCTTTTGCGAACCATTTTGATCCCACACTTGGCAGCTATTTGTTGTGGATTGCCAGATATAACGCTTCAACACCACCTGACGATGCAAAGGCATGGGGAAGATGGACCTTTTGGCAGTACAGCGATGGAGGCTCCGGTGGTACATTGCCAAACGGCAGCCGGAAAGTAGCGGGTATTAGCGGGAATGTCGATTTGAACGAATATGCAGGCACGGTAGAGGACTTGCTGAAAGCATATGGGCCAGAGGAGGATCAGCCAATGACAGATGCAGAAAGACAGCAAATGGAGGAGCTTTCAGAGCGGATCGCCGCTCTTGAGAAGCATGTTAATTTGTCGGGCGACCAAACGCCGCCAAGTTGGACGAAGACTTCGACTTCTGCGGCTATGAAGGCAGGTATTATCACTTCGGTAAACGATAAAGGAATGCCGGAGTTTATTACAATTCAAATGCTGTATAACGCAGGCTTATGTAATGCAGAATTAATTAAATTTTTCAAAGCGTTTAGTGCCGATACACGCAAGGCGATCGAAGATCTGCTGAAGTAAGATGTAAACAAATCCCCTCCGGTCTTGCCGTGAGGGGATTTGTTTGTATTAACCTAAAGTTTTGATTAGTTCATTGCCATGAATATCAAAAAGAGAATAAGCTTTATCGACCATGGCTTTATCTTTCTCGAATAAATGAAGGGCTTTATCACGGATTCCGCTTGTTGTGGACACATGATTAAGCTGCTGTACCATAAATTCAGAGTTGCATAAGGCAATGACCTTCTTGCTGTATATGGTTAGCTTTTGTTGAAAGTCCACTGCTGCTCCTATTATTTCTGGAGAATACACGACAACTTCACCATCTGCAGCCTTCATGTTGCGATGGTCGACTAATATATTTAACTCATCCCTGCCATATGCTGAGCAGATGCCTAATATGGTCGATGTTAAATATTCGACATCTTGCTTACCGCCAAACAAGCCGTTAACCTGGAAGGACAATATTTTCTTATCATGGTCCAGATGATAGCTGAACCTTTCTTTAAAAGGTACAGCAAAATCACTGGGCTGATAGGCAAGATTAGACGAGAATCTCTCACTTGAGAACAGATATTGGATGGAAACTCGAAGGGCGACTGCGATCTTTTCAATATTGACCAAACTAAGATTGCGTTCTCCTCGTTCGACGCCACTTATGTACGTTCTGTCGAGCCCGGAATGATAGGCGAGCATTTCTTGTGACATCCCGCTGCGGGCACGTAATTCCCTGACAATTTGGCCAAATTCGGAACGAATGTCCATGAAGGTAGTCCTCCAGATCTGCGTTATGAGCAATTGGAATACTTAATAGAAGAGAAAGCTTCGTTCATTCTATTGGAATAGGACGGAAGTGTCAATATCAGGGAATCAAGTTTTTCCCCTTAAAGCTGTTGTTGTTTTGCAGGGCATTCACGAAGTATAGTAAAAGTGGTGATCGCCCTTGAAGGATATTCCATTGTATAAACAAATTCAAGCAGCTATTAAAAATCAAATATCACTTGGGAACCTGCGGCCAGGTGACAGAATTCCATCAGAGATCGACTTGGCTGCCCAGTTTCATGTAAGCTTAATGACAACAAAAAATGCCTTGGCCGGTCTTGCAGAAGAGGGAATTGTTGTCCGCTCCAAGGGCAAGGGTACTTTTGTTGCTGGGCAGGCTCCTTACAAGCTGTTTTTTTCGGAGGAGTCAAGTAACGGCAAGAAGCGGCAGCTACCGATGAAGCCTCAACTAATTGGCATGATTATTCCATCTATGCGTACGAAAGTCGAACAGCGGCTGCTTGACGCTATTGAGAAGGCTGTTGACGGATTCGGCTATACGCTGGTGATTCGTGTGTCGAGAGGCAGTGCCGTGAAGGAACTGCAGTCGCTTGAAGATCTTGGTGCACTTGGTATCAGCGGACTCATCTTATTCTCGATTGGGGCACAGCATGAGCGCCGAACGGTTATAAGGGCGGAGGAGCTTGAGTGTCCGGTAGTTCTGATTGACCGTTACTATACCGACCTCCCCCTTGTCAGCGTCAGTTCGAATAATCAAGCAGGAGCACGACAAGCAGTTGCTTATTTGGTGAGAAGAGGGCATCATCGTCTTGCTCTACTTACGCCGCCAACTGAGCATAGCGTTATGGCCGACAGGCTTGCCGGATTCGACAACGCAGTAATTGAACACGGGATTGTTGAATCTTCTATTTTACGCTTTACCGTTCCATATGAAGTATTTAATGTCTCGAGGAAAGAAGGGGCGGAGCGGATAGAGCATTGGATGCGGGAGCGTCATGCCGAATTTTCCGGACTAATAGCTACTGATGTAGAGCTAGCCAGGCTGGCTTATCATGCTTTAAAACGGATGGATCTGATGTCTGGTAAACAACTGGTCACCTTCGATGATCCGGAAATCCCGGAGGTCGCTTATATCCGTCAGAATGAAACGGCAATCGGTGGGAAAGCGGTCAAGCTGCTAATGAACGGTATTCTTCGCGGAGAGCAGCTGCAAGGCAGACATGTCGTTCCAACACGGCTTGTATTCCCTTCATAAAAAGGCAGAAGGCAGACCCCGTCAGGGGTCTGCCTTCTTAGCTCTTATGGATTAACCTTGAAGTTATCGAATCGCGTATGATTGTTCATCGTACGCAAGCCGACCTTACCATGAGTAAACGGGTTGCTGCTGTTGTCCGTATAGGTGATCTTTGGCGTAGCCATATCGTTCACATATACTTTGATCGTTGTGCCGGAGGTCGTAACCTTCATATGCTGCCAGGTGCCCGCTGCCAGTGTAATCGGCGATGAGCTAACGGCTGTGTAATTATAATTCATCTTGCCTAAGTAAACTCCATTAGACTTGATAAAGGCATAATAACCTTGGAGGTAATCTGGATTATTGACCAGTACAGTACCATTTGACGGATTATTCACCCGGACCAGCATGCCGGCATCGCCGGTTGTGTCTACAAGCTTAATATCCGATTCAACGGTATAATCAGCCCAGCGCTCATTGCCAATCGTCGTTTTGCCAAATACGCCTGCTCCTGCAGAATCCAGCTCACCCGAATTAACGGACCAGCTGCCCTCAAACCTTGTCCAACCGTTGTCATTGCCGTCATTAAAATCGTCAGTCAGGCTGGTGACTGCGTCGCCGCGGGAGAAGGTCATCCCCGAGAAATCAAATTCCCCTTTAACAAACTCCAACCGGAGCTCGTGATAGCCGGCAGATAGGTAAAGCCCTTTTTTACTCGCTGTTGTCCAGCTTTCCCAATCACCAGTGCTCGGTACATTTACAATACCGGTTAGATCGGTTGAGCCGTCCCATACGCGGAAGCTCGCATCCGTGTAGGTAGTGGCAAGACGCGCATCCAGATCGTAGTAGCCGGTCTCGGCAACATTCACGCGGTATTTCAGCCATTCACCGGTTTGATTCCAGCCTACGACATTTTTGCCCTCCGCTGCTGAGCTGCGGATATCCACCGAACCCGTGCGGTAAGCGCCGCCAGTGTTGCCTGCGGTCAAGTCATGATAGGCTGTTCCCTCAGCCCCATTCATATAATGAACAGCTTCAATTTTGCCTGGAACAGGTTTATACGCATTCCATGCACTGCTTCCGTTCACTTTGTTGCTAAAAGCGGTGTAGCCAAAGTCGGCATGAGCATCCGTTGTGGTGTACCCGATCTTGCCGCCTGCGATTCCGTTTACGGTACGAGTCTGTTTTTTCATGCCATCCACATAAACGGTGAAGCTGGTACCTTCTTTCTCCACGCGGATCTGATGCCATTTGGTATAGTCGTATCCTGATGGAAGAGCTGCATATTGCCATCCTTGGCTGACGCCGCCAACAACATAATTCGTCTCTAGTCGGTTCAGGCTTCGGTTCAATACCGCTGTACCGTAGTTGTTCTCATCCGTGTAAGAAAATACAGCGCCATATACCGGATTGCTGGTTGTACCCTGCTTGATCTGCTTCGTGTTGAATTCCGCTGTATAATCGCTTGCGGTGCTGGTACTGGTCACTTGGCGGTAAGTAGCTGCGCTGCCAATCGTGTCCTGCCACATCAGCTCCTGATTATAGATCCCCCATGTACCGCCGCCGATATTCGTCCATCCGGTCCCGATGGCTGTCCGGTTGAAACGGTCTTCGAAATCCGCGAGCTCTGGATTTTGCTGGGAAGCCGTAGTTGGACCAAGCACCAGCATTTTGTCGCCATTCCAGACAACGCGGTCCAAATTCATTTTACGGCCCGGATAGACAAGATTGCCGCCCGAGGCATGGCTGTGATATACCATGAAGTCGGAGTCCAGGTCTGGTCCCTTGATCATGCTGTTATGTCCAAGGCCAACATTGGAGCCTTCCGTATCAATTAATACCGGGTTCTGAGAATCAGCCGGTGCGAAACCGGTGGTTGGGCTTGTACCAGTTGCATAATTGACCCGATATGCTGTGCTCCACACATGATTGCCGGTGTAGGTCATATAATATTTGCCGTTGCGCTTGAAGGTAGTAGACCCTTCCGTCCAGCCAGCCATCGTTAATCCAGTGCCAACAGCTGTACCAAAGGCTGTAGGGCTCGTCATTGGACGTGCATTAATCGTATTGGAGCCGGTCGAGTAGAAATACCATTTGCCGTCATCATCAATAAAGACATTGCCGTCAATGCCCATGCCAAGGTTGCCGGTTGCAACCGTGAATGGCCCGGTTGGACTGGTGCTTTGCAGCACATAATGTCCGCCGCCGCCCGGTGAAGTGTACATGTAGAACATCCCGTTCCAATAGACGACTTCAGGTGCATAAGCAGCCTTCGTGACCGCTTCTGTCGTACACAATCCGCGGTAGGACCAATCTACGAGATTAGTAGAGGACCATACCTTGACGCCGCTCTGATCATCAACGGTACTGACATAAAGGTAATAGGTGCCGTTAAATTTTAGAATATACGGATCGCCTTCGCCATAGAAATCATTGTTTGCCCAATGCCAGGAATCTGAAATAGTAATCGGATTGCTGAACGCACTCACCTGGAGCGGCATCAGCATAACAGAAGCTGCAGCGCCAAGGAGCAGGGTTTTCCATTTCTTCATCAATGATCATCTCCTCTAATAGTAGAATAGAACGCTTTAGTAAGCGTTTTCAAAACGTAGTATAACAGGAGGCTGCCTTGAGGGCTTATATCTAATTAGATATAAAAACAAGTACTTGGCGTAATTTTGAAGAAATATCCGGGCAACGAAATAGTCAGGCTTAAAAAGCCTTATTTAATATATTTGTAATAAATGTTATATTATTAGAAAACGCTTACTTATCAACTTCATTAGGGAGGAACGACGATGAATAATCTTTATATTCTGCCAGTTGAACAGCGGCTTCCGCTTTCGGAGCGGGCAAGTATGAACCATTTTCTGAAGAGCTTCTAGTCAACAATAGCATAGGGAGGGATTTCATGAATACGATACTTTATTCTCTTAAGCAAACTCCCTTTGAGGAAATGCCCCTAGGATCCATCCGGCCGATTGGCTGGCTCATAGATCAGCTACAGATTCAGGCGGAAGGGATGACAGGGCATCTGGATGAGTTCTGGAGCCATGTCGGTCCAAACAGTGGATGGCTGGGCGGCACGGGAGAAAGCTGGGAAAGAGGACCTTACTATTTAGATGGACTTGTTCCACTGGCCTATCTTCTGGAAGACGAGAGATTAATAGCGAAGGTAAAGCCCTGGATTGAATGGACGCTTGCAAGCGCCCGTGAGGACGGACAGTTCGGACCAACAACGAACGAGGACTGGTGGAGCCGGATGGTTATGCTGAAGGTGCTCATTCAACACGCGGAATATACTGGAGATGAAAGGGTCATTCCTTTTATGACCAATTACTTCAAATACCAGCTGAAGCATCTTCCGAATCGTCCGCTTGCCGAATGGGCGAAGGCGAGAGGCGGGGAAAACCTGATCTGCGTGTATTGGCTTTACAACCGTACTAGTGAGCCGTTTCTGCTGGAGCTGGCACAAATAATCAGTGAACAAACAGAGGATTGGAGGGGGTTATACGAGCAGTTCCCGTATTGGAACCGTCAAACCTCCTTCGATCACCGTGTTCATGTCGTTAATGTGGCCATGTCCTTCAAGCAGCCAGCACTCCGTTATTTGCAGACGGGAAGTGAGCTAGATAAAGCGGCTGTATATAAAGGCATTCGAAGCGTCATGACCTACCATGGCCAAGTAAATGGCATGTTCTCTGGAGATGAGTGGCTGGCGGGAACACATCCAAGCCAAGGGACGGAGTTATGTGCTGTTGTGGAATATATGTACTCGTTGGAGCATCTCATCAGGATAACCGGGGACGGCTACTTCGGGGATATTCTGGAGAAGGTCGCGTATAACGCGCTGCCTGCCGCGATCAGCTCGGACTGGAAGGTTCACCAGTACGATCAGCAGGCTAATCAGATCATGTGCACACATGCCAAGCGGAATTGGACGGAAAATAATAATGAGGCCAATCTGTTTGGCATCGAACCGCATTTCGGCTGCTGCACTGCCAATATGCATCAAGGCTGGCCGAAGTACGCGGCTAGGCTGTGGATGGCAGCTGAGAATGGTGGTCTTGCAGCAATTTCCTATGCACCTTGCCGGGTAACCGCGCAAGTTGGTGCGGAGAAGGCAGCTTCGGCAGTTATACAGGTGGAGACTTCGTATCCGTTCCGGGATACGGTCAACATAAAGGTTGAGTTGAGTTCGCCGGAGACGTTCACCATAAAGCTCAGAATTCCGGAATGGTGCAAGGCGCCTGTACTGCTGATTAATAACGAGCCTTATCCATTGCAAGCTGTTCAGGGGTTTGCCTCGGTTCATCGTTTATGGAGGGAGCAGGATGAGCTCGTGCTTACACTGCCGAAGCAGGCGAAGCTGGTTCCACGTGCAAATGGTGCTGTTGGTGTTCAATATGGTCCAATCATGCTGGCTATTCCAGTCAAGGAGCAATGGCAGAAGCATCGGACCTATCCTCCTTATCATGATTGGGAGCTGTATCCAAGATCACCATGGAATTACGGTGTAGAGCTTAGTGAGCAGACTGTTTCGGATAAAGGTAGAGTAATAGAGGATGAAATCCAGAGGCAGCCTTTTGCTGCAGAAAATTGTCCGCTCCGTATGAGTGTTCAGGCACGCAGGCTTCCAGAGTGGACAATGGAGATGAATTCAGCCGGCACACCGCCGGTCAGTCCGGTTATTAGTAAGGAGCCATTGGAAGAAATTGAGCTCGTTCCGTATGGCTGTGCGAGGCTTAGAGTTGCGGAGTTTCCGGTTCTTTGCGAGCTCCCATAATAGTTCATTCTAAAAGTCGGCCTAATGCCCTTCCTAGCAGGGGCATTAGGCCATTTTTGTGCAATCAATCAGAGATTAAGCTTTATAGATTTGAATCCGTTTATATTCCTTCATGATCTCGTCATGCAGTGCATGCTCCTCTGGTATGCCCATATGTCTTCTAATGATATCATTTGCCCCTTTTTGCTCGATAGCCAACTGCAGAATTTCGGCCTCCGGGTTACCTGCTCCAAAGTGTACGGCTTTCATGTCTATCACCTCACTATTATTTGAATATTCAGATAATTAAGGTGAACGAAAGCCTGTGCCTCGTCTCAATGATAAGGCAAAGACTTAGGTTATTCATTAGACGGCTGGCTTTGCTAAAAATCCAGATGGATCATGAATTAAATGCTCGAAGCTAATGTCGGCGAGTGATTGGCCATGCTGCGTAATATTGCCGAAATCCAGATGCTGCGTAATTTTATTAGGGAGAACGACACAATGGAGTCCTGCTGCAATGGCCGCTTTGGCGCCATTAGGAGAATCTTCGATCGCAATGGCATCTCCAGCTGGAATGCCAAGAATCGAAATCGTTTGAAGATAGAGGGAGGGATCAGGCTTTACCAGCTTGACATGATCAGCGGTTTGAATACATTCGAAATACGAGGTTAGCTCCAGCTTGTCGAGATAAGGTGTAATCCACTCCAGCCTGGAACTAGAAGCAAGACCGATACGAAGGCCAGCAGCTTTTGCGGATTCCAGGAAGCGGATCACTCCAGGTCTCACCGTCTCTTGCTTCATCAGCTCAGCATGCTTCTCGTGTACTCTCGAACGGAATACATCCCGGTCGATGGCAATTCCACAATCGGTGATCAAATATTCATAAGGATTAAACAAATGAAGACTAGTTCCTATACATTGCGAATATTGCTCCAAGGTAAGCTCGACTTTATGCTCCGCATAGAGCGCTCGGAATGCCTCGTACCAGGGTGTCTCCGTGTCTAGAATCGTTCCGTCGAAATCGAAAATCAACGCCTTTGCCAATTGCATCTCCTCCTTGCGCTTTCAGCGCTTCGTAGTCGTTTTTGGGCCGTAAAACGCAAAAAAGACCCTGTGTACACAGGGCCTTGCTTGAGTAAGCAATAAATATTGCATAACCCTCCCTGGTAAAGAATTACCAGCGATTAAGCGTACTTCAATCCTACTGGAAGGGGGTGGAAGTGTCAATGAATGCAATTGCTTACTCATTAAATTGATTTGTGATAAATTTTTAATGCACATTTTTCGGGCTAATTAGCCTTGCTGCGGTCTTTATAAAACACATGTACAACAATATCCTGTTTATAGTTGCCAAATTGCTTGCCAAACAAGCTGATACCGCCGCAGTGGCGGGCTGTCTCCAGTGAGGCGAGCCTAAAGCGGAAGTCTTCCCCTAGTTTGATGCCCACATCATTCACCGTAACCTCAGATAGCTTGACACCATCCAGGTAAGTACCTGTTTCCTGAATCGTTAAGGTTTTGAGTAGACCGTTCTGCGTACCAAGCTGCCACCAGGCAGGTGTTAGAGCGCCACGTTTGCTGCCGAAGTCGCCTGGGCATGTCCAAACGCCAACTTCAATATCGTTAATGAAAAAGCTGATATCCGATGGCCAATTCTCGTCATAATAAGGAGCCTCGGAGCAAAGCTCCAAGGAAATTTCTACTTGCTCTGCCGTTTGAGCAGCATGAAGATAATTTGGGATTCGATATTCAAGATAGCCGCTGCCGAACCAAATATGAGCCGCATTCATTCGTTCCGGATCAGAGAAGTATCTCGGATCATCCACTAGCCCTAATATCTTCGTGTCGGATGCCAGTCCGCAGGTTGGTTTTACGGCATAATTCGAGTATTGTCCGATCGGAATTTCTATGGTGTATTTCGATTCTTTTTCTATTTCATTATTCGTAGAAGATGATCGAAGCTGCAAGGTAAGCGAATCGATGGCAAGGGAGCACATCTTTGGGCTTCCACGAGTACCGGACAGGCTTTCCGTCTTAATCAGACCGCCGTCCTCCATCTTCTGAATATGTTTGGTCACGATAGCAGACGACAAGCCAAGTGCCTCCGCTAACTCTTTAATACTCATCGACCGGTCACTCAGGAGCTCGATCATTTTCACACGCGTTTCAGATGAAAAGCATTCGAGCATTTCCATATATTGGGTACTGATTTGAATATGCACGTCATTTCCTCGCTTTCTTTCTACTCGGCTATTATATAACCATTAAGTTAATAAAACAACTTTTTAGTTGACGTTGATTCGGCCAGGAGATAAAATAAGCTGCAGAATCATATGTAATTGTTAATATAACAACTTATTGGTTAACTAACGGAGGCGTAAATGATGACAAACTTGCCAAGAGCAGAATATCCTAGACCCCAGTTCAACCGTGATGAGTGGGTATGTTTGAACGGAGAATGGGAATTTGATTTTGATGATGCACGTTTTGGTAATGAAGAAGGCTGGCATAACGGGAATAAAGACTTTTCCAAGCGGATTGAGGTTCCATTCAGCTTCGAAAGTAAATTAAGCGGCATCGGCGATCCAACGTTCCATGATGTGGTATGGTACCGCAGACAGCTTGAGATTCCGAATTCGTTCCAAGGCAAAAGAGTTGTGCTGCATTTTGGTGCAGTAGACTATGAGGCTTCGGTTTGGTTAAACGGTCAGCTCGTTGCAACGCATGAAGGCGGACATACTCCTTTCCATGCTGACATTACAGACGCACTGCAGGCCAATGGCGACAACACGCTGGTTGTCAAAGCGGTCGATCATGGTACGGACGTATTCCTGCCGCGCGGCAAACAGTTCTGGGAAGAGAAATCCCGGGCGATCTGGTACACACGTACAACGGGGATCTGGCAATCCGTCTGGATGGAAGCGGTAGCACCGGTTCACCTTCGGAAGGTGAAGTATGTAGCGGATATCGATACGAATGAAATTCAAATCCGCTCGTTTGTAGGCGGTTTTGTGCAAGGGACGAAGAATGTAAGCCTTTCGGTCAAGATTTCTTTCGCAGGAGAGATTGTGTCGGAGGACACGTATCAGGTACGGGCAGGCGAAGAAAGCCGGAAAATTAAGCTCAGCGGCTTAAACGATCATGGAATGGATCGGTTATGGTGGCCAGAACGTCCTAATCTGTATGACGTGGAATATGTGGTATCGGTTGACGGCGCAGAGGTTGACCGGGTGACAAGTTACTTCGGTATGCGGAAAATCTCGATCGAGAACGGCAAATTCAATTTGAATAACCGTCCTTACTTCATGAAGCTCGTACTTGATCAAGGCTACTTCCCTGACGGAAACCTAACTCCACCATCGGATGAAGCGGTTAAACTGGACGTAGAGCTGATGAAGGAAATGGGCTTCAACGGCGCTCGTAAGCATCAGAAGGTTGAAGATCCTCGCTTCCTGTATTGGTGCGACAAGCTGGGCCTTATCGTATGGGGCGAGATGGCGAATGCCTATGACTACTCCGAGGAGTATGTCCGCCGGATTACAAAGGAGTGGCAGGAAGCGATGGACCGTGACTTCAACCATCCTTGTATTGCCGTGTGGGTTCCGCTAAATGAAAGCTGGGGTGTACCAAATATCCAGATCGACGAACGTCAGCAGCAGCATGCGATGGCTATGTACCACCTGACCAAATCGCTTGACCCGACTCGTCCTGTCATCTCGAATGACGGCTGGGAAATGGTCGCTACTGATCTGTACAACATCCATGACTACGAGTGGAGACGCGAGGTGCTCGAGGAACGTTATGGCAGTGTTGACAAAGCAGTGTCGGCTATGCCGGCTAACCGACGTCTCAGCGTAGGTGGTCACGAATATGACGGCCAACCGATTCTGATTACTGAATTCGGCGGCATCGCCTACAAGAAAAGCGACTGGGAAGGCTGGGGTTACTCCGGTGCTTCGAACGATGAAGACTTCGTAGAACGTCTTCGTAATGTGATTCAGCCGCTTATCTTCTCCGGCGTAGTTCAAGGTTACTGCTATACGCAGCTGACTGACGTCGAACAGGAGATCAATGGCCTCCTCACATACGACCGCAAGCCGAAAATACCACTCGAGCTGATTAAAGCAATCAACGAAGGCAAGTAACAGCAAAAGACCGGACAGCCAGAGAACGACCTTCAGGCTGTCCGGTTTTTTTGTCCGCTCTAGCATGAGCATCTATAAATATGTCCATCCCTTCTAAAAAAGCGACATGGGCGCGCTGTCCCCCCGCAAGCTAGAATGAGAAACAGAAAGAGCAACAAACACATTCTAGGGGGAAGCAAAATGAAAAAAACGACTAAGCTCTTAGGTACTTCGTTAATCGCACTCAGCATGGTTGCTGCAGCAGGCTGCGGTAACAATAACGGCGGGAATAATGCCGAAAGCAACAATCAAGGCAGCACGAATGCTAAAGCTGAGAAAGCTGACATCCTATTCTGGACACCATTCTCCGGCGCTGACGGCGAGTTCATGAAGAAGATCGTTGAGAAGTATAACTCTTCCCAAGACACCTACAAAGTGAAACTCGTTATTCAGCCAAATGGCGAATATTATAAGCTGCTTGATGTGGCGATGAGCGCAGGTAAAGATCGTCCTGACCTGGCCATCATGCACGTAGACCAAATTCCTACCTATGTAAACAAAGGCCAGCTTCAACCGATGGACGATCTGGCAGCAGCTTCTGCCATTAACAAAACAGATTATGTAGAAGCACCAGTAAATTACGAGACAATTGACAGCAAATGGTACGGTATTCCGCTCGATATTCACCCGCTGGTTATGTACTACAACAAAGACCTGTTCGAGCAAGCAGGCATCACGGCTCCACCAACAAACCGTGCGGAATTCGAAGCGGATGTCGAGAAGCTGACGAACAAAGATAAAGGCACTTACGGCTATGTTGTTCCTACACTTTGGCCGCAGCAGTTCATTTTCCCAACGCTTGTATGGCAGAATGGCGGCGATCTCTGGAACGGAACAGACGTTGCTTACAACTCACCGGAAGCAGTAGAGATGGTACAGTGGATGCGCAGCCTCGTAGACAAAGGTGTATCCCCGGGCAACGTACAGCAAGACGGCGAGAATACGTTGTTCCTGCAAGGTAAAAACGCGATCCAATTCAACGGTCCTTGGATGAAAGGACAGTTCGACGAAGCGGGTATCCATTACGGCGTAGCGCCAGTTCCGCAAATCGGTAAAGCCAAACAAGCCGTATATGCAGGCTCCCATAACTTCGTATTGCCTAAAGGTGTAACAGACGCAAATGTGGTAAAAGGCATCGGCGACTTCCTGAAATATGTATCGACCAACTCGATGGACTGGGCAGCTTCCGGCCAAGCGCTGGCATCTAAGCCAATGCTTGAAAGCGAAGAGTTCAAAGCTCTTGATATGCAAAGCAACGTAGCGAAATCATTTGATTATGTTCAATTCGCGCCTAACGTACTGAACTGGGCAACGATCTCCGATCCAATCTGGGGTGAACTGAGCAATGCGCTGCTTGGCAAGAAGGATGCTCAAAAAGCGATGGATGATGCTGTAGCGAAGTCCAGACAAGCGATGAAAAAATAAACCGTCACCTTAACGTAAAATGATCATTATGGGAGGACGAGGAGGCGAATAAAATCGCTTCTTCGTTTCTCTGTTTTCATCCTTAACCGGAAATGGAGGAGCTGCACTTGGTTAAGAGCACTTTGCAATCACGCTTAACGTCAACTTTGTTTGTACTGCCTTATTTGCTCAGCTTTTGCACTTTTCTGCTGATCCCGATTTTGTACGGGCTGTATATATCATTTCATGATTTCGAACTTCTGTCTGACGATCATAAATTTGTTGGCTTCGATAATTACATCAAGATTTTTACACCTGGTTCCTATTTATTCGAGCAATTTACGACAGGTTTATGGAATACGGTACAGTTCGTGTTATATTCTGTCCCGCTGCTTGTTGTTCTCGGCCTTGCGCTTGCTTTGCTGCTGAATCAGCTGCCGAAGCGGATTCGAGGGATGTTCCGTACTTTTTATTTCATGCCTTATGCAATCTCCGGTTCTGTAATGGCCGTTATTTGGCTGATGATGTTTGATACGAATGCGGGCTTCCTGAATGGACTCTTGGCCAAGCTTCATATTGATCCGGTGGCTTGGCTGACGGATATGCCGTGGGTTTGGGTATCTCTGGTCATGACTACGCTGTGGTGGACAATCGGCTTCAATATGATTATTTTCACCAATGCGCTGAATGAAGTGCCAGAGGATTATTATGAGGCGGCTTCGATTGACGGTGCGAATGCATGGAGGAAGTTCGTCAGCATTACCCTTCCATCGATTCGTCCTGTGATGCTGTTTATCATCATTACTTCTACTATTGCATCGTTTAACGTTTATGCGCAGCCGTTCCTGCTCACACGCGGAGGACCTGGCGACAGTACAAAAGTTCTGCTTATGAACGTGCTGGATGAAGCATTCAAAGGCAAGCAGGTCGGTTCGGCTTCTGCGATGGCAATTATGATGGCGATCATTATCATTATAGTCTCAGTTGTCCAATACCGGATTGCTTACGGAAGGAAGGAGTAGGAGGCATGAAAAAAACGTTACTTGTTCTTGTTGCAGTCCTCATCGCAGTTATTTTCCTGCTTCCACTTATTTGGATGTTGTCCACTTCCTTCAAGAATGATTTTGAAGCTCTGGCAGGACAGTTGAGTCTCATTCCGAAGAAGCCAACATTCGAGAACTATCTCGACGGTTTAAAAGGTAACCTGATGAATGTTCCAATCACTCGCTGGATTACGAACTCTTTATTCGTAGGCGCTGCGGGTACAGCTATTGTGCTTTTATTCTCATCGATGGCTGCGTATGCGCTGGCTCGTCTGCAGGATTTGCCGCTTCGCAAGCTGATGTTCCCGATGTTCATCGGCTCGATGATGATTCCAGGCGTATTGACCTTCCTGCCGATGTACATGGAGTTTAACGCGCTTGGCTGGATTAATACGTATGCAGCCCTCATTTTCCCTTACTCGAGCGGTGCATTTGGCGTGTTTCTACTCTTTCAATTTTTCACAGCGTTTCCGAAGGAAATCGAAGAGGCTGCCCGGATTGATGGTGCAAACAAATGGCAGATCTACTCCCGTATTCTGCTGCCAGCTTCGGTATCCATTATGGTGACGCTTGCGATCTTTACCTTTATGGGTATTTACAATGATTTCGTATGGCCGCTTTATTCGACGACTTCGCCGGAGATGCGCACGATTACAGCCGGTATTGCGATGATGGCACAAGGCAGCTATACCCAAGCGTACGGCAAGCTGATGTCGATGACGGTTATTGCAACACTTCCTGTGTTCATTATTTTCATCGTTGGCCAACGTTCATTCGTTAAAGCAATCACGCAAGCAGGAGTCAAATAGACAGTGCTTACGAAGTAAGAATTGCCCATATGTCTGAAAGCCAGCCATATGAATGGCAATTCTTTAGCCAGTGCTTACGAAGTAAGAATTGCCCATATGTCTGAAAGCCAGCCATATGAATGGCAATTCTTTAGCCAGTGCTTACGAAGTAAGAATTGCCCATATGTCTGAAAGCCAGCCATATGAATGGCAATTCTTTTTAGGAGGTAGTCAAAAGTTGAACTCAAAACGATGGCTTGTTATATCAGCAGCTGTGCTGTTGGTTATAGCAGCTGGAATAGGGGTGTGGACACTGAAAGATCAAGGGCAGGAAGTACAGGACAACACAGCCGTTTACAACGGTCATGGAGGTACGTTCAAGAACACGCTCGCAGAGATCGATACGCCTGACCCAGCCGTTGTTTATAAGGATGGCTACTATTACATGACCTTTACGCACAACGGTGCTGATGTAATGGTTATAAAATCTCGAACAATCGACTTCAAGCAGGCAGAGCGGAAGACGGTATGGTACCCGGATATGGGGACGAATTATTCGGCTGAGCTGTGGGCTCCCGAGATTCAATTTATTCAGGGGAAATGGTATATCTACTTCGCTGCTGACGACGGACTTAATGAGAATCACCGGATGTTCGTCTTAGAAGCCGATACCGATGATCCGATGGGAAGCTATACCTTCAAAGGCCAAGTCAAGGACGACTCCAACAAATGGGCTATCGATGGCCTTGTGATGGAGCTCGACAATAAGCTTTATTTCGTATGGTCCGGCTGGGAGGGTGACATCAATGTGCAGCAAAATACGTACATTGCGCCAATGAGCGATCCGCTCACTATTAGCGGACCACGTGTCTTGTTATCCGAACCTGATCTGGAATGGGAGAAAGCCGGGGGCCCTCCTTATATTAATGAAGGGCATTCGATTCTCCATCATAACGGCCAGGTTCATATCGTCTATTCAGGCGCAGGCAGCTGGACGCCGTTCTATTCGCTTGGCATGTTATCGCTGAAAGAAGGAACCGACCCGCTTGTTGCCTCGAACTGGACCAAAGCAGAGCAGCCGATTCTCAAAATGGACGAAGAAGCAGGTGTATACGGTCCAGGACATAACTCCTTTGTTTCGTCGCCTGATGGCACAGAGCAATGGATCGTCTATCATGCGACAACAGCGCCGACGGATGGCTGGGGTAACCGCAAAGCACGTGCCCAGAAGCTGACTTGGGATGCGGAAGGCAAACTGCAAATCGGTAAGCCACTCTCGCTCGATACTGCTATTGAAGTTCCTTCGGGGATGGGCGTATTTAAGGCGGAACCGGCAGCAGCGGATGTAACATTTCATCTGATTCCGTCCAACGTTCATACAACGGCTCCACTGCTGATTCATTATCAGAATGAAACAGGGGAGATGCTTCAAGCTAAAGTAAGCGTGAACGGCGAGCAAGCATCAGAGGTTACACTTCCGAAGAGCAGCGGAATAGGTTATGCCTATACCGATATACCGCTTGCGGCAGGCATGAACGAAATCAGTATTTCAATTGATGGCGGGCAAGGAACAATTGAAGCGATTGAGATTCCAAGATATGAAGCGGAAGTTGCCTCGGCAGGCCCGCAAGGAACGGCCGAAGAAAATCTGTTTGCCTCGGGTACAGGCAAAGTTGTTATTGCCCCAGGCGAAGGTGAAGCGGTACGTTTCGAGAATATTCAGGTTCCGGTTAGCGGCAAATATGAGATCCGCGTAGCCGCCGCGAATTCATCTGGTAATGATGCAGAGCTGCATATCCGCGTGGAGGATAGCAAAGGAAAAGGTGACAGGGTTATTTTCCCATCCGGTAAGCGCAACAATTACCAGACACAATCTGTCACATTACAATTGAAGGCTGGTAAGAACGCCCTTATACTTGAGAATGCGACAGAAGAAGTACATGTCGATTATATGGACATCTTGAGAGTTTCTAACTAATAGCTTAGCTTACGAAGCAGGAATTGCTTCACCATTCTTTTTAGGAGGCGCTGGTCATGAGAGGCTTGTCCTTTCGAACAATCATTCTAACTGTAATCGGGGCAAGTCTTGCCTTGACTGGCTGCAGCCAAAACAATAATAAAGAGCCGGTATCCGCTGAAGCTAAGGCGCCGGTTATTCAGCTTAATTATTGGACCCCATTTAGCGGTGGCGATAATTTATTTATGACCGAAATGGTAGATCAGTTTAATCAGGAGCATGATGATATTCAGGTCGTCCAGATGAATTCACGTCTGGACGATTATTATTCACGGCTGAGAACAGCCATTTTATCGGGCAATGCCCCAGATGTTGCTATTATCCATGCAAGCTCCTTGCCCCAATTTGTGCAAAACGATTACGTTGAAGATTTATCTGAACCTGCCAAAGAGGTAGGTCTGGATTGGAATGTATATAACCAATCAGTTATGAAAGCCGCTTTATTCCAAGGTAAACCTTATGCCGTGCCGCTGGATACCCATGTGCTTGTCATGTATTACAATAAAACCTTTCTAGAGCAGGCTGGCGTGCTTGATGATCAGGGTAAACCGGTGATTGAAGGCGGAGAAACAGGCTTTACGAAGTTTCTGACAACGATTAAGCAAGCTGTGCCAAGTGATATCGCACCGCTTGCCCAGCCAAGCACACGGATTGATTCTGTCTGGCTGTGGTGGAGCTTGTACAACCAGATTCAAGGCGGCGGGAAGTTTTATAACGAGGACAGTACAAAAGCCGTGTTTAATAATCCGGCAGCGCTGAAAGCTTTAAGCTATGTGGAAGGGCTGTATAAAAGCAAGCTTATTCCGCCGAATATTCCTGATGCATTTAAGCTGTTTAATGAAGGGAAAGCAGCCGTCCTGATTAGTGGTGTATGGGCGACTGGCGCGCTTGAGAAAAATGAACAGCTGAACTTCGGCGTCGTTCCGCTGCCAACCATCTACGATAAGCCGGCTGCATGGGCAGATTCGCATACGTTAGCAGTTCCTGCACAGCATGAGATGACACCAGAGAAACGTGAGGCAGCAATGATCTTTATGAAATGGCTTGCTGAGCACGGTGCCAAATGGGCTGAGGCAGGCCATGTTCCAAGTGTAAGTGCGATTTTGGACACGGGTGCTTTCAAAGCGCTTGACTACAGAAGTGATTATGCAGAAGCGGCGAACGCAGTAGCTTTCTGGCCGAAGCATACGAAGCAGCATAGCTTGATTGAAGTCATCATCCGACAGTTCGAGCGAATGATTTATGGTCAGCAGACACCAGAGCAGGCGCTTCAAGCAAGTGAGGCGCAGATTAATCTCGAGTTGTCGAAGTGAGGGTGATAGGATGAAACTTCTTAAGCGTCCACAGCATTGGTTCAAAAATTTGGCACTCGCACGTAAGCTTATCCTCATTAATGTGCTCTTGATCGTTGTCCCGCTGGGGGTAATCGGGGCCTGGTCGTTCTCGATCTTCGCTTCCAAAATGGAAGAGCAGGTAGGTAAATACCAGCTTCAGATGCTGAAGCAGGTGACGCTGAATATTGATACCTATATGAATGAACTTAATCGGCTGTCGCTTATGCCGTATCAATACCAGGAGATTTTAGATTTTCTCGCGACCTCCCGTGAGCCCGGAGAAGCGTTAACTTTGCAGGAGATCGATGATCTGAACAACTTTGTCTCCAAAGTATTTCTGAACGGACGCGTCGATATTATGGGCATTTCCTTATTTGGCGAACATGGAGCCTCTTATGTCGTGCTGCCTGAAAGCCAATATATGACGACCTATCAGCTTGGCGGTAATCCAGAATGGCTCGATAAAGCGAAGGGAAGGTTCGGCCAGCCAACCTTTATCACGACACATGATGTGAAATCGACAAGCGGAACAGTGTACAAGGTGTTCTCCATCGCCCGCGAGCTTCGCAGTTTTGACAGCGGCGATACGCTTGGCTATATCGTCATCGATATTGACCCTGCGGCGGTTCGCAAACTGCTGTCACAGGTAAGCCTCGGCAGCAAGGAATCTCTGTACATGACCGACAGTGCGGGAGATCTGGTGCTGCGTAAGGAAAAAACAGCGATCTATCCCGTTATAGAAGGACTTACGCAGGAAGGGGTTTCTCATCATAAAGTAGACGGTAAAAGCCTGCTGGTTGCCCATGTCAATTCGGAAGTGACGGGCTGGACAACCGTTGGTGTCGTTCCTATATCAGAGCTGATGAAGGACAGTCTTGTTGTCCGCAACTCCATTTTACTTATTGGCGGAATTTGTATCGGATTAGCTGTGCTGTTATCCGTCGTAATCGCCTTCCGAATTACAAGTCCGCTTCGGATGCTGCGTTCACTGATGCGAAAGGTGGAGCGGGGCGATCTGAAGGTATCTTTCCCTGTTAAGCAATGGGATGAGGTTGGTCAGCTGGGCAGCGCTTTTAACATGATGGTATCACATCTGAGTGAGCTGGGTTACCGGTTGTATGAGACGGAGATTCGGGAGAAGGATGCTGAGATTGCAGCGCTGCAAAGCAAGATCAACCCGCATTTTCTATACAATACGCTTGGCTCAATCTCCATGTATGCCGAGGTGGAAGGCAACCGGGAAGTTGTTACGATGACGAATAATTTGAGCCGTCTGCTCCGCTATTCGTTAAGCGGCCGCAAGGAGACGGTAACGCTGCGCGATGAGCTGGATCATGTTCAAGGCTATATGACCATTCAAAAAATGCGTTACGAGGATCGAATTGATTTCCGTCTGGAGATTGATGAAGCCTTGTACAGCTGCCCGGTTATTCCTCTTATGATTCAACCAATCGTGGAGAATGCCATTAATCACGGGTTGGACAAAGGGATTGGAGAGGGCCTTATCCGGCTTTCCTGTTATCAGGAGCAGGGGGTATTAACCATTGTTATTGAGGATGACGGAATTGGCATGACCAGCGAGCAGCTGAGCACGATTCGTTATCGGCTGGAGAAAATTCATGATCTTGGCGGCACTACCGGCAACGGACTCATGAATGTGCATCGCAGAATTAGGCTGCATTATGGGGAGCAATACGGACTTCAGCTGGAAAGTATGCCTTTCCAAGGTCTTAAGGTCATTATAAATATGCCAATCGCTTATTCCATGACAGGTTAGGAGGACAAGCCAATGCCTACCATTCTTATTGTTGATGATGAGGCTATTTTTCGTAAAGGTCTTCGTAAAATCGTCGAGTCCTCTTCCGGCAGCTGGCAGGTTGCGGGCGAAGCGAGGGATGGCTATGAAGCGCTCGAAATGCTGGAGAGCTTACTGCCCGACGTACTTCTGACCGATATCCGCATGCCACGGATGGATGGATTGCAATTGATCCAAATTACGAAGCAGCGTTTCCCGAATCTGCTTGTTATTGTGCTTAGCGGCTTTGATGAGTTTACGTACCTGCAGCAGTCGCTGCGCCATGGGGTTCGGGATTACTTGATGAAGCCGGTGGAACGGGAAGAGTTGTTCAAGACATTAGATCGACTAGAGAGTGAGCTGACTCAGGTACAGACGGCATCAGAAGTTTATGCAGCGGAGCCTGCGGATGCACGGATGATTCGTCAGCATGTAAGCGAGCATTTAGTTGCCGGACTTCTTAAGGGCTATATGAATGAAAGTGATTTGGCGCTTCTGGCAAAAATCGGCCTAACCTTCACTGAGCCGAACTTCGCCTGTATGCTTATCAAGCTGGACAAAGATGCCCTGGATCAAGAACGGTATGATAAAGCGGATCCAAGCTTATTCCAGCTGTATATTCAACAGATCGTTCAGGAATTACTCGACCAGCGTGCTAAAGGGTTTTCTTTTATTTTATCGGAGACAGAGGTCGTTGCTCTTGTGAATGTGGCCAGTCAGCCTGAGGCAGGCAATCCACTCTTTGAGCTGTCGGAGACTATTCGCAGGCGGATGATCTCTTTATCGAGATTGACAGTTACGATTGGCTTAGGCAGGACGGTTAGTGGGATCAAGGAAATCCCGCGTTCTTTCCAAGAGGCGAAGATCGCGCAGCTGCATCGGTTAATTGTAGGCGGTGACCGTGTAATCAGTTATGAGCGGATGAATGAAGCTAACGAAGAACTGGCGTGGAGCTCAACACGTGAGCAGTCGCTCGAATGGCTGGAGTCATCTATTCAGGAAGGGAAGACTGAGCAGACGATCCAGCATGTTGTCACCTTCATTACAAGCCTTTGTTCACAAGCGAAAAGTCCTGAGATCATTCATCAGCAAATCTGCAAGCTGCTTATTCATGGATATGAGGAAGCGGAGAAGCTGGGGCTTACGAAAAGCTGGCTTGGCGAGCGGACCATTCAAGCCGTGCTGCTGGAGATTTGCTCGCTTAACTCACGCGCTGAGCTTATTGAATGCTGTCGTTCTTATCTTGGCAGACTGTCGGAGTGTATCGCCTACGGGCAGCGCCATTCCGATCATGATCCGATTGAGAAGGTCATCCGTTTTGTCAATCAGCATTATCAGGAGCCGCTGTCACTGAAGCATGTGGCGGAGCATGTTTTCCTGAATCCTGCGTATTTGTCTACCTTATTTAAGCAGCGAACAGGAACATCACTTGTGGAATATTGGACCGATCTGAGAGTGAATGATGCGAAGAAACGTCTCGTTACCTCGAATGAGAAAGTGACGGTTATTGCAGAGAGTACAGGCTTCGGGAATATCCGGCATTTCAACCGTGTGTTCAAAAGCGTCACTGGTCTGGCCCCGATTGACTATCGGGAGCAGGCAAGGTCAGTGAAGGTATAGATGGAACCAGCCAGAAGAGCGGATTAATGTTCTTCTGGCTGGTTCTATTTCTATTTTACCGATCAAGAGGATCGGCCCGATTCTATTCTAATTGCACACAAAACGGAGACATTTTGGAGCAATACCCGAGTATATAACGATAATACCGCGACGGACTAACGCAGAAGCTGCTCCATCTTCGAGACCGTTTGTTTATCAGCCGACAGATTAATCGTGACGGTATAATGAGGGGAATCAGTTGCGATAAAAGACAGCTGGTTAAATAGTAATTTCCCAACTGTCGGATGATAATTGATTTTCTTCCCTTCCGGGCCGTTCAGCACATCATGCTGCGGCCACCATTCCCGGAACTCTTCACTTGTTTGCTGCAGCTCGCTGATTATCTCCATCCACCAGGAGTCACCTGGAAATTTGGCGTAACCGGCACGGAACTGGGCTAGCCTGTGTCTGGCATGCTTCTCCCAGTTCTCCCGCAACAGCTCCCTCACGCCAGGCAGATGGAATGAACGCCATACCGTGTTTCTTTCACGCTCCGACATGGATTCGAAAGGGCCATATATCATGTCTGCAGCTGTATTCCAGGCTCTTATGACCAATCGCTGATCGGTTATAAAAGCCGGACTTGTACCTTGAAGGTCAAGGAAAGTCTGCAGGGTCTCACTGATACTGTTCTCTTCTATGGACTGGTCAGCAGGCACCTGCTGGAGAGCAAGCAGAAACAGATGCTTCCTTTCATCGGCATCCAGCTGGAGCGCTCGGCTGATACTATCCAGTACCTGAGCGGATACCTGGATCGGACGGGCCTGCTCCAGCCATGTATACCAGTCGACACTTACCCCTGACAGCATAGCTACTTCCCCGCGTCTAAGCCCTGGTGTCCGGCGGCGTCCGCCGTCTGACAGTCCAGCCAGCTCCGGTGACAGCCTAGCCCGCCGCGTCCGCAGAAATTGCGCTAGTTCCCGTTGTCTTACAGAATCATCCATGATACAAAACCTTCTCTCTTCTTCCCATTATCGAAATTCCTATCGTAGGAGAAAAACTCCTAGGATAAGCTATCATCTTAATCTCGCTGTGAATCCATTATACACTCTATGAGAATTCGACTTGAAGAGTAAGGTAGGGGAAAAACAATGGAGAAGGCTTTACAAAACGTATCCGGCCGAAGTGGGCTGCTGCTTCTTGGTCTATCGCTTGGCTATTTTATGGTACTGCTGGATATGACGGTTGTTAGTGTTGCCCTTCCGGCGATCCATGCGGATCTCGGGGGAGGGATTACCGATCTGCAATGGGTAGTGAATGCTTATACAATTGTGTTTGCGGGACTGCTGCTATCGATGGGAGTATTCGCGGACAGATTGGGAGCGAAGCGAATCTATATAGGCGGTCTCATTTTGTTTTTTGCCGCATCAGCTGCATCAACCGCTGTAACGTCGACAGGCGCACTCATCGGCTTAAGGGCGATCCTTGGGATTGGAGGCGCGGCTTTGCTGCCAGCCTCGCTGGCATTATTGTCACATACCTATCCCGTGCCGACCGAACGGGCCAAGGCACTTGGCATATGGACAGCGGTAACGGGGGCTGCGATGGCGGCGGGGCCTGTTATAGGCGGAATACTGGTGGACTCTTTTGGATGGCGGAGTATATTTCTTCTGAATGTACCGGTTGCCGGTATCAGTCTGCTCCTGACTTATTTGCATGCAGGGGAAACCCCGCGTACTGAAAAGAAAAGCTTCGATATAGGAGGGCAGTTGACTGCTTTGGCCGCTATAGCAGCCCTTTCTTTCAGTTTGATGGAGGGGCAAAGCTACGGCTGGTACTCTCCTGTTATACTGGGAACGTTTGGTTTGGCGGTCATCGGAATAATCCTGTTTATCATGATTGAGGCCAAAGGAGTGGCTCCGCTGTTTCCGCTGCAATTATTCAGGAACAGCACCGTGTCAGCAGGGTTGATTGCTGGATTGGTCATTAATATTGGGTTATCCGGTGTACTGTTTGTACTTCCATTGTTTTTTCAGCAAATCCGGGGGTTAACCGCTCATACAGCCGGGCTGTCTCTGCTTCCGATGATGCTGCCGCTGGCCTTTAATCCGATTCTTACTGGACGGATAGTCAGCCGAATTGGAGCACGGAAACCAATGGCGGCGGGATTCAGCCTTGGAGCTGGAGGAACACTGCTCCTGGCATTGACGAATCAGAGCACTAGTTATGCATGGACATTCGTTGGTTTATTATTAATAGGCTTTGGGGTATCCTTAACCATTCCTGCGCTGATGTCGGCGGTTATGTCCTCTGT
Source organism: Paenibacillus sp. YAF4_2 (assembly GCF_052113225.1). Classification (NCBI taxonomy): domain Bacteria; kingdom Bacillati; phylum Bacillota; class Bacilli; order Caryophanales; family Paenibacillaceae; genus Paenibacillus; species Paenibacillus sp. YAF4_2. Next base: position 324,146 of record NZ_JBFRCT010000008.1, read on the forward strand.
AGCAAGGGAGCAGACGGGCACTGTTTCCGGTGCGATAAATGCAAGCCGTCAGCTTGGCTCGGTTCTCGGTGTTGCCTTGCTTGGAGCCGTATTGAACGGAAGCCAGTCGTTTATCACCGGAATGCAAATCTCTTTTATCCTAATTACTATCCTTTTGTTCGGCGGATCTGTTCTAACCTTTGCTATATTCGGTAGGAAGGGATAAGGATGAAGATGTCTATGCGATGGAAAGCATCTTAATATAACACCTAATATTCCCAATAATACACCTCGTCCTGTAAACCCTTACATTCTAAGATGAGAGAAGCATCTAATTCTTGAATTGGAATTAAGGGGGAGTACGAATGGCACGAAGCAAGGCAATGCTGTCTGCTTTAATGGCGCTGCTGCTGTTGTTAACGGCGTTTCCGGTATATGCGGCAGACAAGGATAACGAAGCAGTCAGTACGGTAAGCAGTGGGTCAGACCACTATGTGCGAATCAAGAGTAAATGGAAGAGCAATTATTTGTATGAGGGCTCGGACGGTGTTGTCCGTTATGGTTTTACGGCCACGGATAATGAGAGTTCGTATTGGATTATTGAAGAGAATGGCGGGATAACACGGATCAAAAACCGCGCAACCGGCCATTACATCACCAAGGAGGATACGAATCAGCGTCGTGATCCTCTGTACAGCCGCAGCATTACGACCAGTACTTCAGATGATCAATGGATCATTGCAGATTCAAGCCGTGCCGGATATGTCATTATCAAGAATGCCAGCGATCCGTCAGCCAATCTGGTTATTCACGAGGAAGACCAGCTTGGATTTGCTGAGGTCAGCGGCGATATTAATATCACATTTGAAAGTCCGCAGTGGGCACTGGAACCGGTAGATCCTGCGGGCGCTCCCGTCCGGATTGTGAATCAATTCAAGGCAGGACAATATTTGTATGAGGATAAGGATGGCTTCGTCAAATTTGGTGTTGCCAAAGGTATGACTGACCTGACAACCCATTGGTATGTTGAAACGGTAGAAGCAGGTGACGACGGCAGTTCAGTTATCCGACTGAGAAACCGTGCAACTGGCCATTATATCACGCAAGGTGCAGAAGGCTGGATGCAGCTTAAAGCCACTGCTCAAGACGGCGCGCGAAGTGAATGGACGAAGGCAACCGCAGCTAGTGCGGGCTTTGTTACTTTTACAAACGTATTAGCGGCGCAAGCGGAACCCTCCCTCACTTATGTGCTTAACACCCAGTTCCCGGATGACACGAATGTTCGGGCTAATGACTGGGCTCAGCCTTCGTGGGGCAGTGCGCAGTGGCGCATTGAACTGGCAGTGAATGAGCAGCCTGTCCGTATTGCCGCTTATTCGGATAATCCGGCGGATACTGTTTATTTGGTTGAAAATAACGGAATCGTTCAATATGGAGCTATTGACAGCGCCAACGCTGGCTTCTATCTGTGGGTTCTCGAGGATTACGACGGCAAGTCGCTTATCCGTAATGTTGCGACCGGCCATTATATTCGCAACGGTGTAGCTGAACCAACTGATCCGCTGACTGCCGATCAGCCGGTAGCTATTGATGCTTCCTATCAGTGGAGTCTGGCCTCTTCAAATATCTATGACGACTATAAAACAATTAAAAGTGCAAGCGGGACTAACGTCTATCTGCATAACGCGGATGCAGCTGGAGCTGCCCAAGCGGGAACGATTGATCCGGATACGAATCCGGCACAGTGGCTGTTTGCTGATCCGTCAGCCACAACGGACGGGTCCCCGCAGTTTGTACGCATCATGAATGAATGGCAGTCGATGTATCTGTATGAAGATCTGCAGGGCAATTTGAAATATGGCAATATCCGGGAAGATGATCAGCGTGATCAATGGGTCATTGAGCGCTTTCAGGGACGCAAGCGGATTAAGAACCGTGCGACCAATCATTATATTAATCTGCAAAATGTGACGGACGGTCATATTAAAGTGTCTGATGTGGAAGATGACTGGAAAAGCGCTGTATGGGTCATTGAGGATAAGGGCGGCGGCTCTAGACTAATCCATAGTGTTCTGGATACCAATAAGGTGGAAGGCTCTCAGACATATATTAACCTGCAGAACCTGACCAAGTATGCCGAGTATGGCATTATTAATCCGAACTGGGGAAGCCCGCGCTGGCGCTTTATTAATGTGCCGGAGGCAGCGCCAAGCAATATTCGGATCAAGAGCAAGCTGAGCGGCGGCTATTTGTATGAAGTAACGGAAGTAGGCTCGGATGATTTGGGCAAATTGAAATTTGCTGCCATTCCGGAATCCGATATCTCATCAGTCTGGTTCCCTGAGGATACGGGTGATGGAGTAGGATCTGTACGGCTGAAAAACCTCGCAACTGGTCACTACGTCTCCATGGAAGGGGTTGGCGGAACGGTTGAGCAGGATGCGCCGGACTTCAAGCTGATGGCCGAAAGCATCTATCCGCAATGGGGCAGTGCCAAATGGTACCTGCAGGACAGTACTGCTGCGGGCTATGTGAATATGAAGAGTGCATGGGCAGGCCATTTTATCTATGAAGCAAGTGGTGACGACGCTGGATATACCAAGGTAAGCAAGCTTGTTGCCGGCAACGATGAAGGACAATTTGCATTGGAAGAGGTTGAAGCTCCGGAGGCCCCACTGCCGGCTGTTCCCGTCCGGATTAAAAATGCAGCAACCAGCCAATTCCTTTACGAGAACCATGGCGGTGTTGTACTGTACGGGGATGTGGCAGCGGATAACGGCTACTCGCATTGGCTGCTTGAAGAAGATAACGGAGCCTATCGCATCCGTAACCGGGTCACCGGCCATTATATTTCGGTAGACGATAATTACCGGTATTTGACAAGCGTAGCCAGAGAGGAAGTTGGAGCAAAAGCAGATTGGTCAATTGAATCACAAGGCGCGACTTATTTGATCCGCACCTTGTACGGAAGCTACGATGATGAATATATCAATGTGCAAAATGGTGCAGGTTATGCGGAGCGCGGCTTATTCCCTGCTTCCTACGGGACGCTGCAGTGGAGCTTTGACAATGCGCCGGATGATTTCACGACGCCGGTGATGGGTGAAGAGCGAAATGAAACAACAAGCACACCTATTTTTGACGATACCAATTACATCACAATTACGGCCGGCGGCAAAAGCCTAGCACAATCGAACGGTACTGCGGTGGTAACTGCAAGCTCCGGCACGGGCAATTCAAGTGCTGAATGGCTGCTGCAGGACTATAATGGCCGCAAGCTGATCAAGAATCGTGCAACAGGCAAGCTGCTTTCACTGGATCTTTTACTCAAAGACAGTGCTGTAATTACGGATGCCGAGCAGTGGGTCATTGAAGAACGCTTAGGCCAGTTTGTTCTGGTTAACGCATCCGATAAGAGCGGAGCATTGCATGTAGCGGATAGTGAGCTGCTTTATGGAGAAGTGACGACGCCTGCATTGTGGAGCTTTACTCCGGCTCGGGGCAAAGTCATTTATGAAGCGGAGAACGCCTTCCACAGCCAAAGCATCACAGCCGCTGCATTATCGGAAGGCTATACTGGTACGGGTTACGCAACAGGATTGAAGAATGAGAATGATCTTATCCGGTTTGTCGTGAATGCTGAGGAAGCGGGTGCTTATGACGCCTTTATCCGTTACCTGGGCAGTCAAGCCGGTGATTTAAAAGTAACGGTAAATGGCATTCCGTCTGATTCCGTTACGGCTACGGCGGCTTCGAGCTGGAAGATTGCCAAGATTTCGCTTGACCTTCGTGCAGGCGTTAACACGGTTACGGTACAGAAGGGAGCAGCAGGAAACGGCAGCTATTCCATCGACTCGCTTTCCGTTGAGGATGCAGTTAACCTGGCTTACCGCGGAGCGACAGTTCCTTACGTTACTTACGAAGCTGAGCATGCGGCAACGAATGGTTCGTTAATAGGACCTTCTCGAGTCTATCGCGAGATGGCTTCCGAAGCTTCCGGCAGACAGGCGGTTAAGCTGGATGAAACGGGTGAGTATGTGGAGTTTACTCTTGCGGAGGCGGCTAACTCTATCGTATTGCGTTATGCGATCCCGGACAGCGCAGACGGCAGCGGACTGCAAGAAACGCTTGGGCTCTATGTAAATGGTGAATTCAAGCAAAAGCTGAATCTGACATCGGAATACGCTTGGGAATACGGCAGCTACCCTTGGTCTAATGATCCAAAGCAAGGCAGTGCACACCGCTTCTTTGATGAAATTCATGCGCTAATTGGCGATGTTCCTGCTGGTGCGACAATCAGGCTCGAGAAGGATGCAGACAGCTCTGCTGATTATTATGTCATTGACCTGGCCGACATGGAGCAGGTTGCAGATTCGTTTGTTATGCCGGATGGTTTCCTCTCGGTGGCGGACTACGGCGCAGCGGCTAATGATGGAGCGGACGATACAGCCGCTTTTAATGCCGCAATGACAGCAGCAAAAGCATCTGGTAAAGGTGTCTGGTTCCCGGCAGGAACGTTCGAGCTACGTGACAGCTTGCTGCATGTAAGTAATGTGACGATCCGAGGCGCTGGCATGTGGTATACAACTCTGCTTGGTGCCCGGTTTATCGGAGATGGCGGCAACATTCAAGTATATGATCTTCTTGTGGACGGCGATTTGAACATCCGGGATGATGAAGCAAGCACACATGGCTTTGAAGGTGAGTTTGGTCCAGGCTCCGTTATTCAAAATGTATGGATCGAGCATTCCAAGACTGGTCTCTGGCTGACGCGCATCAAAGGCAGTACGGGATTTACTGACAGCCTCCATATGATTGGGTTGCGAATGCGTAATTTGATGGCGGACGGCATCAACTTCTGTGTAGGAACGAGCAACAGTATGCTGGAGCAAAGCGATATCCGTTACCCAGGTGATGACGGTATTGCAATGTGGTCGGCAGAAGGTGTAGCCAGCGTCAATAATACAGCTCGCTTTAATACGGTATCTCTTCCTTGGCTGGCGGATAACATGGTTATTTTCGGCGGCAAGGACAACAAGATGACTGATAATATTGCAAAGGACACGATTACAAATGGTGCAGGCGTAGCGGTATCGACTCGGTTTAATCCGGTTCCGTTCAGCGGGAAAACGGTGGTGGAGCGAAATACACTGATCCGTACCGGAAGCTTTGATACTGGCTATGGCATTAACCTTGGTGCGATCTGGGTATTTGCAAGCGAGAAGGATTTGAACGGAACCGTATATATCCGCAACAACACAGCCCTCGACAGCACGTATGCCGGACTAATTGTTCATGGTGACTTCCGGGTTAGCGGCGTCACTATGGAGAACACCGTAATTGACGGCACGGGTACAAACGGCGTGGATATTACGCCAAATGTCAAAGGCTCGGTTATCGTCGATAACATGATCGTCCGCGGCGAACGAATTGCCGTTGTCAACGATTCCAATTCGGGCTTTGCATTCGAGGAGCATAATGAAGGCTTCGCAAGTCTGCTCAAGCCGTTTCAATTCGTGTTAGGTGACGACCTTATCGGTCCTTTCGAGATACAGAAACGCACCTCTCAACCGGTCCATGTGTTTAACCGAAGCGGGGAAGAAGTGACAGAGGATGCCGTTATTACAACTGATAACAATACTATGGCTTATCTGGATAATGGAATTTTGAGAGCAGTAAGGCCTGGCGTTGTAAAAATATCGGTTACTTATAATGGAGCGACACGAGTATTTACGCTGCAGGTTACTGGCGAAGAAGACAGCAATACCAGTACGAATCCGAGCAGCAGCGGAACGGATGTCATTACAGCAGCTGCAAAACCGGAAGACAATGATTTGGCTTTGAAGAACAAGGTGAACAGCGGACTTTCTATTGTTACGATTGATGTCAGTGGTGCTGCTGTATTCGGCAAGGCTGCCTTTACAGTAAAAGCTTTGCAGGAGCTTGCTGCTTCCAAACCGGACACGATGTTGGTTGTGAGAAGCAAGGAGGGAAGCTATACCTTCCCGCTGAAGCAGCTTGCTCAGATTTTGAAGGCAAATGGTATGACAGATACGACTAATGCCATATGGACCTTCATTATTCAACCGGCAGCAGCCGACTTGGCTGCGAAGCTGAACAAGGATGCAGCAGATCAAGGCGTAACAACGGTTGGCTCTGCAGTTGATTTCAGCATCACGGTTCAATCCGGTACGCAAACAGTTGTGGTTACTAGCTTTGGCGGTGCTTATGTGGAACGGATGATTACGGTAGATGGCGTGCAGGAGTCGGACAGATTAACCGTATTGGTCTATGACTCGACAACGGGTACATTTAGTCCGGTACCAGCTGTTGTTTCGGTAAAAGATGGTAAAACCGTTGTTACCATTAAGAGCATGGGCAACAGCATTTACACGGCTGCAAAGCTTGACCGTACATTCACGGATACGGCGAGCCATTGGGCGAATGCAGACATTGCCTTACTTGCCGGCAAGGGAATCTTGAATGGCGTATCCGCAGGCAAGTTTGAACCGGAGCGTGCGGTCACCCGTGCAGAGTTCGCAGCGATGCTCGTTCGTGCGCTGGGTATCCGACAAATCGGAGAGGCTCGGGCCTTCAAGGATGTTGCTGCTGGCAGCTGGTATGAAGAGACAGTTAAGCTTGCATCTGGTGCTGGCATCATTAACGGCTACGAAGACGGATCCTTCCGTCCGAATTACAAGGTCACCCGTGAAGAGATGGCCATCATGGCGGTTAAAGCGCTGGAGCTTGCAACAGGCAGCAAGCTGGTTGCAGCAGATCTGAACTATAAGGATGCGGGCCAAATCTCCAATTGGGCATCCGACGCGGTCTGCAAGGCCACAGGAGCAGGTCTGTTAAAAGGCATGCCGGATAGTTCCTTTGCACCGGCAGGCAGCGTAACCCGTGCCGAAGCGGCAACTCTATTGAAACGGCTTCTTGTTTCGGCAGAATTAATCAGCGAAGAGGGATAAGTTTAGAATTTTCAAAAAAGAGATGGTCCCGTTGCCAATGGCAATAGGACAGTCTCTTTTTTTTGCTCCGAAGGCAGGCATTAGTGGGACAACTCTGTCGTCCTCTAGCAGTTTTGTGTTTAGTTGACGTTGTTATTGACTAACCTTGGTTTTATTCGATAATCTAACTGTATTTGGATTAATCCATCTCCATATGATTAACGGTATTCTTATTCCTCAAATCGGGAGGTTTAATGATGAGATTGCAAGGGAAAATCGCCATAGTCACAGGTGTGAGCCGAGCTAACGGAATCGGAGCTGCTGTTTGCCGGGCATTTGCCGTTGAAGGAGCCAGCCTATTTTTTACACATCTGTATGAATACGATAAACATATATATCCGAATGATGTCGATTTAAATTGGCCTAATCATTTCGCTGAGGAACTACGTCAATTAGGCATTCAAGTTGGGCATATGAGCTTGGACCTGGCATTATCGGGCTCAAGCTCCTTATTGCTGGAGGAAGTATTAAAGGAGGTTGGTTTTCCGACAATCCTCGTTAATAACGCAACATATAGCGTTGATGCAGATTTTAGACAATTAAACGAGGCGCTCATCGACGCACATTGTGCTGTGAACATCAGAGGGACGTTTATGTTATCCGCGGAATTCGCTCGTATGGTAGAGAGTAAAACCCATTCGTCAGAAAGAAAACTTTGTGGACGGATTATCAATCTTACTTCAGGTCAGGGTAAAGGCCCCATGCCAGGAAATCTTGCTTATGCCGCGACAAAAGGTGCCATCTCGGTATTTACTGAATCCTTAGCAGCAGAACTAGCACCGCTATGTATTACGGTGAACGCTGTTGATCCAGGTCCTACTGATTCGGGCTGGATGTCCGAAGAGGTAAAGAAAGCTCTTCTGCCGCAATTTCCGATGGGGCGTATTGGGCTTCCTGATGACGCGGCACGTCTTATTACTTTTCTGGCAAGCGATGAATCACAGTGGATAACCGGTGAAATTCTCCATTCAAGAGGTGGTTTTTAACTTTACATTAAGTAACAACGAATCGCTATGAGTGGAGCAACGAAGGCAAAGATGACTCCATCATTGGAATGATTTCAAATACACTTGAAGAAGAAGTAGATTTACTGAATGTGTATCATCAATTAAGAAAGAAGTTTGAAATGAAGATGGAACATAGGATTGAGTTAGATCATTTAGCAGGATACTTATAGATGTCATGTTAATAAAAATGAAAAGGCTGCCCCATCGGTCATCTAGGACGACGAGGCAGTCTTTTTCACATGCGCTTTAGCCCAATAACGTTACGAGGATTCGTTAGATTCCCGGTATGTGCTCTCCAGTCTGCTTTCGCAAGGTACACTCCAAACAAGAAGTCAATTCTAACGAGAAAAAAGTAAAAATAACGGCATAGGTGTCGTACTTGAATTTTCTATAATAAAAACAACTTCAAAAACTTCCTACTATTCTAAGAAATTCGAGGTGCTTAATATGGAGACTTCACCACAAGTAATGGGAAAGCTGGAGAAGCCGAAAAAAGTACGCTCGCTGCAAAGCGGAGAGACTCTTGCCGGTTTGCTGTTCGTGAGCCCAATGCTCATTGGCGTATTTATTCTCGTCCTGCTCCCCATCATAGCAACAATTGTACTTAGCTTTGCAGATTGGAATTTTGTTCAAGGCTGGAAAGGGATTGACTGGGTAGGCTTAGGTAACTTCAAAAAGCTGTTCCATGATGATCAATTCTTACGTTCCGTACGCAATAACTTTGTCTTCCTGCTGGCTGTACCGGTGTATATGTTAATCTCCATGGTGCTCGCCGTTCTCATCGACCGCCATGTCTATTTGAAAAGCTACTTCAAGGTTGCTTACTTCATGCCTTATATTTCGAGCATCGTTGCTGTTGCTGTCGTATGGCAAGTCTTGTTCCAACCATCGTATGGACCCATTAACCAGGTGCTGCACACCTTAGGCTTCAGCAACCCGCCGAAATGGATTGCCGATCCGCATTACGCACTTATTTCCATCATGATGATCGTGGTTTGGACTTCTATCGGCTTCAATATGATTATCTACACCGCTGGTCTGCAGTCGATTCCGAAGGATCTGTATGAAGCGGCTGATATTGACGGAGCGAACGGCTGGGTCAAATTTGCAAGAATTACGTTCCCGCTGCTGTCGCCAACATCGTTCTTCCTTCTTGTAACCGGTGTCATCGCAACCTTTAAAGTGTTTGATATTATTGCCGTTATGACGCAAGGTGGTCCGATTGGCTCTACCTCGCTGATGGTCTGGTATTTGTACGATACAGCATTCGTTAATCTTAAAGTTGGTTACGCCTCATCTATTGCGGTCATGCTGTTCGTCTTCGTTCTTCTTATTACATTTGGACAATGGATTGCACAGAAGAAATGGGTTAATTATTAATCGCGGAAGGAGCGGTACTTCATGCCAACAACAAACACAGGCTTCAACTGGCGCAAAGGCGTTATTACAGTCATTATGTTCGCAATAAGCATCATTTTCCTGATGCCGTTTATATGGATGCTGATTACCTCTTTTAAATTAGAAAAGGATGTATTCGTTTATCCCATTGAGTGGATTCCGAAACATTGGCATGCCATAGAGAACTACAAGGAAGTATGGGTGGGAGATTATCCCTTCTGGAAATACTATCTCAATTCGATTAAAGTAGGCGTTACGACTACGTTTATCTCGGCTCTGCTTTCATCGTTTGCTGCTTACGGGTTCTCGAAGATTAAATTTAAAGGAAGCAACTTCTTGTTTCTGATTGTACTCGCGACGTACATGGTGCCAAGCCAAGCGATTCTGATCCCGCAATTTATTTTGTATCGTCAGATCGGCTTGTTCGACAGCTTGTGGGGTCTTATTCTTCTTAGCAGTTTCAGCGTATTGGGGACCTTTATGCTTCGCCAATTCTTTATGGGCGTCCATCAGGAATTTATTGAGTCAGCTAAAATTGATGGGGCGAACCATTTCCGGACTTTCTGGAGTATTGGTCTTCCGCTTGTGAAGCCTGCCGTTGCAACCTATGCGATTTTGCGCTTTATCTGGACATGGAATGACTATCAGAACCCGCTTATTTTCCTCCGAAGCGACAATCTGTTTACCATTCCACTGGCGATGCAAAAGTTCACTTCGCTTAGCGGCGAATTCTACTCGCTAATTATGGCAGCTGCGGTATCTGCGATCCTGCCGCTCCTGATTGTATTTATCATTGGTCAGAAGAGTGTTATCGAAGGTATTGCACTTGGCGGCGTAAAAGGGTAATGAAAGCGTTAGCAGAAAGTCGAATTTGTTGCATTTTAGGTAAAGATAGTTTCATCCTTACCTGACATCTGCTCACTATAATGAAAACTATCAACATCCTATTAGCATTTCAGAGAGGGGCAAAAGAAATGAAAAAGAGATGGGCTTCAGGATTAGCGATTAGTTTACTGCTTACAGGAGTACTTGCAGGATGCGGAAATTCCAACAATGACACCAACAACAAGAATGCCAATGCATCGGCTAATGCGAATGCTACGGCAAGTGCAGACGCTGGTTCGAACAGCACAGCAAGCGGAGATCCGGTAAAACTGCGCCTGTACACTTACGGCACGGAGCAGGCGTACAACTGGAAAGCAACACTTGATGCTTACCATGAGAAAAATCCGAATGTAACGGTAGAGCTTGTACAGCTGAGTGAAAAAGGCGATACACAGGAAGCAATGAAAAAGCTCGACCTCGGAGTTGCATCCGGTGAGCAAATTGACGTCTTGATGTTCAGTGATGCTGCCGGTTATGCGCAACGTGTAGCACTTGGCATGGCGGCTCCACTTGATGACTTCCTGGCTAAAGACGGCTACAAGGTGGAAGAGGACTATAAAGTAGATACACATCTGAACGGCAAGGTATATGCACTTCCAGGCAAATTCAACCCTTGGTATGTTCTTCTGAACAAGGATAATCTGGACGAAGCGGGACTTGCTGTTCCGACGGACTGGACTTGGGATGAGTATGCGGACTACGCGAAAAAGCTGACAAAAGGCGAAGGTGCTACCAAACGCTATGGCACTTACTTCCATGGGCCGCAAAACGGCGGCTGGATGGAATACTTGAAGCTGATGATGGAGAACCAGCCAACAGGTTCGGAGTTCCTGAAAGCAGACGGCACATCTAATCTGGATGATCCTAACTTCAAGAAAACACTGGAGCTTCGTGTGAAAATGGAAAAAGAGGACAAATCCTCCGTTCCTTACTCGGATATGATCTCGCAAAAGCTGGCTTACCGTAACCAATTCTTTAACCAATCGGCAAGCATGCTGACTATTGGTTCCTGGATGAACACGGAAATAGGCGGTACCGATACACTTCCGCTGACCTTCCATGTGGCAGTTGCTCCATTCCCGAAAAACGCGGCGGGTGACCAATCCGGCATCACACCTGTAACAACAGACTATGTGGCCGTATCGGAAAGCTCCAAGAATAAAGAAGAAGCTTATAAATTCGTTCGCTGGTACACAACCGAAGGTCAAGTTGTTCAAGGCAAAAACATTCCAGCATGGAATGGCGTAAGCAACGATCAAGTGGCTGGCATTATCGATACAATTCTGAGCGGTACTAAAAATCCTGAGCTTGTCGACAAACAAAGCTTGGTAAATACGCTTGTTAATTCGAAAGCAACAGAAATTATCGCGCCAGCATCGTATCAAGCAGAAGTGTACAAAGCAATCAACGAAGAGTATGAAAAACTGATTCTTGGTAACCAAGATATCGACACAACCGTTGCGAACTCCAAGAAACGCGTTGACGAAATTATTGCAGCCAACAAAAAATAATTAATCAGGTATAATAAGTTTCAAAGGGGACGAGATTCGCGTCCCCCTTTTCTATCTAAGGGGGACACCATGGATGTATCGCATCAGATCCTACTTTCATTCCGTACGAGGTAAGCTTTCGTTAGTCGCTGTGATTTGTATTCTCATACCAGCCGTATTAACGATGCTCATCTATAACTCCCTAACGAGAGAGGCTGTTGAACAGCAAGCGAAAGAAAATGCAACCGATTCCATGCAGCTGGTCAATGGATCCGTAAAAAACTTGTTCCAAGGGATGCTGAATACGGCCAATTACTTTCAAGCCAATACGGATATGAAATCAAGCTTTATTAAAATGATAAATACGGATCAAATTGATCCCTACGATAAATTTATGGCCACGAACCGGATTATGCAGCAGCTTGAGACACTGACTTATATCGGGGAAAAGAGCTATATCACGATTATATTGACCAACGGTGAAACGTTTACGAACTATTCCAAGGATGAAATGGATCCGCTGCGCTTTCAGAAGGAGCCTTGGTTCGAGAATTTGAAGCAGCTAACTGGACTGCAATCCTACTGGGTGAGCACAGCACCAACGATGTTTCCGTATGACAAGATCAGCAGTCCTTATCAAATTTCGGTAGCAAGGACGTTGAGGTTCGACAGTACCCGGATTTACGGGTATGTCATTGTGACGATGATGGAAAACAAGATCAGCCGTATTTTGGGCAGCTTGACGGGCAGCCAGGAAGTGCTTCTGGTGGACGGTGATGGACGGATTTTGTCTTCACCACGTCAGGAGCAGATCAACCAGACGTTCCAATACAGGAAGCAGATGCTGGAGAGTGACCCGCAAGCAGCATCGTCCATTATTAAAGATGAGAATAAGAAGATTTTGCTGACAACTGCTGATCTTTCGTTTATTGACTGGCATCTTGTGGCGACGGAACCGTACCAGGATGCAATCGTGAATATCAGCTCGATTTTTAACCGGGTATTTTTATTCCAGGTTATTTCTTTTATTATTTTTCTCATGCTGCTGCTCCTGTTGATGAGACAACTGACGAAACCGCTAATCCGGCTCGGTAAGGTTGCTTCAAGTGTACAGCGGGGTAATCTAGAGGTCCGCTCGAGCGTTCGTGGAGCCGATGAGATCGGTAGATTAGGCTTCCTGTTCGACCAAATGCTTGACCGTATCAAAGAAATGCTTGCCGAGGTTTCGCTGACACAAGCGCGTAAACGTAAGGCAGAGCTTGCGATGCTGCAGGCGCAGATCAATCCGCATTTTCTGTTTAATGTACTCAATTCCATCCGCATGAAGGTCATGCGCGGTGGTGACCAGGACAGTGCGAAGATGATTGCTTCCTTATCTAAGTTGCTGCGAATGACGATCAGCCGGGATGAGGACGCGATTATGCTGCATGAAGAGATTGAGCTGCTGACGCATTATGTAGAGTTAATGAATCTCAGGCAGAAGGAAGAAGCGCGGCTCGTTGTAGATGTTGAAGTGACATCCTTTGATATTAAGGTTCCGAGGTTTATTTTGCAGCCGTTGGTTGAGAATGCACTTATCCATGGCCTTAATCAAAGTGCAGGAATGATTCGCATTACGGCAGTCCGAAATGAGCATTTCCTGGAGCTTGCCGTAGAAGATGATGGGAATGGAATAGATCCTGATGCACTGCTCAGTCTGAGGGAACGCCTTACGACTGCAGCCATAGAGCCTGGCCAAGAGACAGGGCGTACGAAAACGCCTGGCATGTCCGGAATTGGCGTGGCGAATGTAGCAGAACGAATGCGGATTATGTTCGGCGATGCCTTTCAAATAACCGTGGATAGTGGGAAAGGAACCCGCATTATTATGCATATCCCTATTCGAGAGGAGGGGCGTCCTCATGTATAAAGTGATGCTCGTAGATGATGATTATCCGGTCATCGAGCTGTTGTCGGAAGTGGTAGATTGGGAGAAGCTTGGCCTCGTCTTGTGCGGAAAGCATGAGAACGGTCTTGCAGCATGGGAGCATATGCAGGAGGAAATGCCGGATATATTGGTGACAGATATCGGGATGCCGAAGATGGATGGTATCGCACTGGTAACCAAAGTCAAGCAGTTAAACCCTAAGGTTCGAATCGTCATCTTATCCTGTCATAGTGAATTCCAATATGCCCAGCAGGCGATGCGGCTTGATGTACAGGATTATTTGCTGAAGGATCAGCTTGATCCGGAGGATTTAGTAGGGCTGCTGCAGAAGTTCAAGGATGGCTTTGATGGCGAGAGCCAAAGGCTGAAAGAACAAAACCAAATGCAGCGAATGGTCAGTGAGACGCAGGAACTAAGGAAAGAAAAGCTATTCCGGGAGTTCGTACAGCAGCCATTAATCTCTCCGGAGCAATGGCAGCGTGACTTTAGCTCTTATGGCTTATTCCACAGTGGAGAGCTATGTCTTCCAGTAGCTGGCTTTATTGAAAGCTACAATGTCATTAAGAACCGGTTTGATTCGGATCAAACCTTGCATTTTGCCATTAGTAATGTCATGGAGGAACTGCTTACGAATCTTCCACTTCGAGTTGTGCATATCGGCTACAGCAGCAGGCAATCGTTATTGCTGTTTGCGTTTAAGCCGGGGCTGAAGCAAAATGTGTACGATCAAGTGCAGACTAGTCTTCAAACGATCCAAAGAACGCTTGGTCAAGTGCTTAAGGTGAAAATGGCTTTTCTGATCGGAACGAGCTGTGACAGTCCGCAGCTGCTCAAGATGGCGTTATGCAATCTGCTGAAGGCGGATGAACAGCGGTTCTATTTATCCCAAGCGGAAATAACCAAATGGCAGAAGGACTTGGAGCATACAACGGGTCTTCTCGCCAAGTACGATCAGGCTGGGGCTGAAATCCGTGAAGCACTTATGGCGAAAGATGGAGAGAAAATCAACTCCTTGGCGGGAAAATGGGAAGCGCATATTCGCGGAGAACGGTATTCTTCTGAAGAAGTCAGGGACTGGGTGTTGAAGCTGCTCATAGATATGCGGTTGAAGCTCCATGCTATGCTGTTTTCTTCGCCAGCTATAACAGCCGAGAAGCTGCATAAGGAGATCGTGAATTTTGACTCGTTATGGGGCTTGTTCCAATGGTTTAACACACAGTTGTTGTCTTATATTGCGGCTAGAGAAGATGCATTGCCCGTAAGCAAACGGCGTGAGGTATCAGAAGCATGCAAATATGTGTCGATGAATCTAGGCAAAAGGATTACACTGGAGGAAGTAGCTGCTCATTTGCATATGAATCCCAGCTATTTCAGCCGTTTCTTCAAGAAGGAGACGGGCCTGACCTTTATTGAATATGTAACAGATCAGAAGATTGAACGGGCCAAAGAGCTGCTCGACCAGACGAATTATTATGTGAGCGAGATTTGTGAAATGCTTGGCTACGATAACCAGAGCTATTTTATTAAGACCTTCAAAGCGCAGACAGGCTTAACACCAACCGAATATCGCGGTTAGTAGGAGGGAATATGCGAATCATCTATGAATGGAAGCAGGAAACATTAGCACAATGGCTCGCTGATCAGCCTGAAGCGGAGGATAATATTTATTCTCTCACCGGGAACAGGATCAATTGGAAGGGAATGAATGATTCCTCTCTTTATGCAGGAATGATTAAGGAGATTAGAGAGGAAGGAGAACGCCTGCTTGAGCGTTCGATTCCTGTTCTGACAGAAGAGATTTACAATTTGTTTGAGACAAATGGCAACCGGCTTATTTATGAAGGACTTTATTTCGAACGGCGCCGTCGTCTTACCTCATTTGCCTTTCTACATTGTCTTTTTCCTGATGAGGACCGGTATCGTCAGGCTTTAATAGAGATCATAGAGGCGATTCTCGTAGAGAAGACCTGGTGTTTGCCTGCACATATGAGAGGGCAGCAGATTAATCGCCATATTGATTTGTTTGCTTCGGAGACTGGCTTTGCACTTGCTGAAATGATAACGATTACTGGGCAGTCCTTGCCTACGGCACTTCGTGAAGCAATGGTGGAGCAAGTGGAGCGGAGATTGTTTACTCCTTATCTGGATGATCAATTCCCACCTTATCATTGGGAGAGTGCAGACCATAACTGGGCGGCCGTTTGTGCAGGCTCAATCGGATCGGCAGCTTTGCTGCTGGAACGTGATCCTGTTCGGAAATCCGCAATTATTCATCGGGCAATCGGAACAATGAACCATTATTTATCCGGCTTTGGTGATGATGGTGCTTGTGCGGAAGGTCCGGGCTATTGGAATTACGGCTTTGGTTATTTTGTTTACTTTGCTGATCTGCTGAAGCGAGCGACGGATGGGAACGCAGATTTATTCGTCTCAGAGCTGGTACAAACGATCGCTAGGTTCCAGCAAAAGGCTTATCTGGTGCAAAATCGCCCGGCCAACTTTTCAGATTCTTCCTCTCATGTAAGCGTAAACATTGGATTGTCCGATTATCTAGCCACTCAGATCGAGGGAGTCGAGTTTGCGCCCTTGTCGATTAGAGCAGGCTTTACGGATGACCACTGCAGTCGTTTTGCACATGCGTTGCGTAATCTGATATGGTTCAGTCCCGATGCTCCAAGGGATGCAGATTGGGCAGGTGGAAGCTGGTATTTGGCTGATGCCCAGTGGTTCATTTCGCGAAACAGCGGGAAGACGGGCAGCTTTGGCTTTGCAGCCAAAGGGGGCCACAATAATGAGCCACATAATCATATCGACGTAGGTCATTTTATTTTGCTTGCGGATGATGACCCGGCGTTTGCCGTTGATCTTGGCAGCGGTGAATATACAGCACAATACTTCGGCGAAGGCCGCTATGAATTTGATTGTACAGGAGCACAGGGGCATTCTTTGCCGATTATCAAAGGACGTTATCAGGAAGTTGGCGCGAAGAGTGCAGCTGAAGTGATACAGCTCGAGCAAGGGGATACCGAAGATCGGTTTACACTTGAGCTTGCCGCATGTTACCCGGACAGCGGACTTGATTCCTATAATAGACAGTTTGTGTGGAATAAAACCGACCTTCCGGAGCTCGAAATAATTGATTCATTCCGGTTTGAGCAACAAGGTGGAGCCATTACAGAAGTAATCGTTAGCAAATGCGCACCAGTTGTACTTATAGATGGACAAATTCAACTAAAGGGTAATCGACATACGGTTCTTTTATCCTTTGAACCTCTCCATTTGGATGTCTCTATTGTTGAGCGCGTTTATTCGAATCATTCCGGTCAGGAAGAAAGCTATTATCGGATTTATCTCATTTCCAAAGATGAGGTCTCCCTTGAAAAGACGTTTAAGTTGACATTCAAATTTCAAGAATAGGTGGAATCAGAGGATGAATACAATTTCTGCGAATCGCATTGAAACGGCTCCATGGGTGAATGAAGCTTGGGAGCAAACCATTAATAAAGTAAAACGGACAAGCGCACGTATTGGAGCCGAGTTCCCTCATGCCAGTCAAGGCGGTACTTATATACTCGAAGCTCCACACTGGTGGACAGCTGGTTTTTGGCCGGGACTGCTTTGGCTCCTTCATGAAGGGGAAGGCAGTGCGGATACAACGTTCCGTCCTATTGCTGAAGAGTGTGAACTTAGACTAGATGAAGTGCTGGACGGCTATGACCGACTGGATCATGATATCGGCTTTATGTGGACGTTAACGAGCGTCATTAATTATAAGCTATACGGAAGTGAATTATCCCGGAGAAGAGCGCTGAAGGCCGCTAACTATTTGATGGGCCGCTTTAATTTGAAGGGCAATTTTATCCGTGCGTGGAACCCTTGGAGTGAAGGGGAAGACAATAGCGGTTGGGCAATTATTGATTGCGCAATGAATGTACCGCTGCTCTACTTTGCAACGCGTGAAACAGGAGATTTAAGATACAGCCATGTTGCCGAAGCACATATGGGGACGGTTCTTAATCACTTCATTCGTAAGGACGGATCGGTCCGCCATATTGTCCGGTTTGATCCGCAGTCCGGCGAAGTAGCCGAATATATTGGCGGTCAAGGTTATGGACCTGAGTCGGCGTGGTCCCGTGGAACGGCGTGGGCGGTGTACGGTCTTGCGCTTGCTGCCAAGCATACAGGTAGACAAGAATATATCGATGCGGCGAAGCATGTTTCTCATTTCTTCCTGTCGCAGCTGCCGGAAGACAGCGTGCCTGTATGGGATTTCCGTGCACCGGAGGAAACCAAAGTACTTCGTGATTCATCTGCAGGAGCTTGTGCAGCCTGCGGGTTGCTGCTGCTCTCCGAGCTCGTACCGGATTCAGAAGCTTCCAGCTACCGGAATGCAGGGGAACGTATTCTGAAATCCTTGTACCAGAACTATGGTGCGTTTGATCAGGACGAGGAAGAAGGACTTATTTTACATGGTACAAGCCATTATCCGGAACGTAAGAACATGGATGTCCCACTTATCTATGGCGATTACTTCTTTGTGGAAGGTCTTGCACGGCTCAGAGGAGGCGCGACGATTCCATGGGTGTAAAGCCAATTGCAGCAAACCCTCTGCTAGGTAAATGGGATCTGGAGCAGGCGTTCCGCGAGCTGACGGAGCCGCTTCTTCCCTTTTACTCAATTGGTGGAGCGCGTCTGGAGCTGGACGGTTCAGGTGCGGGCCAAACGGTCGACGTTGCAGGCATGGAAGGCTTTTCCCGTATTGTGTGGGGATTGGCCCCTCTAGCTGCAGGCGGCGGCACGATCGATGAAAAATTGCTGCAAGTTGTACTTAAAGGGATAACAAACGGAACGAATCCGGAGCATGAAGAATATTGGGGAGCGGTGTCCGATTATGACCAGCGTCTAGTTGAGATGGCATCCCTCGGATTGGCGTTAGCGATCGCTCCGGACCGACTTTGGGAACCGCTCAGTCAAACAACAAAACAGCATTTCTATAACTGGTTAAATCAAATCAATGAACACAAGGTTCATGACTGCAATTGGCTGTTTTTCCACGTACTCGTTAACGTCGGCTTCTATAAGCTGGGATTGCCTTATGCCAAGGAACAGCTGACGGCTAATCTTGATCGTCTCGAACGGTTCTATCTGGAAGAAGGCTGGTACGAAGACGGTACTTCGGGCCACTGTGATTATTATGTACCACTTGCGTTCCATTATTGCGGATTAATTTATTCCGCCCTTATGAAGGAAGAAGATCCGGAGCGGGCCGAGCGTTTCGAGGAACGGGCCATATTATTCGCTCAGCAATTTGTGCATTGGTTCTCGGAGGATGGCCGTGCGATTCCATATGGCAGAAGCTTAGCTTATCGGTTTGCGCAGGGTGCTTTATGGGGGGCTTTTGCTTTCGCAGACGTCCAGCCTTTTGAACCAGGTGTGATTAAAGGACTGTATATGCGTCATCTGCGCTGGTGGTTCCAGCAGCCGATTTTTGCTTCAAACGGAGTACTGACAGTTGGCTACGGCTATCCGAATCTCATTATGGCTGAAAACTATAATGCTCCGGGTTCGGTCTATTGGGGGCTGAAAGCCTTCTTGCCGCTGGCATTGTCAGATAACCATTGGTTCTGGCAAGTTGAGGAGCTGCCGCTTCCTGAGCTTGCTGCTGTATCGGTTCAGCAGGCTCCTCATTTGGTTATTTGCCGGGATAGAGATCATATTGCCGCCTTTAATACGGGTCATTTGACAACAAATGATCATACACATACTTCGGCGAAATATGAGAAGTTTGTTTACTCCGCTTCCTTTGGCTTCAGCGTACCGCGGGCGGAATGGGGGTTATCGCAAGGAGCATTTGACTCCATGCTCGCCTTAAGTGAAGGCGATAATCTTTATCGCGTCCGCAGACGGAATGAACAAACGTCGATMGACGGTGATCTGCTTACTTCTGTATGGAGGCCTTGGCGGGATGTCACAATCACAACCTATTTAATTGCAGGTTTACCGTGGCATTTACGAATCCATCGGATCGAGACAGCTAGGGAACTGGATGCGGCAGAAGGCGGCTTTGCCTTACCGCTGGATATTTCGCTTGTCGTATCGCAGCAAAGTGTAAGTGTATCGGGCATGACCGGATTTGGCTGTAGTGGGATAACTGGCATTCTCGGATTTGAACGTGCAGAGCTGATTCATTCCCAATCCAATACAAACCTGATGTTTCCAAGGACCGCGATCCCAACGTTGTGTACCAAGCTCCAGCCAGGCTTCCATTTATTAATTTCTGCTGTTTATGGAAAGCAGGGTAAGGATGAGGCTGTACAGTCGGATGATTGGACGAAGCTGTTCCAAGTAACTATTGAAAGTGATCAAGTAAGTGCAGTAAGCCCTATGGGGAAAGTCATAACGATTAGCCGATAACACGAACCGCCTTCGCCCAAGCTGCATATCCTAATGGCAGAAGCCTACTGGGGGAATGCCAATGAAAAGCATTGCAGCGCCAATTGGACGCGGGCCGTCTATTACGACCATTATACTTGTGCTTTATGTGCTTCTTGTCGTTCTGCTGTTTTTTTGTTTTGTGTAATGAGTAATGGCCGTGCAATAAACTGCACGGCCATTTTTTGTGCATACGGAGCATTCCAATGATTCTGGAGAAGCCGAGCAATGGCGATTAGAAGAACATTGGAATGCGGAGTCTTAAAAGCCTAAATACTGAGGCTCTTCACTTTCAAGCTCTTTAACCCGGCCCGCTACCTGATCAACAATGGATTGCGTTTGCTGTGCAGCTTGCTCGAACATTTGCTTGGCCGATTTATTTTCAGTCGACAGAGCAAATTGCTCCAGGCTAGCCTGCGCGCTCTTCAAAGAGGCGACGCATGTTTTTACATCGGATGCTACGGTCATGTGAAACACCTCCTTATAAATGGGCAACAGAACTAATATGGCAGGCTTTGACACTTCACATTCATGGAAAAAACATCCAATAACCAGAACCATTTTCCTTCTGTGGAAAATGGTTATTCGTGTTGCCGTCAGCTTTTTGACAAATAATTTAACTGTAGAAATAAGCGGACAGGGGGACTCGAGTTGTGCAGGATTGGTTAGAGATAACTCTTCGCACTTTGCTCTCGATATTTGTCTTATTCTTAATGACGAAGCTCGTGGGGAAGCGGCAAATATCCCAGCTTTCATTCTTTGAGTACATTACCGGTATTTCAATCGGCAACCTTGCTGCATACGTGTCGCTTGATCTTGAGGCTACCTGGTATTTGGGGCTGATTTCTCTTGGCGTATGGGTTGCTGTCTCCATTGGGATCGAGTTCTTGCAATTAAAGAGCAAGAAAGCTCGCGACTTGATCGATAGCAAAGCAACCGTTCTGATTAAAGGCGGTAAAGTACTGGAAGATAACTTGAAGAAAGAACGATTAACGACCGACGAGCTGCTCGAGCAGCTTCGCAAAAAGGATATTTTTCGTGTTGCGGATGTTGAATTTGCCATTATGGAGCCTAGTGGTGATGTCAGCGTGTTGCTTACAAGGGAAAATCAGCCGCTTACACCTGCTCATCTAGGCATCAAGGTAGCACCGGAGCACGAACCTCAGGCGGTCATCATGGATGGCAAGATCTTGGATGAACCGCTGTCCACAGTTGGTCTAAACCGCAGATGGCTGACGACCGAGCTCGAAAAAATCGGTGTGACCCTAGACAATGTATTTATCGGTCAGGTTGACGCGTACCGTCAACTATACGTCGATCTGTACGATGACCATATTAAAGTACCTCAGCCTCAGCTTAAAGCGGAGCTGTATGCTTTACTGAAGAAGATCGAAGCGGATTTGGAGCTGTTTGGTTTATCGACGAAAAACAAAGATGCGAAGCATATGTATGAGCGATGTGCACAAGAGATGCAAACCGTCATTATCAAGATGAAGCCGTTATTGCATCACTAAATAAGGAGGCAAGCTGATGTCGAGCAATGATAAGAAATTCACACCGGTGCAGCAGGAGTACCAAACACTTGCCAAAAAGCATGAGCCCAAACGCCCCGTTTTCATAAACTGTTTGAAAGCTTTTTTAGTTGGGGGTCTGATCTGCATTATAGGCCAGGCTATCCAGGAAATGTTCGTGCATTGGGCTGGTTTTGATGAGAAGAAGGCCAGCAATCCGACAGTAGCTGTTCTGATTTTTCTATCCGTCGTTCTTACGAGCTTAGGGGTTTACGATAAAATCGCACAATGGGCGGGAGCAGGTTCGGCTGTTCCGGTAACCGGCTTTGCGAATACGATGTCTTCTGCGGCTATTGAGCATCGAAGTGAGGGACTGGTGCTTGGAGTAGGCGGGAAAATGTTCAAAATTGCTGGTCCAGTTATTGTATTTGGCGTTGTAGCTGCATTTGTTGTTGGTATTGTTCATCTAATCCTGAATCCGCATGAGCTTGGAGGAGGGTCTTAATGCTGAAAGGCCATCAAAGCTGGATTTTTGAAAATAATCCCGTTATCGCAGGGACTGCTGCTATCGTTGGCCCATTCGAAGGACAAGGTCCACTCGCACATGATTTCGATATCGTGCATGGAGACCTTAGGCTTGGTCAGGACAGCTGGGAGAAAGCCGAACGGACATTATTAGAGGAAGCGGCGAATCTGGCGATCGAGAAGGCCGGCATAACGAAGGAATCGATTAACTTTCTAATCGGCGGCGATTTAATGAACCAGATTATCAGCTCCACCTTTGCAGCAAGGACGCTCCAAATTCCTTATATTGGTGTGTTTGGAGCCTGCTCGACATCGATGGAAAGTCTCGCGCTTGCCGCTAACCTAGTGAATTCACGCTCCGCCAAATATGTCATGTCTAGTGCCTGCAGCCATAACGCAACTGCGGAAAAGCAGTTCCGTTACCCAACGGAATACGGTTCGCAAAAACCGCCGACCGCCCAATATTCAGTGACCGGAGCAGGAGTGAGCGTATTGACCCAGCATGGCGAAGGCCCTTACGTCACTTCCGCCACAATGGGCCGAGTGGTCGACATGGGCATTACGGATCCATTTAATATGGGAGCCGCTATGGCTCCTGCAGCTGTAGATACCATTCAGGCACATTTCCGGGATTTGCGAATTGAACCAGGTTATTATGACCTTATAGTAACGGGGGATTTATCCAAGGTTGGCTATGCGATCGCTAATGAATTATTTGACAAACATAAGTTTCCGATTCACCAGACGGTATATAAGGATTGCGGCATGATGATGTACGACTATGAGAAGCAGACCGTACAAGCAGGTGCGAGCGGCTGCGGCTGTTCGGCAACTGTAACTTACGGCCATCTAATGCGCCGAATGCGCGAGAAGGAGTTAAACCGTATTCTTGTGGTCGCAACGGGAGCGTTATTGTCTCCTATCTCCTATCAGCAAGGGGAGACCATTCCGTGTATCGCACATGCGGTTTCCATCGAGAATGAGGTGAGGCAGCTATGATTTTTTTATGGGCTTTTTTAGTTGGTGGAGGGATATGTGTATTCGGGCAAATCTGTTTTGATGTGTTTAAACTGACGCCTGCTCATACTATGACACTGCTTGTAGTGCTTGGTGCAATTGGAGACGGTGTAGGGATATACGATCCATTAATCAAATTTGCAGGGGCAGGTGCTTCCGTTCCGATTACAAGCTTTGGTAATGCACTGGTCCATGGCGCCTTGGAGGAAATACAGAAGACGGGCTGGATCGGCGTTATTACAGGGATATTCAAAGTCACCAGTGCCGGTATTTCGTCTGCGATTATTTTCTCCTTCCTTGCTTCGTTGTTTGTTAAGCCAAAGGGGTAATGTTTTTTCATAAATTGTTTCTTATAAAAGCGACCGTGCGGGTTATAATCAGCTCGGTCGCTTTTGTTTTTTCACAATAAACGGAGCATTTCGAATGATTCTGGAGAAGCATTAGCTTATGCTTACGATCCAGCTTTCTTTCAGAAAGCTTTTAAGCGTTCGCTTTTGCTCGGGGATTCCAACCTATTTCTCTTGTTCAAAGGAATCCCCGAGCAATGGCGATCGGAAGAACATTCGAAATGCTCCGTTTGCTCCCACTTGGTTCTTTTCTCCGCTGATACATATCCTTTCTTCCATTGACAAATAATGTACCTAATATTGTACATAAAGGAGTGTAATGTCATGGCAGTAAAAAGCGCCGGCGGCGGAAAATACCGTAAAATGTCAATGTCGCCAAAGGAATATCAAGCCTTTGCCAAAACACGCGAGCCTTCGCGTTCCATATTCGGCAATTGTATTCGTGCATTTATTGTAGGTGGTGCCATCTGTGTGCTGGGGCAGGCCATTCAGCAGCTCTTTATTCATTTGGCTGGTATGAAGCCTGAGGATGCCAGCAATCCAACAGTTGCCGTGCTTATTATCATTTCCGTTATTTTAACGAGCATGGGCGTCTATGATAAAATCGCCCAGTTTGCGGGGGCCGGCTCAGCCGTTCCGGTTACTGGCTTCGCCAATTCAATGTGTTCTGCTGCACTGGAGCACCGGAGTGAAGGTCTTGTGCTTGGTGTAGGGGGCAATATGTTCAAGCTGGCTGGCTCAGTTGTGGTATTTGGTACTGTCGCTGCCTTCTTCGTTGGTATCGCTCATCTTATATTTGGTACGGGCGGTGCACATTAGAATGCTGATGGGTAAACAAACATGGAAATTTGAGAATCGCCCGGTCCTTATTGGAGCGGCAACGGTTGTTGGCCCCGATGAAGGCGACGGTCCACTTGCTGCAGACTTTGATCTGGTACACCCAGAACTTGATATGCAGCAGAAAAGTTGGGAGAAAGCAGAGCGTTTGCTGATGGAGCAGGCATCGGAATTTGCACTGAATAATGCCGGTATTGAGAAAGATCAGCTGCAGTTTTATGTCGGCGGCGATCTGATGAATCAAATCATCAGTAACAGCTTTGCCGCGAGAACACTTGGCGTACCAAATATTGGCGTGTTTGGCGCCTGTTCAACCTCAATGGAGTCACTTGCGCTTGCTTCCCTGATGGTTAATTCCGGAGCCAGCCAATATGTGCTTGCAGGAACATGCAGCCATAACTGTACAGCAGAGAAGCAGTTCCGTTATCCAACAGAATACGGCGCGCAGAAGCCGCCAACAGCGCAATATACGGTGACCGGAGCGGGAGCAGTTGTGGTAGCGGCAGCTGGTGAAGGGCCAGTTGTGGAATATGCGACAATCGGCAAAGTTATTGATCTGGGTATTAAGGATCCATTTAATATGGGAGCTGCTATGGCACCTGCGGCGGTGGATACGATTCAGGCTCATTTTAATGACACCGGACGTACACCAAAGGATTATGACTTGATTGTAACTGGAGATCTGGCCAGTGTGGGCCATCCGCTTGCGAAGGAGCTGCTGCTTAGAGACGGCGTACCGATGGATGATACGACGTTCAAAGACTGCGGACTGATGGTCTACGATGTGGACCGGCAGAAAGTACAGGCGGGGGGGAGCGGCTGCGGCTGCTCCGCCGTTGTGACTTATGGTCATCTGCTTAAGAAGGTCGCAAAAGGTGAGTTAAAGCGCATCTTAGTTGTGGCGACCGGGGCTTTGCTGTCGCCCCTTTCCTTCCAGCAGGGTGAAAGCATTCCATGTATTGCACATGCCGTTGCGATCAGCGGCGGAAAGGAGTAACGAATATGCAATTTCTATGGGCTTTTATCATAGGCGGCGCTATTTGTGTGGTGGGGCAGCTGCTGTTCGATGTAGTGAAGCTGACACCAGCGCATACAATGGCAACACTTGTCGTTGTTGGCGCGATTGTCGACGGGCTCGGCTGGTATGAACCGCTGGTTGATTTTGCCGGCGCGGGTGCCACCGTACCAATTACGAGCTTTGGTAATGCGCTTGTTCATGGTGCACTGACCGAGCTGGAGAACTCAGGCTGGATCGGTGTAATTTCAGGTATCTTCAAGGTTACGAGTGCCGGGATTTCCGCGGCGATTATATTCTCCTTCCTGGCGGCGCTCGTCGTGCGCCCGAAGGGTTAAACTTACAAAAAAGCAGGATTACCTTCCTAAAGGTAACCCTGCTTTTTCATTTATCATTCGGTTGTTCTTCTTAATCACTTCTGCCGCGAGAGATCATTCTTGTCACCTGAATAATCAGCTTCAGGAAAAGACTGTTCTGTGGAAAAGCCAGATAACGTGGCTCCCATTCCGGATCGAATTTATCTTTGAAGCGACGTATGCCCTGGAATCCGTAGAAATGACTTCCTTTTAAGAACACCCATCTTGCAAGCTGTTCTCCGCGATAGGCATACACGGACTCTCCAACGCTGGCGAGAGGAGCCATACCAAGATTGAAGACATGATAGCCTTCCCCTTTTGCCCACTGCAGTAAATGAACAAACAACACATCCATCACTCCGCTGAGACCATCCCGATGGCGCATCAAGTCAATAGATATGGATTTACCGTTATCATAAACCGGCATCATGCTGGCAAACGCAGCAACACGATTCTCGTTATCCCGCAATACGGCAACAGGCGCTAGCTCAAGATAAGACTCTTGAAAAGTGCCAAGCGAAAATCCTTTTTCTTTACTGTCACCCAGCCATTCGTCAGATACAGCTTTCAGTTCGGACCACAGCATGGGAGTGAAGGGCGGCTTGATGATTTCGAAAGTAAAGCCATTTCTCTCATAACGGTTGTATGCCGCACGCAAATCCGCTTTACGCCGGCCTGATAATTGGAACTGATCCAGTTGGACAATGGCTTCTTCTCCAAGCTTGAAGAAACGATAACCGAATTCATGATATAAAGGCAACTGTTCCGCTTTCACCTGATAAAAGACTGCTGTGGCTGCGTAATGGTCTGCGTAATCGCGGAATTGACGAACAAGCAGTCGAACGGACACAGGATCTCCAATCGGATCGCCAAGTGCAACTAAAGTTTTTCCAATACGTCCATATACGAGTACAGCTTTATGATCAGGCGTCCACATAAAGCTTTTGTCACCCATATACATCAAATGCGTCAAGAAATTGCCGGAGTGACGTTCAAGAAGCTGCTGCAGCTGCTCCCAATCCTGCGGACCGGGAGCAGGAGCAGGAGGAAGACTTGGGACAAACAGTCTCCTTACTGATAACAAGATCCAGCTGACAGCCAGCGCGAGCACAGCTTCCCGCAGCAGCTCGTCATCCTTTAGTGAATAACGTGCATGCCATTTGGCATGGGCTAATACGCCAGGTGGAATCTCGTTCGTAGACAACCCTACGGATAAGTACAACACGATGACAAGCAGCGATATTCCAGCCCAAGCGATCGTTTTGCGTACAGTGAAGACGGACTCTTTTCGGTTAAATCTGTCTTTAGAGAGCCATAAAAGCAGGCAGACGAACAAAAGGAAGATCGCCTCTTCGTATTCGAAGCCCTTCAGAATTAAGGCCATCGTACCGCCGACCAGCAGTATTAAGGCCATATAGTAAGCCCGTTTCACACGGTAACGGATACTTTCTGAGACCATGATCATTAACAAACCAATAAGCACAGTCAGCTGATGTGAGCCTTTCATCGTAAAGGGGGTGACGAATTGCTCAAGCATATGCATACGATGCCAGCTGCCAGGGGTTGCGGCGGAGATTAGCAGCATGATACCGCTAATAAACACAAGTGCAGCGAGAGCCCAAGTACTGATATCGCGTAGGACGGCTGTTTGGCTTGGCCAATTCCATATGGTATGCCATCGTTTGATGGCGGGCTTCAATACCTGCTGCTGGGTTTGTGCCCATTTTTCCTTGCTAGGAATCCATTCCGTTGTGGCGAAGGCAAGCCCTAAAGCCCAAGGAAGAAAGCAGTAAAAAATCCGATAAAGCACAATAACAGCGAGTCCTTGGTCCGGGGACAAGCCAAGATGTTGGAAGGCAAGCAGCACAATGGCGTCAAAGGAGCCTAATCCGCTTGGTACAAAGCTTGCCACCCCGGCTACAGCTGCTATGACATAGATGCTCATTGATTCACGTAGTCCAATAGGCAGGCCCATCAGGTGTACAATCAGCCAAAAAGATAGTCCTGCCATCATCCATTCAAGGAGGGAGGCGGCCATCATCTGAAATACCGGAGTTTTAGCGATAGCTGCTTCTTCTTGCTGAACCGTTAGCCCTAGTACATTTTTCAACCTGGGAAGTCTGCCAAGTGATACGAACAACACGACATACAGGGCTACCAGGATTATAGCTATAAACAGCCAAGGATGATCAACCAGCAGGCTGTGATCATTCCACACTCCCGCAAGCAGCAGAAGGGATAGAATAGACAGTCCTGTTAAACCGGCTAACGATTGGTATACCAGTGACCGCAGCCAGTGCGGACCTTGCAAGCCCCATTTGCGGTAAAGCGTCAAGCGCAGCCCCGCACCGGTTAAACCAGCGAATCCGATGGCGTTATTAAATGAATTGGCGATCCAGCTTATTTTGAATAAGGCCGTGTTAGGCAGCTTAGCGCGGTTCCATTTCATTAATATCACATCATAAGCTGACATGACCGCTACCGACAGAAAACAAAGAATACCAAGCTCAAGGTGATCTATCCAATGCTGATGCTTCAGCAAATGGAGAGCGGCGGCCGGGTGGATCTCTTTAATAAAGCCGCTGGTTTGCGTGTACAGAAAGAGAAGGATAACAACGGGAAACAGGAATTTAAATACATTTTTGAACCGGTTTGTAAAGCTGGTTAATTGAGTGAGCAACGAATGCACCTTCTTATGCGTATATAGGGATAAAAGTGAAGATATTGTCAATATATCACATGAAATTATCAATTCCCACTTTTCACAAATACGCCTTGTATGGATGTTGGATTATGTGGAATCCTCCAATTTTTTTTGGCAGTTCATTCATTTGTGCTACCCAAAGGTACTGCTGTAAAATAGTACTAAATCCCCTTATTTTATACTCTTACTACTCTGCAGGAGGTATGTCTATGGAAACTCGTCTCGCCGATATGCAATTATGTTCTTCAATCCTTAGCAGCTTAAATGAATGTATCTTGGGAAAACAAAATGAGATTGAACGACTAATGATAGCCGTCATCGGCGGCGGACATGTTCTGCTTGAAGATGTACCAGGCACAGGCAAAACCCAATTAGTGAAAGCATTGGCTAAAACAATAGGCGGACAATTCCGGCGTATTCAATGTAACCCTGACCTGCTTCCAACGGATATAACAGGCGTATCGATCTATCATCCTAAGCAGGAACAGTTTATTTTCCGTTCAGGACCGGTCATGACCAATGTACTGCTTGCCGATGAGATCAACCGGGCGACAACGAAGACTCAGGCTGCCCTACTCGAAGCCATGGAGGAAGGGCATGTTACTGTCGACGGTGACACGTATATGCTTCCGAGTCCGTTTATTCTGCTTGCAACGCAAAACCCGATTGATTTCGAGGGGACCTACTCTTTGCCGGAAGCACAGCTTGACCGGTTTATGATGAAGCTGTCGCTTGGTTATCCGAATGAAGCAGATGAACAGCGTATGGTGCTGTCAAGAGAAGGTGTTCATCCATCGGATCGAATGGAGCAGTTATCCTCCATTGAAGATATTGAACGGATTCAAGGGCAGGTACTTGCTGTTCATATGGATGATGCCGTCGGCAATTATTTGATTCAGCTTGTCCGGTCAACACGTACACATCCACAGGTTGTACTTGGTGCAAGTCCTCGTGCGGCAATTGCTTTGTCCCGAGCGGCGAAAGCAAGCGCCTACCTCCAGCAGCGGACGTTTGTTACGCCGGATGATATTAAAAATCTTGCCCCGTATGTATTATCTCACAGAATGCTGCTTCATACAGATGCACGTATGAATGGGCTCAGGGCTGAGGACATCGTCGCCCAGCTGTTGGATATGGCCAAAGTTCCGGTTAGACTGGAGCGCTGATCCGATGAGCACGGTCGCGAAGACACATAAACGATGGAGGCTTATCGCGCTCATTTATGGCGCTGCACTATTTTATTTACTTTTTCAGGGCGGAAAGACTGCCTTAATGTTATTTATGATTTTGAATGTGCTGCTGCTTTATCTTATATTAGGCCGCTGGAGCGGGATTGGTCATGTATCTGGCAATCGTACCTATCGTCAGACTGGAGCGTCTGCCCATATCGAACAATCTTTGACGGCAGGCAGCACACTGGATGTCCATCTATCGGTGAAGGTTCCTGGTGTATATCCGATTCCCTATGTGCTGATTCGAGACAGGCTGCTCCGGCATAACGGACAGCTGCTGCATTTCGAGGCTTCCTTTGTACCTAATTTCAAACGAGCCGGCGAAGTCTTGTACCAAACGCCACCGCTGCAGCGCGGGGAGTACCGCTTTGGAACAACAGAATGTATTTCTCATGATATATTCGGTCTGTTCGAACATTCCGGAAGCTTCGGCTCGGAGACAGTATTCAGCGTTCTGCCTCAGATTGTTCCGCTGCGTCAATGGCACAGCGTCCAAAGCGGCTTCCGCGGACCTTATTCACATGCCGTTGCGCCTCGGGCAGCGAAAGAAACGACACAAATCAATGGTGTTCGTGAATATTTGTATGGCGACCGGTTATCGCGGATTCACTGGAATGCAACGGCGAAGACAGGAGATTGGAAGTCGAAAGCGTTCGAGAGAGAATCTCTTCCGCGTACACTCCTTATTCTCGATCGTTATGCTGCTGATTATCCAGAGCCTGCTGCAGAGCGGTTCGAGCTTGCTGTTTCCACGGCAGCCTCTCTTATTGACAGCGGTCTGAAGGGAGATACTGCAATTGGCCTCATGTCTTCCGGCAAAAAGCTGACGATCCTGCCGCCAAAGGCTGGTATGGAGCAGCGCGGTACGCTGCTTAAGCATTTGACCTTTGTTGATGCTGATGCGGAGCAAGGGCTTTACAAAGCTTTGCTTGCAGCAGATTCCCGGCTTGAATCAGGTTCCTTTGCAGTTATTATAAGCGGTACTTCCGGGAAAGAAGCGATCCGCGCGATGGAATGGCTGTCCCGCAAAGGGTTGACGCCATGCCTTATGCATATTGGCGGAGTGAAGCGTCTTGAAGAGCAGTCGAGGCTGATGATCCGCAGCAAAGGCTGGACTTTATTTGAACTCAAGCAGCTGCAGGAACTGCCCGCTGTTCTGGAAGGAGGCCGGACATGAGCGTCTTTCCGCGGTTGTTTACGTTTTGTCGATTCGTAATGGTTAAGCTGACTCCCAATTGGTACTTGAAGCTGTCGCAATTGTTTATTGCACTTATGATTATGAATACCCTGCAAATATTTGAAGGCTTCTGGTGGGAAGAGACCTTTGCTGTTGCTACCTCTACACTCCTGCTTGCCGTCGCCGTAGACTGGCTGATGCCGCAGCGTTTGAAGCTTATGCGGATTATTGTTCAATCTCTGCTTGCTCTGCTCGCCACCATACGTTTTGCTGAGCTTAAAAAGGTGACACTTGTACAGGAGCAAGACCAGTCGAACTGGACATTCTTTTTCGAGCGGTTATGGGGTTACGCTGAGCAGCTCCATCCTTTTATATGGATTAGTGGGGCCTTATTGCTGCTCTATATTTTGTTTGTACAATGGGTGACGACAAGACCTCGATTATTTGGTTTTATAAGCGTAAATATCCTTGTCTTGACGATTGCAGATTCCTTTACTCCGATCTGGTTATGGGATGAAGTTGCTTTGATTGTATTCTTGAGCCTGATCTGGCTGGTAGCCAATCATTTGCACAGGCTTGAGCGCAATCATCCAAGCAGCTGGAGAGAATTAATTGAGTACCCGCTGCAGCTGCTGCTGCCGATTGTTGTTGTGCTGTCTGTCCTGATGACTGCAGGAATATTGATGCCGGGAATTTCACCAATCATCCAGGATCCATACACGATGTGGAAGGAGTCCAAGGGTGAGACGGTTAACGTGTTCCTCGGTGATAAAAGTGTTGCATCCCCAGTTGATGTGAGCAGCAGCGAGTCAAGCTCCGGTTATGGAAGGGACGACTCCTCGCTAGGCGGAGGCTTTGATTTCGACTATTCACCGGTGATGAACATAACGACATCGCATCGCAGTTATTGGCGCGGGGAGACAAAGACGGTGTATTCCGGAGCAGGCTGGTCGATCGACGACTCTGAGCTTGATCACATTACCACAGTAGGTAAAGATAAAGAGCTGCCACTAGTGCAAAGCCGTGAATTAGCGGAGACGATGAAGGTGGAACAGCAGGTTAGAATGGTGCGCAATGATATTTATCCTGTATTATTCTCTGCATATCCCGTTACATCGGTTCATTGGATAGATGATCCGGATGCATCGGCTTTGCCGAAGAGCTTGCAATGGGCGGTTGATGAACAAGAGCTGATATGGTCAGACCGTCCGCTTAAAAGATTTCCGCAAATCTATTCAGTTACTTCTGAAGTAACAATATTAAATGAAGAAGGATTACGCAAGACCGAAGCGGCGTTTACAGATGAGGCAGAGAATAAGAAGTATTTGCAGCTGCCATCTGATTTGCCCGGCCGTGTAAGGGCACTTGCCGAGACCGTTACGGCGGAAGCGGTAGACGACTATGATAAAGCTAAGCTGATTGAGACGTATCTTCGTACGAACTACCAGTATACGAATAAGCCTGATAAGTCGAAGCTGAGCGATGATAGTACGGATTTCGTTGACCAATTCCTATTTGAACTGAAGGAAGGCTATTGCGATTACTTCTCGACAGCGATGGCGGTCTTGTCACGCTCGGTTGGCCTGCCGGCACGCTGGGTGAAGGGCTTCTCTCCAGGAGTTCTCCCTGCATCCGAATATGTACCTTCAGCAGGTGGAATCCCAAGTGAGGCGGATCTGAATCCAGATGGTGCAGGAACTTACACTGTTCGTAACTCTGATGCTCATTCCTGGGTCGAAATTTACTTTGATGGTTATGGCTGGATTCCATTCGAGCCAACGGCTGGATTCACTTTCCCTTACTCGATGCCTGAGGTTAAGGAGGAAGCATTGCCAACTCCAACACTGGATGTGAGCAAGGATACTGTGCAAGAGGAAGTGCCTGTCAGCAAGGGCATTAATCTGTCGGCAATACTGTGGAGCACCATTTCAGTCCTTGTTGTTCTTGGGATTGGATATGTCATGATCCGTTTCACACGGATACGTTTATGGCGCCGTCCTTATTCTGGTAATGACAGGATTGTATGGGAGACAGAGAAGCTTCTACGTCTCTGCAGACGTAAAGGTTATGAACGGCAGGAGCATGAGACGCTTCGAGAGGCAATTCAGCGATGGTCGCCAAGTCATAAGCGATTGCAGAGCCTGCTCCGTGAGGTGCTTGATGAATTTGAACATGCGAAGTACAGCACCGTACAAGCGACAAGTGTGGATACCGATCGATTTATTCTAAAAATTAAAGCGGTTAAAGAGGAATTGTAATTGTACATGATATAGGTAAGAAATACCGCTCGCCTAATGGGAGCGGTATTTCTTTGCAACAAAATCCGAATATATGGTATAGTTTCGTAAGATAGCAGGAGAAGAGCGATAGAGCAGGGGGACTTTGGCAGAATGTTCGAGAGATTATTGCCGCATTTACGCGTAAATTCGGTGTATGATATCCAGCTGGACGAGCTTTATAAGAAGGGTGTCCGCGGGATCATTACCGATCTAGATAATACGCTCGTAGGAGCACGTGAGCCGCTTGCAACGCCTCAGCTTACGAAATGGCTGGATGAAGTTCGAGACTTTGGCTTTAAAGTTGTGATTGTGTCGAATAATAATAAGACGAGAGTGTCGAAGTTCGCAAATCCGCTGGGCATTCCGTTTATTCATGCCGCACGCAAGCCGGCTAATAAATCGTTCAACAAAGCACTAAGCGTATTAGGTCTGCCTGTGGAACAGACGGTTGTGTTAGGCGACCAGATGCTCACGGATGTGCTGGGAGGCAATCGTATGGGATTGTACACGATTCTGGTTACACCTATAGCTCCTGCTGACGAAGGAATAATGACCCGGGTGAACAGGAGAATTGAGCGGTTTGTTCTTTCCCGTTTACGTAAAAAAGGGACTTGGTATGAGGGGGAGACAAAGTGAGAGAAGAGCAGCAAAGTCAGTCGCATGCATGCGCAGGCTGCGGAGTGCAGCTCCAAACGGAGCGCCCGGAAGAATCGGGTTATTTGCCTGAATCGGCGATGGACCGGGAACCGGTCATCTGCCAAAGATGTTTCCGGATTCGTAATTATAATGAAGCTTCATCGATAACGGTCGATCAGGATGATTTCTTACGCCTGCTTGGCAGCATTGGGTCGACGGACAGCCTGGTTGTCCATATCGTCGACTTATTTGATTTTGAGGGCAGTTTAATTTCCGGCCTGCAGCGTTTTGTAGGCAATAATCCGATTGTGCTTGTGGTGAATAAAGTCGACCTGCTGCCGCGGTCGATGAATTTGAATCGCCTTCGCAATTGGGTGCAGCAGCAAGCTAAAGCAGAAGGGCTGCGGACCGTGGATATCGTCCTTTGCAGCGCTAAACGTAACATTGGCTTCGAGCATGTGATTGAAGCGTTAGAGCGCCATCGTAAGGGCCGGGATGTGTATGTGGTTGGCGCAACGAATGTCGGCAAATCCACGTTGATTAACCGTCTTATTCATGACTACAGCGATATGGAGCGCGAGCTGACAACTTCCCGCTATCCGGGAACAACGCTTGATGCAGTCCATATTCCGCTGGATGACGGCAAAGCCATTATCGATACACCGGGAATTGTGTATTCGACACGTATGACGGAAATTGTACCACGCGGCTTCCTGCAGTCTCTGCTGCCGGACAAACCGATTAAGCCGCTTGTCTATCAACTAAATGATCAGCAATCGTTGTTCATCGGCAGCCTTGTGCGATTCGACTTTGTTGAGGGCGAGCGTCAATCGTTTACCTTCTATATCTCGAATGCGCTGAATGTACATCGGACGAAGCTGGAACGGGCAGAAGAGCTGTATAAGGATCATCGCGGCGAGCTGCTTGGTGCACCATCTCGTGAAGAGCTTGATGAAATGCCGCCATGGACTCGTCACTCCATTCGTGTTCCACGCGGCGCGAAGAAGGATATTTTCTTGTCTGGTCTCGGCTGGATTCAAGTGAATGGTACTTCAGGTGCGATCGTTGACGTCTATGCGCCAAAAGGCATTAAGGTAGTGCTTCGCGATTCGCTTATATAGGAGAGGGGAACGGGAACATTGACGGGATCCGCGCTTGACACTGGAATTCCGGGCAACCGGATTGACAGCCATACCGTGCTGTATGGCGTTATCGGCGACCCTATTCGTCATTCGAAGTCGCCGATTATGATGAATCGCGCTTTTCGCGAGACAGGGATTAACGGAGCCTATATGGCCTTTCATATTACACCGGATAAGCTTGGGGAATTTGTAGCGGGCATTCGGGCAATGGGCATAAGAGGAGTTAATGTGACGATTCCTCATAAGCTGGATATTATGAATTATATGGACGAGATTGACGCTGGCGCCAGGACAATCGGCGCGGTCAATACGATCGTGAATGATAATGGTCGTTTAATCGGCTATAACACGGATGGTATTGGGTATGTTCGTTCCCTGAAGGAAGAAGCAGAACCAAATCTGGCAGGCAAAAGGATTGTTGTTATTGGAGCTGGCGGCGCATCACGCGGGATCGTGTATGCGCTGGCCGGTGAACAGCCTGAGAGCATCACCATTGCCAACCGTTCAGTAGAACGGGCAGAGGAGCTTGCGCAATCCTTCCGAACCCTGGCAGATATCCGCGCGACTGCGATGGATGAACTGCAGGGAGCTTGTCAGGAAGCGGATATTGTCATCAATACAACATCGGTAGGTATGCATCCTCATACAGATGCAAGTCCGATTGACGGATCATGGCTGAAGGCAGGCGCTGTCGCAAGCGATTTGATTTATAATCCGCTCCGTACAAAGTTTCTGCTGGATGCAGAGCAGCGCGGCTGTCGTGTACATGGCGGACTTGGCATGTTTATTTACCAAGGGGCGTATGCTTTCGAGTATTGGACGGGACAATCTGCACCTGTAGCAGCTATGCGTGAAACGGTATTACAATCCCTGGCCTTATAATAGGTACTAAGAATTATGACAACCCTATAGAGATGAAAGAAGGAAACAACAAATGTTAACAGGCAAACAAAAACGACACCTCAGATCGCTCGCTCATCATTTAACGCCGGTCTTCCAAGTAGGTAAAGGCGGCACGAACGAACAGCTGGTTCGTCATATTGAAGAAGCGATTGAAGTTCGTGAATTAATGAAAATATCTGTTCTGAACAATTGCTTGGAAGATCCGAAAGAGATCGGAGCAGAAGTAGCGGAAGCTGCAGGTGCTGAACTGGTACAGGTTATCGGTAAAACGATTGTTCTCTACAAGCGAGCAACAGATGAGAAGAACCGTAAGATCGAGCTGCCAAAGGCTGCGAAATAACAGCCCCTTTATAGGAAGAGAAAGGTAGCGCGAATGAGAAGAATCGGTATTATGGGTGGAACATTCGACCCTATTCATATCGGCCACCTGATTGCGGCTGAAGCTGCACGTGATAGCCTCGGGCTAGACGAAGTTTGGTTTATCCCCACCTATCATCCTCCGCTTAAAGACAATCAGCCAGGCGTAAGCAGTGAATTAAGACTTCAAATGGTACAAGAGGCATTAGGAGGTAATCCGTCCTTCAAGGCGCTTGATATTGAGCTGCAGCGCGGAGGAATGAGCTATTCGATTGAAACAGTTCTTGAGCTGAAGAAGCGGCATCCTGATGATGCTTTTTCCTACATTATCGGTTCGGATCGGATCAATGATCTTCCGAAGTGGCATCGCATTCAAGAGCTGACCGAGCTTATTACTTTCATTGGGCTCGAGCGGGAAGGAACGCCGGTGCAGTTAGAACAGCTTCCGGATGATCTCCGCCAGCGTGTAACGATGTCTGCGATGCCGCCAATTGGGATTTCATCGACCGATATCCGCAGCAGAGTACAGTCGGGACGTTCGATCGAATATTTGGTACCGGACACCGTTCATCAGTTTATAAAGAGGAGAGGGCTTTATGAATCGTGAACAAATGATTGAGTCGGTCAGATCGCAAATGCCGGAGAAGCGCTGGAAGCATGTGGAAGGTGTTATGGCGACTTCTATTATTCTTGCAGAGCGGTTTGGGGAAGACCCGGTTAAAGCGGAGCTTGCGGCCATTTTACATGATGTGGCGAAATTTTGGCCCATTACCAAGATGGAACAGATTATCCGGGAACAGCAGCTTGACGAAGGTCTGCTTACACATGATAAAGCACTTTGGCATGCGGAAGTTGGCTATTGGGTAGCTGAGCATGAATATGGTATCAAGGATCAGGATGTCCTTGATGCGATTCGTTATCACACTTCAGGCAGGATCGGCATGACGAAGCTGGACAAAGTGGTATGTCTGGCGGATTATATAGAGCCTGGACGGGAGTTTCCGGGTGTAGAGCGAATTCGTGAATTAAGCGAGACTAACCTCGAACAGGCGTTAATAGCAGGTTTTGATTCCACAATCTCCTTTCTTGTGGAAAAAGGGAATCGAATTTATCCGCTTACTGTTGAGGCCCGAAATGATTTAATTGAACAGAAAAACTAGGAGGCTGAGCTATGACCGTACATTCAGATGAACTATTGCAAATAACGGTTGCAGCTGCGGATGATAAAAAAGCGCAGCGCATCGTGGCATTAAACTTGAAAGAGATTTCACTAGTGGCAGATTATTTTGTCATCTGTCATGGTAATTCAGATACACAGGTACAAGCGATTACGACGGAGATCCGCAAACAAGCGGAGAGTCGCGGCGTACGTGTACGCGGCATTGAGGGTATGGATTCGGCACGTTGGGTACTGATTGACCTTGGCGATGTCATCGTTCACGTCTTCCATCGTGATGAGCGTGATTATTATAATATTGAGCGTTTGTGGTCCGACGCGAAGGTAGTGGAGTTCGCATGAGTTTGGTAGCCGGTACAATTCTAACATTAAGGGTGGCACGTGAAGTGTCGCCCTACGGTTATTTTTTGACCGATGAAGAGTCGGAGGTGCTGCTGCACTATACCGAGCTTGTCGGCAAAAAACCAAAAATCAATGATCCCGTAGAGGTATTTATCTTCTATGATTCTGAGGACCGGATTGCTGCGACGATGAAACGTCCTGCGCTTCTCCTTGGTGAGATGGCACGACTTAAGGTTGCTGATGTTCATCCGCGCCTCGGCTGCTTCTTGGAATTTGGTCTGGGACGCCAGCTGCTATTGCCAATCTCAGAGCTGCCTGAGAAGTTTGAATTCCGTCCGCTGCCCGGCGATGAAGTGCATGTCGTACTTGGCCATGATAAAGCGGGAAGATTGCTTGCAAGAACAGCCGGCGAGGACGAGCTGGGACCATTAGTATTCGAAGCTCCACAAGCATGGCGCAACCAATGGGTGGAAGGCTGGGTAACGAAGTCACTCCAAATGGGCTCATTTGTGCTTGTTGATGGAGGCGTTGTAGGTTTTGGCGTATATGGACTTATCCCAGCACCAGAACGTGTACGGCCGCTTCGCTTGGGCGAGCGTGTATCTGCACGCGTCACGTTCATTCGCGATGATGGTCGTGTCAATCTGTCGATGGCTAAGCTGAAGCAGGAAGGACGGCTTGAGGATGCTGACCGCATTCTCGCATTCCTGAAGGAGCGTCCAGGCGGCGGTATGCCTTATTCCGATGAATCGCCGGCAGATACAGTTAAGCAGCGGTTTGGAATCAGCAAATCAGCCTTTAAACGCGCGCTGGGCAAGCTGATGCGTGAAGGCTTGATAACGCAAAAGGGAAGCTGGACCTATCTGGCGGATTCGGCTGAAGCGGATTCTGCAGATTCCGAGGCAGGTACTCCGGCGCATCGTACGGAGGAATAGCAAATGGATGCATACGGTCAATTCGCATCGGTCTATGACAAGCTGATGCAGGACATGCCCTATGATGAATGGATCCAGTTCGCCCATGACAGCTGGGAGCTCTACGGTATGCCAAAGACCGTGGCGGATCTTGGCTGTGGAACGGGGAGTATAGCCATTCCTCTCGCTCTATCCGGACTAGAAGTTTATGGTATCGATCTGTCAGCAGATATGCTGACCGTTGCCCGCAGCAAATGGGACGAGTCTTCTTCTCAGGTTGGACGTGCGCGTGGGACGGCGACGTGGCTGGAGCAGGATATGAGAGACTGGACGCTGGCGGAGCCCGTGGATACTGTCATCTCCTTCTGTGACTGCGTCAATTACCTGACCGAGGAAGAGGATGTCGAAGCTGCTTTTCAGGCGGCATACGACAATTTACGTGAGGGTGGACTTTTTTTATTTGATGTTCATGCTCCTAAAGTGTTCCTTCGTTATTCGGAGGAGCAGCCTTTCGTGCTTGATGAAGATGAGGTCGCCTATATATGGACTTGCGAGCTGGACGAGTCCCGCACTCAGATCGAGCATCATTTAACGATCTTTGCGGAGGAGAGAAGCGGCAGGTTCGAGCGTTTTGAGGAAATGCATGCGCAGCGCGCATACGACCGCAGCTGGATGGAAGCTGCTTTGAAGAAAGCGGGTTTCCGCACGGTGGATTGTTATGCGGACTTCGAGCTTAAGCCTGCGGGCGATGATTCAGAACGTTTATTCTTTGCAGCGGTGAAATGATATTAATGTAAACAGGGTTGTCTTCCTTCACATCAAGTGGAGGGAGACAACCCTGTTGTTGTTTTCGAATTTAAGGAGCCGTAATCGTATCTGTACGCTCGTCAGATTGTTCTCCTGTCACCTTGTGGGGAGGAACGAAGCAGCGACGGCAGCGTGGCTCGTAGCTCTCCGTATCGCCGACCAAAAACACAGGGCCAAGTTTTGCCGGCTGTCCATTCACAATACGCTGCGTGAAAGTGGCTTCGGCATCACCGCATACCGCGCAGAAGGATGTTAATTTGACAATTTCGTCGGCAATGGCGAGCAATCCGCCGATATATCCGAACTCCTTGCCTCTGTAATCCATATTTAGGCCATCCACAATAATATGTTTGCCTTGATAGGCTAGTTCTTCTACTAGAGCGATAATAGGTTTGCCGAAAAAGGATGCTTCATCAAACGCGACGACATCGGCGTCCTTGGTCTCACGCAGAATCTGTTCGACGGAAGCAGGGGGAAGTTCCCTTGGCACGTTGGTTGCAGGGAGGCGGTATCCGATCCGGCTGACGATCTCCTCCGTGCTGAATCGATTATCTTCAGCCGGCTTATAGGCCTTAACCTGCTTGCGTCCGTACTTCATCAGCTTCTGACATCGTCTGATGAGCTCCCCTGATTTCTCCGAAAACATGGGCCCGATAATGACCGTAATGAAACCTCTATCCATGACTTATCCCTTACCTTTACTGATTGGTTGTATCATTTTAGCAGAATAAGTCGTAAAAGCAACAGGGGTATTCGACATGTTTTTTCGAAAGTCGACACTAGATATAGATTTTGCTCTAAATCTTTCCGGTCGAAATACCGATCTAATAATTATTCTCTTAATGCGTCCTTCAATCTGCTGTTCATGCTATCAAGGGAAGAGGATCCGCGGGCGGCAGCAAGTCTCAAACGTTTCAACTCCTGCTTTAAGCGGTCATTCTCCTGCGTTAGTCCATCTATGTAAGGCAGCAGAGCGGGTACCTGGTAGCCCGCATCCTGGAACAGTTGAAGCACGGCTTCACGCATCTGCTCTGGCGTTACTTGCTTGTCCATTTGAACCTCCATATTAGCAATAAAATGTCACTATCCCATCATATCCGCATCTGTTAAAATAGTCGAGTGCCGAAAAAGGGCGAATAAATAATTTCTCCATATTTTTCATTGACGGAGCCTATATCTTGATGTAGAATCAAATTTACCAACTACATATTGAGTTATGTAGTCAGATTTCAACGAAATTGTCAACTAGCGCATTTGACATCTTTGCTGTCAGAAGCGCTTTTATATTGCTGAATTTCAGCAAATACGCTGTTACAAGACGGATGCTTACGAAGTAAGAATTGCTTCGCAATTCTTTAAGTTAATGCTTACGAAGTAAGAATTGCTTCGCAATTCTTTAAGTTAATGCTTACGAAGTAAGAATTGCTTCGCAATTCTTTTGAGGAGAGAGAGACATGCTGGTAGTCTATGAATCAAGAACAGGCAATGTGAAACGCTTTATCAATAAATTGAATATGAGAGCGGTGCCCATTGGTGAGCTTGATTTGGTGGACGAGCCTTACGTTTTGGTCACGTATACGACTGGATTTGGTCAAGTACCGGAACGTGTCATGTCCTTCTTAAACCGGAATGGTGAGAACCTTCGCGGGGTATCCGCAAGTGGGAATCGTAACTGGGGAGACGGGTTTGCGAAGAGTGCGGATACGATCTCGAGCCTGTTCGACGTGCCTGTAATATCGAAGTTTGAATTATCCGGTACTAATCAAGATATGGAATACTTTGTCGAAAGGGTGCGAAATATTGAAACATATCGAACTGAACAACGAATTGATGCAACGCGGAGCGGACGGCTTCTATCAATTGGATAAAGATAAAGAGGCGGTTGTCGCTTTTATGGAGGAAGTAGACGCAAAGAGCGTTAAATTCACTTCCCTTCGTGAAAAGCTCGACTACCTTATAGAGAACGATTATTACGATAATGTATATGAGAAGTATACATATGAACAGATTGAAGCGGTATTCCTGCTTACAGAGAGCAGCGGCTTCCAATTCGAGTCTTATATGGCAATCTCGAAATTCTACAAAGACTATGCCATGAAGACTAACGATAAATCGAAATACTTGGAGCAATACCATGACCGCGTAGCGATTGTTGCGCTGAGCCTCGGTGAAGGCGATGCTGATAAAGCGCTTCGTATTGCGGAAGCAATGATTGAGCAGCGCTTGCAGCCGGCTACTCCAACGTTCCTGAACGCTGGCAAGAGCCGCCGCGGCGAAATGGTATCCTGTTTCCTGCTTGAGATGGACGATTCCCTGAACTCGATTAACTACGTGCTTGGCACTTGCATGCAGCTGTCGAAGATCGGCGGCGGTGTTGCGGTCAACCTGTCGAAGTTGCGTGGACGCGGCGAAGCGATTAAAGGTGTAGAAGGCGCAGCAAAAGGCGTTATGCCGGTACTGAAGCTGATGGAGGATGCCTTCTCCTATGCGGACCAAATGGGTCAGCGTAAAGGCTCAGGCGCTGGCTACTACAACATTTTCGGCTGGGACATTATTGAGTTCCTTGATTGTAAGAAAATTAATGCTGATGAGAAGACGCGTATCAAAACGTTGTCGATCGGCCTGATCATTCCTAATAAATTCTATGAGCTGGCTGCTAAGAACGAAACTTTGCATGTATTTGGTCCTCATTCCGTTCATAAAGCATATGGCAAACATCTTGACGACATGGATATGGACGTTATGTACGAAGAGCTGCTTGCTAACGAGCAAGTTGTGAAAAAAGCAGTAATGAACGCTCGTGATATGATGACGAAGATTGCTTCGATCCAATTGGAATCCGGCTATCCTTACATCATGAACAAATCGAATGCTAACCGTGTCCATGCTTTGAAGGATATCGGTCAAATCAAGATGTCTAACCTCTGTACCGAAATTTTCCAAGTGCAAGAGACTTCGACGATCAATGATTACGGCATGGACGATGTAATCCGCCGCGACATCAGCTGTAACCTGGCTTCTCTGAACATTGTGAATGTCATGGAACGCAAGAAAATTAAAGAATCCGTTCACGTTGGTATCGAAGCATTGACGACAGTCAGCGACGTATCGGAAATCGACAACGCACCTGGTGTACGTAAAGCGAACGAAGAGCTGCATTCCGTCGGCCTTGGCGCGATGAACCTGAATGGCTTCTTCGCTAAAAATAAGATTGCTTATGAGAGTGACGAAGCAAAAGAATTCGCGAGTGCGTTCTTCATGATGATGAACTATTATTCGATTGAGAAAAGTATGGAAATTGCAAAAGAGCGCGGCAGAACGTTCAAAGACTTCGACCGCTCTGAATATGCAAAAGGCACTTATTTCACTCGTTATATCGAGACGGACTTCCGTCCAACATCGGATAAAGTACAAGATCTGTTCGAGGGCATGGACATTCCTACACCTCAAGATTGGGCAGCTTTGAAAGAGAAAGTACAGAAGTACGGCTTGTACCATGCTTACCGTCTGGCAATCGCGCCGACACAAAGCATCTCGTACATCCAAAACTCCACTTCGAGCGTTATGCCGATTGTTGAACATATCGAGACACGTACGTATGCGAACTCGACGACGTATTATCCAATGCCTTATCTGGCTCAGGAAAACTACTTCTACTATAAATCGGCTTACAATATCGATCAGTTCAAGCTTATTGACCTGATTTGGGAAATTCAGCAGCACGTAGACCAAGGCATCTCGACGGTTCTGCATGTAAACAGCAACGTAACGACTCGTGAACTGGCTCGCTTCTATATCTATG
The DNA here is from genome assembly GCF_052113225.1 of Paenibacillus sp. YAF4_2. NCBI lineage: Bacteria > Bacillati > Bacillota > Bacilli > Caryophanales > Paenibacillaceae > Paenibacillus > Paenibacillus sp. YAF4_2. Next base: position 367,354 of record NZ_JBFRCT010000008.1, read on the forward strand.
CAGCTCAGAAGGGTCTGAAATCGCTCTACTATACGAGAACAAAGCGTCTTTCCGTTGAGGAATGCACAAGCTGTGCCGTATAATTCGAACTAACGATAAGGCTGCCGGATGATCAGTGTCGGAAAGCAGCCTTCTACCAAAGGAGCAGGATTGATGAAAGCAGTAAACTGGAACCGTCCAGATGACGATTTTACTCTTACTTTCTGGCAGCAGAACGTTATGCAGTTCTGGACAGATGAAGAAATTCCACTCTCCGATGATAAAATGGACTGGATGGAAATGAGCGACATCGAGCGCAGCGTTTACAAAAACGTGCTTGGCGGCTTGACGCTTCTTGATACGATACAAGGAGGCATTGGCATGCCTAAAATTTTGGAGCATGTCGAAGGCCTGCAGCGCAAAGCAGTCTTGGCGTTTATGTCGATGATGGAGCAAATCCATGCGAAGTCGTACTCCAGTATCTTTACGACACTGGCTTCGACAGAAGAGATCGACGCGATCTTCCAATGGGTAGAAACAAACGAGCAGCTTCAGAAAAAAGCGAACCTTATCGCTTCCTGGTACGCTGGCATCGAGACCAATCAGCAGTTGTACAAAGCGATGGCAGCTTCGGTATTCCTCGAAAGCTACCTATTCTACAGCGGCTTCTTCTATCCGCTTTACCTGGCTGGCCAAGGCAAAATGACAAGCAGCGGCGAGATCATCGACTTAATCCTGCGCGACGAAAGTATCCATGGTTTGTATGTAGGTGTGCTTGCACAAGAGCTGTTTAATGATTTCAGCCCTGAAGAGCAGGCGCAATTGAAAGAAGAGATATATGCACTTCTGAACACATTGTATGAGAATGAAGTCGTGTACACAGACAGCCTGTACAGCCCGCTTGGCCTGCAGGAAGAAGTGAAGACTTACGTCCGCTACAATGCGAACAAAGCGCTTATGAACCTTGGCTTTGAACCTCATTTCCCTGAGGAACCGGTTAATCCGATCGTCTTCAACGGAATCAGCACACATACAAAGCAGCATGACTTCTTCTCGAAAAAAGGCAATGGCTATGTTCGTACCGTTCATATTGAGCAATTGCGTGACGAGGATTTCGTGTTTAATATGTAAATAGATGTACAGTCGGCTCTCTGGGCCGGCTGTTTTTTTTGCATGAGAGCAACCGGAAAAAACAATTATAATACTATCCTAAAAATGGTAAACATGTTACGCTATTGGTGGATAAATGCTCATCCCAGCTTCAATTCTTTAAGCGATTGCTTACGAAGTAAGTTTTGCTCCGCAAAACTTTTTAGGAGGAATTTGCTTGGACAACTGCTCCATTATTACGAAGCCTGCTATTCATTTGGCTGGAATTAGTTATTGCGGTCCGTATTCTTCATTTCCGGATGAAGCGATCCGGCTTCAGAGTGAATTTCAATCACGCAAACATGAATTAAACACGGTATCCAAGTCACCTGTATTATACAGCCCCTACTTCGGGAACGAAGTATTCGCATCTTATTGGGCTTGTTATGAAGTTCATCATATGGAGGAGCTGCCCCGCGGCATGGTGCAGTTCACCATCCCGGAGCATCGATACGCAATGGTTGCAACAACGAACAAACGGATCGGCGAAGCATATGAGCAGTTATTCACCTGGATGAACGAACGAAAGCTGAACAAGCATGACAGCGCACTCGCCATTGAAGTTTTTTATATTGATGAACGGCATTTGGAAGAAGAGGAAGTGGAGCTTCTTATTCCTCTTCAGGATGAGTAATGATAAACAGGGTACCCATGGGTTCCATATCATTAAGTTTAAGTTAACTTAATGATATGGACCTTGGGGTTGTCCCTGTTTTTTTCTTTCGTTTATACTGTACAAGAGAGAAGGAGGACGGGAGCGATGAAACCGATATATATTGTTGATGCATTTGCAAGCGAGCCTTTCCGTGGAAATCCCGCGGCGGTGTGCCTGCTTGAGAAGCCCGAGGATGAACGTTGGATGCAGCAGGTGTCGGCAGAGATGAACTTATCGGAGACAGCATTCTTGGTCCAGATTGAAGACGGCTATGACCTGCGTTGGTTCACGCCGGAGACGGAAGTTGATCTTTGCGGGCATGCAACATTGGCTTCTGCCTATATGCTTTGGCATACAGGGAGATTGCGCTACAATCAGACAGCCCGGTTTGTCACCAAAAGCGGGGTTCTGACGGTTACCTATGATGCGGCCGACGGCTGGATGACGATGGATTTTCCGGAGGAGGCGCCTCAGCCGGTACATGCGCCGGAGGCGTTAATTCAAGGGCTGGGGCTTATTCCGAGATATACGGGCAAAAACCGAATGGATTATGTCGTTGAGGTTGACAGCGAGCAGACGGTACGAAGTTTGAAGCCGGACCAGCAGCAGCTTATGGCGGCAGGAGGCAGAGGTGTCATTGTGACGTCGAAAGCGGCTACAGGTTCGCCGTATGATTTTGTCTCACGTGCCTTTTATCCGAATGCGGGCATTATGGAGGATCCTGTAACAGGGTCGGCGCATTGTGCGCTGGCGCCTTACTGGGCTAAGCGGCTTCGCAAGCAAAWGCTTACGGGCTATCAGGCATCGAAGCGCGGGGGTATCGTCAAGGTAGCTGTGAGCGGCAGTCGAGTCCTGTTAACCGGCCAAGCGAAGATGATTATGCAAGGAACGCTAGAAGTTTAGATTATTTAGAAGCAAGGAGAGCTTGTCTGAAATGAATTATGACGTGATTTTATTTGATGCGGATGATACGCTGTTCGACTATAAGAAAGCTGAAGATCATGCGCTAACAAGTGTATTTGAAGAGTTTGGCATCCAGTCGCCGGATACCGATTTCGTGGCTTTGTACCGAACGATTAATCAGGAGTTGTGGAATGATTTTGAAAAAGGCGCTGTTTCGCTGGCCGAGTTGCGTGTAGAACGTTTCAGCCGATTGTTTGCGGGGACGGCTTTTACGATTGGCGCTGATGAATTTAGCGACCGGTATTTGAATTACCTTGGCGAAGGCGCGTTTTTACTCGACGGGGCGGTGGAACTTGTCGAAGAACTGCGTTCCAAAGTAAGACTTGCGATTATTACGAACGGCATCCGGGAAGTGCAATTGTCGCGTTTTGCCAAAGCAGGTGTGGACCATTACTTCGAGCACATTATCGTCTCGGAGGATACGGGCTTCCAGAAGCCTCATCTTGGTATCTTCGAATACACGTGGAATAAGCTAGGCGGCGTGATAGATCCAAGCCGGGTCCTTATTGTAGGAGACTCTTTAACTTCGGATATTCAAGGCGGGCTGAACAGCGGAATCGACACCTGCTGGTACAATCCGCACAACAAGCCCAATCCGACGCCAGTCAAACCGAAATTCGAAATCAAACAACTATCCGAGGTGCTGAATCTGCTATGAGTAAGACATATTCTTCCATATTGTTCGACCTGGACGGAACACTGACGGATCCTAAGCTCGGGATTACAAGTGCCATCCAATATTCTTTGCGGAAATTTGGCATTCAGGTAGATGATCTGGATGTCCTTAATCCTTTTATCGGACCACCGCTTGCCGGTTCGTTTAAGGAGTATTACGGCTTTACCGACGAGATGTGCACGGATGCGATCAAGTATTACCGGGAGTATTTCGCGGAAAGAGGGATGTACGAGAACGAGCGGTACGCCGGCATTAAGGAAGTGCTTGCTGCGCTCAAGGAGCAGGGTGCTTTATTGTACGTCGCTACATCGAAACCTACTTATTTTGCGGAGAAAATCATCGCCTACTTTGAGCTAAGCGAATACTTCGAGTTCATCGGCGGCAGCAACCTGGATAATACCCGCGTAGACAAAGGCGAAGTTATTGAACATGTGCTCCTAACTTGCGGGTTGAATGCGGATGATGCCATCATGATCGGCGACCGCAAGCATGATATTATCGGGGCTAAGCGGCATGGCATGGACTCCATTGGAGTGGGCTATGGGTATGGCAACGAAGAAGAATTGAGGCTTGCGGAACCGACATATTTGGCGGGAACGGTTGAAGAGCTCGGCAAGCTGCTCGCTGGATTGGTAAAAAATAATTGATCATCCATTAAGAACTTCAAGGCGATCGCCGGTCGGTCGCCTGAAGAATACTGGTTCTTATGACCCCTTTGATTCCCCTGGCCACAACGCAAAGCAAATCCCCATTAAGCCGATGCAGGATAGTTTTCACTCTCTTTAACCTTCCCATGAACCATTAGTCTGAGTCATGAGCCTCAGAGACTATTATCAGCACTTTGGACACGGCGAATAGCCCTGCTGTCCCCTCTACACCGCCGGCTAACGAACGCGGCTCGAGCGAAGATCTGAAGCAAGGCTCGCCAGACTTAAGCCCTATGCGGATCCGCACGTCTTGTTTGTCATTGTTCGCGGGGGCCGAACCGCTTGATGGAGCGAATACGAGCGCGTTCAATTTCTACCTTGCGATTGCGCTGAGGGCTATTTGTCACCAATGTGGACAACAGCTTCTCCGCGGCGGCGGCCACCTCTTGAATGGCCTGCTGAAAAGCGACTTCATTAGCCTTGGATGGTTGATTGAAGCCCGACAGCTTCCGGACGAACTGTAAGGAAGCCGCTTGAATTTCGTCCGCCGTTGCGGGCGGATCGAAGTTAAATAACGTTTTAATATTTCTGCACATGACGATCACCGTCCTCGTTATCGTTTGTTTGCCAAGACAGGAAATTCTAGTCTCTTGCCGCCATCATATCACCATTTCACAAGATTGGGAAAGAAGCACCAAAACCTTCGACTACGGGATAAGTAGCAGGACCTTTGTGGAAAACTAACGGCCTGAAGTCTGATTGACATAAAATATTATTTTAGTTCATAATAATTCGCACGCAAACTATTTATGGAGGAAGCTGCAGTGGAAGAACAGCGGATCGTGGACATTTTTCAAGCTTATCGCGAAATCAATCAAGTCTTTTTCCAGATCTTGTCCAAGGCGGCGAGCAAGCATAACTTGACCGCCCTTCAGCTTTTGGTGCTGCGCGTACTGCACGAAGTTCCCGAAATCCGCTTGTCCGAGCTCGCCGAGAAGCTGAATGTGGGCAACAGCACAATGAGCGGCATCGTAGACCGGATGGTCAAGGCAGGTATCTTGGAGCGCAAACGAACGGAAGCGGATCGCAGGGCGATGACGATGAAGCTGACGGAGAAAGGCAAGGCGCTCTGGTGCGAAACGGATGCGACGCGCATGAATATGATGCGTCCGCTGCTGTCGATGACCGAACAAGATCACTGCGAGCTCAGCCGGCTCCAGAACGAAGTATTGCGTTTATTAAAACAATCCAAGGAGGAAGCTTAAGCCATGACAACAATGGTGTCCAATCAATTGCGCAAAGGGCCGATAATGGCCTCCTTGCTCATCGCTGCATTCGTGGCGCTGCTAAGCCAAACCGTGCTTAACGTCGCGCTGCCGAAAATGATGGCAGATCTTAACGTCGGCGAAAGCACGATCCAATGGCTGTCCAACGGCTACATGCTGGTGAACGGCGTGCTCGTCCCGATCAGCGCTTATCTGATCAACCGATTTACGACCCGAAAGTTGTTCTTGCTCGCGTCGTCCTTATTCGCGATCGGTACGATCGTATGTGCCCTGTCGGGCGACTTCAGCTCCTTGTTAGCCGGCCGTCTCGTGCAGGCATGCGGTGCCGGCATTCTGATGCCGCTTATGACTATCGTCACCTTGACCATCTTCCCTGTCGAAGAGCGCGGCAAAGCGATGGGATTGATGGGCGTTGCGATGATTTTCGCACCGGCCGTCGGACCGACGCTCTCCGGCTGGGTCGTCGAGCACTACGACTGGCATGTGCTGTTCTATATCGTATTACCGCTTGCGATTCTCGCCGTTGTATTCGGCGCCTTCTCGATGAAGGACGTCATACAAACGTCCCGGCCGAATCTCGATATTCTGAGCGTCGTGCTGTCCACGCTCGGCTTCGGCGGCCTGTTGTACGGCTTCAGCGAAGCCGGTACGGAAGGCTGGGATTCCACCGAAGTCATCGTTTGCCTGGCCGTCGGCGCCATTTCGCTCATTCTGTTCATCGTCCGTTCGATAGTCATGAAGGCTCCGCTGCTTGAGATGCGCGTCTTCAAGTATTGGATGTTCTCGCTTACCGCGTTGATCAACGCCATTATTACAATGGCAATGTTCTCCGGCATGATCCTATTGCCGATCTTCCTGCAGAATATCCGCGGCTTCACGCCGCTCGAGTCCGGATTGCTGCTGCTGCCTGGCGCCATCCTGATGGGTATCATGTCCCCGATCACCGGTATGGTGTTCGATAAAATCGGCGCGCGCTGGCTGGCCGTCATCGGCCTTGCCATTACAGCCGTTACGACATACGAATTCAGCCATTTGGAAATCGATTCGTCGTACAACCACATGATGCTCTTCTATACGCTGCGGATGTTCGGCATGTCCATGCTGATGATGCCGATCCAGACCGCCGGACTTAACCAGCTGCCGCGCCGCCTGAATGCACACGGTTCAGCCATGTCCCAGACGCTCCGGAACGTCTCCGGTGCGCTTGGCACCGCGATCCTCGTCACCATCATGACGAACAAAGCCGCGTCGCATGCGAAGGAGCTGATCATCGCCGGCAACATCGATCCGTCCGACAAAGCGGCAATGAGCGGAATCACCGTACAATCGACGATTTATGGCATTAACCAATCGTTCGTCGTCGCTACGTGGTTAACAATCGCTGCGCTCGTACTTGCTTTCTTCATCCGCAAGGTGAAGCCTGCTGAGGACGCAATTCAGGTGGTGGATAAAGAAGCAGTAGCGGTGATGGAGGCGGCGCCTGCTGCGGAGCTGGCCGTCAAAGAGAAAGAGGTGCGTTCCGATCGGCAAAGCGCAGACGGCGAATTCCGCAACGCTATTCGCGGGTTCCTCGCGCCTGAACCGGTGAAGGACAACGACCAATTTAACGATCAGGAATACCGGAAGGCGATTCTTCGGTTAAAGGGTACTCCCGCACAGGAAGACCATCAGGAAGAAATGAATGATAAAGCGTACCGGGAGTCGCTTAAGAAGCTCAGCAGGCCGCTAAAAGAAAAAGAGTGAGGAATCGAGCTTGATTTCAGAGCCAAGAGAGGAGATTAATCGATGAAAGTTTACATTGTTTATGATAGCGAAGCAGGACATACGGAACAACTTGCCCGCTCCATTGCCAAAGGTGCTGAACGGGTAGAAGGAGCAGAGGTCATCATTAATCATGTTAAAAAGGCAAATGTCAAAGACCTCGAACAGATGGATGCGATCATCTGGGGGTGTCCGGGACATTTCGGGACGATCAGCTCCGGCATGAAAGAATGGATCGACAAACTCGGCTATTTATGGGCCAACGGGAAGCTGGTCGATAAAGTCGGAGCCGTCTTCTGTACGACGGCAACCATTCACGGCGGGATTGAAGCCACTTTGCTGAACCTGATTACGCCGATGCTGCACCAAGGGATGTTGATCGTCGGTTTGCCGGCCAATATTCCCGAAAACGCGCTATACGGCAGTTATTACGGTATAGGCGTCACATCACCCGTCGAGGATACCCATGACGCATTGAGCCAATCGCTCTTCGCGAAGGGGCTGCTTCTGGGCGAAGCCCTTGGAACGCGCGTAGCTCATGTGGCGGGTACCTATGCGTCGGGCAAGAAAACGCTGGGGACAGTTTAAGCAAGCAACGCGGGCCGCATAACAGCTAGCGTAGATCGCATGTATGGGGGGCGAAGATGCTGCCCCCGGGAAAATGGACGGAGATGCGCGGGTTTAGTTTAAAGCGCTGGCACATGCAAGTAAAAACAGGGTATAGTCTCGGGCAGCATTCATGCTGCACCTCAGACTAGACCCTGTTTGGCTTTAAGTAGACAGTGCTTTTTTCTTGCTGGACGGTAAAGAGCTGAATAGGGACACTTTGTTTTTGCCGGTAGTTTTGGAATGGTACATGGCTTCGTCTGCTTGTTTAATCAGTTGGACGACTTCATAACCATCCTTGGAGGTGCTGACGCCAACACTTACGGTTACGATCGTTTCCTGTTCGACGCGGCTTCGAATTGATTCGGCAACTCGATCGGGCTTAACCCGTTCCAGCGATATGCAGGCTAGAAGCTCTTCTCCGCCATAACGGCCTGCCGCTCCAATACCTGCCGATTCCTCTTTCATAATCTCCGCAACTTGCTTCAGAACACCGTCCGCCTTATAATGGCCCTGCGTATCGTTAAGTTTCTTGAAGTTGTCGATATCGCAGAAGATAACGGCTAATCCGTTCTGTCTTCGCATCAGCTGTTCAGCCTTCGTAGTAAAATGACGTCGGTTATAGAGACCTGTTAAACCATCTGTTATAGAAGATTGGTAGGTCATCATCAGCCTTTCGATCACCCACTCGAATAGTAAGAGGAATAGCTGCATGAAATAAACGATAGGCAGGAAGTAACTCAGCAGAACCAGCCAGTCTACGGAGCCGTGGAACACATAATTGTCTGCTATTCTAGACAGATCAAGAACAAAATAGGTAATAAGGCTGGCGGAAAACTTCCCGTTCATCTCCACACCTTTTGTGCCCAGCAGGATAAGGAAGGTAACGATTAAAGAATAGAAATCAAGAGCGAGGAACCTGTATTGTCCTCCAGGCAGCACAGTATCCGAAGACGGATTCATGATTAGGGACTGCCCCATGGCAATAACAAAGGTCAAGCCAATTAAAATAAGGAATGGCATAACTTTAATTTGTGCTCCACGATGAGTATATAATTTCATGAACACAAAGTTTATAATGATAAAAGAAACAATCTGCAATAATGTCGAGACGATATGCAGCCACGGAGGAAGCTTTTGCTCCGGATAAGCCAGCATAGCAAGGACCGCGTTCTGAATCATGAACAGCGGGATCGTAAGCGTAAGCAGCCGGTAGATTCGTTTGTTCCGGTAGCTGGTGTATAAACGTGTCGACATAAAAAGCATGAGTACCAGGATAATAATGACACATGCAGAAGAAATGATTTGGCCATTCGGGCCGGTCAGCCAGGTTAGAATTGTCATAATTTAGTATCACCATATCCCGTCGAGTGTTGCTTTACAGAAACATATGTTCTAATATATCATGATTTACGAGATGGTAAAAGCATGATGCAGAACGAATCAGCCTTTATTAAGCGTCATATCTAATAATTAATATCGGTTTTTAGCATGGCAAAATTAAAGATGAAGCAGAAGCACATGCTTATGTAGTGGAAAGTGCTTCGCAATCTCAGCTTACGAAGTAAAAATTGCTTTACAATTTATGCTTTCGAAGTAAAAATTGCTACACAATCTATGCTTTCGAAGTAAAAATCATCACGAATGGCCTAAGAAGGCCACTTGTGTGATAATTTTTTTTAGGAGGAAGGACATTGAATATACTACAGGCATTGTTTTTTCCGCCGGAACAACCGGGCGGCGTGTCCTCCATGGTGCCTTACATTCAAGAGCGTTTTTTGAAACTGGGCTGGCAAATGGAATTATTCTCGCTTCCGAAGCGGGTTAGAGGCAAAGGACAAGAAGATTTTGTATTTGAAACTTTTGATGTGACACCGTTCCTCGGCGATCCAATCGTCGATAAATATTTGCAGACGATGCGGGACTATATTTGGTGGACGAAGCTTCGCCTTAAACGGTCTTATGATATTATTCATGCTCATCATCCCATCGCAGCACTTGTCATGAAACAGCTGTATCCAGACACACCTGTCATGATGACGATTCACTCCAGCTTCGAGCGGGAGCTTGTCCTCAATGGGAAAATTAAAGAGAACAGCACGGCACATCGTTTCCTAACCTCGATCTACGGGGAGCTGGAAGCGAAGCTCGACCGGCTGCTGACCGTTTCAGAATCCTTCCGGACTTATTTGTCTCCATATATGAAGGATACTTCCGTTATTAAAGTTATTCCGAACGGCTTTGATGAGAAGCGGTTCAAGCCGATTGCCCATGAGAATGCAGTACCGCAGTTTATCACGGTATGCCGTCTCGTGCCGGCGAAAGGGCTGGATATTCTGCTTCATGCTTGTGCGGAATTAAAGCGGCGCGGCCATCCGTTTGTTCTACATATTATCGGGGACGGTCCGATCCGGGAAGAACTAGAGCAGCTTGCCGTACAGCTGGATTTATACGATGACATTATTTTTTACGGATATATGCTGCATCCTGAGGAATTTATGCCGTTCTTTGACGTCTTTGTGCTGCCATCTCGTGCAGAAGCCTTTGGTTCTGTATTCGCAGAAGCAGCGTTATGCTGGCTGGCATTGGTTGGTACAAATGTAGGAGGCATTGCCGAGCAGATCGACGACGGTGTGAACGGGCTACTGGTTCCACCGGAAGATGCGCCTGCACTGGCAGATGCGCTCGAGAAGCTTGTAACAGATCCAACTTACCGTTACAATCTTGCGCGTTCCGGCTGGGATAAGGCGAAAAAGGTTTATTCGCTCCAGCGTGTCATCTCGCAGATGAAGAAAGTTTATCTATCGTTGAAACCGGAGGAATAAGGGTGACGATTCCTTTTCGATTTATACACGCAGCTGACCTGCATCTGGATAGTCCGTTTCGCGGGATGAGCAAGGTTCCAAATGAACTGAAGGAGAAGCTGATGGCTTCTACCTTCGGGGCATTACGCCGTTTGACGGAGACGGCCATCCAGGAGCAGGTTGATTTTATCGTTCTCTCAGGCGATTTGTATGATGAGGCAGACCGGTCGCTTAAGGCGCAGCTGCTTCTTTTGAAGGAATGGGAGCGCCTGCAGAAGCATGGGATTGCTGTGTTTGTTATACACGGTAATCATGACCCGCTTAATGGTGCAAGAGCGGATCTTAAGCTTCCGTCCAACGTAACGCAATTTGGTTCGGATCAAATGGAATATCGGCCGGCTTACTGCAGAAACGGTGAGCTGGCTGCTTTTGTTTACGGGATGTCCTATGCACGGCGCCATGTGACTGAGAATTTAGCAGCAGGTTATTTTCCGCAGTCGGATGCTCCATTTCATATTGCGATGCTGCACGGCAATGTGAATGGAGATGAGGCTCATGATCCTTATGCGCCATGTTCCTTGGAGGAGCTGCTTGGTAAAGGCTTCGATTACTGGGCGCTTGGCCATATTCACACGAGAAAGGTACTCCATGAATACCCGCATGTTGTTTATCCCGGTAATATTCAGGGGCGTAATCCAAGAGAAACGGGGGCAAGAGGCTGTTATATCGTCGAGGTGTCAGCAGCGCATGCTGTGCAAATGACGTTTGTGCCCCTTGATGAGGTCCGTTGGCTTGAGGCCGAGCTTTCCATTGCCGGACTTGATACTGAGCAGGATCTGTTGATGCGGCTTGAAGATACGGCAGAACAGCTTTCCTTGGAAAGTAGCGGGCAAGCGATTATGGCGCGTCTGCAACTGAAGGGTCAAGGACCGCTGCATCATAAACTAATTGATCCGGTTATTATCCGGACCTTGCTTGAGCAGCTGCAGGATAGTCACTTCACGCATGGCGTATGGATATATGCGATTGAAGCAGGCACAACGGCAAATATAGAACTGTCTGTCCTTCAGGAGGAAGATAGCTTTACAGGTGAGCTGTACCGTTTAACGAAGCGATTAGAGGCAGATCGGGAAGCGTGGAACAAGGAAGCGGCAGCGGCAGTAGTGACGCTGGCTGGCCATGCGAAGCTGGGCAGAATACTGCGTGAGCAATGGGACGAGCTGCCTGAGCGCTGGCTGGAGCAAGCAAGGGAGCTGACACTTGGGATGCTTGTGGCAGATGTCACTGAAAGGAGGAAGGAAGAGTGAGGCTGCTTGAGGCTCGAATTGACGGCTTTGGCCAGCTGCAGGGCCTGAAATGCCGGCTGGATGCACCTTCTGTTGTGTTATATGGGATGAATGAAGCCGGAAAAAGCACATTATTCGGGTTTGTTCGGACAATCTTTTACGGTTTTGCGAGGCGGAATCAACCAGCAGAGCGGCAGGAGCCCGTTTATGGTGGCAGCCATGGCGGGCAATTGCTGTTCCAGGATGACGACGGTCATACCTATATCGCAGAGCGGTATGCGAATGAGAATGGGGGCCGTCTGAAGCTTAGATGGATGAGCGACGATCAACAGACCGAAGAAAGCTGGCCAACGCAAGAGGAATGGGAACGGCGTTTTTTAGGCGGAGCGAGTGAAAAAATGTTTCGTGAGCTTTACGCCATTACTTTAACCGAGCTGCAGGAAGTTGGGGCTTTGTCGCATGACGAGCTGGGAAGATATTTGTATCATGCTGGCTGGGAGAATGGCAAAGCGATTATCGCTGCCGAGAAACGGCTGCAGCAGGAAATGGAACAGCTTTTCAAACCACGGGGTACGAATCAGCAGATGAATAAGCAGCTGAAGACGCTGGAGCAAACCGAACAGGAGCTGCGAAAGCAAGCGGATGCGATCCAACTTTACAATGAGTTAAGTGGTCAGCTGGAACAATTCGCGGTAGAACTGGGTCAGTTGGACGAGCAATTGCCTCTTCAACAAGTGGCTGCGCAGTTGGCAGGAAAGGCCCATGCCATTAGGCCAATCTGGCTGAAGAGCCTTGCGCTTGGCCGCGAACGAGAAGGGATTGCTGAAGCGGAACGGATCTCAGTAGAAGCGGATCTGGAGTGGAATGAACTGCAGAAAGAGCGAAGCACCCGGATTTATGAGCTTGAGCAGCTTGAACAACAGAAGCAACTGGCGCAGCAAAAGAGTGAGGCCATTCTCGTAAATCATGAGCTTCTTGCCCGAGCAGAAGAGGTAGAATCACTGCTGCTGGAGAGTGAAAGGATGCAGCTGCTGCGGGAGGAGAGAAATGGTCTTAATGCAGAGCTAGAGTCGGATGAGGAAGCGCTGGCCAGATTATTGCGCCGTATAGCTCCAAATTGGGGAGAACAAGAGCTGCGCGATCTACAGCTTACGGTCTCTGACCGGGAGTATGTGCGAGGGGCAAAACAGCTTGAAGCCGAAGCAGGCCGAGGTGCAGAGCGGTTAAATGCTGATCTGCACTCGGCAATGCAGCAGGAGCGCGAAGCCGCACAATTGCTTGCTGAAGCGGAAATGGAGCTGGCTCGGGCTGAGGCTGCAAGCAGTCGTGCAGCAATAGGCGGGGCAGCATTTTTGCCGCAGACGAGCGAGGCGATGCGCGCGGCATGGAACAATTGCGACGCGGCGCTGCGCGAGTGGGAGATGGAGCGGCTGCAAGTGTCAGCCGCGCCTGCTGAGACGGGCCGGGGCGAAGCCGGCCCGCTATGGATTGGCGCCGCGCTGGCAGGCGGCGCCGCAGTGGCTTTGGCCGCCGCCGAGCTTAGTAGCGGCGCTTTCCCTGGCGCAGCCGGCGCAGCTGCTGCGCTAGGCGCGCTCGCGCTCGCGCTGGCTGCGCTGGCGCGAGGCCGCGGC